>CAVQZQ010000022.1:0-81631 GCA_963718435.1 uncultured Acidobacteriota bacterium | reverse complement strand
GGTCCCTCGTCAACCCAGGCCCGCAGCTTAGTCGAGGCCATCTGCGCCATCGCGTTAATCTTCTGATTGCGATCCCGATCCTGCCAGTGGGCTAGTTCCGCGGCCAGATCTCCGAAGAGCGGAATCGGGTTTGAGGTCTTCGCGCTGCACCTCTTGTACGTTGAGGCGATGGCTTCGAGCAGAACGCTGTCGAGCAAGTCGATGTCGAGGTCGGGCGGCGTATTCTCGCCCAGCATGTGTCGCGTGAGGTTCTTAAGAAAGGAGATCTGGTCGTTGGACGGTTGGCCTTCTCCTCTGGGCAAGTCCCAGGGATTGATTGTCTGGTCGCTGTCGAGCGACATCTCGATCATCTCTCCGCCCATCAGCTCCACTAATGGCTGATAGGAATCACCTCTTTCCAGGATGGAGATGAGCGGGTTCGCGCGCGCTGCCATCAGCAGCATTTGCTGAGCGGCGAGAGTTTTACCGCCGCCGCTTTTCGCCATCAGCAAGCCGTTCGCATCGGAAAGATCCGGATCGAACATCGAGAACGGAATGAGCTGGCGATAGGGCGTCTCAAAGAGAATGAGCGGGCTCCTCCGTGTCCCGGTCCAGGGCATCTCTATAGGGACAAGATCGGCGGCATTGGAGGTAAGCATGTCCTGATCACGTTTGTCGGCCTCAGCCATGCCCGGTAACGTCCCCAGAAAGATCCGCCGCTTGGCGATCGTCTCAGCCACAGCCTTCGCGCCATTCATGTGAGTGAAGCCGTTCAGAACCTCTTGAGTCCGATTAGCGAGTTCGCGCTCGGATCGTTCGAGATCGTGCAAGGTGATTGCCGGTTGCGAGGTGCGCACCACGACGGAAAGACTGAGCTTGGCCGTCTTGAGAGAGGAGGAGATGATGTCTCGCTGCACCTGGATGAGCTGCGCCTGAGCTACCTCGGCCTCGGGATTCGATTTGAAGTTTCCGTTGGCATCCTTTTGCGCGGCTGTCATCTTCTGGAGGCGCTTTTTGTAGCTCTTGAGGACCTTCACTTGGTCTGGGATCACGACCTGCCCACTGACGACAACCGGGAAGCCAAGTGTCGAAAAGTTCTGCAACATCCCCGGAAAAGTCGCATCGGGAAGTTCCTTCAGGCTGACAACGGCGTAGAGATACCCATCGATGTTCAGGTAGGTCTCGGTTTCGTTGAGGATGCTCGCCTCGACTGCCTGGGACCTCGCGCTCCGATACTCGATCATCTCTTCGGGTGGCACATACGGCCGCCGGTCGCGCCGGATTGGGTGCTGCGCATGTTTCAGCTCCTCGAAGAGTTCTTGTGTAGAGAGTCTCCGGGGCCCGAGGTTGGCCGCCTCCATCGACCCCTCGATGCCCCGGAGGATGGATTCGAACTCGGCCAGATAGGTCTCGTGCTCCTTCCGCGCACGCTGGATGGCCTTGTTCTGGCTCAAAGTGAATCCACCAAGACTGCGATTCTGTTGAGTGGAGTGGTAAAGCTTCGCATGAATGCGCGGATCCCAGATCAAGTACACATGCAGCCGATTCTCGAAGAAGAAGCCGCTGTTTTCCTTCTGTCGCCACATCCGAAGCCGGTGCGCATCGAGGGCCATTACTTCCGACTGATCAGTTCGCTGTTCGTGGATGTAATTGCTGAGGAGATCTCCGAGATGCTCGGAAATCTCGTACCGGAACTGAACGCGCATGCTGACATCGGGAACACTGCGAAAGAGCGCCTCAAGCATCGACTTGTTCTGGTTTCGATCTCCATCCGTCGCAAAGTACGCGAGGATCCCCTTGCAACTCGTAACCAGCGACAAACGCCCCGTTCGTGCGCACCATGATGTTGTCTCCGAGGGGGAGATCGCGCAGGGGCAGCAACTCGCACACTGCCGGTACTTTGAGCCTTCTATCGTGTTCTGCTTGGGTCACCGGCATAACTAATGTCTCCCTTTAGAGTTCCATCCACCTCGATCTGCAATTGCTGCTCCACGATCCGTGCGAGTGGAGCGATCTCCTCATGAAAGCGTGCTGCGAAGATGACGCACGCGAACGTGACGCGTGCCGCTTCCGCGTCGAGAACAGCGACGACCGTCCCGCTTCTCTGCGTCGTGATCGATGCCTGCATCCTCATTCCTCCTCTTCGACCACGTAAGGTTGAGTCAGTTCCGAATCTCGTTCAAGCGCGCACCAGGCCTTCGGAGCGAAGAACGAACGGACGAGGTCGGTGAGATATCCCCGCGGCCTCCCATACTTGAACAAAATCAGGAACGGCACAGCCAACGCCGGCACGATGAACTCCATGAAGACGTTCAGCGGAATTCCGAACACATGCGCATTCCCATTCACGAAGTGAGCAAGGAGGTTCATCAGCTGCCGCCAATGCGAGCACCAGAATCAGGTCCTCAAACTCGAGGCCAAGGAACGTCACCTTGGTGTGGAGGTTGCGGTGAACCGGCGTCATATCGAGACTCATGACATTACCCTCCGATTCCGTGCGCTTGCGTCACCATCGATTCGGCCAGCCGCACCATTCCCGAAACCATGAGCGCGCCGATCGCTGCGACGAACTTTCTGATCCAGGTCGAACCCGGATAAATCTCCGAGACCACGCCGGCCATGTGCATGGCCATCGCCGCTAACTGGGTAAGCGCGAACATAGGCAGGATCACGTTAGCCGTCCAGTTCACGAGGCTCATCGTGGCCATCCAGAACGCATCAGCATTCGTAGCGCCCGCGTGTTGCACAAACCCTTCCAGAGCACGCAGAATCCCGGAGCACATTAATGAGGCGAAGCCTCCATACAACGGCTGCTCGAAAGGACCACCCTTGCTGTAGCGATACACGGCTCCTGCAAAGAACAGTCCCGCCATCGTGGGCATCATGGTGTTGCCGGCCCAGGATGCGAGGTTCGTGATGGCCCCATCAAGACTCATAACCTTGCTCCTCACGCCGCCATCGCTCGAAACAGCGACAGAAGGCCACTCACGCTAAGGAAAGAGATCGCGGCGAAGACAAGCCTGGTCCAGGGTCTGTGCCGGACAAAGTTGATCACTGCTCCGACACAGGCTAGTCCCGCCGCAGCCGGCAGAATCTGTCCGGCGATGTAGTTCCACAGGGAAGCGAGCATATCGGTCATCGCGTACTGGCTCCCTGAGTTCCATCCTTGAAAGAGCTGCATTGTTGCCGAGAGCGACATCAGGAAAAGTGCGGCAACGATCGAGCCGAGCGGATTCTCGCCTGCGGCCCCGTCGAGCGTCGCTTTCAGGACGAAGTACGCCGCAAGGACTGGCACCAGCTTGGCGACCACGATTTGGTTCACGAAATTCTTGAATACCGTTTCCATGCTGGCCAACCAACTCGTACTCACCGATCCGCTCGCGGACGGTATGTTGATGCCCTGCGCGGCAACCCACGACAACAGTTGCGGAAGGGTCAGAAGAACGATGGTCCACAGAATCCACTTTCCGGCCCGGCCGTTTACGTGGAAGTTGATCCCGCCTTCATGTCGTAGGCTCACTCCCGCGGCAGCCAGCGTGCAGAACGCCGCCGGCACCGCGAGATCGAGCAGCAACTGGAGGAGATCGAGGAGGAACTGTGGCGTCTGCATCACTCTCCGCCTTTACTACTGAATGCCTTGCGCTTGAGTGATGAACCCCTCCGCCATGCGTCCGAGACCAGAGATCACCATGAGGGCGACGCCGCTCACACCCCAACCCATGTAGCCGCGGCCGGATTTGAAGTGCCATCCCGCGATGCCGAGGCACGCGACTGCGATCACTGGCGCAATGACATTGCAGCCCCAGTTCACAATGTTGAGGACGGTGCCCTCGACCGTGGTGGCCTGCTGACCTTGAACGGCCTGGCCGAACGCAGGTGCGGTTCCGAGGTTCTGCGCTCTCGCCGCGAAGGGTGCAAGCAGATTGCCGGCGAGGATCAAACTCAGTCCCATCTTGATGGCGACGTGCAACCAATTGATCTTGTCGGGGCGATGAAAGACGTGCGTGGAGGTGGAAGCGGACACTTGGGAGCGCCGCCAGAAGGCCAATGCGGTTCTCATAGGTTTTCTCTCCTGGACCCGGCTGCTCTGGGCATCCGTGTCGAGGGAGAGAATCCGGTTTGATCCGAAATTCGGTCAAATTAGCTGGCCGGACCAGGATGGGCTATTGATCTATCTCTAATAATCTGAGGAAGTTCTATGGCCTAGAGATGCCGGACTCCACCGCCGGTTCTGGAAAGTTTGGATCGATTTCGGGAAATCGAGCTAAAATCTCAGTCGAGGAGCCCGGTGTCGCAAGCTGTCGCCAGCTCATGGACAACGGCATGGCATCCGTTTCGCAGCTGAATCCGTATCAATGCGACCAATGCGGTACCGCGAACATCGTGGCTGCGCCCGTCCTCTATCAACAGGGAACACACACGTACTCGACTAGATTCCATTCGGGGACCACTCAGTCCTTTTCCGCGCAGGCCGTCACGCCACCTCGCGTCCGCGGGCTTTCTCCGGCCGTTTCTTGTTTGGGGACCCGCAATTGCTTTTTTCACTCTTTGGACCTTCGTCGGGTTCGACTCAATCCTCAACTACACCGGATTACAAGCATTAAGGCAGAGCTGGCCATTCGTATTTCTGGCTCTGGGTGTCACTTCTGCTTGCAGGCATGGTCTTTAGTTTTCGCAAAGTTGCGCGCTACAACCGTGAGGTTTATCCTCAACTGCATTGGAACTGGGAGCACACCTATATATGCAGGCGTTGTGGACGGTCCCGCTTGATTCCTTCCTAGCTCAGACACCTGGCTGATTCATCTTGACTTAATCGGCATAACGGTTGAGTCTCTGAGACTCTCGGTCCGATCGTTCTCATGTCCACACCGGCCTATTCGGGAACGACGATTACCCAAGTCGCAGATTGGGTCATCTGGAAGGATCTTTACCCAATCCGGAATTGAGTCATCGGGAACAAAGATTCCTCAATTTGCACACTGGGTAATCGGGATGTTTCTTGCCCCAATCGCGAAGTGGGTCAACGGGACCAATCTTTGCCCAACTTCACATTGGGTCATCGGGAACAAAGATTCCTCAATTTGCACACTGGGTAATCGGGGATGTTTCTTGCCCAATCGCGAAGTGGGTCAACGGGACCGATCTTTGCGCAACTTCACATTGGGTCATCGGGAGCAAAGATTGCCCAACTGCGTACTGGGTCATGCGGGCCAACCTTGACCCGAACGTGAAGTGCGTCATCCAGGGGAAGGGCGCATTACAGGCACATTTCTTAGAGACGCGACGCAAGAACAGATGAGCCGCGAGGCAACTCGCCAGTTGAATATGATGGCCAAACACAAGAACGCCCCGGCACTGGGCCGGGGCGAAGAAGAGAGTCGTGCGGCGAGTGGCAATCTACTGAACCGTTGGGCTGACCTTGTGAAGCTCTGAAGGTGTTTGTTCGTGTTTGGTAAACACGACGTAGATCTTTGTATCGGCAGGAACGGAAACGACCACGCGGCTATTGGCATTGAGGCTCATCACCTCGGAGTCGCCTGCGGTGCCGATATTCTCCGCAAGCCGCTCACGAAGCATGTCGTCCTCAGAAAACGCAGCGCTGGTGTTGTTCCCGGCAACTTCTGCAAGCACCGAGCCGAGACCCGATGCCGCCCGCACCAGAAAGTTCTTGCCCGTGTTCTTCCCGTACACGCTTCCTTTGATGGGTCCGAGGTCCAGCCCAGTGCCGACAGCGTCGATCTTCTCCCGGGCTCCATCGAGAAGTTCGATCTCGTCGAACTTTACGCTCACCAATCCGTTTCGATCGGCCTGCTGGAGTTGACCGTACACGCGTGCGCCCGCAGGGACGATAATTCTGTCGCCGATCGCGTAGGTGTATTCGACTACGGCTACGACAGGGGCCAGCACAGCGCTCGATATCTGCGTCTCAAGCTTCGCCTGAATGCGCGTACCCGGTGTCAGTTCCAAGCGAGGAGTACCATCCTCGCCGGTATTGAGCTTCTGTGCAGCCAACGCCGGGCTTTGCGCCACACTTCGCACAAAGACCAGAGACGGCTCCTTCAGGCTGTTCTGCTGCGTTTGCGGCGTCTGTGGACTGGGAGTCCCGCCATAGGGCGCCGGATCTTCCCACTTCTGTTGCGTGTCTGCGAAAGAGGGCACATTTCCCAGGGAACTGGCAACAGCAGGCTTGCCGGCAAACGGCTTCAAACCTGAGCTATTGTCCAATGTTCGTGTCCGACGAATATCCCCTGGACCGAGCTGCCCACTGCTGTTATCCGGCGCCGGCGTGCGCTCGGTATCCATGAGGGGTGTCACACTCCCTTTGGGCTTCGGCGACTGCTCCTGTTTGGCCTGCTGCGAGGGCTGCTTAACTGTCGCTAGTTTTTTCGGAGACTTGCCAACGATCGCCGCGAAAACAAAGAAGAGCACCGCAACAGCAAGTCCGCCTCCGAGGAGCATCAGTTTACCCTTGCTGATTCCTTCAGCTCCCTTGACCGCAGTTCGCGTTGCAAACCGGGTGACGGGTTCCGCTTTCTCCGCGCCATCGATAGGCTCGGGCGCGCGAATCCGTCCTTGCGAAACCGCCGGCTCTGACGATTCTGCGACAGGAGTAGTGTTCATGCTCCCGTGTCCATTCCTGTTGTTCTCATTGGCGTTCATAACCTTGGGGCTCCCTTCTACTTGCCATCGCCGGATATGGGTGGAGTGAACGGAAGATGGATCAAGATCGGATGATCCACCTGATCCGCTTGGGCAATCTGCAGAAATAGCTTTTCGGTCGATTCCTTGAAGTTCGGCCGATCGAAGACGACCACGCCATCGGCGCGTTCTCCCGGCTCAAGGCGCGTTGTACTCAACCTGTAGTCCCGGATTTCCAGTTGGTCCGAGATAATGCCTTTCCCCTCCTTCTTTTTCTTCTTGGTGGCCTTGCGACCTGTGATCTGGATTTGCGGAGGGACAATCTCGATAGGCTCATTTGAGCTGTTCAGGATGGAGTACGAGATCATGGTCTGATTGCTCAACTGCCGCATATCGCCAATCGATGTCTCGATTTGCTTGTCCTCCCATTTCGTCCACTTCGGAGCGTTCACGCTCTCCTGCAGCTTGAACACCTCGTCGAGGCTCGACAGCGGCGCCGAACGCAAACCGGCGGTCACGCCACTTACGCCCTGCGCGGGTTCCTTAGTGGGCGCGCTTCGCGTCGCCAGGGATTCAGGATCGGCGGAAATGAGGAAGCTCCGCGTCGTTCTGTATTCGATCAGAAAATCAACCGGCTGCGTTGGATTCGTGACACTCGCGCCATCGCTGACCAGTTCCAGCGTGACATGCTGGCCTGATTTTGTTGCGATGAGGAGGTTCGACTGCGCAGCCTCTTTAACGATCGGTTTGACGTAGACATACTCCGGCTCGCCTTCGTTATGTTCTGCCTTGAACTCACCCGGGCTGCCGAGGATGACGGATGTGATCTCCTCCGGCATGCGGATGGTCGATTCAAACTCTGGCCTGAGATGAAGGACCGTGACTTCTCTCGGATTGATCGTGACAGTGGCGACACGTGCTCCAACTGGTGTGTCGCTCGCGCTGAGACGAAGCGGAAGCAGGACTGCGACAGGGATGAGCCAGCGAAGTTTCATGGGGTTGACCTCCTCGACGGCCGAGCGGCCGGATACCTGCGAAGCATGTACTGCCTTCGCACCGCTTGCACGTAGGCGACAACTTCCGGATTACGATAATCCAGTTGTTCCCGTGCAATGTTGCGGTCGCCGGCGTAATAGGCAGCGGCGACCAGACGCAGATCTCCGTGGAATTCCCACATCAATGCCGTGACGTAGCGGGTGCCTGCGGCAATGTTTTGTTCCACATCAAAGGGCTCGAAAGGCGCCAAATCGCTTCGCCGTCGCAGGCATGAGCTGCATTAGTCCCATCGCTCCCTTGGCGGAGACCGCTCGCGGGTTCCAACGCGATTCGACGTCGATGAATGCGGCGATCAACTCAGGCGGCACACGATAGTGCGTCGCATACTGCCTTACGATCCGCGCTGCCGGTATAGGAACCGTCTTGCCCAACGGCAAGATTGGAAAATACCAGCAGCATGAGTACGCACCGAATCATGATGCTGATCCTCCTCGGAGCGCGAGACTCTGCGCGAACCTGGCTCCGTCGTCGAGCAAGCTCTTGAACCCCTCCCGCAATAGGAGGTGGCGACGGTCCTTCTCGGTCTTCGCCAAGAACGGAAGCAGTACGTCGCGGTGCTCCGCTGTTACGTGGTCGGTCCCGAGGAGTTGCAATGCATTGGCGAAGTCGATCATCTCCGAGACCGATGGCGGCTTTTCCAGTGAGTAGTTACGGAAGGAGAGCGCTATTCCGGCCATCTCGCGATGGAAGCTCTCATCGGCCTTCGGGGTGCGGCTGGCAATGATCTCGGCTTCGCGCTCCGGCGTCGGATGCTCGACGCGCACGTAGAGGCTACGCCTTCGGATCGGGTCACCCAGCCTGCGTTCCTCGTTGCTGGTGAGCACGACGAAAGGAATGCTCTTTGCTGCAACCGTACCGAACTCAGGAATCGAGAGCTGCCAGGCGGAAAGTATTTCTAACAGCATTGCTTCGAACCCATCGTCTACCTTATCCAACTCGTCAATAAGCAGCACACACGGCCGATCGCATTCGAGTGCGCGCATCAGTGGACCAGGACGAAAGAAGTCCCGCCCCTTGAGGTTCGCCTGAACGGTCTGCCAGTCTTCGTGCTGGCCCTTTGAGAACTCCATGTAGAGCCGCTGCAGGCCCTCATCGAACCGGCCGATGGCTTTGTCCTCGGTCACGCCGCGGTAACACTGCAGCCGCTCGACGTGTGTGCCGGCAGCGCGGCAACGGCAATGGCAAGCTGAGTTTTGCCCGACCCGGCGGGTCCTTCGAGTAGAAGTGGCTTCTGCAGTTTGGCAGCGAGAAAGACCACTTGAGTCATCACCGGATCGATGAAGTAACCCGTCAAAGCAAGCTTTCTGGAAAGCTCTTCCGTTGAGCCGAACATCGCTGCCTCCAGCATGATGCAGGTCAAGAAGTGTGATCTTGATCCCGCTTTGGACGCCACTGTTGTGCCATTGCTAGGCCGTGATGGCCAACTTCGGCCGACGCACGCTCCGGACCGACAATCTTTGCCCGTTTCCACCAGTCGGCAGCTTCGCTAGCCAATCTTCGATGTCTTTGGGCCGATAGCGGACCATTGGGCCCATCTTCACGTATTGCGGGCCTTCACCCTGCAATCGCCATCTCCTGAGGCAAGCCAGGCTCACTTGAAGCTTCTCGGAAACCGCTTCTTCCATCAGTAACGAATCCATTGGGAACTCCTTTCGGGGACAGGTCCGCGATCGATTCTGTGCGGAACTGTAGTTGGACATCAAAACTCGGTCAAATCCGATACGGCGAAGTCTCTCGCCGTCTCCTATTCACTTGTTCTTCCGGCCGGCAAGCGCGGCATCGAGCGCTGCCCTTTTTGCGGACATCCGAATATGGCTGTAGTGGCGCAGCATGCTCCGGGACACGTGACCCGCGATCTCCATGATGGTCTCGTCGCCTGCTCCGCTCTCGGCAAGTTCCGTGATCAGCGTGTGTCGGTTATCGTGCCACCGGCCGGTGACTTTCGCGTTTCTGCGAGCAGTGTTCCAGGCTGTCTTGAGTGTCGTGACATGCCGGGTCGGATCGGACGGACGCGGCCGACCAAATGGGAACACGTACCACTCCGGCTGGATTGGCCGAATTTCTTTTCGTACTCGGCCTGGTGCTGGACGAAGGCTTCGTACAACTCGTCGTTGAACGGAATCGTGCGCCCTTCCCCTGCCTCGGTCTTTGCTCTCCCGACCGTGAGAAAACGGGCAGTTAAGTTGATCTGCCCCCAGGTGAGCGTTTTGATTTCGGTGTCTCTGAGGCCGGCATTGCGGGCGAGCGTGAATGCCATGTAGATGTGCGGACTTCTCGATTTTGCGACTTCGGTGCTGAGCTTGTTCGTCTCGGAGGTGTCGAATGCCTTTCCGATTCTCGTCCGCACCTTCAGTTTCAGTTGCTTTTCCTTGCGCAACTGAGCGCGGACGATCTCACCCGGATCGCCGAGCATCTTCAGCAGAAACCGCACTTCTTCATTGATGGATTTGGGCGCGCGCCTTCTCGCGCAGTCGGTCTTCCTGGTATTTCAGAACTGCGGCAGCATCCACATCCACGGTCAGTTTGCTCCCGAGGAGGCGGAGACGTGCCCAAGTGCGTACTTGGCAAAGCGCGGAGCACGATTGCGGAGCCGATAGCCAACCAGATATTCGTCGATGATCTCCTTGAGTGGCCGGATGCGTTGTTCTCGGGCCTGCCGAGGTTGTGAAACCCTTCTTCCAACTCGCGGCGCCGCTGCTTTTCGGCCTCCTTCGCCACGGTCTTTGATCTCGATTTCGAGGACTCCGAGATTTCCCGGCCTGCAAAGTAGAACTTGTACCACCAGACTCTCCCTCTCTGAAAAACACCCATCGCTGCTCCTCTCATCGGTGTTTCGGCTCCAGTGCGTGAAGCACCGAATGCGAAATGGACAATGAAGCAGGAGGGAGACTCGCGCAAATTTTGGGCCGTGAAACTGGTCGGTTGATGAGAGGATCTTGCGCCCGAAACACTACGCAACTTTGAGAATCGCTGCTACTGAATGCGAAGCATTTTGAAGTGGGGTAGGTACAAAAATGGGTACAGTCGCCCCTTTTTTTTTCACTTCCGGCTCGCTTGCGATTGCTCTAAGTTGTTGATTTCGATGGTGGACGCGGTAGGAATCGAACCTACAACCTGTCGGTTAAGAGCCGAATGCTCTGCCAGTTGAGCTACGCGTCCAGATGGTCCACAGGAACCCTGCGTTGTAAGTGGATCTGCAGGGCGTCAGACAGGAAGAAATCCTCACTGTCCTTGAAAAATATAGCACATGCGGGAGTGGATTCCAAAGACGCGCGATACAGCGACTGGGCGGGTTTAGAAAGTAAAAGCGACTCCGCCGCGGATGCCACGCTGCTCCTGCGAGAAGATAAGCAAAGCGCCGTCGCTCAACAAATAGGGACGATAGCCTTCCGCGAGCAGATTTCTCACATCGAGGATCGCTTCGATGCCTCCCGAGCCATCGCGGCGTTTGCAGATGGCCTGGCGCAGATGCAAGTTGAGGTAGGGTTCAACTCCATTCGCTGCGAAGGGCGCCGTTTGGGTGACGGAGTCGCTGGGCTGCCAGCGATAACTGGCACGCCAGCGCGTGCCGGTTCCATCAAGGGTGCCCGACAGTGCGATTGTGTAGCTTTGAACGCGGCGAGGGTGGGCCGAGCTCAACACCTGGGCGAGTGCCACCGGGTGAGTCACCGCGGACATCACCAGGGCTTCTCCATTTGCATAGCTGAGATGGATTCGGCCTCCGCCGGGAATACGATGCTCCACGGTAGCCACCACACCGGCCGACGCAAAATTGGGGCCGGACATGCGCAGTAGGCCGCTGCTGCGGTCGAAGAGCATATTGCCATTCATCGTGGGCGCGCGGCCCGCGGCAAAGTGGCCTGCCGCCTCGATGACCGGGTTCTGCCTATGGTCGGAATAGATTACGACAGCCGTGCCCGATGCCTCGGTCGACCTCTCCCATCCGATCTCCTGGTGCATCCCTCCTGCCAAGGAAAGTTTGCCGTTGCGCATCGAAAGTGCGGGCAGATAAAACGCAGCTTCGGACTCATTCGCATTCGACGTTGCGGGCAGGCTGGTACTCATCTGGTAACGAACTGTGGAGTCTCCACTGCGCCAGCCTGCGGAAGCGAAGGGCAGAGACGCGACGACGGTATTGGGAGAATCCTCTGCGAAGCGCGCCACCACTTGTTCGGAGCCGGCTTCAGCCTCGAATTCGTCCCCCAGGTTCATCGATTCCCAGGAGCGGACCGCAGCCTCTTCGAGACCCCCGACGCCCGGGCCCTCTTCAATTTCGGGATGCATGGATACCGCGGCTACGGACTGTACCGAGCCGGCAAAGCCCAGATCCTGGCGGAATCCAAGCATCGACTCCATCCGCCCGTCGGAATCTGGCGCGAAATCCACCCGGGCAAGTAACTCACGGCTGTTGGAGGGAGTGTTTTCAACCGAAACAGTGATGCGTTCCCCACTCTCGCCAAACGTTCCCGCTTCTCCAGTGGCCATGAGGCGGGCTTTCAGCTTTGGCCTTCCGCCCGAGCCGTCGGAGACCAGGACCAGCGGCCCATCTTCAAGCCAGCGCAGCAAAGGCCGATTGGCAGCAGAGCGCAATGTCCAGGCCCAATCGTCCTTCTGCGCATTGGAGGCGCGCGGCTCCGCCGGCAGCAATTGCATCACCTCGTACAGCGTATTTAATGTAAGATTCACGATCGTGCTGTTGCGAACTCGCACATTTTCCCGCAGCGACGGCAGGAACGACATGCTCATCGCCTTCACTGCATAGCGTCCGGGTACGATTTGCGGAATGGAGAATCGCCCCTGGCTGTCGGTGTAGACGATGCTGAGAACGCTCAGGTCGGGGCGCAGTAACTGAACCACGGCACCGATTTGCGGCGCCCGGCCGAGTCCCGCACCACCCCTGTTACCGATCCAGGGGCCGCTCCGTAGAGCGAAGATCCCCCCAGGGTAATCAGCGCGATGACGAAGGCGAGATGGGACCGGCGCATTATCACTCGAATTGGTGACCTTGTGGCGTCGCTGGCAAATCCCTTCCTGAACCATGTCGCGCTGGCTTGCCGATCTGGGGCCGGAATGCCTCTGTGCGCGTTATTCATTCTATTGCACGACAAAAGGGGCCGATTGCGCAATCACTTGTTTCGAGATTTCGTCGTTTACTTTGATCAGCACTTTGTACTTGCCTGGCTGGAGTCCGGCGATCGGGAGAGATTTCTGCACCGTCATCTGATCGCTGTGCACACCTAACTCCTTTGGATCCAATTGCTTTTCAAAGATCACGTTATTGTTCGTAGTATCAATAATCTGGTAAGTCACCTGGGCATCGTTGCTCTTGGTCGTTTCGTTGATGCCCAGGTTGTAGACCTGCATCCAGAAGTTGAGCTGTTGGTCGCGAGCAAAACTAACAGGTACGCCTGGATTGGCGCTGACTCGCGGCCGGATAAATGTATTGCCGATAACAAAGCTGCCGCTGCCAATCGAGTGGGAATCCACGGGATTCATCTTGTCGGCCAGGATCAGGCTGGATGTCGCGAGCTTCTCATCGTGGAACTCGGGCACTTCAATCGCCTTACCGTAGACGCCAATGTGGTCCGGGTTGTTTACATCCTTGATCGCGATATCGAGACGGTACAGCCCGGGAACCAGCGGCAACGCCTTCCAATAGACCTTTTGTCCGTCTAAAGCCTTTTGAAGCAACTCGGCAGGCTCCTCAACTTGGACCGTGTCCTCGAAGGTCTGCACCGTCTTGTGAGTGATGGTGGTCACCTTTCCCAGGATGTTAACCACGCCCGTGGCGACGCCATCCTTGGTCACAAAGGTGACGTCGCGATTCTTGATCTGCAGCGTAATCGGGACCAGCACGGTGTTGTCGGTTACCTTGACGAAGTCGGTACGGACGTCAAACGGGAAAATTGGCCCGGTGATCAGCTTGTGCTCGGAGATGAAGTTTTCGAGATCCTTGAACTTGACGGGAGGCGGCGCGAAAACCTTGGCGGCCAGTTCGATCCGGTCAAATTCCTTCCCCTGCTCTCCAGAGGACAGCGGACCCGTGCCCAGATTCTCAAACCCGCCCTTGAATCGATCCGCCTTTTTCGCCTGTCCCATTTGCTCCCACTGTGTCAGGCCCATGCCGGGAACATGCTGTAAAGCGTCCTTCTCACCGCGGTCAATGGTGAAGTGGTAGTCGCCGCACATGCAGGTATCGACAAATTCAAGATCGACGTTTTCGCCAATGCCTTCGAGATACCGGTAGTGCCAGGTCTCGAATGGGAAGGTGGATGTCTCACCGCCGCCTTCGTCCATGGGCCGCTGATAGCTTCCGCCCGATGGGTGGCTCTCGGTCGAGTCGGGCGGACCAAAAGCAATATAAACGTGACCGCGATCAGTCTTCCATCCCGGCTTGCCGGCTGCATAGTGCTCATTGGCATAGGCGATGCGGCGATAATGTTCCTCGCGGAATTCGTTGTCCGGCGAGTCGGGATTGGGATTGCGGCGAAGCCAGAAATTCTCGATGAAGGCTTCGCGCTCTTCATCGTTGCCGAGGTTCTTGAAAGCCTTCCGCTCTTCATCCGAGATGATGTAGGCAACATCCTGATCCAGCCAGGTCTTGTAAGCGCCTTTCAACTCCTGGCGAACGGCCTTTTGAGACTCAAATCTCTCTTTGTCGCTGCGTGGTCGCTTCAGCGGGTCGGCTTCCTGATCCGTGCCGGCGCCCGTGGGGACCTGTGCGGATTGACCAGGTTGATCAGACTGACCGGCTTGTTGGGCCGAAACCTGCGCGAAGGGAATAAAAGCCAGGCCGCAAATCAGCGCGACGTGTAGAACGGTGCGACCATTAAGCATCATTGCCGTGGAGTACTCCTGCGATGCCTTATTTTACGAGTCCGGCCCGGGCGGAGCAAGGCTTTGATCCGCGCTTCCCCGCCCGTTGGACGTGGGGACACCCGAAAGGTAACCGGGCATGCCGCTGAGCCTTCCACCCTGCCGCGCCGCTTTGGCCGGCTCCGCGAGCCGCCTTTGAGTCCCAACTCACCTTTCAAACGTCTGAGGAATCAGGAATAAGCGCCATTATCCTGCGGAACGGGCTCTCGGTCTTTCAACCGCATCGGCTGTGTCTCAAGGGGAGAGCTTTCGATTGTCGGATGACCGTCAAAGGCCACGCGGGAATTCGTCCCGCAGAGCGCTCTGAGGCAAATTCGCAATCATCGGGAACCCAATGCGCGATAATTGCGTAAACTGAAATTGGGGAAAAAACTGGAGCAACCAGTACATGAAGAAGATAATCCTGATTGTTCTCGCCGTCTTAGTAGTTGCCGGGCTCGTCTCGTTCATGGTCTATAAGCAGCAGTCCGGTTACACCAAGGTATTGACCGCCAAACTCAACCGGCAGGATTTGGCCACGGTTGTCAGCGGCACGGGCCAGATTAAGCCAAAAACCTTCGCGAACCTCGGCGCCACGGCCATGGGCCGGGTCACCCACCTTTATGTAAAGGAGGGAGACCATGTGAAGAAAGGTCAACTCGTCGCTACGGTCGAGAATGTGCAGCAGGAAGCATTGGTTTTGGGCCAGCAAGCAACGATTGATGCGGCCAGAACCGATATCTCCTCCTACATCGCAGCGGAAAAGACTGCCGAAGCAAATGTCGAGCATGCCCAGGCTGACTTGGAACAGAAAAAGCTGGATTGGGATCGTGCTCAGGGCCTCTACAAGGCCGGAATCATGGCCAAGCAGGATTACGATGCCAAGAAAGCGGCATACGATACCGACGTCGCCTCCGTGTCACAGGCTGTGGCGCAGGTGAACCAGGCCAAGGCCAACACCGACTCGGCTCGCGGGCATATGCACACCGCGCAAGCTAACCTGCGCGTCAATCAGAATGCACTCGACTTGACCAAGGCCATCGCGCCCTTCGACGGCATCGTGACCAACGAGCCGGTCCGCGAAGGCGAGACTGTGGTCGAAGGTATCCAGAACACTGAAGGCTCCACGTTTATGACGCTCGCCGACATGAGCGTGATCACCGCTGAGGTCAAGGTGGACGAAACCGACATAGTCAATGTTCTGATCGGGCAACCCGCCGATGTTACCGTCGACGCCATTCCCAACAAGGTCTTCAAGGGACACGTAACCCTGGTCGGCGATCAGGCGCTGCTGCGCTCCACAGGTGTCGCTACCTCGCAATCGACTACGGGTACTGAAGAAGCCAAGGATTTCAAAGTCGTGGTCACACTCGACAGTCCCAACGATGAGCTCCGCCCTGGCCTCTCCACCACTGCCAAGATCACCACTGCCCACAAGGCAAACGTGCTGGCGCTGCCCATTCAGGCACTGACTATGTACACGCCACCGCCGCCCGGAAGCAAGGGCAACGTCGAGGCAGCCTCCTTGACTTCGAACGGCCCCAAAGTCGCGCCGATCCAGGGCGTCTTTGTCATGGAGAAGGATCCGCACGGAAGACAGCGGGCAAGGTTCATCAAGGTCACCACGGGCATCACCGGAGCAACGGACATCGAGGTTCTCTCCGGACTCATTGAGGGTCAAGAAATCGTGATCGGGCCTTACAAAACCTTGCGGGTTCTCAAGGACGGCGCCTTGCTGAAGAGGGAAACACAGCTTCAGACCGTGCCGGCTCCAGCAAGCTCCTAAGCCGCCGCAGTTCAGGCGGAAGCAGGGGGCCAGCCGCGCGTTGAGCTTGCCTCGTACCGGGCAACCGGACTTTCATCACCAGGCAAAGGAAGAGATTCGGATGGCTCTGAACAGCATGATGACCGAACTGGAAACGCAGCAAGAGTCGGCGCCTCCTAGCAGTGATGTGATCGTCGTCGAGGACCTGTGGCGCACATATGACATGGGCTCGGAGCAGCAGGTGCAGGCGCTGCGCGGCGTCTCCCTGCGCATCAAACACAACGAGTATGTGGCCATCATGGGTCCATCCGGCTCGGGCAAGTCAACCCTGATGAACCTCATCGGCTGCCTCGACACCCCGTCAAAAGGACGCTACTGGCTCAATGGCCAACTGGTCAGCGATCTCGATGACGACGAACTCGCGCGCATTCGCAATAAGGAAATCGGCTTCGTCTTCCAAACCTTCAATCTGCTCGCGCGGGCCAGTTCGCTGCACAACGTTGAACTGCCCCTCATCTACAATGGAACGCCCGCAGCCGCGCGCATTGAGAGGGCCAAGGAATCGCTGACCAACGTAGGCCTCGAAAATCGCATGTACCACAAGCCCAACGAGCTCTCCGGCGGCCAGCGGCAGCGCGTTGCGATCGCGCGCGCTCTCGTAAACAGCCCGTCGATCATTCTCGCCGACGAGCCGACGGGCAACCTGGACTCGAAGACCGGCCTCGAAATCATGGCGCTGTTTGATACGCTTCACGACAAGGGCAACACCATCGTGCTCGTCACCCACGAGCCGGATATCGCCGAATACGCGCACCGCGTTGTACATATTCGTGACGGCCAGATCTTCTCCGACGAGCCGTCGAAACGCTTTCGCAAGAACGCGGGCGTCGTGTAAACAAGACACCAGACTTTGAACATGCCGGGGCCGAAGAGACGCACGGCTCTTCGGCTCATGTTTTTGCGTACGTGGTCGATGAAATCGCTGACGGCCCGTGTGGAAAGTACCGGACCGCGGAGGCGAGCCACGTTGCTTTCCATGGGTACTTCCGCTCAATTTCAGCCCCAGCCTGCCGCTTCAGGTTTCAGGCTCCTGGAACCGGGGTCGTCGCTGACACCGGTCGTGGGTATAAACGTCGCATGGCGCAAGCTTCTTCTCCAGGCCGAAATGGTTGCGCCGCATTTGCAGGTGGCCGCGGTCGAAGGCGAGCAGGGATCAGGCAAGCAGACTTTGGCCAGATATCTGCATGCCCGCTCTCCGCTGGCGCGGTCGGTTTTTCAAAGCTACGATGCGCGCCAATGGCTGGTGATCGAGTCAGATCCGGCCACGCTCGAGGGATTCATTTATCTGGATCGCGTGGACCTGCTCGGGCCTCCCGGACAGTCATTGCTCCTGGCGGTGGTGAAAACACTTCAGGAACGCCCCCCTGGCCGCGCCGCACTCATCGCCTCTTCGCAATCCTCCCTGCGCCAAATGGCAGCACAGGGCCTGCTGATGCCCGATCTGGCCTTCCGTCTCGCCGCGGTTCGCTTCGCCGTTCCCCCGCTGCGGCACCGCAAAGAAGATATCGCTCCCCTCGCACAGGCGCTGCTCGACCGCATCTGTACGCGTTATAAGCAACGTGCAGTGTCGCTGGGCCCCGGTGTGCTCACCCGACTCCTGCGGCACACCTGGCCCGGCAATGTGCGCGAACTGGCCAGCACACTCGAGGCCGCGCTGCTCGATGCCGAATATGGCGTAATCCGCATCGAGAATCTTCCTGTCCCATCGCAAGCCGAATCGCGCCCCGACCCGCAACCGACCGTCCGCAACGAAAACCTGGACCTTGATTCAGTTGTCCGGCACCACGTGCAATACGTCCTCGATCTGAACCGCGGCAACAAACTCCGCGCCGCGCGCCAGCTCGGCATTAGCCGCTCCACCCTCTACCGCATCCTCGCCAACGAACCTTGACCCCCTGATAACTGATCCCTCACCCCTGCCCCCGGTCCCCTGCTTCTAATACACTCATCGAGAAAGCCATTTTCACCCGAGGTTCCCTTTCGTTGAGAAATTTGCGCCCCTTCACCGTGGTCGTCTCCGCTTTCCTTCTCTTTGCCCCCGCACCCTCGCTTCGCGCGCAAAAGCTGCATCTGTCTACGGCCCCTGCATCCCCAGCCTCCCTCGAAGACCGGCGCGCCGCGCTCACCGGCCTCTTTCATGAGTACTGGGACGCCAACCTCGAGCATTCCCCCGAGTTCGCCTCCACCATCGGCGATAAGCGCTTTAACGACCGTATCTCCGACTACTCCGTCAAGGCGGAGAATGACTGGCTCGCCACCGAGCAGAGTTATCTGATGCGTCTCGCTGCAATCGACCCCACCGGCTTGACCGATCAGGAGAAGATCAGTCGCGAACTCCTGATGCGCCAGTTCGGCGACGACCAGGAAGCCGCGGAGTTCAAGGAATGGGAAATGCCCGTCAATCAGTTGGGCGGCATCTATTCCGAATATCCGCAGCTCGTCGACGAGCTCAGCTTCACCACGGTAAAGGACTATGACGACTGGACCGCGCGCT
Source organism: uncultured Acidobacteriota bacterium (assembly GCA_963718435.1). Lineage (GTDB taxonomy): Bacteria > Acidobacteriota > Terriglobia > Terriglobales > Acidobacteriaceae > Telmatobacter. The sequence continues at coordinate 62,783 of CAVQZQ010000022.1, read as the reverse complement.
TGCATTCGATCCCCAAAGCCTTCGACCAGGTGATGACCAACATGTCCATCGGCATTGAAGATCAACGCGTGCCGCCCAAGTACCTGCTTGAAAAGACCCTGGTCGAAGTCCAGCAACTGGCCAATCAGAAGCCAGAAGACTCGCCGCTGGCCGCGCCGCTCAAGCAGTTCCCTTCCACCGTCTCAGCCGACGACCAGGCACGCATCAAAGATGAGACGCTGGCCGCGATTACAAAACAGGTACTGCCTGCTTACATGCGCTTCGCGCATTTTCTTCAAGTGAGCTACATTCCCGCCGGCCGTTCTGAGCCCGGCATCTCCGCGCTCCCTGATGGCGCAAAGCATTATCAATTTCTTATTCACCAGGACACCACCACCGACCTGACCGCCGCGCAGATTCACCAGATCGGCCTTGACGAAGTGAAGAAGGATGAGGCCGAGATGCTCACCATTGCGCAGAAGCTCGGCTTCAAGGATCTCGCGAGTTTCCAAGCCAGCCTCAAGCCCAATCCCAAGCTGCATCCGGCCTCGGCCGAAGCGTTGCTCAATGCATTTCGCGACGATCTGAAACCCATGCAGGACAAGCTTCCACAACTGTTCGGCCATCTGCCCAAAACGCCTTTTGAAGTGGCCGCGGTGCCCGACTACCTTGCGAAGGACGCACCCCCGGCCTACTACGAGCCCGGTGCGCCCGACGGCAGCCGTCCCGGCCGTCTGCGCATCAATACCTACAACGCTACCGATCGCAATCTCTACATCGTTGAAGATATGGCCTACCACGAAGGCATCCCCGGCCATCACCTCCAGAATTCCATCGCGCGCGAGCTCACCGGAATCCCCGAGTTCCGCAAATACGGCGGCTACACGGCCTATGGAGAAGGATGGGGACTCTACGCCGAACGTCTCGGCAAAGACGTGGGCTTCTACCAGGACCCCTACTCCGACTATGGCCGTCTGCAAGGCGATATCTGGCGCGCCATTCGCCTCGTCGTCGACACCGGCGTTCACTCCGACCACTGGACCCGCGACCAGATGGTCCAGTATTTTCACGATCACTCGGCCATCGACGACACCAGCATTCAGGCCGAGGTCGATCGCTACATCGCCAATCCCGGTCAGGCTCTCGCCTACAAAATCGGCCAATTAAGAATCCTGCAACTGCGCGACAAAGCGAAAGCGGAACTGGGCGATAAGTTCGACATCCGCGCCTTCCATGATCAGGTCCTCGACTCAGGCGCACTGCCTCTCGATCTGCTGAGCGAACGCATCGATTCCTGGATCTCTGCCCAGAAAGCCCCCGGCCAGAAGTAGTCCACGACTGCCGCACTTTCGGAATTGGTGTAGTCCGAAACTACGCACGCAGCTTTTCTCCCAAGAAAAAGCCGGGGAAGACACCCATGCAATCGAGCTCACAAACCCGGGTGCCCCATCCAAGCTCTGCTTGGGTGGGAGAGCATGAACCCCATCAGCCCTCTTGTTCAGTACAAATGGGTGCCCAGGGTATCGATTTTGGGACTTGGGAAGACACCTATGTAATCGAGCTCACAAACCTGGGTGCCCCGCGGGAAAACTCGATTCCTTTGAAAGGGCTCGACTCTAGTCGTGCCGCAAAGGCCCGAAAACGATTGCGGGCTTTATAGCCCCTGTCAGCTTCCTCGGATCCAATTCTGAAACTTTTCTCACAAACCTTTTAGCGAAGCTCTGACTCTGTATAGCTCGTCCACAGCTCACACTTACAAAAGCTCTCCGCATGATAGCCTTTCCAGTTATCATTTCCAGCCGCCCACAGCACTCCGAATGAAAACGAACGCTGCAGGCGTGTCTTTTTATGAAAGAGAAAGCCATGAAACACCTGTTCGCCCTGCTCCTTCTCAGCGCATTCTCCTGCTCCCTCCACGCGCAGGCAGTGGATGCCACCGTTTGCGAGATCCTGCAAAACCCCGCGTCTTTCAATGGAAAAATAGTCCGCGTCAAGGGCACAGTTGCAGCCGGCTTCGACCGCTTCGCGATTGAGGGCGCCAATTGCGGCCAGCACGTCGACGGCATCTGGCTCTCCTATCCTGAGGGCACAAAAGGCAAGGCTGGTCCAGTCGCAGTCGTCGAACTCGCCCCTGCGCGAAACTTTGCCGGAATCCTCGACTCCGCGACCCGCACCCCCGTCACGCTCGACAAGAGCAAGGACTTCAAGCAGTTCGATTCCCTGCTCGCCGCGCAGTTCAAAGAGGATCCAATGTGTCTCGGCTGCAGTCGCAACAAGGTGAATGCAACCCTCGTCGGCCGCATCGACGGAGTGGCAAAGGCCGGCGTACGCCGCGACAGCGCCGGCAAGATCGCCGGCTTCAGCGGCTTCGGCAATCTCAACGCGTACAGCGCGCGCCTGGTCCTGCAGTCCGTCTCCGATGTGGCTCTCGAAAATATCGACTATACGAAAGCCGTCGCCGCGACCAAGGGTGACTTCGCTGACCCATCGGTCTCCGGAGATCCCGTCGCCGCCGCGCACATGGGCGCCAAGCTCTTTGGCGCCGGCAATCCCGCGGGCGATCAGATCGAAAGAGCCGCCGCCGTATTCGGCAAGCCGAATGAGAAGAATGGCGTGATCATCGGCTTCGGAACTTCAAACGAAGTGCCCAAGAACGAAGGCCCGAAGAACGACCAGGATTCCCCCGACGGCGTGATCTACAACTGCACCTTCAACTCCGATCGCCTCAAGGGCGATGCCATGACGCGCGCCATCGTGCATACCGGAACGTTGGTTGCCCAGACTCGTGCCCCCTTGCCGGGAACTGAAGGTGATGGGCTCTTTGAATTGGAGTATCGTGCGTGGGCCACAACCTCCTTCAGCGCAGTCGCCATCAATCAAAAAACCCTCACTATCTATGGAGGGCATGTCCTGTGAAACGCAGCCTGGCCGCCTGCGGATCGCGAAAAATTGCTCGACGAAGAGTTGAAAAGCGCCTTGGCAGGCGAGGGCCTGACCATGCAGTAAAGTCCTGCCGCCTCGAAGCCTCCGCCTCTCCGCCCTTGAAAGGGCACGGCTTCAGCCGTGCCGAATACGCCTTCGCCTCTACCCCGGCTTTAGCCTCTGAAACGAGGAACGTCAACTATGGGTGCCCCAGATCCCGATTTTGGGACCTGGGAAAGCATGAACTCAAAGCACGAAATCACGCGGTCAGGAACCTGGAGACTGAAAAGAACCTGGGGTGGAACTGCCGAAGTCTGCCGGGCCGGCATTTATCTCTTGACGATCTAGAGGAGAGATTCTATTCTCTAGATTGTCTAGAGGAATCGCTCGTGTCATTGAATTCAAACCCAACAGCCTCCCGCGCATCGCAATCGAGCGACCTGGTCCAGGGAACCCTGGAAATGCTCATCCTGAAAACGCTGGCCCTGGAGCCGATGCACGGATACGGCGTCGGGCTGCGCATCGAGCAAATCAGCGGCGGTGTCTTCAAGGTGAACGCCGGGTCCTTGCTCCCCGCGCTCAGTCGCATGGAACGCGCAGGCAATGTGAAATCCGAGTGGCGGGCTACTGAAAACAATCGCCGCGCCAAATATTACCTTCTCACCGCGAAAGGCCGCAAAGCGCTCTCCAATGAAACCGAGCAGTGGCAGCGCCAGATCGACGCCATCGCGCGCATTCTGAAGCGTGACACCCAGCATCAAGCGCAAGCAAGGACCGAGGACCGAAGACCATGATGAATTGGTTCACAAACTTCGCCCGAGGAATCGCCGCACTGTTTCATCCGCGGCGTGTCGAACGCGAGCTCGACGAAGAATTGCGAGCCTACCTCGACGCCTCCGCAGTGCACAAACAGCGCAACGGCATGACCCAGGAGGAAGCCCGCCGCGCCGCGAGCGCTGAACTCGGCAGCGCCAATTCCGTCAAGCACCAGGTCTGGTCTTCGCGCTGGGAATCCACCTTCGAAGGAATCCTGCAGGACCTTCGTGTCAGCGTGCGCACCCTCGCCAAGAGTCGCAGCTTCACCGCGGTCGCTTTGACTCTCTCTCGCCCTCGGCATCGGCGGTAACACGGCCATCTTTACCCTGATCAATCAGGTCCTGCTCCGGAATCTCCCCGTTCGCGACCCGCAACAATTGGTTGCGTTCAACAATTCTGAATCAGGCGGCATCGCCGGCGGCATCGACCTGGGCGATTTTGGCGGCTATTTCCCTTGGGACTTCACGCGCCAGTTGCAAGCCGATCCAGGACCATTTCAGGGAATCGCCGCATACGGCAGCTTTTCCAACAAGGTGAGCATCCGACCCATCGGCACCCCAATCGCAAACGCGCCCGCGATGATTGCACCGGCCAATCTTGTCTCGGGAAATTACTTCAGCGTCCTCGGCGCTCAGCCTCTGCTTGGCCGCACCATCCTCCCGTCCGACGACGCTACCCCAGGAAGCGGTGCGGTTACGGTGCTCAGCTATCACTTCTGGCAACAGTCTCTTTCTTCCGATCCGCGCATCGTCGGAAAATCGATCTCCATCAACGGCACTCCGTTCGAAGTGATCGGCGTCATGCCACAGCGATTTCATGGCATCAAGCAGGAGTTGGAGCCGACGGATCTATGGACGCCCATCAGCATGCAAACCGTTCTGCTCCAGCAGCCGTCCATGCTCACTCCGCATTCGGGTATGTACTTCCTCCATTTATTTGCGCGTCTGAGTCCCGGAGCCGTCAGCAACAAGGCTGAACTCGCCCAGAGCCAGAACTGGCTCAATCAGCAGGTTCGCAACGGCATCCGTGAGCGCGAGGGCGGGGCCATCTCAGCCGAACGCCAGCAGGAGATCAATCGCGTCACGGTTCGCCTTGTCCCCGCAGCGCACGGCGTCTCCCTCATCCGCAGCCACTATGGTGATTCGCTCCAGATCCTCATGATCATTGTCGCTTTGGTGCTGCTCATCGCCTGCGCCAACCTCGCCAACTTCCTCCTGGCGCGCACCGCAACGCGCCGGCATGAAATACTCACCCGTCTTGCTCTTGGGTCGAGTCGAATGCGCATCGTGCGACAGGGCCTCATCGAAACCTTCCTCCTATCCATCGTGGGCGGCCTCATGGGACTCGCGGTTGCATTCGCCGCAACACGCGCTCTCATTGCCTTTGTCAGCCAGGGCAACGCCTACATCGCCATGAGCCCCGCGCCAAATCTGGGCGTGTTACTTTTCACGCTTGCCATGTCGCTCGTCACCGGAGTCCTCTTCGGCCTGGCACCGTCCATCAGCGCCGCGCGCATCGGAACCCATGGCACCCTCAGTTCCAGCGCACGCACCGCACAAAGCAGCGGCGGCAAGATGTCGAGATTCTGGCCCAGGGCGTTGGTCACAGTTCAAGTCATGTTGTCTCTCGTACTCCTGGTGGTGGCCGGCCTTTTTCTGCGGACGTTGCGCAATCTTCAGGATCAGGACTACGGCTTCGAGCGAACTCATCTGCTCCTCGCCGAGTTCGACGCGCAACTCGCCGGCTACGAGCCGCACCAGGTATCGGCGCTACACCAGGCTCTTCTCCAACGACTCTCCGCAATCCCCGGTGTCCGTTCCGCCGCCCTCTCCGCAACGCCGCCCATCAGCGGTGGCTCGTGGAGCTCCAATATCTCCCTCGCCGGTTACACGCCCGGCCCCAAAGAAAATATGGTGTCTAATCTCAATCGAGTCTCCGGCCAATATTTTGAGACCGCCGGAATTTCGATCATCGAGGGGCGCGCCATCACTCCCGCCGATACGGCAAACACTCTCAAAGTTGCCGTTGTAAACCAGACACTTGCCAAACACTACTTTCCCAAAGGCAACGCCATCGGGCGCCTGCTCGCCATCGGCATCGATTCCGCTCGAGGGCCATGGCAGATTGTCGGAATCGCTCGCGACACCAAGTCTGGCAATCCGCGCGATACCGATCCGGTGAGAATGACCTACATTCCCCTGGCCCAGCTCGAAACACTTCTTCCAGCCCCGGCCGCCGCATCTTCAAACGGCATCGCCACCCAACCCGCACAACGCGAAGAAAACAACGATTGCTACGCGCATTTAATTCTGATTCGCACCACCGGCGATCCTGCCAGGACGATTGCGGATCTGCGCACAGCGGTTGCCGAGGTCGACCCCAACCTTCCGCTGCTCCAGATCACCACCATTCGCGATCAGGTTTCAAATCTCATCTCCCACGATGAGCTCATCTCCACGCTCACCAGCCTCTTCTCGCTCCTCGCGCTGCTGTTGGCAGCCATCGGCCTCTATGGCGTCATGAGCTACAACGTGGCTCGTCGCACTAACGAGATCGGGATCCGCCTCGCCCTGGGAGCGCAAGGCGCGAATGTGCTGCAGATGATCATGCGCGAGTCCCTCGTCCTGCTCGCCATGGGCACCGCCCTGGGTTTGCCCCTCGCCATCATGGCCACAACGGTCATCAAGCAACAACTGTTTGCCGTGGACGCGATCGACCCAATCTCATTCTCCGTCGCTCTCGTGGTCGTCACCTTGATGACAATATTCGCAGCTTGGCTCCCCGCCCGCCGAGCCGCAAATGTCGATCCCGTCACCGCCCTTCGCTGCGAATAACGACAAAACCTGCAAGCCGGCCAAACACTCAATCCAACCACACAAACCTCGCCCTCCGCCTCGCCTTTATTCCAACCACCAATCCGGGTGCCCCATCCTTCGCGCATTTTGCGAAGGGTGGGATGACACGACCTCAATCCTTGAGATCCCGGTCCATCCCTTGTGCGGCAATCAGACCAAAAAATGCATTTGACATATTCCCATATGGGAATGTAATGTTTTATCATGGCAAGAGCGAGCACCACCTCCGATGCTTTCAACGCGGTCGCTGAACCCCGCCGCCGCGAAATCCTGGCCTATCTTGCCGAAGCCGAACGGCCTGTCGCGGAGATAGTCATAGCCCTGGGTTTAGCTCAGCCTTCCGTCTCCAAGCACCTCCGGGTGCTCCGCAACGTGGGGCTGGTTCGCACCCGCTGCCAGGGCCGCCAAAAGCTCTACCGGACCAATGCTGAAGCGTTACGCCCTCTTCACCAGTGGGTCGGAACCTTCGAGCGTTACTGGCAGCACCAGTTGAACCGAGTAAAGGAGCGCGCGGAATCAATCGTCCGCAAAGGTTCGCCAAAATTGAATCCCCCAGGCCCGAATCATAAGGAGCCATGATGATTACCACCGACCAGACCGCCGAAGAACTCACCGTATTACGAGAGTGGATCTGCGAACTGCTCATCACCAATCAGCAACTGAGATTGGCGCTGATGGAACTCCGCTCCTCGGAGGCGAGGAACTCGGAATCCTTTCCCAGGATCAAGCCTGGAGTCAACAAAAGCTGGGCCCCTCTGCACGAACGCATTCGCAGGCAAGCCGAGGCCCGCTGACAACTGTACGCATCTCAATCAACGGGTCGCAAATGAGGAGTAGCCCATGTGTCCTGTTTGCTTGTTGACCGCATTGCTGATTGCCGGCAGCGTCACCTCTTCGGGCGGACTCGCGGCAATCGCAATCAGGAAATTCAGCGCGAAGAACGCCGAAGACCCTATTCCAGCACCAAACCCATCCCCAATCCCATCCCCAATTCCATCCAAGGAGGATCGCCATGGCCAGCAACACAATTGAAGCAACCCGCCCAAACGTCGTTTCACATGACAAATGGCTTGCCGCGCGCCGCGAGTTTCTGACCAAAGAGAAAGAGTTCACCCGCCTGCGCGACAACTTGAGCCGCCAGCGCCGCGCTCTGCCCTGGGAAAAAGTAGAGAAGCGGTATGAATTTGATTCAACCAGCGGCAAGGTAACGCTGGCCGATCTTTTCGACGGCCGCAGCCAGCTCATTGTCTACCACTTCATGTTCGGTCCCGGATGGAAAGAGGGCTGCCCAAGCTGTTCATACCTGGCGGATCATTTCGATGCTTCCACCATCCACCTCGCCAATCGCGATACAACGCTCGTGGTGATTTCGCGCGCCCCGCTCGCCGAGATCGAAGCCTTCAAGAAGCGCATGGGATGGAAGTTTCAGTGGGTCTCTTCCTTTGGCAGCGATTTCAATTTCGACTATCACGTTTCCTTCACGCCTGAACAAAAGGCGGGCCCCAAGGTCAACTACAACTACGCCGTGACCGAGTTCCCCAGCGAAGAAGCGCCGGGAGCCAGCGTCTTTGCCAAAGATGCGGCGGGCGAAGTCTTTCATACCTACTCCAGCTATGCGCGTGGACTGGATATCCTGGTCGGCACCTATAACTTCCTCGATCTCGTCCCCAAGGGCCGCGACGAAGACGGCCTGGCCTTCACCATGGCCTGGGTCCGCCACCACGACAAATACAGCGACAGTTACTTCGTCGATCGCAACCGTCCCTACGTGCAACCTGAAGTCGTAAAGTTGAAGAGCGCCGGCTCCTGCTGCTCCGACGAGAGCCACTCGTAACCGACCCCCGAGAGCCGCCTGACCGCGCTCATCCTTCCCGCAGCTTCATCGCGGGAAGGACAATTCAGACACAAATGTGGGGTGCTCCATCCTTGCCGCGGCCTCATCGCGGGAAGGGTGGGAAAGGCACAAACCTGATCCATACGTTTCGTCGCACGACTGGGTCCTTTGCGAGAAGGTATGGCACAATCGAAACCAGCATGAAGGCAGTGCGCATCCATCGCGTTGGATCTCCCGAGGTCGTCGTAGTTGAGGAGATTCCGGTGCCGTCTCCGGGCCCAAACGAGGTTCTTGTGCGCGTTGCGGCCGCTGGCGTTGCGCCGTGGGACGCGATCATCCGTGAGGGCAAGAGCAAGGTCAGCCCGCAGCCGCCATTAACGCTCGGCTCAGACCTCTCCGGCACCATCGCGGCAGTCGGCCCAGAAGTCGTCGGATTCAGAACCGGCGACGAGGTCTACGGCGTGACCAACCTGCAGTTCTGCGGCGCGCAAGCGGAGTACGCCGTCGCTGCGGCGGGCATGATTGCTCCCAAGCCGCAATCTCTAAGCCACGTCGAAGCCGCATCGGCTCCGGTGGTCGCCGTCACAGCATGGCAGATGCTTTTTCAGTACGCGCAAGGCGACGCGCGACGATACCGTTCATGATCGTCGGAGCTGCCGGAAACGTCGGGGCATATTTGGTCCAGATGGCTCTGGACGCTGAGATGCGGGTCGTCGCAATCGCTCACTCTCGCGACCAGGAGATGCTTCGCGCCCAGGGTGCGGCGAGCATCATCGACTCCACCTTGCCGGACTTTGAAAAGGAGTTGCCCAAGGTGGACATAATCCTCGACACCGTCGGCGGCACTACTCTTGAGCGCTGTCTTGCCGCGCTGAAGCCCGGAGGCAAGCTCGTCACCGTAGTCTCCGCACCGCCGCCACCGAAGCAAGCGATCTTCTTCTACGCCGAAGTCACCACCGAGCGACTACGCACGATCACAACGATGTTCGAGAACGGCAAAATCTCGCCGCGCGTCGGCTCTGTCCTTCCATTATCCGAAGCGCGTCTCGCACAAGACATGCTTGCGGGCGCACCGCACCTGCCCGGAAAGATCGTGCTGCAGGTTCTGTGATCCGCCAGCCGTCCCAGCCACCATTACCTTCCTGGACGGAAGCCGCCTTCACACTACTGGTCCGCTGGCATCTATCTGGAACCGCCGAATGTTCGGAACTGATCTCGATTGCCCCTAAGCCGGTTTTGCTTCGAGTATCCCGACATTCCGAACCATCAGATTGTCGCCTCCAACCGGATATACCCCGGTTAAGGCAAAGCCCGCTGCCTCAAGAAGCGTTCTCCATTCACGCTCGCTGCGTTCTTTGCCGCCGGTCACAGCAAGCATGTTGAGATCGCTCATCAGGTGGCCTTCCAGTTGTGGATCTGCATGCGAGACAAGCGGAGGAAGGATGAATTCAATAATTAACAGATTGCCGTTCTCCGGAATCACGGCGCGGCAGTTCTTGAGAATCGGAATCGCCTCCGCGTCCCGGCGTCCATGCAGAACATGTTTGAGCATATACACATCGGCGCCCTCCGGAACCGATTGCGTCAGATCTGCGGCAATCAGTGCGCATCGAGAAGAAGGATCATCCTCCGCGAATCGCGCCTTCGCTGCCTCCACGCTCGCCTCGAGGTCTACGAGCATGCCTCGAAATGGGGATTGAGTTCCAGCACCGCAAGAATGAGCGATCCGCCACCGCCGCCGAGGTCGGCGACCACTTTCGCGCGTGAAAAATCCCACGCTTCAGCGATCGGCGCGTAATCTTCCACCGGAGCCGTACCCATCACCGCGCGAAAAATAGAACTAGCATCGGCAACCTGAGACCACCGGGAAGGTATTTTGGGATCGCGCACCTGAAAGGCCGGCTTCCCTGCCCGAACACATTCGGTCAGCAGAGACCACTCGTCGGCAAGCAGATCGGCCCAGAAGACAACCGCTGACCAGGCGGACTCAGGCACATCCCTCCGCAGCGGTTTGCCGAATGAAGTCAGTCGAAAGTGTTCGGGCGTCGTCTCCTCCGTCACGCCGATGCTGGCCAGAGCGCGAAGCAGGCGATACAGCGCATCGGCATCTGCCTGGCACTTTTCAGCCAGGAAGCCCACGCTGCGCACCTCATCTCCAAGCGCATCGGCAACCCCGAGACGTGCCGCCGCGCAAAGCACGCGGCTCCGCGAATACGCCATGGCCATTTCGACGAGCCCCGTATTCGTTGTGACATTGCCGATGCCCCTGTCAGGTCGGGCCATGAGACACTTCAAATCCAATGTACTCACCAAGGGCGAGATTTGCCCAGCAATAAATCCGGATTCATACCCCAAAAATCGATGTCGTTATAGTGGCTCCGATCCACCGCGCCGCCCGAATACAGGTCTGTTTTTCCGAAGTCACTTCCGGTTTCCCCACAATCCGTCACCCGCGCGTTCTGACCATTTCAGAGAAGCGGTGACCGCCCCCCCGGTCCGTGTCCCGCTTAAAACCCGGAGTCCATTTAGAATTTTGAGTTTGCCTTGCTTCCAGAGTTCCCAGAGTTTGAGGGTCATGTACACATTACGTTGGTCGGAAGATTCGGCTTCGGTCAGGGATGTAAACTCTGGATCGTCGTCAAAGTGCTTTTTATAAGTGAGCTCGAGGCCGTCGCCCCAAACGCAATTACCCCAAATTATCTGCCTCATGTCGATATGCTTCCCACTGATGGGCAAGGCTCCTTTAATTCCGGCCATTCGACCTAAGACGAGCAAGTCATCAGCGACCCCGCCAGATTTCCAGGTACCCCCGTTGTAGGTAATAACTTCGTCTGCGTTCTCGATGCGCCCAATTGCTGTTGCAAAATCGCTGCTTGGATAAAGGGTGTATTCGCTCTCTTCCACTGAATAAATCCCAATAACGCTTTGACCCATGCCGACTACCAGTGTTGAAATCATTGAATCCAATTGCAGGCCCCAAATATTCGTCTAGCAGAATATTTGCATTTGCAAAAGCGTTCGTCAAGGCGTATGCATGATCCATGGCTCGTACTAAGCAGTTCGACCTACCGCAATTCTTTCAGGCTCTTGGTGATACGACCCGCCTCCGGTTGCTCAATCTCATGGGAGAGCAGGAGGTCTGCGTCTGCTACTTCGTCGAGATTCTGGGCGGACCGCAACCGAAGATTTCCCGCCATCTTGCGTATCTGCGGAACGCTGGCATCGTCTCAGCCCGGCGCGAGGGCAAGTGGATGCACTACCGCATTGTGATGCCGCCACACATCGGGGCATCGCAGGTGCTCCGTAAGACGCTCGACTCCCTGAAGGACGACAAGGCAATGCAGGCAGACCGTGCGCGTCTCACAAAGGCTTGCTGCTCTCCGGCTGAGTATGCGCTCGAGGGCGCTCCGCTACCGGCTGTTGTCTCTGAGCAGTGCTGTGAGACTTGCTGATGGATGCGACCACAACACACCAATCCTGACAGAACTCGAAAATGAATGATTGTCCTGTTTGGCGACCGCACACCCGGAATCTCGAATGGTGAGCCGAATTGACCAGCGGTGTCGTTTTCTTGCGTGGTCTAATTTGACAGCGAGTTGGCCAGCGAGTTGGCCAGCGAGTTGGCCGGCGTTGGCCAGCGAGTTGGCCAGCGAGTTGGCCCGAGAGTGGAATCTATGACCACCAAGAGCCCTGGATTCAATCTGCAGGTCTTCCTTACGACCCCTGGAGATGGCCGGACGATGAAGTCCTTCTCGAGAGGACAAACGATTTTTCTTCAGGGAGATGCCAGCGACGCAATGTTCGTCGTTCAGGCAGGGTTGGTGACACTGAGCGCAAAACTCCAAGGCAAGAAGGTAACAAGCAGGGAAGCGATCATCGACATCGTCAGCGAAAGAGACTTCCTCGGCAAAGAAGCGATTGCGGGTCAACCCCTTTACACAGCATCCGCCCGGGCACTGACTGACTGCCGGCTTCTGCGAATTGAAAAAGAGACAATGGCGCTCGCTCTTGAGCGAGAATTGACATTGTCAAACGCGCTTTGTGCGTCTCTATTGGCCCGGGAGATCCAGTATCGGCAGGATTTGGTGGATCAACGGTGCAATTTCAGCGACAAGAGGTTGGCGCACTTACTCCTGCGGCTCGCCCAATACACGGGGCAAACTTCACCAGAGACCAAAGCTGCGAGAATCAACCATAAAGTTTTAGCGGAAATGGTAGGAACTACGAGGTCCAGGGTCTGCTTCTTCATGAAGAAGTTCGAGGCCGCTGGTCTCATAAGTTACGACGAAAAAAATCGGCAGCCACAGGTCAGCCATGCCCTTCTCGCTTCCTACGCCAATAGCTTCCGGTCCTACACTTGAATTGGTTACAAACTTCTCAGAACTGGGTAAAACGCTGATCTCTATATCTGCGTGCTCCACGCCAGACATGAATTCATTGACTCATTCGCGTCCTGTCCTCTTTCGGCAACTCGAGCGGATCTTTCCTCTTTTTTGAATCCTCGTCAGGGCTCATTCGTTTTTCAACCCCATTTCCCGCATCCAAATCTTTGAGGTGAATTGGAATGCGTGAAAGAATCGCCTTGGCGCTCGTATTGACCGGGCTCATCGCATGGGCAATCGGTTGCAAGAAGCAAGTCGATCAGGCGGAATTCAAATCCGCGATCAACAAATCTTTCGCCGGCCGGCACGAATGCGTGTGGCCCGAACCAATCAAGCTGCCTGCTCAGGCCGACCCCTCCAAAGACGAGAAGACCCGCGACTACGACGCCCTCACCGATGCCGGCCTTCTCATTCGTGGGTCCGCCGAAAAGGCGCGCTTTCTCGTCGGCTCCAAACAGGTCAATAATTACGACCTCTCCGACAAGGGACGACCCGCCTGGACTCCCGATCCCGACCAGCCCGGTTACGGCAACTTCTGCTTCGGCCACTTCAATGTCACCGCCATCGACCACGCCACCCCTAACGACCCCTCCAACCCCACGCAATACACTGTTAAATACAGCTACGAGGTTGAAGGCCTCCCCGACTGGGTCCGCACCCCCGAATCGATGAGGACCTTCCCCAAGATCGCTGCTGACACCTCCATCCAGTCAGCTACCGCCACCTTGATCAAAGGCACTGACGGAGGCTGGGCTGTCGTACCTCCCCAACCCGCGCAATAGCCAAAGCCCCTTCGCCCCCCAACCACTGTCAACCCCCACCCGCCATGATCCGGCTCGCCCACAATCCCCAACCCTCGCAGAATCAAGCCCCTACTCTCCGAATCCATTCCTCCCGCATTTGCCGATAATTACGCCTCCCCGGCGCACAATGGAATAAACAAGTCCCGTCTCTCCCCATACGGCCAACGCCATTTGATCCGGAGATCCGCAAAATGATGAAGAGAATCACAGTCGCCGTCCACGAAAGAACCTACCACCTGGCGCGTGTCTGGGCCGCCCAGCACGACACATCCGTCTCCGCCGTCGTCGCCTATCTCCTCGAAACATTGCCCGGAACTCCGCGCGCCACACGCGCCTTTCCACCCGCCGGATACGTCCCTGCTCCGACGTCGGTTTCTCTCCCGCCAACCCCGGTAACCGCCCGCCCTGTCATATCCGTCACTGAACAAAAATAGGGCGTTAATCCTGTAAGGCTGTACGACCATCGTTAACCGCTTCAGTTTCAGCCCCCTGGCCGTCACAGCTTCACAGCAATGCAGAAAAATAGCCCAGCAAAACGCATCAAAAGCCACTAAATCACCTAGCAAAAACGATCAAAAACTGCCATTTTTAGCCCAAAAAGCCTCGACTTTGAGGCGGGCCTCGCACTCCGATTCATGCAAGCGCGGCGATGCAGCGTATCCTTGAAACTGGAAACACCACCCTCACTCAAAGACAAGGAAAACCATGGCGGAGATAGCCGTTGAGGCCACCGATGTACCCGCGCAGTTGCCCCATATTCGTGTAGCCGTGCTGGGCGCAGGCAAAATGGGCGGCATCCTGCTGCAGGCCTTTCTCAAGCAGAACCTTTTCGCCCCCGACCAGATTCACGCCACCGTGGGCCACGCCGAGCGCGCGCTGGCCCTGAGCACGCAATGGGGCGTCGACGTGAGCACCAACAACCTCGAAGCAGCCAGCCAGTCCGACCTCATTCTCATCGGCGTAAAGCCGTTCCAGGTCCCGGACCTGATCGCCGAGATTCGCCCCGCGCTCACCCAGTCCAAGACGCTCGTCTCGTTTGCCGCTTCGGTCAAGACGAGCGCCATTGAAGAAGCCGCGGGCCTCGATATCGCCGTCATTCGCGCCATGCCCAACACCCCATCCGCACTCGGAGCAGGCGCCGCCGGCCTCTGTCGCGGACGCTTCGTCTCCCCCACGCAGATGGAACTGGCGCAGCGCATCTTTGAGACCGTGGGCCGCACCGTTGTAGTCGATGAGAAGCACATGGACGCCGTGACTGGGCTCTCCGCCTCGGGCCCTGCATACATCTACATCATCATCGAGGCGCTCGCCGAAGCCGGCGTCAAAGTCGGCCTGCCACGCGAAACCGCAACGCAGTTAGCCGCACAAACCACCTTTGGCGCAGCCAAAATGGTGCTCGAAACCGGCTACCATCCCGCGCTGCTCAAAGACGCCGTCACGACGCCCGCCGGCTGCACCATCGATGGCATTCTCGAACTCGAAGAAGGCGGCCTTCGCGTCACGCTCATCAAAGCAGTTATGCGCGCCACCGAGCGAGCCAAGCAATTGGCCGCAGGCTGAAGGTGCTGGGTGCAACTTCGCTAACTCGCCAATTCAACGCGGGTGCCCCAGGTCTCGTCCGCCGCGGCGGAAGACCTGGGAAATTCACCATCCTAAAATCTTTGGGAACTTCGCTAACTCGCCAACTTGCTTATTCAACGCCCAACCTGGCTCCCGTCTTATATCCCCGAGCTGCAAGGCCTGCGCGGCCTCGCGGTCTTGAGCGTAGTCATCTATCACTGTCATCCGCGTCTGGCCGGTACGCGGTTCTACTACGCCTCTCTCTGGGGATGGGCAGGCGTCAACCTTTTCTTTGTGCTCTCCGGCTTTCTGATCACATCGATCCTGCTCGAGTCCCGCACCAAGCCGCGCTACTTCCGCAACTTCTACGGACGCCGCGCCTTGCGCATCTGGCCGGTCTACGTGCTCGTGCTCGCCGTCTGCTATCTCAATGCCCCGTGGTTCATCGGGCCAACCATCTGGAACGCCGTCAAAGCCGCTCCGTGGCTGGCCTACATTTTTTTCGTGCAGAATCTTTTCCACCTGGCCCTGCCACCCGCCATCAGCCCCACGTGGTCGCTGGCCATAGAAGAGCAGTATTACTTTCTCTGGGCGCCGCTGGTGCGTTTCCTGCGCCGGCCCTGGATGCTCGCAACTGTCCTCTGCTGCGCGCTCGTTGTCTCGCCTCTCCTGCGCCACGCGCACTTTGCGTGGATCACACCCACCCACACGCTGATTCACCTCGATGGCATTGCCCTCGGAAGCCTGTTGGCGCTCGGGCTTTACACGATTCAACTCACCCGCCGCGCGTGGCTCCTCCTCGGCCTGAGCGCACTTGTTCTGGGCGTCGCCGCAGCAGCTACCATCGCAGGCGGCACCGCATTTCTTGATTCCGCGCTGGCGACAGGATTTGCCGGAGCTGTGCTCGCCGCCATTGCTTCGACCGGCGCGCGCAATCCGATGAATGCCGCGTTGCGACGCGGGCCGCTGGCATTCTATGGCCGCATCAGTTACGGCCTTTACATGATTCACATCATGGTCTTCATTTACTTCGGCTGGTTCGACCTCAAGATGGACCGCTATGGTATCCCCGGCAATCTCGCCGTGGTCGTCTTCCGCCTGGCCGCTTCGACTGCCGCAGCCACCGTGCTCTGGTACGGTTTTGAATCGCGGATTTTAAAACTTAAACGCTACTTCTGACCCATCGATCCGCATCGCATAACATCAGATGAGGCAAAAGGCGCGCCCCTCGTCTCAAGGCGTGAAATGCTGTCTCGCGCGCGTGTGACATCAGTCACCCAATCCTTTAACACCCGGCTGCTAGGCTCTCTAGTATCAGGGAAACCAACTTGCGAGGTAGATCATGAATAAAGCAACCGGCAAGGGGCCACTGAGTTCGGAACTGCTGGCGAAAATGGACGCTTACTGGCGTGCCGCCAACTATCTTTCCGTCGGCCAGATTTACCTGAAAGACAATCCATTGCTCGAGCGCCCGCTCACCATCGATGACGTGAAGCCGCGCCTGCTTGGCCATTGGGGCACAACGCCCGGGCTCAATTTCCTCTACGTCCACTGGAACCGCATCATCCGCGAACGCAACCTCGACATGATCTACATCATCGGCCCGGGCCACGGCGGTCCGGGAATCGTTGCGAACACCTACCTTGAAGGTTCGTACACCGAGATTTACCCGCACATCGAACAGAATCGAGACGGCATCAAGCGTCTCTTCCGTCAATTCAGTTGGCCGTACGGAATCCCGAGCCACGTAGCGCCGGAGACGCCGGGATCGATTCACGAGGGCGGCGAACTTGGCTACTCATTGGTCCACGCTTACGGCGCAGCCTTCGACAACCCCAATCTGATTGTCGGCTGTGTGGTGGGCGACGGCGAGGCCGAAACCGGACCGCTGGCAACCAGTTGGCACTCGAACAAGTTCCTCAATCCCGCGACCGATGGCGCCGTGCTGCCTGTCCTGCATCTGAACGGCTACAAGATCGCCAATCCCACCGTGCTGGCTCGCATTCCTCATGGCGAGTTGGAAGATTTGATGCGCGGATACGGATACGAGCCCTTCACCATTGAGGGCGACGACCCGCCCACAATGCACCAGAAGGCCGCTGCCACATTCGAAACCATCTTCGATCGCATCGCGGCGATTCAAAAGTCCGCACGTGAAGCCGGCAGTGGTCCGATTCCTCGCCCTGCATGGCCGATGCTCATCATGCGCACGCCCAAAGGATGGACCGGCCCGAAATTTGTAGATGGCAAGCCCGTGGAAAACACCTGGCGGGCCCACCAGGTCCCATTCGCCGAACTGCGTGAAAAACCAGACCATTTGCGCTTGCTCGAAGAGTGGATGCGCAGCTACAAGCCGGAGGAGTTGTTCGACGAGAAGGGCGCATTCCGCGAAGAGTTGGCTGACCTGGCCCCCAAGGGACGGCTCCGCATGGGCATGAATCCGCATGCTAATGGCGGCCTGCTGATGCACCCGCTCAACCTGCCCAACTTCCGCGACTTCGCCGTCAAAGTCGAGAGTCCTGGTCAGGTTGATGCCGAAACCACCCGGGTGCTCGGTCATTGGCTGCATGTTGTGATGCAGGCCAACTTGGAGCACAAGAACTTCCGCGTCTTCGGCCCTGACGAGACCGCCTCGAACCGTCTCGAAGAGGTGATTATCGGCACCGGCAAGGAATGGATGGCTGAGGTGCTGCCCGTCGACGAAAATCTGTCGCAGACAGGGCACGTCATGGAGGTGCTGAGCGAGCACATGTGCGAGGGATGGCTCGAGGGCTATCTGCTCACCGGGCGTCATGGCTTCTTTAATTGTTATGAAGCCTTCATCCACATCGTCGACTCAATGGTGAACCAGCACGCCAAGTGGCTCAAGGTTACGCGCGAAATTCCCTGGCGCAAGCCCATCGCGTCACTCAACTACCTGCTCTCCTCGTTGGTGTGGCGGCAGGACCATAATGGCTTCTCGCATCAGGATCCCGGCTTCATCGATCTCCTGGTCAACAAGAAGGCCGACGTCGTGCGCATCTACCTGCCACCCGATGCCAACACGTTGCTCTCGGTAGCCGACCATTGCCTGCGCAGCAAAAATTACATCAATCTGATCGTCGCGGGTAAGCAGCCTGCTCCCCAGTGGCTCACCATGGACGAAGCCGTCACTCACTGCACCATTGGACTCGACACGTGGAAGTGGGCCTCCAACGATCAAGGCAACCCAGAGGTGGTAATGGCCTGCTGCGGGGACGTTCCCACAATGGAGGCCCTCGCTGCGGTCATGCTGTTGCGCGCAAAAGTCCCGGATTTGCGTATTCGTGTGGTGAATGTGGTGGACCTGATGTCCCTGCAGCCGCAGTCGGAGCACCCGCACGGTTTGCCTGACGAGGAATTTGATCAGCTATTCCCACCCGGCACTCCAACCATCTTTGCTTTTCATGGCTATCCGTACCTCATTCATCGCTTGACGTATCGACGCCATAACCACGACAACCTGCACGTGCGCGGTTACAAAGAAGAAGGCACAACCACCACGCCTTTTGACATGTGCGTGCTCAACAATATCGACCGATTCCAGTTGACGATGGATGCAATCACGCGCGTGCCGCGCCTTGCGTCGCAGGCCGACGCCGCGCGCCAGTGGTACTCGGAACAGATCCAGCGTCATCGCTTGTACGTCACCGAAAATGGGGAGGACCTGCCCGAGATTCGTAACTGGCGCTGGGCTCAGTAGCGATGGAGCCACCACAAATGCTGTCATCCTGAGCGGAGTCCGCCCCGGCGGACGGAGTCGAAGGACCTGCAGTTGCTTTTCTTTCCCTTCGCTGGATCTCAAGAGGATCATATCGAAGACTTACTAACCCGCTGATTCATTCAGCCCAAACTTTTCAGAGGTTGATCTTCATGTCGTCTTTGCCTGTCCTGGTTTTGAACAGCGGTTCTTCTTCCATCAAGTTTTCAGTCTATGAGGCCGGCGACGACCGGCGCACCAAGCTCTTCGAGGGTGCGGTTGACGGGATCGGCACCGATCTGGGCACGTTCTGGATCAAGGATGCCGCAGGCAAGAAACTGGTTGACCAGACTCCCGCGCTGCCCACGCGCGCCGTTGCTTTCGCGCTGGTCGCCGACGCGCTTCACTCCGCCGACTTCCCTGCCCCGGCTGCCATCGGTCACCGCATGGTTTGCGGAGGGCCGACCGTGCTCGAGAACCAACTCATCACGCCCGACCTCATCGACGAAATGGAACGTTACACTGCGTTCGCTCCCTTGCACACGCCCATCGCCGTCTACATCATGCGCGAAGCGCTCCGGCTTTTCCCCGGCGTACCCAACTTCGTTTGCCTCGACTCCTATTTCCATCGCACCATGCCCGAGGTGGTTTCATACATGCCCATTCCCTCAGAATATGTTGCAATGGGCGTGCGGCGTTTCGGGGCGCACGGGCTCTCGTATGAATCGATCGTCTACCACTTGCAGCCCCATGTGCCCGAAAAGCTGATCGTGGCGCATCTCGGAAACGGAGCCTCGATCTCCGCCATCCGCAATGGTCAGTGCCTTGACACGTCGATGGGACTTACTCCTACCGGCGGCATCATCAGCGGTACCCGCACCGGCGACATCGACCCTGGTGTCCTGCTTTTCATTCTGCGCAAGATCGCTGAGAAAATTGAAAACGCTTCAGCGGCTGCGGACCAGTTGGAAGTAGTCGCCGCCAAGAAGGCAGGCCTGTTGGGAATGAGCGAGCTCTCAAACGACATGCGCGATCTTCGCGATGCCATCAAACAAGGTAATGCGAAAGCGCGCCTCGCCGTGGATAAGTTCACCTGGACCGTCGCCAAATGGATCGGCAGCTACTTCGCCGAACTGGGCGGACTCGACATGCTGGTCTTCACCGGCGGCATTGGCGAAAACGACATTGCCTCTCGTGCCGAAATCTGCGCCGGACTCGGCGTTTTGGGCATTGTCCTCGATCCGGCCCGTAACAACGTTCGCGGCGAAGCCGTCATCTCCGCGGAAAAATCGCCGGTCACTGTGCGCGTGATTCCACCCGCGGAAGACCTGATGATCGTGAACCATGTGGTGCGACTGCTCGCTGAATAGCCGTCGCGGCTGCGAATGCGAGATTCGACTACTGCACCGAAGCGTCAGTCGACTGTTCTAAACTGTAGAGTTCAAGTCGGAGTCCCGATTGATGCCACAGGCCGCCCTTTCCACCGACACGAAACAGCTTCCCTCGCCCGCTCTGCGGCGATACGCGTGGGGTGTGCTGGTTTACTCCATTGCCGTGATTCTCTGGGGCACCCTGGTGCGCGCAACTGGCTCGGGAGCAGGCTGCGGAGATCATTGGCCGCTCTGCAACGGGACCGTCATGCAGCACTCGCCGCGTATCGACACAATCATCGAGTTCACGCATCGCCTCACCAGCGGCCTCTCGACCTTTGCCGTTGCCGGCCTCCTGGTCTGGACATTTGCCGGCACGATGCGCGGACACCTTGCTCGCGCCGTCTCGGTAGCCGCTTTAGTTCTTCATTCTCCTCGAAGCGATCCTCGGCGCATTTCTTGTCAAGCTTGGGTTGACGGCGCAGAGCCAGTCGCCACTCCGCGCGTCTTATCTAGCTCTGCATCTGACCAATACGTTGCTGCTATTGGCCGCGCTCACGCTGACGGCGCATTTGTTGTCCAGGCAGCACGGTTTCATGCGCGGAAGGGTTCGCCTCGTCGCGCCGTTTGGAGCCGCAGCCGCCGTTGTGGTTGTGCTGACTGTGGGTGTCACCGGCTCGCTGGCCGCGCTGGGCGATACACTCTTTCCGGCAAGCTCATTCGGAGCAGCGTTAGTTCAGGACTTCTCTTCCACCAGCGGCTGGCTTGTACGCTGGCGCTGGACGCATCCCACCGTCGCCTTCATCGCCAGTATTTTCCTCATCTGGCTGCTGGTACGCGCCGCGCAACGCAGCACGGCCTGGGACAATCGCGGCCTCTCCGCCCTCGTGCTTTTGCTGCTGGCCGCGCAATATGTGCTGGGTGTGCTCGACGTGGTTCTGTTAGCGCCGGTCTGGCTGCAGGTAGCACATCTGCTGGGCGCCGATGCGCTTTGGGCCGCTCTTGTAGTCCTCACCGCGCGGCTTACGTTGCAGCCCAAAGAGGTGAAGTAGAGGCTAGGCCGCTCCATTTCAAACCAAACGAGATCAGGCCGCCCGAACTCTAGTTTCGGACGGCCTGATTGTTTCTGCGCGTACCCGGATTAGACACTCGCGCTTGATGTTTCTAAAAAGGCGGCTTACCTGCCCGTTCCCGCCGGCGCAGGGCGCCGGTCTGGTCGCCGCTCATGTTCGAGAGCAATTGGACCTGGACCCGCCGATTCTTCTTCCGGCCTTCCCTCGTCGTATTGGGAGCCACTTCCTGATCCTTGCCGATGCCAATCAGGTAAAAGCGATGAGCGGCAACGTTGTACTTCGCTGCCAGGTACTGCACAACCGCGTCGGCGCGGCGCTGGCTCAGATCGTAGTTGTACTGGGCAGATCCGATCGAGTCCGTTCCGCCAGTCACTTCGAGGATATAGCTTTTGGCAGAGGCAAGCTGCCCTGCAAAGCTGTCAAGCTGCTGCTTGTCGTCGGCCGTGAGAACTGCCTTGTCGAAACCGAACGTCACCGTCACATCCGCCATCTGCTTGTAGTTGTCCAGTCCCTTGACTACGCTGTCCAGCGAATCGGCGCGATGCACCGCGTCGTTGGCTGCGGTTTCCGCATCTCCGGCGGCCTTGGTCGCCCCCTGCGCATTCTGGGTGGCGCTATCGGCTGCCCCCTGCGCCTGCTTGATTCCCGATTGCGCCCGATCGTTTACGTCTTGGATCTCCCGCCCATTGGCCGCCGTCTTGGCCTCCAATTGATCCGTATGTTCTACAATCGGCGCTGTCTGTGTGCGCACGTAATTCTTGGTCGCGCACCCTGTCACTCCGAACATCACCAAAGCTGTTGTTCCCAACCACAAACCAAATCGGTAGTTCGCCATAGCCTCTTTCCTCCTATCGGGTCCCGTTTGGCAAAAAGCCACACCAAGGCCAGATAACTTCTTTCGTATCGAAAATCTAGATGCATCTCGCTGGCCAAAGGTTGGGTGGAATATAACACGCTCAAAAATAAAGCTTTGTCTCTCATTAGCGCACAAATTTTGCACAATTTGATCGTGTAATTCTTACCTGTCTGGGTAAGGATTGCGTTGCCGAACCGGTTCGGCATCAGCTTCCTACGCATTCCCGCTATCCTAAGAACAGGCAGTTCAGCCCCCGAATTCTTCATGGACCTCTACGAAAAAATCCGAATTTTGCCGACCCAACCCGGTGTTTACCTCTACAAGAATGCCGACGGAGAAGTGATTTATGTGGGCAAGGCGAAGAACCTGCGCTCGCGGGTTCGCTCCTACCTGCTTGAGGCGTCGCAAGCCAACGCCAAAACCGGTTCGCTCATGCGCGAGGCCGTCGATATCGACTACATCCTGGTCGCCAACGAGCACGAGGCGCTGGCCCTTGAAAACAACCTTATCAAGCAGCGCAAGCCGCGTTTCAACATCCTGCTGCGCGACGACAAGACCTACCCCTACGTAAAGCTAACCCTCGGCGATCGCTTCCCCAAGGTTTTTGTGACCCGTCGCCTTCGCAAGGATGGCTCAGCGTATTATGGCCCATACTTTCCCGGCAACCTTGCCTACCGCGTGGTCGAACTCATTCATCGCAGTTTCCTTCTGCCCAGCTGCAAGGTGGATCTCTCGCGCTACCATCCGCGCGCATGCCTCCAGTACTACATTCACCGCTGCCTGGGCCCTTGTGTGGAGGACCTGACCACGCCGGAAATCTATGCCGACGCCGTCCGCGACACGCAGCTTTTCCTCGAGGGCCGCCATACCGAACTGGAGCGTTCGCTTACCGCCCGCATGACGGCGGCCGCTGAAGCCGAGCAGTTCGAAGCCGCTGCTCGCCTGCGCGACCAGCTCTCCACAGTGCACCAGCTTCAGGAGAAACAGCGCATCGCGACAGCCGAAGAGAGTGACGATGCCGACGTGTTCGGCTATCACTTCGAAGACGGCAGCCTCGCGGTGAACCTCTTCCACGTGCGTGCTGGCAAGATCGTCGATCGACGCGAGTTCTTCTGGGAGGACCTGCCAGACCTACTCGAAGCTGCCAAAGAACTGGGTGCCCCAGGTCCCGATTCTGGGACCTGGGAATCGACGCAGCCGGAGTCGCCGTTCCACGCCGGGCCAGTCTTCTCCGCTCTCCTCAAACAGCTTTACATCGACCAGCAGTACGTCCCTCGCTCCATTCTTGTCCCGGTCGACTTCGACGATCGCGAAACATTAGCCGCGCTGCTCAGTGAACGCACCGGCCATCGTATCGAGTTGCTCGTGCCCCAACGCGGCGAAAAGCGCTCACTGGTCGACCTCGCGAGTCAAAACGCAAAGCAGTCCTACACGCAGCGGTTCCGCGTATTGGAGCCCTCGCGTAAAGCGATCCAGGAGGCCCTCGCCGATACCCTTATGCTTCCCGAACTGCCTCACCGCATTGAGTGCTTCGACATATCGCACATTCAGGGTGCTGAAACGGTAGCCTCCCTGGTGGTGTGGGAAGACGGCAAGATGAACAAGCAGGAGTATCGCAAGTTCAAAGTCATGACGGTCCTCGGCGTTGACGATTTTGCTTCCATGCGCGAAGTGGTTCACCGCCGCTACCGCCGGCTCAAGGAAGAGGACCGGCCAATGCCCTCGCTCGTGCTCATCGATGGCGGTCTCGGCCAGCTCCATGCAGCAGCAGACGCGCTGGAGTCGCTCGGCTTTACATCGCAGCCGCTGGCGTCCATTGCAAAAAAAGAGGAGGTAATCTACCTCTACGGCAACGAAGACGAGCCCGTCGTACTCGACCGTCGCTCGCCTGTGCTTCATCTGGTCCAACTGATTCGCGACGAAAGTCACCGATTTGCCGTAGGCTATCACCGCCAGCGGCGAGCCATGCGCGATCGCGATTCCGAACTCCTGAGTATTCCCGGCGTGGGCGCGCAAACGCGTCAGCGGCTACTCACCCACTTTGGTAGCTTGCGCGACGTGCAGCAAGCCACCGCTGAGTCACTCGCCGCGGTGGTTCCGCGAAAGACCGCGGAGACGATCTGGCGTCACTTTCACGAAACGCAACCGGCAACCTGACCTCGCTTCGATATTCGCGACGACTACTCTCGACCCTCTTCGGGCTTCAACACCGTGAGATAGAACGCGTTGTTACCGGAACGCAAATCCTTGCCGTAGGAGAATGCAACTCCGCGGCCAAGCACGCGAAATTTGGTCTGTGCCCCAATGTCGCAAAGCCACTTATGCGACCCGAGCGCCGCGATGGGATCCATGATCTGGCCGGTATCGAGAAACGGCCCGGCCTTCAGCGAAAAAATCCCATTCCCGTACAGGTTCTTGTCCGCCTCCCAGTTGAGGAGAAGATAATTCCGGCCCAGTGGAGCGCTACCTTTGCGTCCATCGCGGCTGCCGATGTGCGCACGCATGGCTAAATCATTGTCTCGCTCCAAACCCAGCATGAAGAGTTCGTCAAGAGGAACGTGTCCAAACGTCTTGCCCGCTCGGATTTGGTGCCGCATCTCGTAGTCGTCTCCCTTAGCCTGGGGAAGCCAGTGCCAGTCCAGCGAGCCCTGCAGCTTTTCAAACGATTCTTCGGGTTGCGACCACAAACGAGCTGCCTGCGACGAGACCCCGGCATTCAGCGCAAAACGACGCTCCGGAACTCGCCAAAGCGTGGTTCCTGCCTGAGCGCGTTGCTCGAGTTGATAGCCTTTGGCAAGCAATTCCGGGGTCAACGCCGTCCCTGCAACGACGCTGGCGAAAGTCGCGATGAGAAACATCGGCACCGCCAGACCAATTCCATCTTCCACTGGCAAACGAGGCGAGCCCAAAACCCATCTGCTCTCGACGAAGATTCAGGCTTGCCAGTGGCGGGTCTGGACCGGTAAACGAATTCCTGATCACCCAGCTCTCATCGCGCAAGTCGGCAAAGAGTTCGTAGCGATACTTCGCACTGTGCTCGAACGGGCTCGATAACTCTGCATGGATGCGCCGTTTCTGAGCGTCCCATCGATACATCCACACAAGGTTGATCGCTTCGTGGCGCAGGTTGTAGCACTCGGGATTCACGCTGGAAAATGGCAGGCCGCGAAAGAGCAAGAAGAGTTTTTCAAGCTTTGTGCTGCCAAATCCGTCGAGTTCCTGGCTGCGGAACAAGACATCGAACTTGCCGTCTTCCTGCGCGTTCAAGTCGAATTGATATTGCGGAAAGATTCCGAGCCCGCGAACGTGCGCGTTTGTGTCAAGAAACTCTGGCAGTTGCAAAATGCCTGCCGGCGAAAACGCGAATGCCCGGTCGAGCAGTGCCGGAGAAACCTGCGGCGAAGGGTCCTCGCGAATTGCCGCGATCTCCGGCTTGCCCGCACGGTTCCAATACTTCAGCGATGCATTTAGATTCCCCTCCAAAAAATAGACGGTCCCCAGAAAGTCATTCGCATAGCGGTCCTGCGGAGATAACTTGATGGCATTCCGCAAAAGATGTGCGGCGAGCGGGTAGTGCCGTTGCTTGAAAGCGATTCCTGCCAGTTCGACCGGAAACTTCGGATCAGTCGGGGCAAGCCTGCGTCCCGCCTCATACGCTGCCGCAGCCTCCGCCCAGCGGTTTAACCGCGCCAGCGCCGTCCCAAGGTCGAAATCCATCTCGGCAGTGTGCACCGGCAATGGACCCAATATCGAGACAACCTCTTGCCAACGCTGCTCGGTTATAAGCGTGTGAGCCGTTTGCATTATGGGATCTTCAGCGGGACCGGTCTGCGCGACGACGATCAATCCATTGCAGAGAAGCGCAATGGCAAGAACTAACCAAAGCAACGGCTGCGACTCTTGCTTCGAGTCACCGCGCGTATTTGTTATCGGCATTTGATTGGGAAGCCCTGCGAAGAATTCGTTCCCTGCCCTCGACTGCATGAAAAGATGCAGACAAACCTTGCTCGCGCCATAGACCACGCAGCCGGTCGTTGCCACATCAATGCGCACTTCCTTCGGGAACCGCCAGCAGAGTCCAATGACCAGCGCCTTTCCACTCCTGTTCGAACCTGGGGGACTCCTCTTTGAGCAGCTTGCGCTGAGCAGGATCGTTGATCAGCACGACGCGTTCATTCTCGTTCACGCCGGCTACGACAACATAATGCATAGGCAGATGTGAACCGGGTTTAAGTGAAACGATGAGGGGCCGGCCCTCTTGAAGGTGATGGTTCAGAGTAGCCCAATCACCCGTGAAAGAAAAAGTCGCGAATCCGTTCTCTTGAAAATACCGCTCCATATCCGATGCAAAGATCCCATGCGCCGCGCGCGAAAGCAAAGCCTGCTGGATATGTCCATACTCCGCATTCGGATTTTCAGATCGCTTCTGTTGCTGCTGCCAGTACTGCATCACCATCGCAATGCTGGCAGCACCGCATCCGTCCTTCTCCTGCTTTACAAATGGGACGTCGAGCCAAACACCCGACGTGGCCGCCGCGACCAGAACTCCGCAGCACGACAGCATCAGTGCAACGGCGGTCCAGGCTCGACGCAACATTGGAATTGCTATCAATGAACTGCGACGATGATCAGGATGAGAACAGCAATTGCGACCAGGATGAGCAACAAATCCCGATTGCCGATATACCCTGCAGCAAAGTCCGCCTGCGCCTCGTTGGCCCTGGATGAAAGTTGCGCCAGTTCTTCGTCACTCAGGCTGGCTACTGCCGTTTTTACCTGCGCTGGGTTCATATGCGCCGATTCCAGAGCCTTCATTGCCTCCGTTGACGAGAAGAACTTGTTCAGCGTGTCGAGATTCTTCTGCCGCACCCGGGAGGCGTCTACTGTTGCTTTCTGCAAGTCCGCCGGACTTACCACGTGTTCCGCTGACTGCGCGAAAGTGCCTTGAGGAAGTGCAAAAAACGCAACAGCGGCACTTGCGGTCAATGCTCGGACGAACTGCTTTGCATCAAGGTACATTCGTAACCTCCTCGGGGGGATTTTGGGCCCGAATTTTCGAATTGTACACGAGCCCCCGAGAGAATAGAGCCGCGCTGCGCAACAGGGGTTGCCTGAGAGGTTGCTACACGAACAAAGTGGAAGAGTTCCCTTCGGGTGATTTGCCATTCGCTCGTGCTACCCTCACATCACCGCATGAGGCCGACCGTTTCCGCACGCGCACAACAAGCTTCCGCAGACCTGCCGCGCGTGCTGGGCGCGAGTCAGGCCACGGCCATCGTTGTCGGCACCATCATCGGCAGCGGCATTTTCCTTGTGCCCCGTGAGATGATGCAGGACACCGGCTCCTCCCTCACGGTCTACCTCGCATGGATCGTCGGCGGCCTGCTTTCACTTTTCGGCGCCATGACCTACGCGGAGCTCGGCGCGACGCCGCCCTACGCGGGCGGCGAGTATGTCTACCTGCGCGGGGCCTATGGCGACGTTCCCGCCTTCCTCTATATGTGGACGTGGTTTGCCGTCGCCAAACCCGCCTCCATCGCCGCCGTCACCATCGGCTTGGCACGCACTCTCGAGTTCTTCCCTGCCTTTCACTTTTTGTCGATGCAGGTTCCCGGCACTCGGCGGTCCACTGCCCTTGCTGTGGTCGCAAGTGTTCGCCATTGCCGTCACCTGGTTTATGACTGGGCTCAATTACCTCGGCATCAAGAAGGCAGGTGACTTCCAGCTTGTCTTCACCATTCTCAAAGGCATCCTGATCCTCATCGTTGCGGGCCTCTGCTTTAACTCGGCTTCTGGCTCGATTTGCCAACTTCTCCACAAGTCTGCCCCACGCAGTGGGCGGATTTGGCGGCTTTATGCTCGCCCTCATCGCCACCCTGTGGGCCTATGACGGCTGGAACGATCTGACCATGGTGGCCGGCGAAGTGCGCCACCCCGAACGCAGCTTGCCCATCGCGCTCATCGGCGGCCTGTTTATCGTAGGGGTGCTGTTTATGGCCACCAACGCCGCCATTCAATACATCCTTCCTGCCGCGCAGATCGCGGGCAGCGAGCGCCCCGCGGTTGCTGCTCTCACCGTCGTAGCCGGCCCCCGGCGGAGCCGGCTTCGTAGCCGCCGCAATGGCTCTGAGCATCTTCGTCGCCCTCAACGGAACGGTAATGTCGGGCGCGCGCATCCCCTTCGCCGCGGCGCGAGACCGGCTTTTTTTCCCGCCAATTCGCCCACATCAGCCCACGCTTTCAATCCCCCTTCCACTTCGCTGGTTGTGCAAGGACTGCTCTCGACCGTCTTGCTGCTCTTTTTGAGCCAGTTTCAGCAGCACTTTGAGCTGGCCATCTTCGCCGAGTGGCTCTTTTACATGCTCACGGCCACAACCGTCTTCGTCTATCGCCGCAAACAACCTGGAGCACCCCGCCCCTATCGCGTCTGGGGCTACCCGCTGCTGCCGGCCATCTTTGTTGCATGCGCCGCCGCCGTGCTTATCTGGAGCTACGCAGGCAACTTGAAAGGTTCGCTGCTCGGAACGTTCCTCATTCTGCTGGGCCTGCCCGTACTATGGTTTGTCCGGCGGCGCTACGGGGCCTCTGTCCCGATTGAATACAGCCATCGCGAATAAAGCGCGCAACACGCACGCTGAAGCCGCCTTCACCCGCCAGTCAGATATACTTGACGGTCGCAGGAGGCGAGAACGTTGCGAGTTGGCTTTTCACACGCGAATATCCGCCCCAGGTTTATGGGGGTGCGGGAGTGCACGTCGACTATCTGAGCCGCGAACTGGCGAAACAGATCGATGTCGAGGTGCATTGCTGGGGTCCCCAGCAGTTTGACGAGGTCAGCCTGCACGTCGAGGCGCAGAGCCATGGGCCGAAATCACCAACGGAACCACCGGCAAGTTCAAGGGCGCGCTCGAAGCCCTCAGCCTGAACCTGACGCAGATGAAGGATCTTCAGGGATATCGATATCGTCCACACGCATACCTGGTACGTTTCGATGGCCGGTTTTCTCGCCAAGAAGCTCTACGGCATGCCGTTTGTGATGACCACGCATTCGCTGGAACCGCTGCGCGCCTGGAAGGCCGAGCAGCTCGGCTCCGGCTACGCGATGAGCTCGTGGATGGAGCGTACGGCGATTCTGGATGCCGATGCGATCATCGCCGTTTCCGCAGGAACCAAGGCAGATATCCTCCGCGCTTACCCTGACGTCGATGCCAGCCCGAGTCCACGTCATCTACAACGGAATCGATCTGAACGAATACCAGAAGACGCCGGACACATCGGCGCTCGTGAATACGGAGTCGATCCCGCGATTCCCTATGTTTTCTTCGTGGGCCGCATTACGCGCAGAAAGGCGTCACGCATCTGGTCGACGCCATCGACTATTTGCCGCCGGAGACCCAAGTAGTGCTGTGCGCCGGCGCGCCGGACACGCCGGAGATCGCCGCCGAGCTGCGCGCGAAGGTGGAAGCACGCGCGCGAGAATCATCCGCGCATCGTGTGGATCGAAAAGATGGTCACCAAGCAGGAGACGATTCAGCTCTACAGCCACTGCCGCGTCTTCTGTTGCCCTTCGGTCTACGAGCCCTTCGGCATCATCAACCTTGAGGCCATGGCCTGCCGCGCGCCGGTTGTTGCCAGCGCCACGGGAGGCATTAAAGAGGTTGTCGTTGAAGGAGAGACAGGCTACCTGGTGCCCTTCGATCAGGATCCCGTCACCGGCTTTCCGCTCGATCCTGAGACATTCGCAAGAGACCTTGCCGTTCGTCTCCATCACCTGCTGAAAGATCCCGGAAAAGTGCGGGCGCTTTGGCGAAGCTGGACGCCGTCGTGTGGAAGCGATATTCAGTTGGACCGCGATCGCGCATCAGACAATCGCCTTGTACGAGCACCTGATCGAACAAAGAAAAGCGAGCGCAAATAAATAAAGAGGATCAACAATGGCTCAAGTTGAAAAACCTGTTGCTGCGATGCCGGGGATGAAATCAGAACCGGCGACAGCGAAGAATTCGGAGCCGGCGAGAAATCCGGACGGACGCAGACGCGTCGTTATCGAAGGCATCACCCCAGCGGTCGACTGCGGGCGCTTCCCGGCAAAACGCACCGTGGGCGATCAAGTAGTCGTTGAAGCCGACATTTTCACCGACGGCCACGACGCCATTGCAGCCGTGCTGCTCGCTCATCGCGAAGGTTTTGACGGCTGGACTGAAATTCCCATGCACCCGCTCGTCAACGACCGCTGGACTGCCTCCTTCCGCGTGGCAGAACTGGCCGCTATGGTTTCAAGGTAAAGGGCTGGGTCGATCACTTTGAGACCTGGCACCGCGATCTGCTCAAGCGAATCAAGGCCGAGAGCGACGCCCTGGTGGACTACCTGATCGGAGCCGACTTGATCGCGCAGGCCGCGGAACGAGCCACGGGTGGCGACGCGGTCCTGCTTCGAGCGCGCAGCCGTTCTGCGCACCGGCAAGGAGCCCAGCGCCTTGCGCATTCATGCCACCGACCCGCTGTTGCACGCGCTCGTCCAGCGCTACCCGGACAAGCGCTTCGCAACCGAGTCGGACGACGAATACACCATCGTTGTCGATCCGGTGCGTGCGCGATTCAGTTCCTGGTATGAGCTTTTTCCCCGCTCCACGGCAGAGCAGGCCGGCCTGCACGGCACCTTCGCGGATACTGAAAAGCGCCTGCCCTACATCTCCGAAATGGGTTTCAACGTTGTCTATCTGCCGCCGATTCATCCCATCGGTCACACCTTTCGCAAGGGCCGCAACAATTCACCGGAGGCTGAACCGGCCGACCACGGAAGCCCCTGGGCCATTGGATCCCAAGAGGGCGGGCATAAAGAGATCCTGAGCGAGTTGGGAACTGCCGCAGACTTCCGCCACTTCATCGCAGTGGCCGAGAAACTCGACCTCTCAGTCGCGCTCGATATCGCCTTCCAGGCCGCGCCCGATCACCCTTATGTGCGCGAGCACGAATCGTGGTTTCACAAACGGCCCGACGGAACCATACAGTACGCCGAAAATCCACCCAAGAAATATCAGGACATTTATCCCTTCGACTTTGAGAGCGAAGACTGGTTCGGCATGTGGCAGGAGTTCAAGAGCGTATTCCTCCACTGGATCGGCCAGGGCATCACTATTTTCCGCGTCGACAATCCCCACACCAAGGCTTTTCCGTTCTGGGAATGGGTCATCACCGAAATCAAGCGCGATCATCCTGAAGTCCTCTTTCTCGCCGAGGCCTTCACGCGGCCCAAAATCATGTACCGTCTCGCCAAGCTGGGATTTAGCCAGTCCTACACCTATTTCCCGTGGCGTAATGGGAAGGCCGAAATTATTGCCTATCTCACCGAACTGACCCAGACTCCAGTCCGCGAATTCTTTCGGCCCAACCAATGGACCAACACCCCCGACATCCTCACCGAATTTCTCCAGATCGGCGGTCGCCCCGCCTTCAACATCCGCTTTCTGCTCGCGGCAACGCTCGGGGCAAACTACGGCATCTACGGTCCCGCTTTCGAGTTGCTTGAAAACCGCCCCGTCCGTCACGGCAGCGAAGAATATCTGAATTCGGAAAAGTACGAAATTCGCCATTGGGACCTCGATCGGCCCGACAGCCTGCGGCCGCTGATTACGCGTGTCAACGCGATCCGAAACACCAATCCGGCTCTGCAAAATCGACTGGTCACTTAAATTCCATTCCATCGACAATGACCAGCTTCTCTGCTACAGCAAGGAATCAGAAGACCGTTCCAACCTGCTGGTGATGATCGTGAATCTCGATCCGCATTACACCCAGGCCGGCTTCGTGACCCTGCCTCTCAATGATCTGGAGATTCCCCAAGACAGGCCCTTCGAAGCCGAGGATCTGTTAAGCGGCGAGAGATACCTTTGGAATGGACCGCGCAACTACGTGGAGCTGAATCCGTCCATCAGGTCCGGCCACATTCTCAAAATTCATCGCAGGATGAAAGTCGAGACGGACTTCGAGTACTTTCTCTGATTTGTCGCTGACCAGCGTCCCTGACTACGGTATGCTCCAACGTTTCAGCGGTGGCGGATACGCCGCAATTCCGCATCTCCCAATGGCCCTGCTTCATCTCATCATCAATGCCGGATCTCAAGCCGCTCGACAACCCCATCTGGAACGCTCTCAACTCGGAGCATAGTACACTCGCGCTCGGCGACCGACGCGCAAAACGTTACCCCGCTGAAATCGGCCCACTGAGTGGTCTTGCCGATCAGTCCGACGCTAGTTATGAAGCGCTCCGTGACCTTGCCGGTCCCGGTGGCACAGTCGTTCTGTTCCTCACCGAACCGCCCGTTCCCCGCTCCGGATGGACGTTGGTTCGCGGTGGCGCATTGGACCAGATGATCTGCATCAATCCAAACAACCTCGATCCGGTACCTATGCAGCCGAATACAACCAGCAGAATACTTACGGCTGCCGACGTACCGGAGATGGTCGCACTGGCTGAACTCACCGAGCCCGGCCCATTTCGCAATCGCACCATTGAACTGGGAGTCTTCTACGGCATCTTCGATTTCCGGCGGAACTCGTCGCGATGGCCGGCCAGCGCCTGCACCTGCCAGAATTCGTTGAAGTGAGCGCCGTCTGCACTCATCCCGATGCCCGCGGCCGAGGCTATGCGCGCACCTTGATGGCTCAAGTCATCCAGGAGATGCAGCAGCGCGCGAAAACACCGATTCTGCACACCTTTGCCGACAATTGCCCGGCCATTCGAGTCTACGAAGGCCTGGGTTTCACATTGCAGCGGACTCTGCATTTGGCCGTGCTGAAGAACGAAGCTTGAAGGTCGGCGCCAATTCAAGGTTGGCCGGCCAGGCACCCCGTCTTCAACCGGACGCGATATTTTGAAAGGACACGGCTTTTAGCCGTGCCGCACAAGATGAACAAAGAGTGTGCTTTAACCCTTGAGGGAATGCTCGACTGCAAAAGAAGTTCTATGGGCGGCTGCGTCCGTCTTATGGGTCTGTCTTAATAGATATGGATCTCTTTAACGACGCTCATGAATGTGAACGTATTCGCTCCACTCATGACGAGACTTGTTTTTACCTTGCCCCCGGCATGAACAGTAGACTTGCGGTTGGCCTCAACCGGTGAAGTCTCAGGTAGTGCCGCCACTTCCGATTGGGGGTAACAACTATAGAAATCGAGATCGGGGAAGAGATCGAGATTGGGGAAGAGATCTGGGTCGGGGATGGCGTCAATGAGATCGGACGGATCGGACGGCTCGTAGTAAACCTTGAAGTCCAGCTGCACGTGGTCAGTGGCCGTGCCGATTTCATAAACGATCTGTCGATTCGTTCCAGGCTTTCTCTGCATAGGTTACCTCAATTCGTATAGCGATCTATGCCGACCACCTTACCTCCGGTTTAGAACACTTCCTGTGATTTAAATCACACTATCGAAAAATTCCTATCAAAACGTAATGGGAGGCGAACACTCCAAACCAGGAACGAGAGCGATCTGCTCATCATCGCGTTCGTCTACCATCGAGAGAGTTCATGCCCAAAAAGCCCAAGCTCGGCCAGCACTTCCTCAACGACGCGCAGGCCGCCGACCGCATCGTGGCAGCGTTGGGTGACTGCACGGGCCGCACAATTATCGAAATCGGCCCCGGACACGGCGTCATCACTAGGAGCCTTGCCGCGCGTGCAGGCCATCTGCTGGCCATCGAAGTAGACCCCGACCTCGCTTCCAGTTTGCGCGCCGGCTTTCCGTCAGAGAAAGTCAACGTCGTTATCGAAGATGTGCTGCGATTCGACTTTTCCGCCGCCTCGGCCGCGGCCGGTGAGCGTCTGCTCGTCCTCGGCAACCTGCCCTACTACATCACTTCGCCAATTCTGCTCAAGCTCGCTGCCAACCACGCTGTGCTCGACCGGGCCGTGTTGATGGTGCAGCGGGAGGTCGCCGATCGCGTCGCCGCCAGCCCTGGATGCCGCGACTACGGCCTGCTCTCGGTGACAGCCCAGCTTTACGGGCCAATTGAGACGCTCTTCACCCTCCCACCCGAGGCGTTCTCGCCTCCGCCGGAGGTATACTCCACCGTCTTTCGCTGGCGGTTTGCGCCCCGCATTGCTGAGTTGGGAGTGGACGAAACGGGCTTTCTTCAGTTCTTGCGGCAAGCCTTCGCCCAAAAGCGAAAAACACTGGCCAACAACCTTCGTGCCGCCGGGTTCGCCCCCGAGGTGATCGCTGCCACCCTTTCAGCGGCACACATCGATCCCAAAGCGCGCGCCGAGACCCTTGCGCTTGACGAATTTGCAATCCTATGGCGCAGTCTCAAAACAGAAGGGGCTACCTCGCCAAACGAAGCAGCCCCTTTAATCATCAACTCCGGCGAAGATTAGTGGTGACCACCACCGCCGCCTCCGCCTCCGCCGCCACCATGCGATGCGCCTCCGCCGCCACCAGCACTCGGGGCAGCACCACCACTGTATCCGCCTCCCGATGAGTGCGAGGCGCCTCCGCTATAGGAGCCTCCTCCCCCACTGGAAGGATGACTCGCAGAGGCTCCGCCACCACCATAACTGTGGCTTGGCGCCGCGGGACGAGCACCGTTGTTGCCGGCAGGCGCTGCAGGTCGATTGTTATAGCCGCCGTAATACGTAGGGTTCCGTGGGGCTCCGCCCGCTGTATTCCCATTGGCAGGACGACCGTAAACGCCTGCATTCGGGTTTTGAATATAGCCGTAACGGAGGCCTCCTGCTGCGCCCGGATTTGTCACCGGGCGTGTCCCGCCAGAGAACTCGCCGGCATACGTCGGCCGCGAAGCAATCGGGCGAAGAGGTTGCACTGTGTTTCCGCCGACAGTCACCGGTGCGCCCCTGACCCGCATCGGTGGGCCACCCGTGGTGTCATGCAGACGATTGACGGCAATCACCGGATTCGGCTCGTATCTGCCGCCGGCCCGAATTGGTCCTCCGTCTCCAGGCCTGATCGGTACTCCCCGCGGACGATTCGGCGGATGATAATGGAAGGGAGCATTGCCCACGTTGAATGCCCAGCCGCCTCCTCCCCACCAGGGAGAGCCGAAGCCGGGCGCCCAGCCCCAGCCGAACCCGTCGTAGTAGTTCCAGAGGCCCGTTGAATACGGCATAAAGCCCCACGGCTCGCAGGAAGCCCAGGCGTAGCCATATGCGGGGGTCGACACCCAGCTTCCGCAACCATAGGGGTCCCAACCGGAATTTTGCGCCTCATAGGGTGACCAGACGTAGCCCTGGCCAGGAACGTTATACCAATTGCCATTCGAATCCAGGTCGCTCCAGGCGGGATTATTGCTATTCGGAACGCTATTGGTCGCTGTGGTCCGTTCTGCCTCTTGAGAGGTCAATGCCTGGTCGCGATCAGAATTCCAGGCATCCCAGGAATCCGGCTCAATCGCCTCACTCAACGCATAATTACCCGGATCGGCACCGTTCAGCTTCACGCTCTCGCCGCCGTGGAGGTCAAGCGCAACAGTATTGCCCCCCTCCAGGTGTGCGTTTCCTGAGAAAACAGCGACTTCGCCAGGGGGATTGTCGAGGCTAACCCGCAAAACTGAAAAACCACTGGTCGCCACCGAGTTGCCGTCGAATTGCACGCGGATGTGGTCGGTAGACGTATCCCCTTGCAGCTCAAAGTAACCCAGACCACTGTTAAGCACCAGCAGCGTATCGCTCGAGTCCCCTTGCTGGCGCAGCTCGCCCAGCGTGAGAGAACTGCTCGGCGAAACACGCGCAATGCTCCCATCCTCGAATTGAATCTCCGCCCGCCCGTCCTCGGCGGTTTTGATTTCAGTGCCCTCGAAAAGAGGCGTATTGACCAGCGCCTGTGCGGCCAGCACCGTGTCGCCCTGGGAGAGTTGTACCTGGCCCTCTACGTTGCTCAACCTCACCGCACGTGCCGCAGCTCCTGCATTCTGGGCCATCAATCCGGACCCTGAAGTGAGCATCGCGGCCGCCAACCCGAATCCGAATACCCCCACCACCGGACCGAACCAATTCCGCACGACTTTCATGGCGCCCACCCTTTCACCGAACCGCCCTCTACGTGAATTCGCGCCTAGAGGAGATCAACATACATTGGACACCCGAACGGTCATGAAAGTCGCGTCAAATCACGCTGCAACAGGGATTTATTTCTCAGACTTGGCCAAAAGCATCCGGGCGCGCTTTCTCACTCGCTCCATTACATCCGGATCTTCCTCCAGACGCTCGAGAATTCCGCGGATGGCGCACACCTGCTGCAATCTCCCATCCCCCGAGCCCTCGGCCAGGAACTGCATTTCCTTATCAAGACCAAGCGGATCGTGCTGAAGGAGGAGTTGAAGGCGAGCGCCTTCAACCAGAGTTGAAGCTACGGATACAAGGGAGTCACCCAGGGCCTGAATATCTCTGTCCTTGGAGTAATTGAATGCGCAGGTTCCCTGGCCGTCGGGGCCTGTATAGCTGATCTTCTTCCACCCTTGGAAGGCGACTTTCATGTGGCTTTCGCACTCTTCCTTCAAATTCTTGTGGTGGTGCACGATTTCGAAGACGTGATCGGCGAAGTCCTGGCTGAGCTGGATGTCTCGATCCACGACGATCGGCCCCATCGATTCCACGGCTACGGCGGCCGCCTTGCCACGATCCGCGTGAAAATGCCCGCTTCCGTCGGGGTGAAGCACCAGGGTCCAGTTCGATGGGGTGAGTCCGGGGTTGGAGAAGTCGACTTGCAGGACGGATTGGGGTTCCGCATGAATCGGCAAGAAGAGCACCGCTGCAGAAAGGGCCAGGAGAAGCGGCCTCATCGACATCCTCATTGAACTGCCCCCTGCACCAGCAGCGTCTGCGCGGTATGTATGTGGCAAATAGCGACGGCTAAAGCATCTGCGGCGTCGGGTGGTTCTGGTAACTCATCCATTTGCAGCAACCTGGCTACCATGAACTGAACCTGCTCTTTTTTTGCCAGTCCATATCCTACTACGCTTGATTTGATCTTCAAAGGGGCATATTCGGCGATCGGCAGCCCTTGCAGCGCAGCCGCCAGCAGTGCCACTCCACGCACCTGTCCCAGCTTCAATGCAGACTTGGCATTCACTGAATAGAAGACCTCCTCTATGGCCACAACTTCCGGCTGCCATCGCTCCATTTCTGAGACCAGTTCGTGAAAAACCTGGGCAAGCCGCTCGGGCAGTGGTTTTGTCTTCAGAAGCCGGATCGCTCCGCGGGCTTTGCAGACCAGCCGGGGCTGCCGTCCCGAGTCGTCCGTCTCCACCACGCCGAAGCCGGTGATCTCAGTCCCGCAATCAATTCCGAAAACCCGCATCGGCTGCAAGTTTACCGCAGGCACAGCGCGTAGCGGAATGGTTGTGAGGGGCATTGGGCGGATCGGACCTGGAAGTCCAATGGGAAGAAAAAGAAGGTTGAGTGCGAACGACGACAAGTGTGTGCAGATAATTACACGGTTTTCAGGGAGAATTGAATGAAGGTTATTGGCATCGGGCCGGGCTTACCTTGAACAAATCATCTGGGAGACTTTCGGACTTCTCCGGCGGAACGCGCCTCCGGCGCATTCGGGGAAGCTTGGAATCCATCGCCCCTTTAGTCATCTCTTTGCAGGGCGAGTGAAGTACTCAGTGTCGCGATTCGAGTCGATCTGCGACAGATCGATGGGCGGCCAGAGGGCGAGGACGGTGGAACCGTCGAGTGCCTCTTGAAGATTTACAAAGCGGTAGCGCCTGACGTGTCGATGTCCTTTGAAAGTGACGAACCCACCCTCCAATTCGACAACGCCGGAATCATCGTCGCTGGTAGGACGGTTATTCATCAGTCCTCCGAATTTGTATGTGAAGGTGCCGTTAGGGGCAATCGTGTATCCGTAGTTGACGGCCGTGAGGGAGTTGCTCTGATATTGGCCAGAGTTGTTGTAGTAATCGGTGCTCGTGACAACGCCGCCGGTCCAGTATCCCTCGAGATCGGATACTGTGAGAGAAAACCTGATAGGTGAGGCTTTACGGGGCGCCACGCGAACACTTCCGACAATTGCACGCTCATTGTGGCTCATGCTATCAAGTACATTGCGATTAGTGCTGGTGAATGAAACGGGAACGAAGGCTTTGCCGGTCTCAAGTACATACAAGCGGGTGTACGACGTACTGGTCGCGCTGGAGGCGTCATAGTATTTTCCTGAATAACCGACCATCTTGCTGGTGTTGTACGGATCATATCCCGGAATATTGCGATAGCCAGGCAAAGAGAAGACCACGCGTTTCCAAGCTGTTTTGAAATCGGCATTGGGGTCTCCGCTGGACGGCATGGCACTGTAAACGGCCGCCAGCCAGAAACGATTGTCGGTTTTCAGTGTCATTGCACCGAAGTCAGGCCCTTGCTGATATTGCCAGCCATCGGGGACGGCGAATGACACGTCACCCACATTCTGTACTTGTGCCGAGGCAAAAGCGAGGCTCAAAAAGACAACAGTTGTCGTGAGATAAAGCGCGCGAAGCATACTGTTTCCTCCCTTACCGGGAATCTGCATTCTCAGGCAAGATCGCCTCATAGTTCGTGAAACCGGTTCCTGGGTAATAAACGATTAGAGTGTAAACCGAGCGTGAATGGCGGACGAAAAGGGAATTCCAGCGGCGTTCTCTGGCCCAAAGCCGGGATGAGGCAGCGTACTGAAGGTTCACGGAATTTGCATTGGCCTACGGCCACGTGAGGTCGGGGGCGCAGGAGTCCGCGATAAGTGGTAAGTGGACAGCGGTCGGTGCTGCCGGTGAAATCCGGCCATACCGATCATTTAGGGTGCGTCCGCCGCCTGGCAGACTCAGTACCGTGGCTGAATGCGCATAACCTGTCAGTTTCCCACAGTGAGTTTCATCTTTTCCTTCACATCGCGGGCCAGCTTTTCAATCTCATCGGCCTTGCGAATCACGTTGAGCGAGAGCGTGTCCTTGGCGGTCTTGTCCACCTCGGCCTTCAGATCGGTGGCCAATTTAAGAAGTTTCGCGCTGTCGTCGCCGATCTGCTTCTTCCTCTCGGCGTTGGCTGCCGCGAAATTCTGCTGCCTGTTATGCGACTGGCGCATGTCCAACTGGTCTTTTGGATCGGGAGCAGAATTGATTGCCGGGGGAAGAGTTGGTGTTATTGGGCGTGGCGCGGACGTTTGCGCGCTGTTCAGAGCAATCCCCGTGAGGGTTGCCAACGATGTCAGGCAAACGAAAGCGCGCGCCCAACGGAACCCCGAGAACCATCTTGCCGGTCTGGCTCCGTTCTGCCCTTCCTCTTGTTCGTGGCAATAGCGAAACTGCATCGGATCCTCCTTAGTGCTGACTGTTCAATAAATAGGTTATTCCAATGTAATGGGATATTGGACCATTCTATGCACTTCTACCCCCCGGACTCCGATATATCATCTTGCGTCTTGCAGCTTTCGCTACAGGCTGGAATTCTAAAGCAGTCAACCATTTTCGGGGCTCAAGCAAACCCCACACCGGCGGTTACGGGCGAATTGACGGCACACGCATCGCCACGAGTACGCCATTCAGCAGCTTGCTCTGAGGGAGTGCGCAGCTTACTCTGAGGGGGTGCCGGTTCGGCAATAATGGGGCGGCCGGGATTGAAAAGTCTGCCGCCCTGTTGTTTCAGTGAGGGACCAAGGTGGCGACTTAGGGCGCGTCTGCGCGCGATGGCCGGGGCCTGAAGATTCTGTGACATTCATGGAACCGACCGCCGTATTTCTCCGTAGGAAAGTTTCATGGCACACGACCTGCGATTTGCGCTGCGCGCAATCTTGTCACATCGTTGGTTCTCGGCGGCTGTGGTGGCCACACTCGCGTTGGGAATCGGTCTGAACACGATGGTGTTCACCCTGATCAATGCAGTGCTCTTCAAGCCGGTGCCTTTGCCGGGCGGGGCACGCCTTGTGTCGATCATGTGCCGTAGCCTGACGGATAAAAATAGCCAACTTTCCGTCTCGTATCCTGACTTCCAGGATTACCGTGCGCAGAGCCGGTCATACGAGTCTCTTGAGGCGACCACCGACGAGGGCGGCGTTCTGAGCGAACGCGGCAATCCCCCGCACTCATATCATCTTGCGCACGCGACGCCGGGAATCTTCTCGATGATGCACGCGGACGCGGTTCTTGGCTGCGGTTTCGTGCCGGCGGACCAGCTTGCCGGTGCGGACCCCGTGGTCGTGCTCGCCTATGGTGTGTGGCAGGAGCGCTATTTGCGGTCGCCCGGTGTGATCGGACTGAAGGTGCGCGTCAATGGACTGCCCGCCACAATTATCGGCGTAATGCCGAAGGGATTTCGCTTTCCCACCGGCGTGGATCTCTGGATG
This sequence comes from uncultured Acidobacteriota bacterium, assembly GCA_963718435.1. Classification (GTDB taxonomy): domain Bacteria; phylum Acidobacteriota; class Terriglobia; order Terriglobales; family Acidobacteriaceae; genus Telmatobacter. Next base: position 22,285 of record CAVQZQ010000022.1, on the reverse strand, counting down.
CCGCTTGCGCCTACGGCTGATCTCGCCAAACGCGACAACCGCACGCTGCGTCCTTACGCGATCTTGAAACCCGGCGTCTCGCTTCGCCAGGCGAAAGCTGAACTCGACGGCATCGCCGGCCGGCTTGCGCATCAATACGCGGACGACAAGGATATTGGCGTGAACGTTCTGACATTTCAGCAGCGCTTCAACGGCGGGGGCATCCGGCTCATCTTCCTGCTCATGCTTGGCGCTGTGGGATTTGTGTTGCTGATCGCGTGCGCGGATGTGGCCAACATGATGCTGAGTCGCGCGCTCGACCGGCGGCGCGAGATTGCAATTCGCACCGCCCTGGGCGCCTCGCGCTGGCGGGTAATGCGCCAATTGCTGATGGAGAGCCTCCTGCTCAGCGTCACTGGCGGCATCCTGGGTTTGGGATTGGCTGCGCTCGGAGTGCGCTGGTTCGACCAGTCCACTCTCGAGGTGCGGCCCTATTGGATTCAGTTCACCACCAACTACACGGTGCTGGGCTATTTCACCGGGCTGTGCATTGTGAGCGCTCTGCTCTTCGGCACCATCCCTGCACTGCAGTCGTCGCGCCCCGATCTGAACGAGGTATTGAGCGAAGGCGGACGCAGTGTCGGCCGCCGCCGCGGGGGATGGCTGTCGTTCGGGCTGGTGGTATTTCAATTTGCGTTGACGCTGGTGCTGCTTACCGGGGCCGGCATCTTTGTACGCAGCCTCTTCGCGGGTCTCGCGGTCAATCCCTTTATTCCCGCGCACCAGCTCTGGACCGCGCGCGTGGACCTTCCCGAAACCCGCTACAAAGATGCCGATGCGCGGCAGCACTTCTACGACCAGTTGCTGCCGCGCCTGCGCGCCCTGCCGGGCGTGACCAACGCTGCGATCACTTCGGTGCCGCCGGGCCTGGGATCATGGCGCCACCAGATCGAGCGCGAACACAAACCGATCGAGCACGCGGCGCAACGCCCATGGATTGCACTTATCGCCAATTCTCCGAGCTACCTTGACGCCATTAACCTGCCGTTGCTGCGCGGCCGCAATTTCAACGATGTCGACGGCACCGCGAACCATGAGACGGCAATCCTCACCCGCGATGCGGCCAAGCAATTCTGGCCCGCTGAGGATCCGATCGGAAAGCGCTTCAGAATCTTTGACGAAAAGGGCAAGCCCGGGAATTGGGTCACCGTCGTTGGCGTGTCGGCAGGGATGGTGCAGGAACTCGCCGAAAATGATCCCAAGCCGCTGTTCTTCGTGCCCTTCCGCCAGGAGGGCTGGAACAATATGGCCCTGGTCATCCAGTCCTCCACCAATCCTGTTTCGTCCGTCCGCAGTGCGGTCCAGGGGCTTGACCAGGATTTGCCTCTGACCGATATCTACCGCCTCGACCAGGCCGTCGACCATGAGATATGGTTTTTGCGCCTGTTCGGAGAGGTGTTCTTCGGATTCGCGCTGATCGCACTACTCATGGCCTCGGTGGGCATCTATGCCGTGATGGCCCATGCCGCTGCCGGCCGTACGCGCGAAATCGGGGTTCGCATGGCGCTGGGCGCCAGTACGCGCAACATACTTGCTTTGGTGATGGCCCGCGGCTTGTGGCAAATCACGGCCGGAGTCGCCCTCGGCCTCGCTGCCGGAATTCCGGTTACGCGCATTATGGCGTCGCTGCCCATCGGCGTTTCGCCGTCTGACCCGACGGTGTTCTTCGCCGTCGCCTCTGTGCTGGCTGCAGTAGGAATCTTTGCCTGTTGGATCCCCGCTCGTCGCGCGGCAACCCTCGATCCCGTGAAGGCCATACGCTACGAATGAACTTTTGTTGAGCGGTGTCGGCGGCTCTTGATGACCGTGATCAGAGGCGCCGGTCAGGCGTCCAGTTGGGTAAAAGGAAAGACCGTCGCCGGTTGACAATTTGACTAGCCGTCGTTTCCACCCTGCCATGTCCGGCGCTCGCGGTTGGTAGATTATTCATAGATCACGATTCCTTTTCCAGGTGGACCCTTTTTCTTTCGTCTCTCAGGGGATGCGCTTCTCCGATGCGCGCGGTCGGAGGCGGCGGCTTCTTTTCCCAGGTGTCGTAGGCAGTGAGAGCAAACCGTGCCATCATGTGGTGGACGTACATTTGCGCGACATCTCCCTGGCCTTCGCGAATGAGATCGATAATCCGCTGATGGGCTTCGAGATCCTTGCCCCAGGCCGCCGTGTTCTGGCCGCTAGACCTGACCCTGATGCGGACAAACGCAAACAAGGGCAGCAACACTTTGCGGGCGTGATCGAGAAGGTAGGGATTTTCGGACAGGCGGCAGAGTTCGAGATGGAACTTGAGATCGCTTTCTATCAGTTCCGCCGCGCTCCCCTCTTTCGCAGCTCGGCGCATCATCTCCAATGCTTGTTCAAGCTGAGGAACTTCATGCGTTCGCAGCGCCAGAAGGCGCGCAGCGAGTCCCTCAAGAACGCCGCGCATTTCGTAGATTTGCAATACATCTTGCTCGCTCAGGCTCACTACCCTGGCGCTCCGGCCCGAAGCCTTTGTTACTAGCCCCTCTTGCGCGAGAAGATTGATTGCCTCTCGGATAGAACCTTGAGCGACACCGAGTCTCCGCGCCCAGAATCCCTCGACGATGCGCACTCCAGGGCGCAACTTGCCGTTTGCGATCTCCGCACGCAAACGATCTGCGACTGTGTCCTTCACCAGCGTTCCGCCGCCATTGATTGGGACTGAGCGCTTCACGGGCACCTCTATTCCTTGCACCTCTAGCTCTTGCAGCGAGAAAACCGAAGTTGTCTGCCTCTGAGGCTCTTAGCCGCAAAGTCAAAGTACTAGCGATCAACGCCGCCCCTCCGGGTTCGTCCGATTCGGCTGCCGAGAATATAAGCGCTCATTTGGGCATGCTCTTGTCTCGCGGTTGCATAGGTGGATAGATTCTCTGCGCAAAAGAAGCGCCAAATCAATCCGGAGAAGGCGCATATCGCCGAGAGATTCTCGGGAAACAATTGCTGGACAGCATTCGGCAATTCGGACTACATTTAGGAGCGTTTGGCATTCGGACGTCTGAGATCCAAATTTGGCAATTCCGATCCGGCAAGAATCTGGACCCTCAGTAGCATAATTCATTGCAAGGAAAATAAGCGCTCAAATCTGGGCATCGCATAGGCATCCGGCGTGGGAACCCTCGTTGCGTTCCTCATTTGACCGGAACAACAAAGGAGAGAATGCATGAAGGTAACGAGGCGGGCGTTTTCAAGGAATTGCGCAATGGCGGCATCCGCAGCAGCTTTGGGCGATACCGTGCGTGTGTGGGCACAGGTTCAGGGCGAGCAAATTCGGACCACCGCTATGCACCCCGTGCGTTCCATCCAGGACACCGAGACTCCTTCGCAAAAGAACGACCGCATGCAGTGGTTCCGCGAGGCTCGATTCGGTATGTTCATCCACTGGGGACTCTATTCGATTCCGGCAGGGCGATGGGACGGCAAAGAGGTACCGGGTATCGGCGAGTGGATCATGAATTCCGCATCGATTCCGGTGGCGAAATACAAGGCATTTGCATCGGGTTTCAATCCAACTCGATTCAGTGCGGCGGAGATTGTTGACCTGGCGAAGTCAGCGGGCATGAAGTACATCGTGATTACATCGAAACACCATGATGGATTTGCAATGTTTGATTCCAAGGCCAACCCGTTCAACATCGTCCAGGCTACTCCGTTCAAGCGTGACCCGCTGAAGGAATTGGCGGCGGAATGCCGCGCGCACGACATCAAACTCGGTTTCTATTATTCACAGGACCAGGACTGGACGGCGCCGGGCGGAGCGGCCTACAAGCGAGATGATCACAAAGCTCCGAACTACCACTGGGATCCCGCGCAAGATGGCAGTTTTGCAGAGTATCTGCAGGCGAAAGCGATTCCGCAGATTCGGGAGATCCTGTCGAATTACGGCGAATATCCGGCCATTGTGTGGTTCGACACCCCCACCAAGGACATGACACCGGAGCTGGCGGGCGAAATCGTCAAGGTATTGAATGAACACCCCAAGCTGATCTGGAACAACCGCCTGGGTGGCGGCTACAGCGGCGACACAGAGACGCCGGAGCAGTACATTCCCGCGCAGGGATACCCAGGGCGCGACTGGGAGTCGTGCATGACCATGAATGACACCTGGGGATATAAGCAGGACGATACAAACTTCAAGAGCACTGAGACGCTGGTGCGAAACCTGATTGACATCGCCAGCAAGGGCGGGAACTACCTGCTGAATATCGGGCCCATGTCCACCGGTGAAGTGCCAGCCCCCGAGATAGAGCGGCTGCAGGGGATGGGGAAATGGCTGGCGGTGAACGGTGAGTCGATTTATGCCACGCAGGCAACGCTGTTTGGCGCCGAGGCGGGTTCGTTCTCGACGACGGAGAAGGATAAGACCGGGAAACCGAAATTTGTGCCGAGTTGGAAATGGCGCTCGACGACAGGAGCCGGCAAGATCTACATCCACTTATTCGAGTGGCCAGGTTCCAATTTCCATCTGGATAAGATGCCTCGCGAGGTTTCTGGTGCATACCTACTGGCCGACCAGGCGCAAAAGCCTTTGAAAGTGACGAAAAACGGTGGCGGTCTGGATGTGGAACTGCCGGGACAGGCCTTGGAGCCGATTGCAACTGTGCTGGTCTTGACAGCGGCGTAATTGATACGGCGATTCTCGCAAAGGCGTCCCCGGCAAATAGTTGTCCGTGCAGTTCTTCGCCGATGCGTCGTGGAAGTTCACCCACCCGGTCATACCGTTTCCGCTGTGCCGGCGCAGATAGCTTCGTCCGTGTCACACAGATGCCACCGACACCCAAACTGACGCACTTCGGGTAGTGCGTCAGTCTAAATTTCGGTGCCTGCGTCGGCACGGAATCGAATTGAGGGATATTTCGAACTGACCACCACTACCGAGCCTCAAGAAGCTTTGACAAACCGCCATTCTGGACGTATGCTTCGTTGTCGGCAAACGTTTTCTCGTGCGTCAAACTTGCGAATCTTGATCGGCGGCGCGCTCGAGGTCGGTGGCCGCAGCAAAGAGCTTCCTCTCGCCAATTCGATGCTGAAAAGGATTTCTGATGAAGGTAGTCTCAAGAAGGCGATTCCTCAAGAAGGCGAGCCAGTCAGGTCTGGCCCTTGCCGCTAATTCCCTCTTTGGCAGATTCGGTATTGCCCAGGCCCCCCAGCGTGCAACGCGCGTCATCATCGATTCCGGCCGGCAAATTGCGCCTATCGATCATCATCTTTTCGGCTCTTTCCTTGAGCATCTCGGACGCGCGATTTACCAGGGTGTCTACGATCCCAACTCGAAATTCGCCGACAGCAATGGATTCCGCACCGATGTGATGAAGGAAGTCCACGACCTGGGAGTACCCATCGTTCGTTACCCCGGCGGCAATTTTGTTTCCGGCTATCACTGGCTTGATGGAGTAGGTCCGAAAAAGAACCGGCCGACCGTCCTCGACCGTGCTTGGAATACGTTGGAGACGAACCAGTTTGGAACCAACGAATTCATTACGTGGGCGCGCGCCGTGGGCACCGAGCCGTTGTTCGGGCTCAACTTTGGCACCGCGTCAGCTGAAGATGCGGCCGCCCTTGTGGAATATTGCAACGTGCCCAATGGAACCAAATGGAGCGAACTGCGCCGCTCGCATGGATATGACCAGCCCCACAACGTGAAGTACTGGTGCGTCGGCAACGAGATGGACGGACCATGGCAAATCGGTCACATGCCGGCCCGCGACTATGGAATCAAAGCCACGGATGCCGCGCGCCAGATGCGCGTTCTCGATCCCTCAATCAAACTCATCGCCTGCGGTTCAAGCGGGCCGTTCATGCCGACCTATATCGAGTGGGATCGCACGGTGCTGGAAGAGTGCTATGACGAAGTCGACGGCATCTCGCTCCATCGCTATTTTGGAAACACTGAAGAAACAGACAATGACAGCTCAAAGTACCTGGCAATGAACCTCGCGATGGATCGACAAATCGAGGAGATCGCTGCCGTATGTGACACCGTCCGAGCACACAAACGCTCCAATAAACAGTTGTTTCTGTCATTCGATGAATGGAATGTCTGGTATCGCGCCCGCAGCGGCGATGCAACGGACGGACACAGAAAAGTGGCGCCCCATCTATTGGAAGAGCAATACAACCTGGAAGATGCCCTGCTCGTCGGCGGCCTCGCAAATTGCCTGGTCCGGCATTCGGACCGCGTGAAAGTAGCTTGTCTCGCGCAACTCGTCAACGTAATCGCGCCGATCATGACCAACGAGGATGGCATATTGCGCCAGGGTATCTATTACCCGTATGCCTGGGCACTCAAATATGCTCGGGGCCGTGCTCTAAGCATTGCTCCTGAAGGTCCGACCTATGAAGTTGCTTCCCTCGGACGGCCCATTGAAAGCATCGGCCTCCCTGCCCCGGGATTCGGAGACGTGCCGTACCTCGACTTGGTGGCAACACTCGATCCAGAAAAGAAGACTGCAACTATTTTCGTGCTGAACCGTGACCTCGAGAATGCGCGGGATCTGGAGGTCAACTGGCACGACCTGACCCCCACCGGGGTCAACGTATTCGAAACGATCACCGGATCCGACCTTAAGGCGGTCAACACCTTTGCCGATCCAAAGCGCGTGGTGCCGCAGACGCTGGAGAATCCCAAAATCGGCTCAACGATGTCACTGAAATTGCCGGCGCGGTCGTATTCGGTTCTGTCGCTCTCAATCTGATCGCCCCGCTCTCATGAGCGAGCAGAATTCGCGGGCGACTGCCGGGAAGAACGTTGCGCCAAAGAGCCGAATAAGAGAACAGTTAGAGACTACAAGAACGCGGATGGCACATCGTGTTATTAAACCCACAAGCCGGAATCAGGCCGCTGTTCACGTTTTTAACTCTTCTAAGTCTTCTTTCTGTGGTGATTGGGCAGACAGATATCCTTCGTGCGCAGGCGAAGGCTCCTCGGGATGCGGGGCCTACCTCATCGGCAAAGAGCGAAACAGTTGGGGCGCCCTCCAGCTATCCACAATTGGTAGACATTACAGCTTCGACGGGAATTCAATTCGAACATGTTTCGAGTCCCGAGCAGAAATTCATTGTGGAGTCAATGAGCGGGGGAGTGGCTCTCATCGACTATGACCGTGATGGCTGGCCCGACATCTACTTTACAAATGCGCAAAGCGTCGACATGGCTCTCCATGGCAAGAAGGCGCGAAGCGCGCTCTATCACAACAACCACGACGGAACATTCACCGATGTGACGGATAAGGCCGGCGTTGGGTATCCCTGTTGGGCGGGGGGTGTGGCCGTCGGAGATTACAACAACGACGGTTGGCCCGACCTATTGGTGACCTGTTTCGGTGGAGTGGTTCTCTATCGCAACAACGGTGACGGAACCTTTAGCGACGTGACCAAGGCTGCGGGGCTCGGCGGCGACACTGAGTGGGCTACGGGCGCCACCTTCGGAGATTACGACGGCGACGGCTGGGCCGATCTGTTTGTTTCGCACTACGTAGATTTCCACCTGGACGATCTCCCCGCATTCGGCTCCAGCATGACCTGCAAGTACATGGGCATTGATGTACAGTGCGGGCCAAAAGGATTGAAGGGATCTCCAGACAATCTTTACCACAACAACCATAACGGCACGTTCACTGATGTTTCGAAGAAATCCGGCGTGGAAGATCCTGAACATCGATTTGGCCTGACGGCAGTCTGGTCTGACTTCAACAACGACGGCAAGCTGGATTTGCTCGTTACGAACGATGGTCAGCCGAATTACCTCTATCAGGGAAATGGTCGCGGTTCATTCGAAGATGTGAGCTTCACCTCCGGGGTCGGTTTGAGCGAAGACGGTGCACGTCAGGCCAATATGGGTGTTGCTTTAGGCGATTATCTGCATACCGGCCGCATGTCGATTCTCATCTCCCATTTCGACATCGAATATGCCGCGTTCTATCGAAATGACGGCGACATGATGTTTACCGACATTTCGATCCCCTCTGGAATCGCAAGAGGTACGAAGGGGTATGTCGGTTGGGGCGATGCTTTCGTCGATTTCGACAATGACGGCTGGCAGGACTTTTTCCTTGTCAATGGACATGTTTATCCCCAGATTGACAGTGTTCCAGGCGGGTCTCGATATCTTGAGCCCAAATTGCTCTTCGTGAATAAGAGGGATGGTTCGTTCAAGGATATGAGCCACGAAGCAGGAGCAGCTATTCAGATTCCGCAAGTGAGCCGCGGAATGGCGATCGGCGACCTGTTCAACGACGGCAAGCTTGAGGCGGTCGTTGAAAACCTTGTAGGTAAGCCCATGATTCTGCGTCCAGAGGGCGGCCCGCAAAATCACTGGATCAGCTTTCAATTGGAAGGAGTCAAATGCAATCGCCTGGCGTTGAATACACGGGTGCGCGCGACCGCAGGAGACCTGGTGCAGCTCGGCGAGATCGGAAGTGGAGGTAGTTATCTCTCACAGAACGACCTTCGTATCCACTTTGGATTAGGCGACCATCAGCGAGTAGACAAGGCCGATGTCTTATGGCCTGACGGAAAAGTAGAGACTCTCAAAAATCTTGACGCCGACCATTTTTATAGCATCCGAGAGGGTTCGGGAGTCATTTCTTCCAAGCCGCCTGATGCCGCCGCGAGTCGGGCACGATAGATCTTCCCGCGATGCGTCTCCCGCGTCATTCGCTGCCAAAGAAAATCAACTTCGAACTGCTGGTGAATTTTCTCTAGTTGCTGAGCGGGGTGCCCGCCGTATCCTCGGCCGGCTTCCCCTTATCCTGGGCCTTCTTGAGCTTGGTAAAGATCGTTTCGTCAGAAGCCTTTTGCAGGCTGCGGGTCTTTTCGAACTCGGCCTTTGCCTCTTCTTTCTTTCCAGACGCCTGATAGAACCGTGCCAGTCTCCAGTGAATGTTTACATCATTGGGGTTCAGCTTCTCAGCAGTCTTCAATTCCCGCAGTGCGTCATCTTTCTGTCCTCTATCGCTATACAAGACGCCCAAATCCAGGTGGGCCAGAGCCATTGTCGGATCGATCTGAATGGCCTTCTCAAGCAGCGGAGGCGCTGCTTCAGGATGGTTCATGCGCATGTCTGTATCGGCCAGATAGACCAGGGCGTCGGCATGACCCGGATTGTTGGTCAATTCGTCATTGAACTCCTGCGCGGCTCCCTCGTATTGCATCAGGCGCCACAACAAATAACCCAAACCAAAATGCACGTTCGGCATTTTCGGGTCGGCCTTAGCGGCGGCGCGGAACTGTTGAAGGGCGCCCGCATCGTTCTTCATCTCGTCGTACGCCTCACCGGCAAGCATGTCGGCTTCTGCCGATTCAGCATTCAACGTCAGAATCTGGTGATAGACGTCAAGAACGCATTGATACTGCTTTGCCCAGAGACAACTGTGTGCCAAAACCAATCGGAAAGGCAGATTCTGCGGATCGCGTTCCGTAGCCTCTTCCATAAATGGAACCGCCGCCGCATATTCGCCCAACCCATAGTGCGACAGACCTATCAGCGTGGTCAGTCGCGCTCTTTCGGGCGAGGATGGAGGTTCGTTCTTCAGAAGCGGAGTGAAGCTCTGAATGGCGGCTCTCAGATCACCGGATTTGAAAAGCGATAGGCCAAGGTCCAGCCGTACTCCAGGAATCGCCGGATTCAACGCGAGAGCCTTCTGATAGAGGGGTACGGCCTCCGTATATCGTTCCTGTCGCGCTTCGAGAAAGCCGAGATGGGCGTAGGCCTCGGCGTTTGCCGGATGAACTTTCACGAAGGCACGCCATTCGGTCTCGGCAGCAGCAGTATTGCCTTGCTGCTCCAGTGCAATCGCCGTCTGGCGCAAATTGTCCGCGGTCCCTGCCGACTGTCCCGGGCAACTGATCGCCAGCATGACGAGTGTGATTGAAAAACCGAAACCCGGGAGCGCAAATCGCTTCACGCACATCTCCATTGGCATTTTCGCTTGCCGGCAAGTCAGCGCGCAATACCCAGGCAGCACGCTCCCCTGCGAAGAGAAAGGGCGCGGCAGGAGTGACCCTGCTGCGCCCCCTTAGCCCCCTCGGTGACTAGAATACGAACTTCCCGCCTAACTCCATCAGACGAGGTCCGTAATCATTGGTAATTGCTCCGAAATTTCCGTCGTGGTTGTTGGTATCAATACCCTGAAACTGTGTGTGGTTGAATGTATTGAAGGTTTCAAAACGCAATTCAATTCTCGGCCCTTCGCGGGCACCGAGAGGAATCGCCTTGAACAGCGATAGATTCCAGTTGAAGAGTCCTGGTCCCACCACCGCATCTTTTCCCGCGTTGCCAAAGCCTTGATTTGGGCCGCCGTTCCATGGAGCGACCGGATCAGCGAAAGAACTTTTGGTGAACCAGGCGCCGACCTGCTTCGGGTAAGAGACTTTTGAAACCAGGTCTGGACGGTTGCCAGTGCCTCCGCCTAGCCCGGTGATGTCAGAGCCGGAATAGTGAATGAACTGAGGCACTCCTGTGTGCGCCGCAGTGATTCCGGAGATCGACCAGCCTCCGAGGGCCACGCGAGCCGCTGTGTTCGAGCTGTTGGCGAAGAACGGCATCGCATAGACGTAGCTCACGTTGAGGTTGTGACGCATGTCGAACGTCGTGTCCGACCCACGGTCATACTTCGGGTTGAACGGATTCGACAGCCCATTCAAGTCGTTGCTAACTTCGTCGATGTTGTGCGACCACGTGTAGGCCACCTGGGTCGTAAGACCATGCCGGTTCTCTGCCCGTATGCCGGCTTGGAAAGAGTGGTAGTCGAAATTGGTTTCGTTCTCTTCCTGGTTGATATTGCTGAAACCAGGAAAGATTCGGTAAAGGTTCGCGGGGAGCGTACCATTGGCCACTCCCTCTCGGGCAAAGTAGGGATTGGCGGAATTGCTCGCGTCAGCCAGGGGCAACGTGTTGATCTGCCGGTCGTCGTTCTGATCCCAACCTATCGACCCGACATACTGCACCTGTGCAACGATCGATGTCGCAACCTGGCGCTGAATCCCCAGGCTGAATTCCGCCGTTCCGGGAGGCGGATAGTTGTACTTGATGTTGGTCAGGGTAGAAGGAAATGACTCGGTAGTCGTCAATCCCGTCAACGCGCTTGTGTTGGGGTTGGAGAAGTAAACGTTGTTGGCCGAAGGTTGGTAGGCAAATGGTGGATTCAACGCCGCGTTGTAGACGTCGTTGCCCTGGACGCGCTCGTAGAATATGCCGAACCCGCCCCTGAGTACCGTCTTTCCGTTTCCGTGGAGGTCATAGGCAAAACCAATTCGAGGTTCGAACGTGTCGAATGCGTTTCTAACGTTCCCGCGCGGGAAGCCGTTAACGTCCGCTTCCTCGATCCCATTGAGATAGAACTGTTGCCCGTTGAATGTAGTGAGAGCGGCGGGGTTCAAGGTGCCGGCCGGAGAGACAGGATTACCGAGCGCATAGAGGTAGTCTGCGGGTACGAAATTCGCAAACGAGTTATATCGCTCAAAGGCGTGCGGCAGCCCGTCGTAACGAAGGCCAATGTTCAGGGTCAACTGGGGAGTGGCGTGCCAATTGTCGTTGAAATATAACCCGTAGTTGTTGTTGACCCAGTGTTTGTCATAGAGGAACTGCAGCTGGGTAAAGCTGGAGGCGTCTCCGAGCAGGAAGTTGATATAGGAGTCTCCGGAAAAGCTGCTCGAGTTGAAGACCGCGGTTCCTTGCGTGTTCGCCTGCAGTTGCTGGTTCTTGTAGTCATGCAGCAGGCTGAAACCGAACTTGAGCTGGTGGCGTCCCTTGGTCCACGACAGATCGTCCCGGTATTCAAAGCCTTCATATCCGTTCTTCCATGGATAGTAGCTTTCACTCCAGTTCACGTTGAGTGGCGAGCCTTGCAGGTCGATCTCCGGCATGTCATTGACCGCCGCGTCGCCGACCGGGAAGAAGCTTGTTGCTGTCCACCCGGCGGGCTGAAGAAACGTGCCGCCCGGTCCTTTGATCGGAGTGAGTGTAATCTTGTTCCCGCTGTAGAGGATGGCGGTCTCGTTGAGCAGGTTGGGTGAATACGTCTGCGTCAGCTTAATGACCGCCGTATAAGACGGATTGGTCATGGCCGTGCCCACGGTTGGATAGGTACTATCTCCCCACAGCGGTGGGAAGTAGTTTTGGGCAAGCGTGTCATGGAGGTAATGGCCCATCAGCTGGTACTTGCTGGTGATCGCGTGGTCGATGCGAACAATGTCTTCACGGACCTCGGTTGGTTGAGGGATGGATGCAATGTACTGTGTGCCGTTATTGAAGTTAGGTTTCGGGAAGGTACCCGCGTTTATCTCGAGGACCGAATTCTGATCGATCAGGTTGGCGGGAATGACATTGCCTGGAAACGGCTTCCCAGGCGTCAAACCATCAGCCGCATAGATAGCCAATTTCGCTGGATCGACCTGGCAGACGCCTGCCGAATTCGGGTTGCAAGGAACGACCGGGGCAGCGCCAGCTGGAACCGTATAAGCCAAAGGCGCTCCCGCCGTCGGAAAGTTGCTCGCCAGGATTGCATTCTGAATTGAAGGTTGGCTGCCTTGAATGAGTCTTCGCCATTCTTCATTCCAAAAGAAGAATGTCCGATTGCGTGCTTCATTGTAGACATGCGGAATCCAAAGCGGGCCGCCGATATTGCCGCCGGGCTCGTTCAGCTTGAACTCCGAAACGGATTTGCTGAAGTAATCCGCGGCATCGTAATCCGTATTCCGATTGAACTCATAAAGCTCGCCATGATAGTCATGCGTACCCGACTTGAGCACCATGAGAATGGTTCCACCCGAACCGATGCCGTAATCCGGGCTGTAGTTGCTGTCGAGAGTCTGGAATTCCGTGATCGCGTCCTGAGAAGGCAGGTTCATGAAGCAGCCGCCACAACCGCGATCGTTCTGTTCAGCTCCATCCAGCAGGTAGATATTGTGCGTCTGCCGTGTCCCATTGAAACTGATGCCGTTTGAGGATGTCAGGGCATTGACACCGCCAAAGGCGGGCAGATTGTTGGCCACCCCCATTCCGAGGGCGGCAAGCGAGGTGATATTGCGGCCGTTGGTTGCAAGCTGCGAAACCTGCTGACCGCTGATCAACGTACTCACTTCGCTGGTTTCCGATTGAACCTGCAACGCGTCGGCTTCGACGGTAACCGTCTGTGCCTGGCTGCCAACGGTGAGGATGACGTTTTCTTCCAGTGTCTGAGCCACGTTCACCACGATGCCGGTTTTGGTGTACTTCTGAAAGCCGTTTGCGGATCCGGTCAGCGTATAAGTGCCAACTCCCACGTTCGCAAACCGATAGGCTCCCACTCCATTCGATACCGTATCTCGTGTTTGGCCGGTCGCAGGGTTTGTAAGCGAGACGGCAGCATTCGGAACAACCGATCCACTGGCATCGGTTACGGTTCCGGTGATCGTTGCGTTATCTTGGCCCCAAGCCGCTGGCGCCAGCGCCAGAAGCATGGCAATGAACACAAATCGCACTGCTAAGAAGCTCCACTCCGGCATTCCGGTCGTGTGCATTTTTACGCAGCTATGCATTTGGGTTTTCGGATGATTCATGGTTTGCCTCCTGAGCAAACAGTTACCGACTTGCTTGAAGCTGTATACGTGTCTTCGAAAGGTTTTTCGTCTTTTTGCGAACTTCTACGACTTGATAGGAGAAGTTCTGACGGCGATTGCCGCTACCGGCGTTTTCACCGGCAGGTCTTGATTGTTCTGGAAATCAGCCGATCTCCTTCGTGTCCCTTTCGGGATCGTGGGAGATCATCTGGCGAACCTGTGTTCCGACGAGGAAGGGGTACCCCACCGGTCCGCCCCGTGCGACCTTTAGCAAATCTGTTTCTGTGGCCCACGCAATTGAATCCCGGGGACCAGCCGGGAATCGTTTGCTGATGGGTAGCCTTTTACGCCGTGCTCTGATCGTTTGTCAAGTCAAAAGTTCAGACTCGAGTCATCGTCGCCGGCATCGGCGAAACAAGCGCGCCCGGCCCGAATAATCGCTTTATTTTGGTGAGCGCAGAGCATGCTCCGTCTTTCCCCGTCTCTACCTCATGGAGAGACCTGGGGTGCCGACCTGACAAGCAAATCGGCATTCGCGATTGGGATACGTTTTCTAGTTCGCACATTTGCCCAGGAGGGGGTTTTGCTTCCACGGAGCCTTTCTGTAGGCCTAAAGCCCATCCATGGACGGAGCAACTTGCTCTTATGAAAGCGTTTACATCTGCGTGATGGCGATCACTCCGCGATGTTGAGGTATGCGCCTAATATTTCTCGCTCGTGGGGAGTTTCTATTGCAAGACGGGCCTTATTGGAAAGACTTCCTTCCTGAATCCACTGCCCAGAGCTCTGCAATCGGTTCATCTCAGTACTGCAATTCGGCAGTACAGGCGTTGTAAACGTCGTCAAGACAAACTGTTGCCTCGCGGGTCCGCGAGAGCCGCACCAGCAGTGTGCGGAAACGGGGCCGCGCGCAATATCAACCAATTCATGTGAGGCTATTGTGAAAATGTTCAAATACTTAGGCATGCTGTTGCTCCTGAGCCTATGCTGGCCTGCCAGTTATCTGGTGGCACAGGAGTTCACAGGGCACGTGACAGACTCCAGCGGAGCTGTTCTTACCAAAGCCGCGATTACCGCGCACAACCTGGCAACCAATGTCGATACCGCGACGGTTTCAACGGCAACGGGAGACTACACGATTCCCTACCTCAAGCCGGGAAACTATACGGTATCAATCCAGGCGAACGGATTTGAAACAGGGCTCCGCACTGGCCTAGTACTTCAAGTGGGCCAGACAGCAACTGTGAACTTTGTTCTGAAAGTCGGCCATAACACTGAAACCGTAACTGTCCAAGCCGATTCGCTGATCGATTTTGGAAAAGCCGATATCGGCGAGGTGGTTGAGAACACGCGCGTGACGGAACTTCCGCTGAACGGACGCGATCCCGGCATGCTTGCGATCCTGAGCGCAGGCGCCATCTGGACAGGAAGCGCACAGTGGCAGCGTCCATTCGATGACACGCAGGCGAACCTTGCCGTCAATGGCGGCCAGGGAGGAAACGTATCGCTCATGATGGATGGCGTCTCCAACTCGGCGTCACCCATCAACAATGCCGGCCAGGCGAACATCGCCTATGTTCCGCCGGTGGATTCGGTGCAGGAATTCAAGATCATCACCAACCCTTATGACTCCCAATACGGACTCATGGCCGGCGCCGTAGAGGACGTGACGTTGAAGTCGGGCAGCAACAAACTGCATGGCGACGTATATGAATACGCCCGCCGCACATGGCTGACGCTAACACCTGGCAAAACGACTATACGATCGCCAAGGCATTACCCGGTACGAACCTCAAGCCGTATCAAACCCGACAATGAAATGGAATCAGTACGGCGCAGAGCTTGATGGTCCCGTGGTCTTGCCGAAGATTTACAACGGGCGCGACAAATCGTTTTTCACCATGCAATTCGAAAACTGGAATGAGATTGAGCCCAATACCATTTACGACTCTGTGCCGGGCGAGGGATGGTCAAACGGCGACTTCAGCAACATCGTTTATTGGAACGGGAACAACAAGGACTATGAACCGATCAGCATTCTCGATCCGATGAATATCTCACAAAATGCGCAAGGGGCATGGGTTCGCGTTCCTTTTGGCCCCAACGACAGCATTAACCCCACATCCGCGGCCAACGTAATTCCGGCGTCGCGCATCAACCCGGTGGCGCAGAAGATCATCGGCCTGTATCCCAAGCCAAACACCACCACGGCTCCGGGCTCCAATCCATTTGCGAACAACTACACTGTTCCGGGGAACGATGTAGACCGTTATCGCAATGTGCTGGCAAAGTTTGACCAGAACCTGTCGTCAAAGGATCGGTTGAGCCTCCACTACGGATACTGGGAACGTGTAGAAGTCCGCAGCTATGACGGCTTCACCGGACCTGAGCAGGAAGGACAGTTGCCTCACGGAGAGCGAAGCCACACCTTCACGCTCGAAGAGACTCACACCTTTACGCCGAGCCTGATTTTCGACTTGCGCGCCAATGCGTCCGTCAGAGCCGATTACAGCTATAACGGGCCTCCTTTCGATCCAACAACACTTGGCTGGTCTTCGCAGTTGGCGAAGTCGATGGGACCCGCGGCTGCCGCTGAATTTCCTTACCTCAACATCAGCGAATTTGCCAGCATGGGCACCAATAGCAACGGCCAGAACGTAAAGAACTCTCTTTCACTGTTCCCAACCTTCACCTGGGTCAAGAGCAAACATACCGTGCACGCCGGCCTCGATCTGCGCTTGTGGCAGATCGGATACGACGTCATCGGCGGCGGCAACAACTTCTGGATTGACCGCAGCTGGACTCAGACCGAATGCGGAAGCTGCGGTTCATGGGACCCGGCAAGCGGCAATTCGATTGCTTCATTACTGCTCGGCAACCCGACCTCCGGCAGCAACCAGATCAACGTAAAAACCTACTGGTCTTCGCATTACTGGGCGCCGTTTGTCCAGGACGACTGGAAAGTCAACAGAAGACTGACTCTGAATCTCGGCCTTCGCTGGGACTTTGTTGAGCCCGAGAGCGAGCGGAATAACATGGCCAATGGCGGGTTCGACTCAACCGCGGTCAACCCGATCAACTCCTCGGTCAGCGTGCCGGGCTATAGCAAGCTTCTGGGTGGTGTGACCTACCTGGGAGTGAATGGCTACGCTCGCTCGGCTTATCCCTTGTCAAAGTTTGACCTGCAGCCACGTGTTGGTTTTGCCTATGCACTCGATGACAAGACCGTCGTTCGCGGCGGCTTCGGTGAATCGGCGCGAAGCCCTGAAAACGCTCCGAACAACATCGGCTATAGCGCCTCAACCAACTACCAGGCCAATGATCCCAAGTGGCCCGGCTCAACCCACCCCAACCTTGCCAACCAGATTGACAATCCATATTCATCGATTGTTCAGCCCACAGGATCCTCGCTTGGAATGCTGGAAGATCTTGGACAGGGTCCGTGGACAATCAATCCTAAGTACATCATTCCAACCTTCTGGAACTACTCAATGGGTGTGGAGCGGCAGTTCCTTAAGAATGACACCGTGAACATTTCTTATGTCGGCAGCCAACTTTTCAACGGCGACTGCGGCAATGGAAGCTTCAAGGGAAGTTGCCCGAACATTAACCATGAAAGCGCCGCCGCGATGACGAACTGCAACCCGGAGAACGGCGGCCGGTACGAGAACTGCAACAACAATAATGTGCCGAATCCATTTTTGGGCATCAGTGCCTTCAACGGATCCGGCTACAACACGTCGTCGACCCTCAACGCACTCAACTTCACTCGCCCCTTTCCTGAGTTCCAGGATATGACCATGTGGCAGGCCAACACCGCGCACACCTGGTATAACTCCCTCCAGGTCACCGGCACGCACAAGTGGAGCAATTCCCTCACCCTGCATGGTACGTGGACCTGGTCGAAGATGCTGGATGCGGGCGGCGTCAACGATACAACGTTCCTCGTTCCGTTCAGACAGATCGACGGGAACGATTTCACTCACCGGGTCACGGTCTCCGGTGTTTACCTGCTGCCGGTTGGCCACGGGCGTACGTTTCTGTCCAATGCGAACCGGATTGTGAATGGCGCCATCGGAGGATGGGAACTGGGCAGTCTGTACGTGTATCAAACTGGCGCGCCTTGGTTGCTTCCCAACAATCCGAACGAAGTCTATCTGCGTAGCGCTTATGTGAAGCCTCACATCCAAAAGGATAACGGGTTCATCCGTTTGGCATCCGCCTGCGTTGAGCAGTATAAGGAAGACAATTCCACCGGCGTTTACTCACTTGTCCAGATGCAGAACTATGACTATGACGGAAGCTGCGCGCAGGGACCAAACTTCCTGCAGGTGCCGAGCTATGCCCCAAGTCCAGACAACGTCTACACGGGCATCCGGATTCCCAGCACCCAGCAGTTCGACACGAACCTCTCAAAGAATTTTGGAATCGTCGAGAGGATGAACCTCCAACTTCGCCTTGAAGCATTCAACGTACTCAATCATCCGCTGTGGTCGATGAATCCCGATGGCAGCACCAACGACTCGACGTTTGGCACAATTCAACGAGGCCCATGGGGACAAAGTAATCTGCCTCGCCAGATGCAGGTCTCAGCCAAAATCTCCTGGTAAGGAGTTAACGTACTCAATTACCCCTGAGGATCTGCCGCGATCGTGTGGCAGATTTCTCAGGGCGCTTCTTGTTCGTTGAAGATTAAGAATCTCGCGGCGAGACATCTTTTCGTCCGCCGGTGGCGCGCTTGAGGTAGATGGGATGGGGTGGACGTTGGTGGGTTTACCAAAATTAATCCTTGCGCAATTTCGCAGTGCGCGCGCTCATGTTGGCCAAGGTCTCTTCAGGGTTGCGAGCCCTCGGAACGTTTTCTCGAAGCCGGCGCTTGTACTCTCTTTGTTTGCGATGGTGATTGGCTGCGGCACAATAATGTCCTCCGCACAACCGGCATTCCCGTTGCACACCGCTGGACGGTACATCGTCGATAGCAACGGGAATCGCGTACGCCTGAATGCGGTGAACTGGTACGGCGCCGAATCGACATATTTGTGGTTGCCGGCCTTGAGGCTGTTCCCTTGCAGAGCATTGTGCAACAAATCAAGAGCCTCGGCTTCAACGCTGTTCGTCTTCCCTGGTCAAATCAGCTTTATGAGAGTAACCCGGTCGTTCCCGGTTATGCACTCACTGCCAACCCCAACCTGGAAGCAGAGAATGGCTTGACGGTCCTGGACCAGGTGATCGGCGCGCTCACCGATGGGGGAATCATGGTGATTCTGGATGACCATAACAGCGATGCTGAGTGGTGCTGCAGCAACACAGACGGCAATTCGCTCTGGTACAACACGCGGTACCCCGAAACAAACTGGATCGCCGACTGGCAGGGGATGGTACAGCGCTATCACAACAATCCCTGGGTCATTGGCGCCGACCTGCGCAATGAGCCACGTGGGGATGCGACCTGGGGAGGGGTCCCTGCAACTGACTGGCATGGCGCCGCCGAACGCGCAGGAAATGCGGTTCTGCATACGAATCCAAACCTGTTGATTTTTGTTGGTGGAGTCGGCGGTGGCGTGGATCTGTCGGGGGCCTCCAGCTTGCCTGTGCAGCTCAACGTTGCGAATCAGCTCGTGTACTCGCCGCATGACTATGGCTTCTATTATTCCGGGCTGTCCGGGTTTAACGACTATGTCAGCAAAATCAATCCTCGTTGGGGTTATCTGGCTACCGGTAGTAATCCGCAACCGGTGTGGATCGGCGAATTCGGTACCTGCGATACATCTGATACATGTGTCACCAGCGATAACTCGAGTGACTTAGGCCATTGGTTCAACGTCTTCACGGCATTCGTTCAGCAGTACAACCTGGATTGGTCTTATTGGGCCGTCAACGGCACCCAGTCAACTGGAAGTGGCCGAACCTACGGCGCGCCAGAAGGATATGGGGTTCTGAATGCGACCTGGTCCGGGACTGCTCTCCCCTCGCTCGCCTCGCAACTCGGCACAATGATCGCCGCGGTCCCGGGCTTTGCGATCATTCCCGACGGGTCGGTCAATATTGCTGCGCCCGGCGAGAATGCCTCTTCGTAAGCGTCCAGAGTCTCCCTCTTGACTGGTTCGAGCACTCAACCTAGAAGTGCCCACTATCTTTTTGGTGGACACCTGATGAGTGTGTCTAAGCGGCCCGGGACGATTGTGTCGTTATGGATTCTGCGATGTTCCAGGGCAGGAGTTCTTCGATGCGGCTGATGGGATGGTCAGCGATCTGGGCCAACACGGTGCGGAGATAGGACTCCGGATCAAGGCCATTCAGCTTGGCCGATCCAATGAGACTGTAGATGGCGGCTGCTCGTTGTCCACCGCAATCGGACCCGGCGAATAAATAGTTCTTTCGTCCAAGGGCCACTGCACGCAAGGCTCTCTCGGCAGCACTGTTGTCGATCTCGAGAAGCCCATCTTCGGTGTAACGCGAGAGGGCGCGCCATCGCGAAAGCGCATATCGAATCGCAGCGGCGGTTTCGCTCTTTGCTGACAGCGAATGAAGTGCCTTCTCCATCCACTTACGCAAGTCATCAAGTAAGGGTTTTGCTCGCGCCTGCCGGACGCTCAGTCTCAGATCAGCGGGCTTGCCGCGGACCTCTTCCTCGACAGCGTAGAGAGCACCGATCCTGGCCAGAGCCTCGGTTGTTGTGGGTGAGGCGTGGATGACATGAATCTCATGAAACTTGCGGCGTGCGTGAGCCCAGCAGGCGACTTCATAAATGGCGCCATCGCCATACAGATGATGGAATCCGGCGTAGGCGTCCGCCTGAAGGCCGCCCTTGAAGTTCTTCAGGTGCAGCCGTGGATGTTCGCCCTTGCGATCCTCCGAGTACGCGAACCAGACAGCCGGCGCAGTATCTTCGCCCGCGGGTCTGTCATCGCGGACATAAGTCCAGAGGCGTCCGGTCTTGGTCTTGCCGCTGCCAGGCGCAAGTACCGGCATCGGCGTATCGTCGGCGTGCAGCTTGGTTCCAGCCAGCACATGCTTCTGAATCGCATCGATCAATGGAGTGAGCAGTTCGCTTGCACCACCTACCCAGTTCGCCAGCGTGGAGCGTTCAATCTCAACTCCCTGGCGGGCGTAGATCTCCGACTGGCGATAGAGAGGCAAATGATCTGCGAACTTCGAAACCAGCACGTGGGCCAGCAGTCCCGGTCCAGCAAGGCCGCGCTCGATCGGACGGGATGGCGCAGGCGCCTCAACCACGCGCTCACAACCACTGCATGCAAACTTCGGCCGCACGTGGCGAATCACCTTGAAACTGTCGGGGATGTACTCAAGTTGCTCGGAGACATCCTCGCCGAACTGCCGCAACTGGCCGCCGCAGCCGGGACAGCAGTGGTTCTGAAAAACGTGGCTGACGACTTCGCGTGGCAGATGCTCGGGCAGTGGCTTGCGTCTCGGTCTCGACTTAGGTTCCTTGGCCGGTCTCACGCGCTCTACAGCAGCTTCGCTCTCTGCCTGCGAAGACTCCAGCTCTTCAAGATGAAGTTCGAGCTGCTCAAGCTGAATAACGATCTTCTCGCTCTTGACGCCGAACACCCTGCGTCGCAGCTTCTCGATGACCAGCTTCAGATGTTCGATCTGCTCGCTGCTTGAACGCAGTTGATCGTCTTGCTGGGAGAGTGTCTGGCGATGGGAATCGAGCTCAGCCTCGAGCGATCGAAGCTCGTCCTGACGAGAAGCTGCCAGAGCGGCGAGAGTTCGAAGCTCCTCTTGATGCGCGATAAGCAGTGCCTTCAGGCTTCTCGATCGAGCCTGTCGGATTCGGCAGCGGAGCGGCATCCATGGACGCAGTATGCCATGAAATCAGGAATACACCTACAAAATGCGCAGAATAAAGGGGAATCTCGTGGTCAATCAAACCGCTATCTCAGGCGTCCAGGTCCTCTCCGGCCTGCGCCAATCGATCCCTTCCAGCAACATCGAAAGCTGCGCACGCGTCAGACAAACGGTGCCTTCGGCTGCCTGCGCCGGTGAATATGAAACCTCCCCTCTCAAGACGCTTGGCGAAAAGACAAAGGCCATCGCCATCCCACCATAAAAGTTTTACGATGTCGCCTCTGCGTCCCCGAAAAACAAAGACGTGTCCTGAGAATGGCTGCTGTTCAAGAACGGTCTGTACCTTCGCACTCAGGCCATCGAAACCACGACGCATATCGGTCACGCCGGCGGCGAGCCATATCTTCGTTCCAGTGCGAAGATCGATCACTTGCGCAAACTCTCCAGAATCGATCGCAACAATGCCGGGATCGGCGCCGCTCTCCACGCTGATCATAGCCTTGCCTGGAATTTCCATGTGAATCGAGCCGCTTGACGTCGGCTGCCCCTCCGGATCAACATGACTCCTCGCGTCGGCAAGTTCGCCGGGTGAAGACAACATCACTGGAAGAAGAGATGTCGGTCTTGTCGCAGGCTCGTTCAGCTCGCCCCGCTTCAGCAAACGGCGCCGACTCCGAAAACCTGGTTCGCGTTCACGCCGTTGGCACGAGCCACCACCGCCACACTCGCGCCCGGCTCAAATGTCAGTTCTGCTATCCGACGCTTCTCCGATAACGTTCGGTATCTGCGAGGACGATGCATACTTCCCGCTTCCAGCTCATCAACCATGACGACATCGTCGTCCTCAAACCAGAGGTCATGCCAGAGGGGAACTCGGGACGCT
>CAVQZQ010000021.1:0-11028 GCA_963718435.1 uncultured Acidobacteriota bacterium | reverse complement strand
GCGGCAAACGCCGCAGGCAAGGACTTTGAGCAGGACGTGTCCGGGCTGGGATTGAGGCCGCGGGACATTCTCGATCGAGAGCCAGCGGCCCGGTGTGGTCGACCTGTGGGAGAAAACGGCTGCTCTCATCGCGCACCCCTCTGACAACAAGCCTACGCCGGGCGAAGGAGTCATTGCATTGGCTGCCGCGGCCTGGGCGGAATGATGGATTCAGATACTGTTTCGGATTTCAGGGAAGGGAAGGCGCGATGGAGCAGTTTCTCCGCTTAGCGCCTGCAGCCACGCGCGAATTTCGTCCCGCAGCGGCTCGATGGCGATTCCGCCAAAGGAAGCCGGCAGCGGTTCGAGGCGACGCAGCGCGTTCTGCAGCAACGATGCAGCGCCGATGTTGTTTTGCTTTTGAAGATGGTGGAATGCCGCTGCGGTTTGAATGAGTGATTGCAGGAAGGCCTTCTCAGGATCATCGCATCGCAACCACACACATTCCCAATGCTCGTGAGCAAGAAAGAACTGCTCGGCGCGATAGCATCGCAGGCCTTCTGCAAGCTCTCCGGAACTCCAATCGAGTGGCAACCGTTGAGTCATTGGCTCGCGGGGCGCGCTTCTTTGCGTAACTCCCTCTTCAATATCTTTCCGGTGCCAGTCTTGGGCAGGCTCTCGTGAAATTCAATGTAGTGGGGACACTTGTAGCGCGCGAGGCAGGAGCGACAAATTTCAAACAGCTCGGCCTCAGTGGCGACTGAACCTGGTTTTAATACCACGCATGCCTTGGGAACCTCGCCCCACTTTTCATGGGGGACGGCGATGACGGCAGCTTCGTAGACGCTGGGATGAGTCCCGATCACTTTCTCCAACTCCAGCGATGAAATGTTTTCGCCACCGCTGACAATGATGTCCTTCTCGCGGTCAACGATGAGGACGTAGCGGTCTTCGTCGATGGTGGCCAGGTCGCCGGTGTGGAACCAACCACCGCGAAAGACGTGCTCCGTCTCCTCAGGCTGGCGCCAATAACCCTGCATAATGCCATCGCCTCGGGCTACGACGTGACCGACGGTTTTGGCGTCGGAAGGCACATCGGCTCCGTCCTGGTCCACTACGCGAAGCTCCGCGCCAGGAATTGCAAAGCCCGCCATCGCCTGACGCGAATGGCGTTGACTGCCCGACAACTGCATGTTTGCCTTGAGAGGTGAGAACGTTAGTACGGGCGAAGTTTCGGTGAGGCCGTAGCCAGAGATACATGTGCACCCGAGCTTCTCTTCGACCTCCCGGACGAGAACCGGCGAGGAAGCGGCGCCGCCGATGATGACTCTGCGCAGGCTACTCAAATCGTACTTATTTCGATCAGGACAGTTGAGGAGCGCGGCAGCCATTGTGGGCACCAGGCAGCAGCATTGCACGTGTTCCCGTTCGATCAGTCGAAATACTTCCAGCGGAGAGAACTGATGGATCATCACGTGAGTGCCGCCGGCGAGGGTGGTGGTGTGCGCTTTGCCCCATCCATTGGCATGAAAAAGCGGGATGGTGTGCAACTCGACGGTTTCACCGCTGACTTGAAGCGCGAGGGAGACATTCAATGCGTGAAGATAGATGTTGCGGTGCGTGAGCATCACGCCTTTAGGATTGGCGGATGTCCCGCTGGTGTAGAACAACTCGGCGAGAGAATTTTCATCCACTTGCATCACGTCGCGCTGATGGATGCTGGCGCTCTCGAGGAGATCTTCGTAGTTCTGGTGCGCCATCCAGGCTGCCTCGGGCTTTGCATCGAGCTGGATGAACGACTCTACCGAGCGAGCTGCCTGCCGAAGGGCTTCCAAGGTTGGAAGGAACTGGCTTTCGAAAAAGAGAATCTTTACTTCAGCATCGTTGAGGATGTAGGCAAGCTCCGGCGGCGCCAGGCGAATGTTCAGAGGCAATAGAACGGCCCCAGCCTCCAAGACCCCGTAGTAGGCTTCGAGGAGTCGATGACAGTTGGAACTGAGGAAGGCCACGCGGTCGCCGGGATTGACCCCCATTGCGAGGAGGCCACCACCGAGGCGACCGGCGCGCTCGGCGAATTGTTGGTAGGTAAATCGCCGTCCGTCGCACACAACCGCTGTGTTGCCGGGGAATTGCTCCTCCGCGTGACGCAGGCACCGGAGGGGTGTAAGAGGTACGTTCAACTGATGCTTGCTCCCGTGCGGAGATATGGATACACACTCAGGTTTGAATTGAACATCGGGGCAAAGATCGATTCAAACCACGATTTCCCATTTCGATTACCGGATCACTATACGCCGTGGGTTGTAGTCAGGGGAAAGCTGGACTAGTAGCCGGCAGAAACCCCGATCGCTTGACCCGCTTATCAGAATTCATTTTCAATGAACATTGATGGGCTCGTCGGGGCAGACCCTCCGTCGCGCCGCAGCAGATTCCTGCCGCGGTTGGGATTTGCCAGGGCGGGAAACCCGATTCTCAATCCACGGCGAAGGGGCCCCAGCGTGGGCTATCTGTTTGTTGTGTCATGAGGTTGTGCCTGAGTGGTACCATCTTGGAGCTTGGAGGAGCGGCAAACGTTCGGGAGCAAACACGAGGAGTGAATCAAATTGGCGACGACCTGTCCTACCCCTGCCAAGACAAAAAGGTTAGTTCGATCGAAATCGACTTATATCGCTTTGGCACCCTCGATGTGCCTTGTTGGGGTCATTCTTGCGACCGCAGTTGGCTGCCACAACAGGCAAGCGGACGGGAGAGTCGCTCGCGGCACTCAGGCTATTGATTTCAATCAGGATGTGCAACCGATTTTGGCCAGCAACTGCTTCAGTTGTCATGGGCCGGACCCCGAGATGCGCAAGGCCGGGCTGAGACTGGACCTGGGCGAGGCGGCGTTCAAGACGCGGCCGGGGCATCGGGATGCGATCGTGCCGGGACATCCCGAAAAGAGCGAATTGATCAAGCGGATTGAGTCAAAAGACCCGCACTACCTGATGCCGCAGTCGCCGCAGGGCGAAGCGAAGCCGATGAAGGCCGCGGATATTGCCACACTTAAGGAGTGGATTAAGGAAGGCGCGGTGTACCGGCCGCATTGGGCATTCAGCAAGCCCATCAGGCCGCAGCTGCCCACAGCGGCTCAGCCGGACGGATGGGCGAAGACGCCGGTTGACGCCTTCATCCTGGCGCGCCTGAAGAAGGAAGGGTTGCACCCTTCGCCCGAGGCGGACAAAGAAACGCTGATTCGGCGCGTAACGCTGGATCTGACGGGATTGCTGCCGACACCGGCTGAGGTGCGTGCGTTCGAGAAGGATACTTCGCCCAATGCCTATGAGCGCCTGGTGGATGGCTTGCTGGCCAAACCGTGCTATGGCGAACAGCGGGCGCGCTATTGGATGGACTACGCGCGCTATGCCGATACTTATGGGCTGCATTATGACAACAGCCGCGATATCTGGCCGTACCGCGACTATGTGATTCGCTCCTTTAATAGCAACAACGATTCGATCAATTTGCCATGGAACAGATTGCAGGGGATATGTTGCCGGCGAAGAATCTGGATCCCCTGATTGCGAGCGGATATGTGCGGCTTGGCGTAAGCAGCAATGAAGGCGGAACGATACCCGAGGAACTACGCGTCAATATTGCGCGAGAACGCACGGAAGCTTACGGCGCCGCGTTTATGGGCATCACCGTGGGCTGCGCCGTCTGTCACGATCACAAGTACGATCCCACGACGCAAAAGGATTTTTACGCACTGAGCGCGTTCTTCAACAATCTTGAGGAGAAGCCATTCAATGACGACCGGCCAGTCTGGACGCCGGTTGCGCGCATCCCCAGGACGCAGAATCAGAATGAATACAATCACGTGCTGGGCCCAGAGAACCGAGCTCGCTGAGCGGCTGCGGTTGATGCGCCTGCAGCAGCGCGTGTTGGTTGCCAAGTGGCTCGCGTCGCGCAAGAACCTGCCACAACCAGTCTCGAGCGACAAGCTGGCGCTGCGTCTTCGACTTGATGAAGGCGGCGGCGAAGTGTTGAAGAACAGCGCGCCCCATGCGCAGATGGCCAGCTTCGCCATCGGCAAATCGAAGCCGGAATGGGGCGAGACCACCTGGCTATGGCCCGATTTTCGCATGGATACGAACACGCATATTGTGCTCGGAAAGACCGGCGACTACGAAGGGAACCAGGCATTTTCGTCCGGCGGCTGGTTCATGCTTCGTTCTGCGCCCAACTACAACCTCGACAATGAGACTGGGTCGCTCATATCGAAGATGGATGCTGGGCAGAATAATCGGGGATGGGACCTGGTCGCGAGAGAGGAGTCATCAGCATCGAGCTGGTGAATCAGGGTCCAAAGGATCTGGGATTCCGTACCGATGAGAAGTCGAAGAAGGCAGCGCCAAAGCCGAAAGAAGCTTTCCAGTTTCCCACGCCGACCGATTTGACGGCGAAGGATCTGGCGCCGGCCAAGCCCAAGAAGGAAGCACCGAAGAAGAAAGAAGAGAAAAAGAAGGAGGAAGCAAAGCCTGCGGCTCCCAAACCCGTCGAGGATAAAACGCCCTTTATGGCGATCAAGGTCTCAACAGAAGGTGCATTCCGACCGGACGGACACTGGCGGCATATCTTCTTTACTTACGACGGGTCGGGCAAAGCCTCCGGCATACGAATTTACATAAATGGATCCCAGGTCAAGACGAAGGTCGTGGTCGATACACTTGGCCAGGCGACCATTCGTACCACTGCCCCAATGGAACTTGGTTCGCGCTATCCAGACGCGAACCCCTCACGCGAAACGCGCTATCAGGACATTCGCCTCTACGGGCGCGCGCTTAGCGGTGAAGAGGCCAGGCGACTTCTTTTTGAGGACTATGTGGCCGAGGTAGCGGCCAAGCCTAGCGACAAGTGGAATGCCGATGAAGAGCATGTGGTGAGCCAGTTCTACTTTGACAATGTGGACCAGTCGGCGAAGGCGATCACGGCGCAAATCGCTCAACTAGATGCGCAGTTGGACAAGCTTTCAGAAGGCGGTGACTTGACGCTTGTCTCGTGGGAGAAGCCGTCGGTTGCGTACGCGAATGTGCTGACGCGCGGCGTGTACACAGCACGCACCGAGAGAGTTGAGGCGAATACGCCGCATTATCTGCCGCCCTTGCCGCAGGGCGAGCCGCACGACAGGCTGGCGCTGGCGAAATGGACGGTGAGTGCGGAGAATCCGCTGACGGCGCGGGTCACCGTGAACCGCATGTGGAACGAGCTGTTTGGGGCCGGCCTTGTGGAAACCACGGAGGACTTCGGAATTGTCGGTCAGCGACCCTCGCATCCGGAATTGCTCGATTGGCTTGCAGTGGAGTTTCGCGAAAGCGGATGGGACATCAAACATATGTACAAGCTGATGGTGATGTCCGCGGCCTACCGGCAGAGCGCGAAGGCGACACCAGAACAGCTTGCCAAGGACCCGAAAAACCTGCTGTTGGCGCATGGGCCGCGATTCCGTATGGATGGGGAGATGCTGCGGGATGTGGCGCTGCAATCCGGTGGGCTGCTGGTGAACAAGATCGGTGGGCCGAGCGTGAAGCCCTATCAGCCTCCGAACGTGTGGGAGCAGGTGGGCATTGGGGGAAGCGACACGCTGGTGTATGAGCAGCAACAAGGGGACGCACTCTACCGGAGAAGTATGTACACCTACTGGAAGCGCATGGCGATGATGCCCGATATGGACGCGTTTGATGCACCGATGCGCGATGTGGTGTGCACGCGTCGTCAGCGAACCGATACGCCATTGCAGGCCCTGGTGACGATGAACGATGTGCAATGGGTTGAAGCTGCAAGAGCGCTGGCAGAACGAGTGATCAAAGAAGGCGGGGCCAAGCCGGAACAGCGCATTGATCTGATGAGCCGGATTCTGCTCGCGCATGATCCACCACCGCAGATGGCCGAGGTGCTTGAGGGCTCACTGGAGCATATGAAGAAGCATTATGCGGCGGATCCAAAAGCGGCACATGACCTGGTGGGCGTGGGCGAGAAGAAAAGCGACTCGGCAATTCCGGCGCCGGAACTGGCCGCGTGGACCATGGTTGCGAGCGAAATGCTGAACCTGGATGAGATGGTGACGAAGTAGTTAAGGGAGAAGGCATGAAACAGCATCCTCTTTGTACAGATACCGAGCACTGCCTTGACGTAATGGACCTCGCCGTCCCGACGGAATTGAAAAGGGAGTGGGCTACGTTGCAGACGCGCCGGCACTTTCTGGGTCGCGCGGGAAAGGTGCTGGGATGGGCGGCGGCGGCCAGCCTGCTCGGTGGGCGCGGTCTGCGGGGAGACGCCCATCCGCCTGCGTACGGCAAGTCTGGAGCGCCCTCAGGGGATGCTTTGAAGCTGCCCCATTTTGCTCCGAAAGCGAAGCGGGCCATTTATCTCTTTATGTCGGGCGGCCCATCGCAGGTAGACCTGCTGGACTACAAGCCGAAGCTTGCCGAGCTCTATGACAAGGATATGCCGGACTCGGTGCGGGGCGCACAGCAGTTGACGGGCATGACGGCAGGGCAGGCGCGGTTTCCGATTGCACCATCGCACTGGGAGTTCAAGCGCTACGGCAAAACGGGCACGTGGGTGAGCGATTTGTTGCCCTATACGGGGCGGATGGTGGACGACCTGGCGATCATTAAATCGACCAACACCGAAGCCATCAATCATGAACCGGCGATCATGTTGATGAATACCGGCAACATGAATGCGGGCAAGCCCGCCTGGGTTCGTGGCTCGCGTATGGTCTGGGCAGCATGAACGACAACCTGCCCACGTTCATGGTGCTGCAGACGCAAGTCGAATACGAAGGAGAACAACCAGCCGGTCTCGTCGCGGCTGTGGAGCAGCGGCTTTCTTTCCTCGGAGTATGCGGGGGTGGGACTGCGTTCGGCCGGTGATCCGGTGCTCTATCTTACCGATCCCAACGGCGTCGACCGCGAGGTGCGCCGCAACATGCTGGATGCGGTGAACGAGATCAACCGCCAGACGTTTGATGAACTCGGCGATCCGGAAACCCAATGCGCGCATCGCGCAGTACGAGATGGCTTACCGGATGCAAACTTCAGTGCCGGAGCTTGTCGATTTGAGCAAAGAGCCGCAATCGACCTGGGACCTGTATGGGCCAGAGGCGAAAGAAGCAGGGTCATTTGCCTACAACTGCCTGATGGCCCGACGCATGGCAGAGCGAGGCGTTCGCTTTACACAGATCTACAAGCGTGGCTGGGACATGCACGACAATGTCACCGGCATCCTGCCCATCATCTGCAAAGAAACGGACCGCGGCATGCTACGCACTGATCACCGATCTGAAACAGCGCGGGATGCTGGATGACACGCTGGTGGTCTGGGCGGGCGAGTTTGGGCGGACCGTCTATAGCCAAGGCGGCCTCTCAGAGAACTATGGCCGCGATCACCATCCGCGCTGCTATACCATGTGGATGACAGGCGGCGGCGTGCGCACAGGAATCACGTATGGCGAGACGGATGACTACAGTTATAACGTCGTCAAAGACCCGGTCACGGTTCGTGATTTCAACGCAACGATTTTGCATTGCCTGGGCATCGACCACAACAAGCTGACTTACAATTTCCAGGGCCTGGACCAGAAGCTGACGGGGCCGGTGCCGGCCAGCATTGTAAAGGGCCTGCTTGCGTGAAGATTCGCGGCCAAACTGGCGGGATTTGTGGGGAGAGTTCTGCCGAAGAGAAGACGACCCGCATGGCATGGATGGCTGCTATTCTTTTGAGCGTAGCACTGGTTCTGCTGCCTTGGCTGGTGAGGTTAGACGGCAAACCTCATGCTGATTGGGAGCAGTTTCTGGGCCGCTTCCATCCACTTGCTGTGCATTTGCCCATCGGATTCCTGCTGCTTATCCCGCTGCTTGAGGTTGCGGGGAGAGTCCGGCCGGCTTTTGCGTGAATCGGCGGGTTTCGTGCTGGGGCTTGCTTTTGCTGGTTGCCTGCTCGCGCTGACGCTGGGGGTCTTGCTCGCCTATGGTAGCGGCAATTCGGGCCCAGCGGTGACACGGCACATGGCAGGCGGCATCGCCCTGACGATCGGCGTGCTTGCCTGTTGGCTTGACGCGCCCATCGTGGCCGGAGGGAAGTGGCTCTTATGTTTATCCTGCTTTGCTCACCTGCATGTTGCCGCTGCTCTTGTGGACTACCCACCAAGGCGGCACGCTCTCGCGCGGCAGCAATTACCTGACCTCAATACATGCCAAGCCGGCCTCAAGCGATGGGTACCATCCGACGAAAAGACACCGCCAGACTCCTTCTATGCAAAGCAGATCAACCCCATCTTCGACTCCAATTGTGTTGCATGCCATGGCGAAGGAAAAACAAAAGGCGGCTTGCGGCTGGACTCGTTTGAACAGTTGATGAAGGGGGGCAAGGATGGTGTGGTTGTCGTGGCGGGCGATGCGGAGAGGAGTATTTTGCTTACGCGCGTGACGCTTCCTTCCAATCACAAGCAATTCATGCCCGCTGAGGGCAGGCCGGCGTTGCGCGCGGAGGAGATTGCCTGGATTAAGGCGTGGATTCAGCAAGGCGCTTCGCCGACGAACATCACAGTGGCTGGAATCTCCATTCGTGACGAACGACCGGAGTTGCCTCTGCAGCCGGTGGGTGACTATAGTGCGTTGATGCCTGAGATTCGGCAGATGCAGCAGACCCAGGGCGCGAAACTGATGCAGGTTTCCTCCAAGCCCTGAGGATGGACTTATTCTGTTTACCGTCGATGCGGCGAGCAGTTTTGGCGACGCGCAGCTTTCCCAATTTCAAAAGTTCGCACCCTATATTGTTGAAGCGGAACTGGGGCGCACGGCGGTGACCAATGCCAGTTTTGATACGTTGAAACAGTTTACTCATCTCCGCGCCTTGCATCTGGAAGAGACTCGTGTCAGTGGCGATGGCCTGGCAAAGCTTACGCCACTCACGCAGTTGACTTATCTGAATCTCAGTGGGACGCAAGTAACGGCAGAGGCCATTCATGAGCTGAGCTCGATGAAGAATCTGCGTCACGTTTATCTCTACAACACGCCTGCCGCAACCCGCCCCCACGGAGGCACAGGCACAGCCGATCGCGAGGAATACACAATGAACCTGAAACAGACTCGAGATGAAAACGGAATTCTGGACAGGCGGGAGTTTTCTCGCCTTCACGGGAGCGGCCGCACTTGCAACGGTGGCTATTCCCGCGCGCAGAAGCAGCGACCGCCGCGGCTGGCGCAGAGGAGACAACAATGAAAGTGCAGACGGGCAACGGCGAGTGGACATACGACGTAGTTTCGGGTTGGGGACAACTGCCCGCGGGTACTGCATTCGGGGGCACGCACGGCGCTATCACTACAGACCAGAACGGAAATGTGTATGTGAGCACACAGAGCGAAACCGGGATTCTGGTTTACTCGCCTGATGGCGTATTCAAAAGCAGTATCGCCAAGGAGTATCCCGAGGTTCACTCGATCTTTCATGCCCAGGAAGGCGCTGATGAGTACCTTTACACGACTGTGCAGAAGGGGACGCCGAAGGAGAATTGGCTTTTTTGTCAAATGAAGACAGACGGCACGGTCGTGCAGAAGATTACGGCTGCCGTCCAGGCGGGGTTCGAAACGCCCAACGAATGGCGGATCACCGCTGCGGTGCCGGGTCCGGATGGGAGCATCTTTATCGCCAATGGCTACGGAGACTCGCGCATCTTTCGTTTTGACAAGAACGGGGAATACCGCGAGCAGCACGGCGGGAAGGGAACCACGGACGGTTTATTCAACTGTAGCCACGGTCTGGCTGTAGACACCCGCTACGACCAGCCTCTGCTGCTGGTCTGTGATCGCGAGAATCGCCGTCTCTGTCATTTCGATTTCGATGGGAAGTATGTTGGCACTGTTACGCAGCATCTGCGCCGTCCTTGCCAGATCAGCTTTCACGGCGACGATGCAGTGGTTTCGGAATTGGAAGGAAGGGTCACGATCCTCGATCGAGACAATGTACCGGTTGCTTTTCTTGGCGACAACCCGCAGAAGACACAATGGGCCAACTACAAAGTGCCACCTGCCGATGTTGCACCCGGGTTGTTCAGCGCAGCGCACGGATGCTACATCGATCAGCAAGCTAACATTTATGTTTCCGACTGGAATCAAACTGGTCGAGTGACCAAGCTCGTGAGAGTAAGAACCTGACGCACCGATGGCGACCTTAGGGTTGCTGGACGACTCTTCAACGAGTTGGCCGTCGATCCGTTCCTGCTTGAATACGACGATGAGCGCTCTGGCCCATTCGAACTATTGCGCCTTCTGCCGAGAGGAAAAGTCGTGGTGCTCGGACTGGCCAACACCAAGCGACCCGCGCTGGAGCGCAAAGAAGATCTGTTCAGAAGGATCAATGGGGCCGGGCGCGTACCGCTTGAACAACTCGCACTCAGTCCTCAATGCGGCTTTGCGTCTACCATGGAGGGCAATTTATTGACCGAAGACGAACAGTGGGCCAAGCTGCGGTTGGAGATCGAGACCTTCGCGAAGTCTGGGGCTGAACTCACTGGAACTGGGGCGACCAGGTTATTCCAGGTTGACAGAGAAGCGCGCCTTGACGGGACTAAGACCTGAGAGGTTCCGGAAACCGTGACTGTGTAAGTGCCCAAGGGCGTGTTCGAGCCGGGGCTGACCTGCGCATTTTCGCCGCCTCCGCAGCCGGAAACGGAGAGCGCGACTGCAACCGACGCCACGAACATCAGCAACAGGCTTCGTCTGCCTGCAGGAATGGCGACGAACAGAAAACAAGCCACGGTCATGCCGCCCAGCGCACGCGAGAAGATGCCGAGTCGATCAGGAAATGAAGACGCGCGGCACCGGACCCCGTCGTTTGAATTGTGACGGTTGTTGTCATCGCAGCGATTCCAGCTACATTTACTGAAGAAGGAAGCGTGCAAGTCGGCTGATTCGCCGTTCCAGGGGGGCTGCGCTCACGATGCAGCTCAGTCCCACTGTCCCCATGAAGCCGTTTTGCGGTACCACAGTGATCGTCGAAGAGGCGTAA
>CAVQZQ010000020.1:0-90152 GCA_963718435.1 uncultured Acidobacteriota bacterium | reverse complement strand
GCTTCCGCGAACCTCCCCTCGGCGGTCAAAGACTGGGAAACATTCATCAATGTTGCAGCCTGCCAATCGATCGCGTGTGCTTCGGCTGCTTGATCGATCAGCTTCTGGAATACCGATTCAGATTCTGAAGCTCGACCATTTTCCTTTAGGAAGAGCCCGTATTCAGTAGCAATGACGGCGGAGTGCGGTGCCAGCCTGTAAGCGGCCCCCAGATGCTCCTCCACCGCCTTCTTATCAAATGTGAGCTCTGCGATCTTAGCCCGGTAGAAGTGGGTCGAAGCGGCCTCCAAAACTTGTTGGTCCTCCTGTTTTAATGCCTCATCCAATGCCTGTGCTGCCTGTGCCAGTTCACCTTGTTTCAAGTGTTGAAGCTTTCTCTAACAGAGCTTGAGATAATCCGGCAGATGCCAGCGTTGCCTGTAATGCTTCATATTTCTGCCTCCAGCTCTCGGCTGCCTGCCTCGCTTGATCTTCCGAGAGCCTTCTAGCCTTCAGTTCGCGATTTAAGCCCTGAATCGCTTGCGCAGGAATTCCTGGACAATTCTGTATGGTCACGTTTCCGGTTACGTTGGCAACGTTGAGCGCGCAGTCGCGAGACTCTGCCCTCTGGTTTATCGCTCCGGACTGTATAGATACCCCACTCTGTAAGAAGAAGGGAGACAGTGCCATTATTGCTATGATCATTTCTTCACCGGACTCGAACAATCGCAAGGTTGTGACGTTTGGCCGACCGAACCTCCCACTCCAGCCGCATTCTGATCTCCCTGTTGGTTGATGTCACCTGTGTGGACATTCGTTGTTCCCCGGCTCGAAGAGGAATGAACCAGGACGCCCATGGCGATGATCACAACGAAGCTGAGTCCGACGAGCACCAGTTCCGGTTTTGCTTTTGTCCGCCAAGAGCGGATGATGCCAATGATGAGATAGATAATTGCTATACTCCAAGGCAATGGGCCTAATGACGCAAGCTGTACAATTCGTTCAAATTCAGAAGACATTTGCCACCCCACGTTTCGGAAACAATCAGCATTTCCACCGTTTCGCGCTTATTTCCACTCAGAAAGTTCTTTGGAGCGTTTGCTCCTGCGGTAGCATTTGATCTGTGGAGGGTGCTGGAGGGTCTGGTTATATCGTGGTCTTGGACACCGCGAACGCCTGACTCTCCATCACCTGGCGCGAATTCAAGGTTTGGAACCCGATTCCAATTTCAATTGTAGGCATGATCGAGAATTGATCTGCGCGGAAAACCTGCGCCTATGTGTGGAATCAGTGGAAATCTGGTGCCCATTCCATGACGGAGTAGTGAATTTAGTTGCCGCAGATCTAACGTCTTTCCTCTTCACCAATGGTGCAATCATTCCGTCGCGATTGAGCATTGAGAATCGTTTTCAGAACATTGGCCAAGGAGCCAGTTCAAGTTGTCAAAATGCAAAGGGACTGTTATCTATTCTGGTTCTGGCCCAAAAGTGGAAACCTTCCAGTTCCCATCGTGTATATCGTTCTCCTGACCGGCAGGAGAAACACATATGCAATCTGGCGCAGGCTCCTGCGCATATTCCTGCGGTTCTGGCCTGAGTGTTAGAGTGGGGATTTCTGATCCAGTGTTACAATTCCGCACTATGGCGAATGTTCCTCGTCCCCAGCCTGACTAAAGCTTTGCCCGACGCTTATGTAGTTTGCTGCATATGCCACCACAGATTGTGGTTCAGTGACGCAGGAGCGCCTTTAGCTCTACGATTGAGAGCCAAGGCCTGGTGCGGTGGATCATTCGGTGGCAGTTGGAACACACCAGGACCAGATCTTTGATGTGGGTCTTGCTCCATCTTCGAGGAAGGCGACGGGCTTGGTGTGGTGACACTCAATGAATCCTTTGCCGCGATTGCCATACCTTTCCATGAAGTCGAAAGCGCAAACCTCGCACGCTACTGACTTTCTTCTGGACGAGTGTACGGTTGCGTTCCCGAACGAGATGCTTTCGAGTCAACAGTCGGCCTTCTGTGTCTCTTCTTGTCCGTCGTCGAGATCACTCCAAGCGCAGGCTGTATCCGGATCTGCGACGCTGGCGATAATCGCTTGAGCCACCTTCGAGCAGAGTGCGGGATCGTTGGCGAATTCGTTCCACACGTCTTCCTCGAGTGCGTTTCCACCGGGCAGCCCTTCTCGGTCGCTGTGTAGGAGGGATCAAACCTCTTGAAGTTCGCCAGCTTCATGTAGACGCCATTTGAGTTCCGGAAGGTGGCGGTTCGCTGCTCTTGCGTAAACAGGCGTTCCCCGAGTTTGTTCAGAGTGGTGCTGAGCTGGCCGATTTCTTCGCTGTTTTGTCCGGGCGTCCTCGGCCTGGTTTGAAGGTAGACGTTGAGAGCAATGATCAGTTCGTCTCGGGTCCAATCCGGGTTTCCCTGGCTGCCTCCGTTCGTCTTTCGTGTGCGCTTGGCTGCTCCCTCCACTCCGGGGTCGGGCTGGTCGAGCTTTGGCACGATTGTGAAGCCGTTCGCTTCCAATACCTCAAAGCATTTTGACTCTAGCCCTCCTTTGAAATCGTAAGGGCCGAGAGGCCTGCCGCCCGGCAACTTGACGGCGGCGAGGCCAATAACAGCTTTCGGTGCGTAGCGTTGGCCCTCAAAGAGTAGGTCATACCGAGTTGATTCTCTGAACGGATGCGGGGCGCCGTTACTCAGTTCCTCTATTGCGGCGAGGATGTGCTCCGCGCGGATACCCTCAGGGATACGGTTTAACATGGCGCTCAAGTGACTTGTGTGCTGAAAGAATTATGCTCCTCGCCGCGCGAACTCTGGCTATCTAATCAAAGGAGGTGAGTACTGAGACGTGAGTGCAGCACAAAGGACTTGTTGCCGCAGCAGACCGGCTAATCGGATTTTTCACCCACCGCTGCATTTCGAAGGTTCAGAATCCATAGCGTTCAGCCAAAGCCTGCGCGAGCTTTCCCGTCTCCCGTGAGTCTCCGCCGGCTAAAACCGCCTCACCAACCTTCGGAGATGTTTGACTGCCTCCGCATTGCGGGTAGCATCTGAAGCTTTCGGAGTCGTGGGTTCCTCGCCGAGTAGATGCCGGATGTCCCACTCGGCGGCAGTGCGGCACTTCCATTGCCGCACCACATCAGGATTGGAGACCGAGCCTCTAACATTCTTCCGTCCAGTCCGGAATGGGATTGCCATTGGATTCCGTCGTCCGGGTGCAGCGGTTACATCGCGCATAGCTAAGAGAGTCGGCAGCAAGTTTCACAGTACGGCCCGCCGCGGTCGATATGTCGTTGTCATGTATCCCTTTCGTTGTCATGCAAAAACAGCCACAGGGACGCACTTGGACGGACTGCACGGGAAGCACGGACGGTACGGAATCAACGTAATGCATTTGTTATCTATCGCGTGCTAATAGGATCAGGTTAAGGGTAGGGAACTTAATGGCGAGAGAGTGGGATTCGAACCCACGTTAGAGTTTCCCCTAAACACGCTTTCCAAGCGTGCGCCTTCAGCCACTCGGCCATCTCCCCAGGGATCTGACTCCTTGAATCTACCATATTTAGGCTCACGCGACCGGGCGGAGGAGTACGTGTGATTGCGCCTAGACCGCTTATCCAAATCCTGAAATCGTTTACTTTTCGCGACTGCGTGGTTTATAGTTTCGCTTTGCTCGTCCATTGCCATCTTCCCCTCTCTTGGCGAGATTTCATTGAATGAGGACTTCCATGTCTGAAATCACTCGTCGCGATCTGCTCAGTTCCGGATTGGCTCTGTCGGCTTCTTCTGTCTTAACACGCTCGGCCTGGGCGAGGACGGCTGCCGCACTTTCGGCTACCCGGAAGCTGCGTCGGCAGAGGCGTTGCCGCCGCTCGCCCCGCGTGAACACCTGCTGTTTGATTTCGGCTGGAAGTTCCTCTTCGGCAATGGCGACTGATCCGGCGCGCGATCTCGATTTCGGCATTCGGCCAAGGAGATTTTGCCAAGACCGGCGACTTCGATTTCGCCAAGGCCAAGTTTGACGACTCGAAGTGGCGCACGCTGAACCTGCCCCATGACTGGGCTGTCGAGCTGCCTTTCGTTGATGACGATGAGCAGGCAGTCGCACGGCTACAAGCCGCTGGGCCGTCGCTATCCGCGAGACGAGCGTGGGCTGGTATCGGCGCGAGTTTGATATTCCGGCCAGCGACGCTGGGCGGCCGCATCTGGGTTGAATTCGACGGTGCCTTCCGCGATGTTCTGATCTTTGTGAACGGCTGCTTCGTTGGCCGCAACGACAATGGCTACGCGCCCTTCCGCTTCGACCTTACCGATTTTCTCGCCATGGGGCGAAGAATTACATTGTGGCGCGCGTGGATGCCAGCTTTGGCGATGGCTGGTTCTACGAAGGCGCCGGCATCTATCGCCACGTCTGGCTCACCAAGACCGACCCGCTGCACCTGGGCAAGTGGGAGAGCACGGTCCGCTCCACACTGAACGGCGAGCTCAGCCACTCTGTCGCTGGCCACGGTGGTTCAGAACGAGGGCAAGCAGGCCGAGAGTGCGAAGGTTACACTGGCAAATCCTCGATGCCTCGGGAAAGACCGTGGCGACGCGCGGAAGCTCCTGCACAGCCGATCGCCGTCGACGGGGCGTGCAACCTTTACGGCGACCGCCAAGATCGCGAATCCAAGCTCTGGTCAGTGGATCGCCGAATCTCTACTCGGCGGTTGTGACCGTCGAGTCGGGCGGTAAGGCGCGCGATGCGGAGCACGTGAGCTTTGGCGTGCGCACTGCCGTTTTCGACGCTGAGAAGGGCTTTTTTCTGAACGGAAAGTCGATCAAGATTCAGGGCACCTGTAACCATCAGGATCATGCCGGCGTAGGTGCGGCGGTGCCGGATCGCCTGCAATGGTTTCGCCCGAGCGTGCTGCAGGAAATGGGTTGCAATGCTGTGCGCACTTCGCACAACATGCCAACGCCGGAATGGGTCGAGGCCTGCGACCGCATGGGCATGATGATGATGTGCGAGACCCGCCAGATGAGTTCGAACCCCGAAGGTTTGGCTCAACTGGAAGTGATGGTAAGCGCTATCGCAACTCGCCGTCCATCATTATCTGGTCCATCGGCAACGAGGAGTTTACGCTGCAGACCGAGATGGCGGAGCAGGGCGCAAAGATTGCCGCGAGCGATGGTGCGCCGATGCCACGAACTCGATCCCACGCGCGTGGTCTCGGCCGCAGTTAACGGCGACAACAAACAGGGCGTCGCAGATGCCGCTCGATATCATCGGATTCAACTACAACCTGAAGTATCCCGACGATTATCACAAGAAGCAATCCGAAGCGGCCGATCTTTGGGTCCGAAACTTCAAGCGCTATCTCAACGCGAGGCATCTACACTACTGATCCGCTGCGAAATACCGTGAATGCTTACGACATCGTGGTCCCGTGGGGTGAGACGCCGGAAGAGTGGTGGAAGTTCTACGGTACTCGCGAGTGGGAGGCCGGCGGCTTTGCCTGGACCGGCTTCGACTATCGTGGCGAGCCGACGCCCTATGGCTGGCCCTCGATCAACTCGCAGTTCGGCATCGTGGACATGTGCGGATTTCCCAAGGACATCTTCTACTACTACAAGGCGTGGTGGGGCAAGGAGCCGTGCTCATGTCTTCCCGCACTGGAACTGCGAGGGCAGGGAAGGCGATGAGATTCCGGTCTGGGTGTACTCCAATCTGGATGAAGTCGAGCTGTTCGTGAACGGCAAGAGCCTCGGCAGCCAGAAGGTTCCGCAACTTGGTCATGTGGAGTGGAAAGTGAAGTACGAGCCGGGTGCGATCGAAGCGCGTGGCAGCAAGGACGGCAAGGTGGCTCTGACCGAGAAGCGCGAGACTACGGGCCGCTGTTTCATCAGGCTGACGGCCGATCGCATGGAGATCAACGCCGACGGCGAAGATGTTGCCGTTCTGACAGTCGAAGCGCTCGATAAAGAGGGCCGACCCGTGCCGACTGCCGACAATTTCATCGGGTTCAACATTTCGGGAGAGGGCGAGCTCATCGGGGTTGGCAACGGCGATCCCAATTGCCAGCAAAGCGATAAGGAGCCGAAGCGTTCGCTTTTCAATGGGCTCGCCCAGGTCATCGTGCAATCTGGCAAACGGCCGGGCGCAATCCAGATCGAAGCCGTGAAGGAAGGCTGGGACGGGCCAGAGCTGACCCCGGCCAAGCTTTCTATCAAGACAAAGCAGGTGGAGCTTCGGCCGGCTGTTCCGGTCACTCACGACGAGGATTGAACTTGCGAGTCGAAGGAGTGACAACAATCTGAGAGGGAGTGGCGGTTTCGAGGCGGCCATTTTCTTCCCATGTGTCAAGACGTGGTTTGGGTCGCTGACCTGATGGCCGGGACCGCTGACCGTGCGATTCACAAAGGCAAATTACTGCCGTCTGCCGCGTTGGCCGGTCCTGCATCTTCCGAGTAGATTGAGTAGATGGGCCATAGCCAGGCAAAGTGGAAACCCGAACTCCGTGCCATGATCTCTCTTGCGGTTCCGGTGGTACTGAGCGAACTGGGCTGGATGGCACAGGGGGTAGTGGACACCATCATGGTTGGCCGGCTTGGGCCGGCGGCGATCGGAGCCGTCGCGCTCGGCAACGCCGTTTACTATACCCCGTCTCTCTTCGGCATTGGCCTGCTGCTTGGGCTCGACACGCTGGTGGCCCAGGCGTATGGCCGCCGCGATCACGATGAGTGCCACCGCTGGCTCGCACAGGGGGTTTATCTCGCATGCATTGTTACGCCGCCGCTGATGATGTCGACTTTTGCGGCCAGTTTTGGCTTCGTGCGCTTCGGCATCAATCCGGCGGTGGCGGTGCCGGCCAGTACCTATCTGCGGATTCTTATCTGGGGGACGCTGCCTCTCCTACTCTACGGAGGCACCCGGCGCTATCTGCAAGGGGTGGGGCAGGTCAGGGTCATCACCATTACCTATGTTCTGGCCAACCTGCTCAATTGGGGTGGGAACTGGGTGCTGATCTACGGCAAGTGGGGATTCCCGGCACTTGGCGTCGATGGTTCTGCGATTTCCACGTGCATTGCGCGTGTCAGCATGGCGATCACGCTGCTTGGTTTCGCCTGGCGCTATGAACGGCAGCGAGGCCATCCGCTCTTTCGCCACTGGGCAGGCCCGAGCCTCGAGAGGATGCGGCGGCTGCTCAGACTAGGCGCGCCTGCGGCAGGGCAGATCGTGTTGGAAGTGGGCGCATGGAACCTGGCCACTGTCTCCGCCGGCTGGCTGACGCCGGTAGCGCTGGCAACGCACAGCATCGCCCTGAATTACGCCAGCATCACCTACATGGTGCCGTTGGGAGTTTCCGCGGCAGCAGCGGTTTCTGTGGCTCATGCGGTGGGCGCGGGTGATCTGGATCGTGCGCGCCGCGCCGGTTGGCTTGCCCTGGGCTTGGGAACGAGTTTCATGCTGTGCGCTGCGATTGTGTTCCTGGTCGCGCCAAAGCCTCTGATCGAGTTGTATACGCGGGATCCGCGCGTGCTGGCTGTCGGCCCAGGGCTCTTGTGGGTGGCTGCGGCGTTCCAGATATTCGACGGCGTGCAAACCGTGTGCACCGGGGCGCTGCGCGGTCTGGGAGAGACGCGGGTTCCGATGCTGGCCAACCTTGTCGGCTATTGGGTGTTGGGACTCCCGCTCGGCTTGACCTTGTGCTTCGTGCTTCACTGGGGTATCTACGGAATGTGGATCGGGCTTACGCTGGCTCTGATTGTCATTTCCATATCGCTGCTCGCGCGCTGGCGCAAGGACTCGGTCAGACCAGCACTCGTGAGTTGAGTGGGGAAGTGATGGCCTATGCGAAAGTCAAGCGCCAAGAGACTTTACAATCAGTGCGGGAGCCAGCATGGAAAAGAAGTGGCAGTTCCCGCATCGGCGTTGGAACCCGCTGCGGAAGTCGTGGGTGTTGGTGTCACCGCACCGGACCCAGCGGCCGTGGCAAGGTGAAGTTGGGCAGAAAACCACGCCCTCGGGCATGGCGTACGATCCGCAGTGTTATCTCTGCCCTGGGAATACGCGGGCGGGAGGCGCGGTCAATCCCGCGTATGAGTCGACGTTTACGTTCGTAAACGATTACGCTGCGCTTTTGCCGGAGGCGCCGGCACCCACCGAAGAGCCTGCATCGCCACTGCTGGTGGCTCAACCCGCCCGCGGGATTTGCAAGGTGCTGTGCTTTCATCCCGATCACAGCTTGACGCTGGCGCACATGACGCAGCCTGAGATTCGGCGCGTGGTGGATGCGTGGACGAAAGAATACGAGGAGCTGGCCGGGATTGATTGGATCGAGTACGTGCAGATATTCGAGAACCGCGGGGCCATGATGGGTGCGAGCAACCCGCATCCGCATGGGCAGATCTGGTCTACCGGCTTCGTGCCGGATGAGCCAGCCGCGGAGACTGCCGCCCAGCGCGAACATCTCGATCGGACCGGGACCTGTATGCTGTGCGACTACGTTGCGGCGGAACGCGTCGGGGGGGAGCGCGTGATTTTTGAGAACGACCATTTTGCGGCCTTTGTGCCGTGGTGGGCTGTATGGCCGTTCGAAGTGCTGCTGGTATCGCGACGGCATCTGGGGTCGATGCCGCAGTTGACGTCCGACGAGCGAGATGTGCTAGCCGACGCATTGAAGCGGATTACGACGCGCTTCGATAACCTTTTCGAAACAAGTTTCCCCTACACGATGGGGTTTCATCAGACGCCGACCGAAGGAGCAGCGGGCAAGGGGGCCGTTGCAGGGATTTTGGAGCGGCATCCGGAGTGGCATTTCCACGCGCATTTTTATCCACCATTGCTGAGGTCTGCAACGGTGCGAAAGTTCATGGTGGGTTTTGAGATGCTAGGCATGCCGCAGAGAGATATTACGCCGGAGGATGCTGCTGAACGGTTGCGGAATTGCTCGGAGGTGCATTTTTGGCCGCGGGACTAAG
This sequence comes from uncultured Acidobacteriota bacterium, assembly GCA_963718435.1. Taxonomy (GTDB): domain Bacteria; phylum Acidobacteriota; class Terriglobia; order Terriglobales; family Acidobacteriaceae; genus Telmatobacter. The sequence goes on along the minus strand of CAVQZQ010000020.1, from coordinate 81,210 downwards.
TCGGCGTTGACAGGCTTTCCAAGCCTCGTCGGTAAGCCTGTTGCCATGCCCTCCAGATACAATACGGAGATGGCGTTCAGTTCGCACCCAGGGTATCGGCAGCGGTCTTGCGACTGGCAGGCAGGCGGATCCGCATGAAGGGTTTTCTCCGGCTCCTGCGGTACGGGCTGCCTTACTCGATACAGTGGCTGCCCGGCGTGCTGCTGCTGGCTGCGGTCGGCATACTTGACACCTTTCGGATCCTGCTTTTTCAACCGATCTTCGACCAGGTGCTCAGGCCTGACGCGCCCGAAGGCCCCATTCTGCTGGGCCTGCCCAAAAGCCAATGGCATTTTGATCTGAGGAACCTCGTTCCCCACTTCCTGCACATGCACAATGCATGGACCGTGGTGGCCTTTGCGCTTGTGGTTTCAACCCTCGCCAAAGGTCTCTGTGATTACCTGGGAACCTACCTGGTCAACTATGCCGGCTTCGGTATGATTACCGATCTGCGCAACCATCTTTATGAAACCACCTTGCGCCGCTCTTCCAGCTTCTTCCACAAGCATGCCACCGGAACCATTCTTTCCACGCTCATCAATGATGTAGACAAGGTGCAAACCGCCGTCAGCTCGGTGATCGGCGAATTTCTGCAGCAGTTCTTCACCTTCCTTGTGGGGATCGTGTTCGTCATAAGAATGGGCGGATATCTCAGCTGGGCGCTGGTGCTGTTCATTCCCGTGGTCGTGACCTCTGCGCGGAAGATCGGCAGCGAGGTTCGCACCCGTACCCGCTCCGGCCAAGACAAGCTCGCCGAGATCCAGAACATCCTGCATGAGACCGTGACCGGCAACCGCATCGTGAAGGCTTTCAGCACGGAGATCTGGGAGGTATTGCGTTTCAAAAAAGCTGCCACGCGCCTTTTCCGAGCGAACCTGCGCAGCGTACGCATCCAGTCGATCAGTTCGCCCTTGATGGATACCATTGGCGCGATCGCCATTGCCATGTTCCTGTTCATCGGTCGCAATGAAATTCTCCACGGCCGCATGACCATGGGGCTTTTCGGTACGTTCATCTTTTTGCTCTTCAGGCTCTACGATCCGGTGCGCAAGTTTGCTTATTTCTACAACAGCTTTCAACAGGCCATGGGCGCATCGTCATCCATCTTCGCCTTTTTCGATGTGCAGGACGATGTGAAGGAGCGAACGCACGCAAAGGTGTTGCATGGCTTCGGCAGATCCCTGCGGTTTGAAAACGTCGGCTTCTCCTATTCAACCGAAGAAGGCGAGCATCAGATTCTTCACAACGTGGATCTCAATGTGCAAGCGGGAGAGGTGCTGGCGCTGGTCGGACCGAGCGGGGCCGGCAAATCGACGCTTGTCAATCTGATTCCGCGATTCTTCGATGTGACTTCAGGCAAGATTCTCATCGACGGCAACAACCTGCGTGACCTGAGTCTCACCTCGCTACGGCGGCAAGTTGCCCAGGTGACGCAGGAGACGATCCTCTTCAACGATACGGTGCGCAACAACATTGCCTATGGTCAGCCAGAGGTGAAGCACGCGCTGGTTGAGCAGGCGGCACACAACGCTCTCGCTCACGATTTCATTTTGCGCATGCCGCAGGGCTATGACACGGTCGTGGGCGAAAAGGGCTTTCGCCTCTCCGGCGGCGAACGCCAGCGCATCGCCATCGCCCGCGCCATTCTGAAAGATGCGCCGATTCTCATTCTCGACGAAGCTACGTCTGCCCTTGACTCGGAGAGCGAGTCGCTGGTCCAGACAGCTCTCGCCAACCTGATGCAGGGGCGAACCGTTGTAGTGATTGCGCACCGGCTGGGGACGATTCGCCGCGCGACCCGGATTGCGGTGCTTGAAGATGGACGCATCACTGCGATTGGCACGCACGATGAGTTGCTCGTTACGTCGCCGACTTATCAGCGTCTTTATCAACTGCAATTCATGGATGTACCGGAGCCCCCGTCGCTGGACCCGTTGGCGCAGTACCAATTGTTTGAGCAGGCCGTCACTGGCGAGGCAAGAAAATAGGACATATGCCCATTTACTCGATGACTGGTTTTGCCCGCGCCCAGGTCCGTGTTCACGATCAGTTGGTTTACACGCTGAGCGTGAAGAGCGTGAATCACCGGTTTCTCGATGTTCAACTACGCCTGCCCTCGGGGCTTGATGCGCTGGAGATGGAGTTGCGGCGCGCGCTCAAAGACAACCTGGTGCGCGGTCACGTTGAACTTTCGCTTTCAGTCGATCGCTCCATTCAGCAGAAGGCGGGCTACAATCGCGAGCTTGTTGCTGCCTATCTTGCTGCGTTCAAGGATGCACGCGAGGAGTTCGGACTGGCGGGCGAGCCCGATCTGAACGGTGTCCTGCGGATGCCCACTGCGCTGCAAAGCGAGAACCGCGGCAATGCCGACGAAGATCTGACTGCGCTGGCTGAAAGCGTCCTTCAGCAGATTGGGCCGCTGCTTGAGGAGTTGAAAACGATGCGGGCGCGCGAAGGCGATGCTTTGGCGGCTATCCTGCGCGCATCGCTCGACCGCCTTGCGGACGCCACGGAGGGTGTGACCACACTGCGACCCGAAGTAGAGAACGCTACCAGGAACGTCTCACGCAACGCTTGCTCGCCGCCACTGGAAACGAATTCAATCGGCAGCGACTGCTCGAAGAGGTTGCCGTGCTCGTGGACCGCAGCGACATTGCCGAGGAATTGCAGCGCATGACGACGCACATCAGCCACTTCCGCGAACTGCTGTCGGGGGGCGGCGAGATGGGCAAGAAGCTCGACTTTCTGCTGCAGGAGATGAATCGCGAGGCCAATACGCTGCTGTCAAAAACCGGCGGTCTGGGTGGCAAAGGGCACTCGAATCACCGAATTGGGATTGGCCATGAAAGCGGAGATCGAAAAGGCGCGCGAACAAATTCAAAACGTGGAATAGGCGCGGCAAGGGAATGATCCGAACGACGAAAGGGACTACTGGAACGTGGCAGGAATCTTATTCATCATTTCAGCACCATCGGGCTCAGGCAAAAGCACACTGGTCAGCGAACTGCGCAAGCAGGTCACGGGCGTCGACTTCTCGATCTCATGGACGACGCGGCCACCGCGCAGATCAGAGGAGAACGGGCGGGAATACCTATTCACCAGCCGCGAGGAGTTTGAGCGAATGCGCGACTCGGGTATGTTCCTCGAGCACGCCGAGGTGTTCGGCAACTATTACGGCACCGCGCGGCAGTCGCTTGACGACGCTCGACGCCTGGGACACGATCTGCTGCTCGACATTGACGTGCAAGGCGCGGCGCAAGTGCGCAAGTCCATGCCTGAAGCGGTTAGCATCTTCGTGATGCCGCCGACCCCCAAAGTATTGCGGACAAGGTTGCGCAATCGCAGCCGCGCCGAAGGGGTGGTGAATGAGGCCGAACTGTACCGCCGGCTGAGCGAGGCCAGTAAAGAGATTGAGAATTATCGGGATTATAGTTATATTTTGGTCAACGATATCCTGGACAGAACAGTGGCCCAACTGGAGGCCATTGTGCTGGCCGAAAGATTTTACCGGAACGGTGAGCCGATAGCGTACCGCTCAAGCAGGGTGTTGGAAGTTGCCGCGGCCTGTCGGCAGTCCAATTCGCGAGAAAGGCTTAAACCCGTGCTGGAGGCCTTCGGCATCGATGGCGTCTCCGGCCAGCAACAGCTTCCATTTGGAGATGAACCCGATGACGATTGAAACCAAATTCGATTCGAACTACCGCAAGGTACTTGTGGCAGCACGTCGTGCGCGCCAGATTCAAAGCGGCTCGGCTGCTCTCGTCGCAAGCCACTCCACCAAAGCATGCCGCATTGCACAGGAAGAGGTCGAGGCCGGAAAGATCTCCTGACGTAAAGACAGAAGGGCCAATTGTGAAGCCGTTGGTGGAAGATCGCGGAATTCCAATCCTGTCGCACTAAGGTTCGTCTTTGAAGGACTCCCGGACTTGGACGCCGATGCTCGCAGCGCTTCTCCGCGGACCGGATTTTGTCCGTGACGTGATAGGCCAGGGGTGGAAGCTCCAGCGGCACGCTGCGCATTTCGCACCATCAATCCAATCGGACTACAATCTCAATTATGAGAGTCATGGTCGGTGTTTCCGGCGGCATTGCCGCCTACAAAGCGGCGGAACTCGTGCGCGCCCTGCAGCGGCAGGCGCTTGAGGTCCACGTCGTGATGACGGAGGCGGCTTGCAAGTTTGTGCAACCGCTGACGTTTGCCGCGCTCTCAGGCCACAAGGTGATCACCAGCATGTGGGAGAATGCAGGCTCGGGCGAAGGCTCCTACGAAGCCTCAAACGATCAAAACGGCATTGAACATATTTCCGAAGCGCAGTGGCCCGATGCACTCGTGGTCGCGCCGGCAACCGCGAACATCCTGGCCAAATTTGCTCACGGAATTGCCGACGATTTTCTCACCACGATGTATCTCGCCACGCAAGCGCCGGTGCTGGTTGCTCCCGCGATGAACGTGAACATGTGGGATCATCCGGCCACCCAGGCTAATCTTGAAATTCTGCGCCAGCGCGGAGTGCGCGTGATCGAGCCGGGCAGTGGCGATCTGGCCTGCGGCATGGTCGGTGCGGGACGCATGGCCGAGCCCGAGGATATCGCCGACGCGGTGCTCAACGCGCTCGGCCGGCGTCACGATCTGGCCGGAGAAGTCGTGCTTGTGACCGCGGGCGGAACTCGTGAGGCGCTCGATCCGGTTCGCTACCTTGGTAATCGCTCCAGCGGAAAGATGGGTTATGCTATCGCCGATGCGGCGCAAAGCCGCGGAGCGAAGGTCGTGCTGATCAGCGGGCCGACCGCACTGTATCCCCCATCGCATTGCGAACTGATCAAGGTGACCACCGCCGACCAGATGCGCGAGGCCGTGCTCGAACGGATGACCGATGCCACGCTCATCATCAAGGCTGCGGCAGTGGCCGACTACCGCCCCGTGATCGTATCTGATCGCAAGCTGAAGCGCAGCGGACCTCTCACCCTAGAACTCGCGCCCACCGAGGACATTCTTGCCGAAGTGGTGCGCCGCCGGCGACCGGGACAGCTCATCGTGGGCTTCGCTGCCGAGACCGACAACTTGATGGCCAACGGACGTGCAAAGCTGCTGGCAAAGGGCGCGGACGCCATCGTGGTAAACGATGTGTCGGGCGAAGGCTCGGGCATCGATGCCGATAATAACGCTGCTACGTTCCTCACTTCCTCAACTGCCATCGAGCTGCACGAGATGCCCAAGCGCAAGCTCGCCGACCGGATACTGGATGAAATTCTGACGCTCCGCCGGCCGCGCACCTTGCTTGTTGAAACCGACCTGGAATCGGATCAACAGACGCCGCAAGACGAGGTACTCCGCCACTCGGATTCACCCTCCACGCGACGTCAGTTGATTGTGGAGTAGCCGGCTTGGTGCAGCAGTTCGATCCAGAAATCCGTGAAGCCTTGATCGCCCGTGTGCGCTTTTATCGCGACCTCGGGCTTACTGAGTTCTATCGCCGACCGGTAGATGAGAGCCAGAATGTCGGCGCCGTGGATCTTGCATCTGAGACTTTGGATCAGGATTTCAGGGCGGCTTCACAGTCAGCTTTTCAGCAACATTCTCAGGAGGAACAGCCCATCCCGCCGCGCAAGCTCTTGCCCACAGCGCCAGAAATCGGCGCGTCCGTGCCACTCGCCGACCGTGCGACAGCTCTCCAACTTATCCGTGACGAGATCGGCGATTGCACCCGTTGCGCGTTGCACAAAGGCCGCAACAAGCTCGTGTTTGGCGATGGATCGCCGACAGCGCGGCTGATGTTTGTGGGCGAGGGGCCGGGCGCCGACGAAGATGCGCAGGGTCTGCCTTTCGTGGGTCGCGCCGGCCAGTTGCTCAACAACATGATTGGCGCGATGGGCCTGAAACGCGAAGAAGTCTACATCGCGAATGTGGTGAAATGCAGGCCGCCGGGCAACCGGACACCTGAACCAGAAGAAGCGAATACCTGCTCGCCGTTCCTCTTTCGCCAGATCGATGTGGTGGGGCCTGAAGTGATTGTGGCGCTGGGAGCCACGGCAGCAACGTACCTGCTGGGGCAGCGGCAGCCGTTAGCCGGTCTGCGGGGGCGCGTGCACTCCTTCCGCGGAGCCAAGCTGATTGTGACATACCATCCGGCGTACCTGCTGCGCGATCCGCGTCAGAAAAAGGAAGCCTGGGCGGACCTGCAGATTGCGATGCGGGAGCTGGGATTGCAGGCTCCTGCCAAAGGTTGACGACTGCGGCTTTCGAGGGGCGGCAAAAACTGGCGTAAAAAAGGCACAAATTGGAAAAAAAAGCGGCAGAAAATGGCGCCTAAAACTGTGTAATTTACCATCTGATTCATTGAATATAAAGCGGTTAGGCCAATCTCCCGTGTCACAATCCCAAAACCCACTTTTTCTACCGTCCCGATAAGGCGGATTGGCTGCCGGTTGGCGGCTGAGAAGCCGAGGTTTTTGGCCTGAATGAAAGGCGTTTGGCAGGATTGCGAACGGTTTCGCCGAGGGGATGAGGCGCTGGGAACGCGGCATGTCGGGGACGGTTTCAAGGATCGTCCGCACGACCGCGGAGAGGGAGGTACGGCGCTGGGCCGCCCACAAGCGCACACACGGCGATAAGGTCCCGTCGAGGGCGACGGCTACGGTTTTCGTTTTCATGGGTCTGAACTTTCAGTGGCGGGCCTGGCCCCGGGTTCTGCAGGGCTCTATTGATCATTGTGCTCCGGGCGGCCTTATAGTCTGCAATTTTTATTCGGATACGCTTCGCGGGCGGTTTGGCCTTTGACCTCTCGATTGCGAGGCGATCAACGTCGATTCACTTCTTTCATGAGCGGCTGAAGTACCTGTACCTATAGTTTCGCTTTTTGTCGAGCCGGCGATGCGGCTGTCGCCATTTCTTCAACTTCTCGAATGCGCTGACGATTTGTTTCTTCCGCCGCGTAGAAGTCAATTAAGTGCGCGGGAGGGATATTAGCGAAAATAAATTCGGGGTCGGAATAAGTGGTGGCGGAAATAATGAATCTCTGAGTTAGAAACCATGCTATACGGATGTTGTCATCACCTAGTGTTGCATCCCTGGGGTCTATTTCATAAGTTGAAACCCTAACCGCAGCCTGCGATTGGCGCAAAGTACGCGCCAATCTCCGCTCAGGGTCACAGGGTGTTTTCGATTCGAACCTTCGGGACAGGACACTAGAGAACACGATTATTTGAAGAGCGGGAAATTACAAAAGTACAGGTGCATCGGACGACATCAGATACGCGTCGCGAACGCGACTACACCTAAGCGTGGGATGCCAGCTTGGGAGGAGAGGTTGTTCTCTCTCGCGTGTGTTGGCGGCTGTGTCCCGGGCGGCGAAGGGGAGTCAACCTCGCGCGCTACTACGGCATCCTAACCACTCGATGTCCGTCTGCGAAGACTGAAGCGCAGCGGGATGTTTGGGGCCAGTCTGTTGTTTGAAGATACATAATTTCGAGGAGTGAAAAATGAAACGTATTGCTATGCTCGTCGGTCTGGGAATGGCTTTTCGCTGCCATCATGGGTCCTTGCCCAGGTCGCCGCCCAGCCGGTTAATTCTGATCGATATGGCATGAATCATGGAGAGGTGGGAGTCTATGCCGACTATCTTCGCTTTGCTCCGGCGAAATCGGCAACCAACTTTGTCGGCGTGGATGCCCTGGCGGGATTCAACGTCCACCCTAACCTCGCTCTCGAAGCACAGATGAGTTACGACTTCGCGCGTAACTTCACCACCACAACCAGCAACGGAGTCAACAGCACGACGGTCGTGAGCAGCGTGCGCCCGATCACCGGACTGTTCGGCCCCAAGCTGCAATTCGGTACCGGAGGACCCTTCCGGGCGTTCGTGACGGGGAAGGTCGGTTTCATCGATTTCAGCGTGAACAATTCCGGAGTGGTTTCGGGCAACACGTTTGCCGATTCAGTGGCAGGTGTGGGGGGAGCCGGAACGCATATCGCACTCTATCCTGGGGGCGGCATTGAAGCGTTTGCCGGATCGTTCGGGTTGCGCCTTGAAGCGGGTGATGAAGTTTTTCTGAACAACGGGATCTACAACAATCTGCGGGTTACGATCGGGCCGACGCTAAGGTTCTAGGGATTCACGGCGGGGGTGCACCCGCAGACGACCGGTTTTGACCGCGTGATTTCGTACGTTGAATTTCTGCTTTCCACAGGTCCCGGAAGCGGGACCTGGGGCACCCAGAGTTGGTACACATCCAGCGGGCAGAGACTTAGTTAGCGACTTGCATGGGGAAGACATCGATCCGCCCTAGCGAGCTAGGACGAGGCACCCATTTTAGGAAGAGCTTGGGCTATTTCTGGGGGACGGAGAAGACGGCGATCTCATCCCGGGTGAGCACGGCGAGCTGGGATCCATCGGGGGCGAGGGCGAAACCTTCGCGGCTGGGGGAAGGGGAACCGACACTCACGCCGAGTAGCCGCTTGCCATCGTTTGCGCGGTAGACCCTGAGCTCCTCCGAGGAAAAATCTGCGGCGCTGAAGAGGGCGTCCATCTGGATTGGCCGGATGGACTGTACGGTTTTCACGACAAAGGTCTGCTGGTTGGCGCTGCTCTTGGCGGCATAACCGAACTCATTGGGGTTAGCCAGGCTCTTCAACGCCGGCTTGCCATCGGGGCGCAACACGCGGAACACCGGCTCTTCGTTTTGCTGATCGCAGCTCACCAGGAAAATGAGGTTCGTCGAAAGGCTGGAGATCTGAGGCGTGCAACTCGAGTTGAACCGCGCAATGGTCGAGGCCTTGTTGTCCCATGTCAGCATGGATATGCGGTAACGCCCGTTTGGCTGTGCGAGCAACTCCGTCTGACCCTCGTTCAGGAGCGTAGGCGCGATCAGGCCCGATCTTGATCGTGAGGTTGCGATGATCTCGAAGTTGCGATTCAAAACCTCTACTTTGACATCTTCTTCCGGGTCGCCCTGCAGACTCTGGCGGAGCTGTGCATGCAATTCCGGCGAGTGCCGTTCATGGATCACGCCGACGGCCGTAAAGCTTCCGTCGGGCGTGATGCGCACAAACGCCAAGGGGCCTTCAAGGGGAATGCGATTTTGAATCTGCAACCCTCCGCCATAGACGCGCAGCTCAGATCCGACGTGCACCAGCACACGGCCCTCGCCGAGCGGCCAGAGGAATTGCCGGTTGTCGGGGAGTTCCCAGTCAACCGTGTGGGTGACCCGGCGTGACTCCGTATCGACGAGCGCCGCGCGAATGACGCGCATCGTGGAGCCCGAAGGGCCGAGATCGTGCCGGGGCGAAAGGACGTGAGGGTTGAAGGTGACCAGCAGTTCCCTTGGGCTGAGATAGACCAGCGCTTCGTCGTTGTCGAAACTGTTGGTCACTCTTTGCGGTCGCGGTGAATAGCCCAGCTGTTTAACCGAAATGCTGGCGGCGATGTTGGCTGTCTCTTCCGCATCTCCCGCAGGCAATGCCACGTTGCATTGCGGCGGCTCACAAACGTCGATGTCGGCGACGGGTGGTGGTGGGGGCACAGAAGGTGTGCCAGCATCGGCTGCGGCGGCGGGGATGGAAGGGGCGGCGTCCGACGGTTGGTGAGCAATGGCCCGATTGGGTGTGGCTCGCGGGAATGTTCCCTCAAGAGGAACCAACAAGAGCACGCTATGCTTTTCGAGCGACACGTCGTGGTCTTTCGCTATCAGGACGGAGCTATTGTCAGGCCCTTTTCCTACGCTCAACTTCAATCCCCGAATGCCGGAGACATCGCCCATCTGCATTTTAGGGATTTCCGAGGTGCGGCGGCTGTCTGACGGGTCAAGGCTCAGGTTGATGTTAGTGCTCATTTGCATCGTCTTGAGGGCTGCCAGGCCGGAATTGGAAGGGCCGGAGGCGGCGGTGTTCATCGGCAGAGCATCGGTCAGGATGCCAAGGTCGATGTTTTGCGGCGGCGCCGCCATGGCCACCAGAAGCAGCTCAAACTTTCCCATCTTCAATTCGCCGCATTGCGCCCGGCTAAAGGCGAGATCAATTTGCGACTCTTTGGTGGTCTTAGTATGAGGAACGACCGAAATGACCTGTCCCTCGAGGATTGCTCCGTTCCGCAAGAAGCAGTCCGTGCCTCGCCAGTCGGCGGTGACCCGTGCATAGACCGTGGCACCCACCTTGGTGAGGTGAGCATGCATGTCCGCCATCAGTTCCGCTTCAACAGGGGTGATGCCCGGCTTGGCGACAGCCGCTGCGAAGACGCCGGTGCAGGAGAGCGAAAGGGCGACCGTCAGCGCTAGGAACCGCGTCTTCATCCTGACCCTCGAATGAGTAGGATGATAGCCCAAAAAAAGACTCTGTGCTCCCGATGGCGCAAGTAAGAACGACGGCGGGTCTCTCAGGGCCTCAGGACCACTCCCGCCACAACGCTACCCCGCCCAGAAGGCCAGCTTCGTTGGACACGATCTTGATATTCTTTCCGGGCACGAAGTCGATCTTTTTGGTGTTGCCGCCACCCAGGTAAAGGTGGTCCCAGTTGAAGAGCTTCGCGGTCTGATCGATGGCTTCCTGGAGCAGCTTGTTCCATTCCTTCTTGCCGTACTTGTCGAGGCCGCGGCGGCCAATGTAATCCTCGTAGGTGTGCTTTCTCCAGGGATGGTGGCCCAACTCGAGTCCGGGACAGAGTCGCCCGCTGGTGAAGAGAGCGCCGCCCATGCCGGTACCGAGGGTGAGGGTGAGCTCGACACCATCGCCGATGATGGCTCCGAAGCCCTGCACAGCCGCGTCGTTGGCTACGCGAACGGGTTTCTTCCAGCGCTTCTCAAGCTCGGCCTGGAGAGGGAAGCCTACCCATGCGGGGTGGAGATTGGCGGCGGTGTAGGTGATGCCGCGCTTGATGACGCCGGGGAATCCGACGGACACGCGGTCAAAAGCAGGAAGGAGTTTGCGCAACTCCTCGAGGCCGCTGAGCACCAGAGCGGGAGTGGGGACGGCCGGAGTTGGGACGCGTTCCCGTTCGCTGACCGGCTTACCAGCGGGGTCAAGGAGCATGGCTTTCAATCCCGACCCGCCAACGTCGATGGTCAGCGTGATGGGTGCGGACGTCTTTTTGGATGCGGCAGTCGCAGGCGTGGAGGGTTTGGAAGTTTTGACAGTCATCAGCAGGAATTGTACTGCTGTTGCCCGGATTGTGAAGGCTGTGTAAATCGAGGCCCTTTGAGCCGAGGTTAGCAGATGGCCGATCCCCTACACTGATTCTTGCCTCCCATGCCCGCTTACTGCGAAGTCGCGCTGCCTGTGCCGCTGGACCACACCTTCACATATGCGGTGCCGGAGGGCGCGCGGGTTCAACGTGGGGCGCGGGTGATTGCGCCGTTCCGCAACGAGAAACTGATCGGCGTGGTGACTGCGGTTTCTGCGACGGCGCCCGCCGACTTTGAAGCGCGTCCGATTGAAGCGGTGCTGGATGAGGAGCCGCTTCTGAGCGATCATCTGCTGAGGCTTGCGGAATGGATCGCGCAGTATTACCTGGCGCCTCTGGGCGAAGTGCTGCGCGGCATGTTGCCCCTGATGGCCGAGGTGCGGCGGACGGTCTATTACCGGATCACGGACCTGGGGCGGGATGTGCTGGCGGGGAGTCTGGATGGGGGCTCGGTGAATCCCCGGGGCTCGTCTGTCCCGCCACGGCGGGCAGGCGCACTGGGGAAAACTGAGACGCCTAAGGCTGATTTCGCGCAGAATGGCAGGTCGAAGGGGTCGGTCAGGCTGTCGCGCGAAGAGTTGGACCTGGCGCATCGGGTGCTGGAGCGGCTGGCAGGCGGTGAGCGGGTCAAAATCTCCGCGCTGCGCGCGGCGACTGCCGCTTCTTTGCCGGTGCTGGCCGCGCTGCTGCGCAAGAAGTGGATTGCGCGCGAGATTTCAGCTGTGGAGCACGATGCCCGCCGCACGGAACGCTTTGCGGTGCTGATTCCTGAAACACGCCTGCCCTCTCTGACGGAAAAGCAGCAAGCGATTCTGGCGGAACTCGCGGCTTGCGACGGTCAGCTTGGCCTTGCGGAGTTGCGGCGGAGAGACCTGCCGTCTTCAACGCTTCAGACGCTGGTGCGCCGTGGGCTTGTGCGGATTGATGAGCGGGCTGCGGCCTTTCGGTTGGGTGGTATTTTGGCGGCGACAGAGCCTATCCGGCTGAACGAAGCGCAGACGGAGGCGCTTGCCGCTGTTATGCCGGCCCTGGGGGCATTTCACTCCTTTCTGCTGCATGGTGTGACGGGTTCGGGAAAGACGGCCGTGTACCTGGCGGCGATGCAGCGGGCGCTTGATCGCGGCCTCTCTTCGATTCTGCTGGTACCGGAGATCGGGCTCACACCGCAGATGGCGGGGCTGCTTGATGCGGCTTTCGGGTCGCGGGTGGCGCTGCTGCACTCCGCCCTGACGCCGGAGGAACGCAGCGAGCAGTGGCGACGGATCTATCGCGGCGAGGCGCCGATCGTGGTCGGCACGCGCTCGGCGATCTTTGCGCCGGCGCCGAATCTGGGATTGATCCTTGTCGATGAAGAGCACGACCAGAGTTACAAACAGGAGGAGACGCCTCGCTATAATGCACGCGACGTGGCGGTGATGCGCGCCAAGCTGGCCGATGCGGTCGTAGTGCTGGGTTCAGCCACGCCATCGCTGGAGAGCTGGCAAAACTCCACTCAGGGCAAGTATGCGCGAATCGAGTTGCGGGACCGGGTGATGAATCGCCCATTGCCTGAGGTTGAGCTGATCGACATGCGCCGCGAATTTCAGGAAACGGGGCAGGAGCAGCTTTTTTCGCGGGCGCTGGTGATGCAGACGCAAGAGGCTCTCGACCGAAATGAGCAGGCGGTGATCTTGCTGAATCGCAGGGGGTATTCGTTCGCGGTGATCTGCCGGGCATGCGGAGAAAAACTGGAGTGCCAGAACTGTGCGATTGCACTGACCCACCACAAACCGCCCGCTGAAGATGCAGACGGGGCGCGCGCGGGGCAGCGGCTGGAGTGCCACTACTGCGGCTTCCGGCGAACTGTGCCTGCGCGCTGTCCCAAGTGCGACAGCGAACACCTCTACTACCTCGGCGCGGGTTCTCAACAGGGAGAAGAGCGGCTTGCCGAGATCTTTCCGGGGGCGCGCATCGGGCGCATGGATCGCGACGCGGTGCGGGGGCGACATGATCTGGAACGGCTACTGGCGCGGCTGCACTCGGGGGAGATCAACCTGCTAGTCGGAACCCAGATGATCGCCAAGGGGCACGATATCCATGGCATTACGCTGGTGGGCGTTGTGGGCTGCGACCACGCGCTTTCAATGCCTGACTTTCGCGCTGCCGAACGCGTTTTCCAATTGATGACCCAGGTTTCAGGACGTGCCGGGCGAGGTGACCTGCCGGGGCGCGTGGTGGTGCAGACCTACTATCCCGACCACTATGCCATTTTGGCCGCGAGCACGCACGACTACGCCGATTTTGTGGAGCGCGAGCTGAAATACCGCAGATGGATGCACTATCCGCCTTTTGGCGCGCTGGCCAATGTGCTGGTGCAATCGCCGAAAGCTGGAGGATGCGGCCGGCTGGTCGGCGGAGTTGGGCAAGTGGCTGCAGAAAGGCCACCAGAGGGGGTGCGCGTCTGGGTCCGTGTACCGCGCCCGATTGCCCGGATCAAAGGCGTCTACCGGTTCCACCTGATTCTCAAGGCGGCGTCGCGCAAGACACTGAACGCTGCGCTGGGCAGCCCTGGCCCACGCGGAGGCAGCCGGCGTACCCCGCAGAAACCTCGTGGTAGATGTCGATGCACAACGGCTGATGTAACCGCCTCGCGTTGAACGCGAGCGCTTACTTGGCGGGTGGAGTGCCGTAGAGAGCGCGTGGAGCTCTTTCCCCGGCTTGAATCGAACCGCTTTCCCGGGAGTGATGCTGACCTCGGTCCCGGTGCGCGGGTTCCGGCCAATACCGGTCTTGCGCGCACGCACGCTGAAGACCCCAAAGCCGCGCAATTCAATGCGCTCACCGGCCGCCAGGGCCTCCTTGAGTCCTTCAAAGACAGTGTCCACCGCAGCCTCTGCCTTGGTGCGGGGCAGCCCTGTGCGCTCGATGACGTGATGAACGATGTCCTGCTTAATCAAAGCGGTTACCTCTCTGGCGCGACAACGGCATGACCAGGAATACCGTGTCCGGTTTTATTTCGTGCTGGGTCGCCGTTCCCTGGTGGTCACGTCGACTTTTGGTGGTGTAGTTCAGGGATGCATCATCCCGGGCCGTGCTACGCAAACGACTGTACCATGCTCTACCGACTTGATGTTACAGATTTTGCTCCAATTGTGGAACAGTCGAATCCTGCTCCGCATAGAATATCAGATGTAGAAAGAGAACGCCGCGGCTGTTCATCCGGCCAGCCCGATCCTGATTGGGCGAGGTTGGCCGAAGGTGGGTTGGATTTTGTGGGTCGACCTTTGGGATGTTCACGGTTGGCCGGCAACTAGAGAGTTTTGTTGGCAAAAAGTAACTGAGGAGGAGCGGAGAATCTGTGCCCTCAGTTGCCAGGGTCATGGCCCACATTTTGTGAGGATATCGAATCTATTCGCCCGCTTCCAACGAACCGGCGGTTGTGTCTCGTTCAGGATTCATATTCCCAAAGATTCCTTCGACCGTGGTTCGCTCCGCATGGGTCTTCAGCAGTTGGTCAACCGCCCAGATCCATCTAAATCTTCATCTTTGACAAAGAAGTCTTAGATTTAATCCTTGATTAAGCGGGGTCCGATCCTGTAGCGTTTTGCAAGTCGATTAAACCCCCCACTAACTTTCTGCTGTCCGGCAGTACGTTTCTCTTTTTTTGCAAATCTCATCCGGGGTGCTAACGGTTATGATCGCTCGGCGCTTTCCCGCCGGGTGGGCCTCAGCCTGAGAGTAGTAGACGTTTGTCTGCCGCATTCGCTTATGGAGGTTTGCTGCCGGGGGAGCACTATGCGACGAAAAGCGCGACTGGCCTTAATCTTCGCTCCCCTGATTTCGCCACCCCAGGTAGCTTGACTGATGTGCTCGGGATCCCGCCAGATGCGGCGATCTATCCAATATCAGGGGTTGGCTTCGCGATAGGAACCAGGTCGAATTAGTTCGCAATACGGAGTGCCGATTGAGAAAGCTAATTGCGCCGTTGATCTTCGGTACCTTGCTCTCAGTATGTGCGCAAGGGGTGACAGCCCAAATCAGTCTGGACGGTTCGAATCACTGCACGAAGGGGGGGAGCAATGTCTCGTCAGTGAGTTGCACACTGTCCAGCGTGACAGCGGGAGACCTGATCACCGTAGAGTTCTCTGATCGCAATGGCTACGAGACGTCGATCTCCGATGGCGCAAACGGGGCGTACACCAAAATCTATTATGTGCAGGACTCAGCCGATCCGAACTACTCGGGCATGGCGTACTTCATGAATTCTGCGTCTGGTAGCCTGACGGTCAATCTTGCCCTCTCGAGTACAGACCATTGGGGGAACATCTCGGTCCAGGCGTGGAAGGGAGCAGCCACCTCTTCTGCTCTCGACACGGGTGCCATAACGCAGCACCTGACCAGCACCTCGGGCACTGTGGCCAATGCAAATTGCGGCTCTGCACAATCGCCGGCCGGAGCCGGTGAGCTGATCATTGGCTATCTCGTGCCTGACAATGCCTTTTCCGTCACCGCAGGCACGAACTATACCCTCATCGACACGAGCAATTCAAACGGCAATCCGGTCTTTCCCGAGTACTGGATCCAGTCGGCAGCAACGGCGACGAACGGACCATTCACGAGCGCCGCCGATGACTTTACTGAAGGCTGCGTCGCGTTCAAGCCAGCAACTCAGATCACGCTGGACGGCTCGAATCACTGCACCAACGGCGGGAGCAATGTCTCGTCAGTGAGTTGCACACTGTCCAGCGTGACAGCGGGAGACCTGATCACCGTAGAGTTCTCTGATCGCAATGGCTCCGAGACGTCGATCTCGGACGGCGCAAACGGGGCGTACACCAAAATCTATTATGTGCAGGACTCAGCCGATCCGAACTACTCCGGCATGGCGTACTTCATGAATTCTGCCTCCAGCAGCCTCACGGTCAAGGTCTCATTGTCAGGCAGTGATCCCTGGGCACTGCTGTCGGTCCAGGCGTGGAAGGGAGCGTCAACCACATCGGTGCTGGACACAGGTGCCATAACGCAGCACCTGACCAGCACCTCGGGCACCGTGGCCAATGCAAATTGCGGCTCTGCACAATCGCCGGCCGGAGCCGGTGAGCTGATCATTGGCTATCTCGTGCCGGACAACGACTTTTCCGTCACCGCAGGCACAAACTATACCTTGATCGACGTGCCTAGCGCGTCCTTCGGCAATCCATCCTTTCCTGAGTACCGGATTCAGACTATATCGCAGGCGACAAATGGGCCGTTCACGAGTGCTGCCGATGACTGGACTGTGGGGTGCGCCGCATTCAAGGCGATGGGCAGTTCGCAGAACCCGCCGATCCTGACGATCACCACCAACTCGCTGCCCGCCGGCCAGGTCGGAGTAGCCTACAGCGCGGGCCTGAATGCTGCGGGTGGCACGACTCCTTACAGGTGGTCGCTGACAAGCGGCACGTTGCCGGGGGGTCTGTCGTTGAACGCATCGACCGGGGCGATCACGGGCACGCCAACGGCGACGGCCAATGCTACGGCGCTCACGTTCAAGGTGAGCGATTCAAGCAGCCCGGCGCAAAGCCAGTCGGTGAATCTGACGCTGACGGTTGCTCAACTGATCATCGTTTCTGCCTCTCCCAAGCGGGCGGGGCTGACCATTACGCAGCGGCTGTCCGTTACGCCGACGACGAGCGATGGAGGCGGTGTGAACTGGAGGGTGAGCGGGTCAGGATGCAGCGGCAACGCTTGCGGAACGCTTTCGTCGGGGAGCACAGCGAACGGAATCGCAGTGGTCTACACTGCTCCGGGCACTGCCGGGCAGTACACTATCACGGCGGCCAGCGTAAACGACGGGTCGAAATCGGCATCCGTTTCCGTGGCCGTGACCGACCTCCCCGGTGTCACCACGTATCACAACAACATCTCCCGCAATGGAGCGAACACGCAGGAATACGCGCTGACGACGTCGATCGTCACCACGACCACGTTCGGCAAGCTGTTCTCCTGCTCGGTCGACAGCGCGGTTTACGCGCAGCCGCTCTGGGTGCCGAACCTGACCATCTCTTCGGCCAAACACAATGTGATCCTGGTGGCCACCCAAAACGATAGTCTCTATGCCTTCGACGCGGACACGAACAGCACTCCCTGCACTCCGCTTTGGCACGCAAACCTGATCGACTCGACGCATGGCGCCAACTCCGGCGAGACGGCCGTGCCGTCCTACGGAAGCGGTGCGCTGGTTGGGAACGGGAGTGGCGATATTGCGCCGGAAGTGGGGGTCACCGGCACTCCAGTCATCGATCCGGCAACCAACACGTTATATGTCGTGTCAAAATCCGCGATTGCTTCCGGACCGTCCTTCTATCAGCGCCTGCACGCCATCGATCTGCTGACCGGTCATGAAAAGTTCTCCGCCAGCCCCGTCACGATAGCCGCCACCTATCCCGGCACCGGAGACGGCGGCACGACCACGACGTTCGTCGCCCGCCAGGAAAATCAGCGCCCCGGCCTGGCACTTGTCAACGGAGTCGTGTATATCGCATGGGCATCCCACGAGGACAATCCGCCCTGGTATGGCTGGGTCATTGGCTACAACGCGAACGATCTCTCCCAGGCAAGCGTATTCAACGACGCTCCGAACGCCGGCCTGGGAGGTATCTGGATGAGCGGAGGTGCGCCCGCAGCGGACTCTTCCGGCAATCTCTACCTGATCACCGGCAACGGGAACTTCGATGCCAGCAGTTCCACGGCCCCGAACAACGACTACGGCGATTCATTTCTCAAGCTCACCAGCGGTCTGAGCGTCTCGCAATACTTCACCCCGTCGGACCAATCCACCGACAACAGCCAGGACCACGATTTTGGTTCCGGAGGCGCCGCTGTTCTTGTCGACCTGCCCATGAACGGCACCAACCCCACGCACCTGGTCATCGGCGGGGGCAAGGATGGCACACTCTATCTTCTCAACCGCGACAGCATGGGTGGACTGGGAGATTCCAATGCCTGGCAGCCGATCACGCTTCCCGGCGGCATCTTTTCTACAGGCGCTTTCTGGAATTCCAACTTTTACATTGCCACCAACCGCGGATCGCTGCTGGCCTTCTCGCTCAGCTCCGGCACCGCCAAGCTGACCCAGGCGCCCAATGTCACCTCAGTGACGTTTGCCTTCCCCAGCGGGACTCCTTCGGTGTCTTCGATGCCCGACAACAGCAACGGCATCGTCTGGATACTCGACAACAGCCCGTACTGCACACCGCAATCCCATAGCTGCGGCCCTGCGATTTTGCATGCCTTCGATGCAGGCGACCTCGCCACTGAGCTCTGGAACAGCACGCAAGGCACTGGGAACTCCGCCGGCAATGCGGTTAAATTCGCGGTGCCCACGGTGGCCAATGGCAAGGTGTACGTCGGCACCCGCGGCAACAACACAGGCAACGCTGACAGCAGCACATCGATCCCGGGCGAGCTAGACGTCTACGGAATTCTGCCGAATTGATCAGTCCCGGAATAGCGCAGCCGGTTGCAGCGGACGGGGAACCACGGTGCCCTTTGCCGCTGTGCCGGTCTTGTGTGAGGACGGGGGGAGATCGGACGCGTTGCCGTGGGGTATTATTCCAGCCGCACCAGAATTGGAGTCCCCGGTGTTTCCCATCTCCCGACGCACATTGCTGAAGAATGGCCCTCTGGCCGCCGCATCGATGACACTGCTCACAACCATGCCGGAGATGCTTCGCGCCGAATCTCTGGCCAAGGCAACCGGCATACAGCTCTACACCGTTGGGAAGGAACTGCAAGAGGACATGGCCGGCACGCTGGCCAAGATTTCCGCTATTGGATACAGGACGGTGGAGAGCGCCGGGTTGGCGGGCAAGACGGCTGCGGAGTTTCGCAAATCCCTTGATGACGCCGATCTGAAATGCCCAAGCTCCCACCTCTTTCTCAGCCCGGGCCAGACCGCGCAAGAATACTTTGAAAATGTGAAAACTTTGGGATCGGAATACGCAGTTTCGAGCGTGGCGATCAAGCCGAACGCAAACGTCAAGAGCGCGGATGGCTTTATCAAGCTGATCGCCGCGATGACGCAGGACGACTTCAAGAAGATGGCGGGGGAACTGAATACGATGGCCTCGCAGGCCAAGAGTGCCGGTCTTCAGTTTGCCTACCACAACCACAACTTGGAGTTTAGAAAGTGGACCGACGGCACGACGACATACGACACTCTGATGGCGGAGACCGACCCATCGCTCGTGAAAATCGAACTTGACTGCGGCTGGGCGGACCTTGGCGGTCATCCGCCGCTCGAGCTATTCAAGAAATACCCGGGACGCTTTCGCATGCTGCACATCAAGGATTTCGCCCCGGTTGCGCAGCCAGTTGTCACACTTGATCCACGCACGAATCCTGAGTGGACCGAACTCGGCAAGGGACACATCGATTATCGATCCATTCTTGCCGCTGCACCCGCAGCCGGAGTCGAACAGGTCTTTGTCGAACAGGAGCCCCCTTTCACGAAATTCACGGCGCTTGAGGCGGCGAAGGTCGACTACGATTATTTGCGATCGATTGGTTAGCGCGCCCAGAAATCCGTGGTTCCAGGCGACCGACAGGTCGCATGAAATGACTTGTCCAGGCAGGACTCTCTGCTAGACTTTGCGGTTATGAAAAGATTCGTCATCCGCACCTTATGCGCGGTGGTGTTCCTCGCGAACGTAGCAGCCGCCCAGGATGTTATTCCTCTCTACCCCGGCCTGGCGCCCGGCTCGACGCAGGAGAACTATCCCGAGAAGCAATACTTCTCGAAGATCTGGAACACGGATGTGGTCACCAACGTTACCAAGCCGACGCTCACAGTGTTCAAGCCTTCCGCAGAATCGCGAAACGGCAGCGCCATCGTGATCTGCCCGGGCGGCGGTTTTATGGCCCTATCCATCAGCAGCGAGGGAACGGAGGTGGCCAAGTACCTTGCTGCGCGAGGTATGACAGCTTTTGTGTTGAAGTACCGCCTCGCGCATACCGGCGACGACGCGACCCAGGAGTTCACCACGTTGATTCAAGACAAGGAGAAGTTCAACGAGATGCTGGAAAAGGTGGAACCGTTGACGGTTGCCGATGGGTTGGCGGCGGTGACCTATGTTCGGCAGCACGCGTCGGAATACGGAGTTTCTCCCGACCGAGTCGGCATTATTGGATTTTCGGCGGGTGGAGCGGTTACTGTTGGCGTTGCATTCCACTACACACCTGAGGGCAGGCCCGCCTTTGTGGCTCCGATCTATGCAGGCGGAATGCCGAAGGAAGCCGCCGTTCCCGCGGATGCGCCCCCGATGTTTGTTGCGGCTGCAACCGATGATTCGCTCGGACTGGCGCCGCAGAGCGTTGCCCTGTACGAGGCGTGGCTAGGCGCTCACAAGCCGGCGGAGTTGCACATGTACGCGAAGGGCGGACACGGTTTCGGGATGCGAAAGCAGAACATCCCTACGGATCATTGGATCGATCGATTTGCCGATTGGCTGGAGTTGGAAGGATTTTTGAAGAAGTAACAACCGTGCATCAGCAAGAGATCGAGCCAGTGGCAGTTTGCATGGCTCTTCGCTTGAAGTGCCACTCATCAACGTAGGCCCAATCATTGTGGGGAGTCTTCTCCTCGTTAACAAATTGAAACTTATCGTCGCTGACCCTGGTCCAGGTCATGCGCCAGTCGCACTCGACGCCGATCATGGTCATGAGTCCCAGGAATGTGATGTCACGGTCCATCCAGCCTTCTTTGGAACGCAACATACCAAAGGAGCCGCGGGTTAAAACGTAGATCCATTGCTTGCTAAACGGGTCGAACGTGATCGAGCGATGTTGGTGCCGTCGGGAGAAATCATGCAGACCCAACCGTCCTCAGTGATTGCAAAACGCAGAGTTCCAATGTCCGTGTAGGCAGGGCTAAGGCGAGTCGACGGGACGAGGTTTTCGTAATTCCATTCACCGGCAATCCATCGGAAGTGTTCGATTTCTGCTGTGCGGGCAGCGTGAGCGCTGGCCGCAACTTCAGGTGCGAAGACCCCAACGCGTCGATTCGGATCCACTCGCGACGATCCCATAGCCATGATTCCTCGAGAAAAAGCTCTTCAATCAGCATGAATGGAACTCCTGTACGTAAAGGGCGGGGAAGCGAACGCCTGTTATTATTACACAACCATGGTTGTGCAAACAAAGTCAGACGCAGCGTTCAAAGTTGTGCCGGCACAGCTCGATCTGGGCTACCTGGGGTTGTTTCTGGGGTTACGGATTAACGAACTTGTTGCGGAACGTCTGGTAACCGCGGGATTCGAGAAGGTGAAGCAGAGCCACGGTTACCTGATTCAGCACTTGATCGAGCAGGACCGAACGATCACAGAACTGGCGAGCCGCATGGAAGTGACTCAGCAGGCAGCGTCGAAGACGGTTGGGGAGATGGTGGAACTCGGCATCCTCGAGTCGGTTGCAGCGGACGATCGGCGGGCGAAGCTGATCCGCCTCTCCGCTCGCGGCAGGCAATCAGTCAAGCTGGCTCGCAAGGCGAGACGCCAGATTGAGGACAGGTTGATGATAAAGACCGGCACGGGTTACGCGAGGGCAAAGAAGGTTTTGTTGGAGTGTCTCACTGAGCTTGGCGGCCTGGAACGAGTTGAGTCCCGGAGAATTCGAGAACCGCGGTAGACGTTGCCGCTGAAGTGCCTCGGCACCAAACGACGTCAAGCGCTTTTTGGCGTGACAAAAAGCAACTGCAGATCGCGCCGGGGCGGGCAGGCTTTACTGCCGCGGTGGACGGTGGCGGCTCGCGCTTGATGACAAACAACCCTATCGTGTTGGGTGGATGCGGCGCGGCAGGTTGTCATCAGAAGGCGCGTTTCGTAAGATTAGACATTCAAGCGGCAACAACAGCCCGCTGACCATCGCCGGACGCCTTTTGCGGTTCGGAACAGGAGAGGCATGTCGATTCAGAGTGACCGTTGGATTCGGGAACAGGCGCTACAGCACAAGATGATTGAGCCTTTCAGCGAAAAGCAGGTGTGCCAGGGAGTGATCTCCTACGGGCTTTCCTCTTACGGCTATGACCTTAGGGTCTCCGACGAATTCAAGATTTTTACGAACGTGAACAGCGCGATCATCGACCCCAAGGCGTTTGATGAGCGCTCATTTGTCTCAGTGCAGGCGGCGTCGGTGATTGTTCCGCCCAACTCTTTCGCGCTGGCGCGGTCGGTAGAGTATTTTCGCATTCCGCGCGACGTGCTGACGATCTGCGTGGGGAAGTCGACCTATGCGCGCTGCGGAATTATCGTGAACGTGACGCCGTTCGAGCCGGAGTGGGAGGGGTTTGTGACCCTGGAGATTTCCAACACCACCCCGCTTCCGGCCAAAATCTATGCCAACGAGGGACTGTGCCAGATCCTGTTCTTCAAGGGCAACGAGCCGTGCGAGACCAGCTACGCCGACCGCAAGGGCAAGTACCAAAATCAGCAAGGGATCGTACTTCCCAAACTCTGACAAGTCCAGCGGGGCCGGGCGCGGATGGCCCTCGGTTCCTGCGCGCCGCTTATAGCACTTTCGGAATACATGTAGATTCTTGAGCGCTGTGAAGGGCGGCTTTTTCTCGAGAAAAGAGCCACTTGAGTGCGTGGTTCCGGACTACACCAATTCCGAAAGTGCCAAAGCGGTCCAGCGCGATATTTGGCATGTCGCGTGAGTGAATGGCTGCCGCGAAATCGGCCGGGATGGTTTGATGTACTCAGTGAGGCCTAATCCGATACGCATAGGGCTTCTGGCCGGGGAACCAATTCGGCTGGAGGGTCTCACCACTGTTTTCGAGCAGGAGGCTCAGCCGGGGCGGGCGCAGTTGGTCCCTGTGGTGGGGAGCCTTGGGGAACTCTTGGCCAACCCGGAAGTGCACTACCTGGTTATCGACCTGAGCTCACCTTCCGGCAGGCTTCAGGCGCTGGCAGAGATTCGAAGGGCGCGCCCGCAGGTGCGGTTGATCGTAATTGGTCCTGAAGACAACGATGAACTTGTCATGGACTCGATCGTCGCCGGGGCGCGGGCTTACATCGCCGGCAGTGCGGGCCCGGATGTGGTGCGGGAAGCCATCGAGATTGTGATCTCGGGCTCCATCTGGGCACCGCGCCGGCTTCTCTCGCGACTCATTGACCGGCTGCTCTCGTCTTCCCAAGGCAACGGGACGTCTTCTCCGCATCTGACTGATCGCGAACGTGAGGTGCTGGACCTGATTCTGATGGCGCGTTCGAATCGGGAGATTGCCAGAGAACTGCACATTGAAGAGCGGACGGTGAAGGCCCACGTGAGCCGATTGATGCGCAAGACGGGGGCGGGAAATCGCGTCGATCTCTCCATGTGGGCGGTGAACGGGACGCTTACGCCCAGAATCGGCACCAGAACCCATCTAAAGCCATGAGGTTAGAAGCGATGACTTCTGGGGGTCCAAATTACCTTCGCGCCTTTTGAAGGTTACTAAGATACACGATCCTTAAGTACTCTTGTGCAATTTAGGGTATTTCGCGACACTCCGTACAGAAACAACGCAGATCTGGGGAAAGGAGTTCCCAGGCCGCATGGTTCGCATGAAGCCTGGGAACTCCTCATTTTTTGAACTGCGCCCTACCCAGAACTGCTCCCGCCGCGCCAGCCTACCTCTTCATCAATCTCAGCATCAGACATTGCAGGACGGAAAATGGATATCGGCGAGGGGTGCCGTCCTTCTAAACCCGTGTTGCCGCTCTCTCATCATCGTTTTAGCCGTCTATCAGTTCGATACCTCCCATGCCGTTTGCTCGTGGCATGCAGGATTATGATTTGGTATGTTCAAGTCTTGTGAGCGCGCAGATGCCAGTTGGTTTAGATCGCGCAGCGCTAACCCTGATTAACCCGCGCACCCCAGAGCGCGGATTGGAAAGGATTCACTTATGAAGAAAGCATTAGCCTCAGTTTGTCTCTGTCTCTTCCTCACCTGCACTGCGTTCGCGGCTTCGTCCCGTGATGACTTGCAAGCACGCGTTGACGCGGCCAAGACTGTGCTGGATCAGATTATGAGCGCCCAGGACCGAACCGTTCCCATGAACGTGCTTGAACATGCCACTTGCGTGGCCGTGGTGCCCGGCATGATCAAGGGAGCCTTTGTGTTCGGCGCTCAATATGGCCAAGGTGTTGTGACCTGCCGGACGGGCCATGGTTGGAGTGGGCCGGTATTTATTCGCATGGCGGGCGGCTCATGGGGTCTGCAGATCGGCGGACAATCCACTGACTTGGTGTTGATCGCGGTCAACAACAAGGGGATGCAAGATCTGCTGAAGAACAAGTTCAAAATCGGCGCAGATGCCGCCGCGGCAGCCGGACCGGTCGGACGCCAGGGGCAAGCCGCAACCGATTGGAAGATGAACGCCGAGCTGCTGTCCTACTCACGCACCAAGGGCCTGTTTGCTGGGATCGACCTCGACGGTACCAGCGTGTCCCAGAACAAGGACGATACCGACAAGTATTATGGCGGCGATCACACCTTCGAGGCAATTCTCAAGGGCCAGACAGCAGTGCCTCCGGGGGCTGAGGGCTTTGTGCGCGACGTGGCTCACAAGTTTATAGCTTCAAGAGATGGCGAGACCGCGAATCGGTAATAATTTACCTAAAGAGCATCGCGAAGGGCGGCAGGCAATGCCGCCCTTCTTTGCGTGTGCGCGTCTGCTCCGAGATTTGGCGGTTCAAAGAGGAAAGCGCCGCCTTCGGCGCCATGACCTACACTTGATCTTTGCCGCTTACGATGTTGGAACAGATCGAATATTGGCTGGTGCTGGCGGTGGTGCGCATTCTGGGCCGCATGCCGCGTGGATTAGCACGCTTTTTTGCCGGAGGGCTTGCTTGGGCCGTTTACCGGCTGTTCGGCCGTCTTCGTCGCGTGGGAGAGCGTAATCTTCGGCTAGCGTTGCCGCAGCTCCCGGCTGACCAGAAAGAAGCCCTGCTCTGCGGGATGTACCGCTATCTCGGCTGGCAGCTCGTCGAGTTCTGCCGTATGAGCGGATATACCGCCCAAAACACGCGGGACTGGATTCGTACCGAGGGGCGAGAGCACTATGTTGCCGCGCGGGCCCGCGGAAGGGGCGTGCTAGTGCTGACGGGGCATCTCGGCGCATGGGAACTCTCAAGTTTCTATCACTCGCTGATGGGCTACCCGATGGGCATGGTCATCCGGCGACTCGATAACCGGCCGCTCGATCAGTTTGTCAACGGCATTCGCTGCCTGCACGGCAACCGCGTGCTGCATAAGGATGACTTTGCCCGCGGTTTGCTGACCGCGATGCACGCCGGAGACACGGTCGGCATCCTAATGGACACCAACATGACGCCGCCGCAGGGCGTGTTTGTGAACTTTTTTGGTCAAAAGGCCTGCACGGCGGCAGGTCTTGCACGCGTGGCGTTGAAAACCGGCGCTGCTGTTCTGCCGGGTTTCATGTTGTGGGAATCGGCGGAAAGTCGATACGTTCTGCATTTTGGACAGGAGCTTCGCTTTGAAAAAACAGGCGATGGTGACGCCGACATTCTGGCCGCTACCCAGCAGTGCAATGATGTGTTGGAGTCGTGGATTCGAAGGTATTCTGACCAGTGGCTGTGGATTCACCGCCGCTGGAAGACTAGGCCTCCCGGCGAACCCGCTCTTTATTAGCACGGCGAACCCATTTCGAGGGCGACTGAACTTTCATTCCTATTGACATCTAAAGGCGCGGACCGAGAAGGGAGGCACAAATGACCCTAAGTGAACTGGTTGAGCAACTGGGCGGCACTTTGGCGCAAGGTGATCCGGACCTGGTGATTGACGGAGTCAACTCTACCCAGGCGGCGAACCCTTTCGATCTTGTTTTTGCAGAGGACGCGGCTTCGGCCGCCAAGGCATTTGAGAGCTACGCAGGGGCCGTCGTGCTGCGTCCCCACAGTATTGATTACGTTCCCGGGAAGCCAGTGATCGAGGCAGCCCAGCCGCGCCTCTGGTTTGCACAGGCCGCGAAGATGCTGGCGAAGGTGCCCACCGCCTCGGGGGTGAGTCACGCAGCGGTGGTCGCGCCCGATGCCGTGCTCGCCTCTCGTGTTTCAGTCGCTGCCGGGGCCGTTATCGAGACCGGTGCACACATCGGCGCGGGAACCCGCATCGAAGCCGGCGCAATTATTTGCCAGGGGGTGCATGTCGGAGCCCATTGCCACATTTATCCCAATGCAGTTCTGTATGCGGGGACCACGCTCGGCGATCGGGTTGTGGTTCACGGGGGAGCGGTTCTCGGGGCGGATGGATTTGGGTATGTACGTGACGACATCTCCGGCGCTTATACGCAGTTTCCGCAGCAGGGGACCCTGGTGATCGAGGACGACGTAGAGATTGGCGCCAACTCCACCGTTGACCGCGGGGCGTTGAAGGAAACACGAATCCGCCGGGGAACGAAGATCGACAACATGGTGCATATCGGCCACAACTGCGATATCGGCGAAGACGTCATTCTGGTCGCGCTTACTGGCATATCCGGTTCCAGTAGCGTGGGTGATGACGCGGTGATCGCGGGCCAGGTGGGCATCGGCGACCATGTGCAGATCGGCCCCGGGGTCATTCTCGGCGGGCAGGCCGGGGTGTTGAGCGGCAAGACTCTGACCAACGAGGGACTGGGTGTAAAGCCGGGAACGGTTCTATGGGGTACCCCGGCGCGCCCGCTGAAACAGGTTCTTCGCGAGCAAGCCACGTTGATACGTCTGACAAAGCGCTCGCGCTCGGCTCCGGAATAGTTTGCGCGGCAGTCACAACGCGAACGCCACTCAGGATCAGACGATTGGGTACGATCAGCAAGGGCGGCGGCGGAGAATTCACGAGGAATGGAAAAAAACGCAGTCGGCTCGGTGGGATCGGAGTGGCCGTCGTGGTCGCATTCCTGATGCGAGCATGAAGGTCAATTCCTATGCGCGCGCGTCGATCCAGTTCGACGGGGCATCGTGGTGATCCTGGGCCTTGTTGCCGCGGTGCGCGGGTCATGGCTGTGGCTGATTCTCACCGCCATCGGGATCGCGGAAGTTGCGCTGATTCTCTTCAGGTGAAGATTGGTCAACGAGGCAAAAGGTAAAGAGAGGAAAGGGAAATCAGAGATGATCAGGCTTGCGGTTCCCCTGCTGCATGTTTCGAATGCATCCGCGGCTGTGGAGTTCTATTGCGCGCGTCTCGGATTTCGGCGGGAATTTTCGCATCGGCCTGACGGTGTGGAGACCGACCCCTGCTACATGGGCATTTCACGCGACGGAGTGTGGATGAATCTTTCTTCGTTCAGCGGGGATGGTGTCGCGGGAGGTGTCGCGAACCTGATGGTGGATGATGTTGACGGGCTGTATGCGGAGTTCATGGCGAAGGGCGTTGCGATTGATTTACCTCCGGTTGACCAGACGTGGGGCAGCCGGGAGATGTACGTAAAGGACGCCGATTGCAACTGCCTGCGGTTTATTCAGGAGCGCACATCGTCTGAATGAGGGCGTTTCGGATTTTTGACGTGGATTCAATGCTTGAAGTGTGAGGTCAGCGGTTAAGAGGAGAGACCGGAGAAGAGCAAGATGCCCAGCCTCAAGATTGTGGTCGGCGGCAGCGCGAAGGGTGTCGGAAAGACTTCATTCGTATGCGGGCTGATTGCCGCGATTCCGGAGCTTGCCTGGACAGCCGTGAAGATCACTTCGCACATGCACGCCGAGATGGATGTTGTGCTTGAAGACAAGGGCGCGAACGCAGAAGAGAGCAGGGACACGCTTCGATATCTCAGGGCCTGGGCCGAGCGGGCGTTTCTGGTGACCGCGGAAACCAGTCATGTCTCTCGATCTGATCTGGTTTGTGCTGGGGGCGGCGCGAAACATTTTGGTTGAATCCACGAGAATCGTGAGCGATTTCAAACCGGATATTTGTATCGGAGTTCTCGGCGACGCAAGGACGCCTCAAAAAGGAATCCTTCGGGCCATTCCTGCTGCGTGCGGATGCACTGGTGGCTCGGGCGGATCAAGAGTTGCGGCTCGACGGCACTCCGCCGGGAATTCCACTGTTCCGCCTGGCGGCTCTCGATCAGGCTTCGCCCGAGATGCTGGCGTGGCTGTGGCCCCGTATGAACAAAGCACTGAAGAGAGGTTTGGCCCGGTCTTGATCTATTTGCTGTTGGGGAAGGGTTCTGTCTTGAGCGAGCCATCGCGCTGCTTGATGAGCATCTGCACCTTGCCTTCGGCGGCGTCGAGCTCCTTTTTGCAGGCTGCGGATAGTCCCACGCCTTCCTCGAAGAGCTTGAGCGATTCTTCGAGGCTCAGGTCGCCCTTCTCCAACTGATCGACGAGGTTTCAAGCTTTTTGAGGGACTCTTCAAAGGACGGCATGGCGCTCACTCCATTTAACATTGGCCTTGGGCAGCACGCGAGGCGATAACTTCGGCGGCGGCGGTGTAGCGGCCGAAGGGAGCGCTGACCTGTACGCCCTGCACCAGGGGGCGGACCACCTCGAGCATCTCCTGGGCAATCTGGATGCCCTCCTGGCGTGCCGCGTCTGGGGTATCCGCCTGGGCCATGCGCAGCATGATCTCCTCGGGCATCGAGACGCGCAGGTCGTTCTTCATGAATTCGGCGTTACGCAGGCTGGTCAGCGGCCAGATGCCTGCGATCACCGGGATGCGGAATCCTTCGATGCGTTTAAGAAACTCTTCGAGCAGGCGCAGATCGAACACCGGTTGGGTGATGGCATATTCGGCGCCCGCCTCCACCTTGTAGGCGAAGCGGCGCAGCTCGTGTTCGATGTCCGGCACTCCGGGGTTGGCGGCGATGCCGATGGTGAAGTTGGTGGAGGCGCCGATCGAATTCGAACCGACGTCGAGCCCGTGGTTGAGGCGCCGCACCAATATTGACGAGTCCGATGGCATCGACGTCGAAGACCGCCGTTGCATCGGGATAGTTGCCCATCTTCGGCGGGTCGCCGGTGAGGCAGAGAATGTTGCGCAGGCCGATGGAAGACGCTCCCAACAGGTCTGACTGAATGGAGAGAATATTCCGATCGCGGCAGGTGTAGTGGAGGATGGTCTCGATGCCGGTGTGCTGCTGAATCTGAATGCACAGGCTCTGCGCGCTCATGCGGGCCGAGGCGCGCGGCGAGTCGGGGACGTTGATAGCATGGACGCCAAGCTGTGCCAACAGCATCGCGCCTTCAATTTCCCGCGAGCAGTCGATGCCGTGGGGCGGTACGATCTCTACCAGGGAAATGAATTTGCCCTGCTCTACCAGCGACCCGATGCGCGATCGCTTGCCCAGAGGCTCGGGCGGCGTTTCAGTAGAGACTGGAGCGGTCGCGCCACCTTCCACGGTGCGCGTTTGCGCATCGATGGCGCGCATGGCCGCCCGCATGGCGCGGATGTGGTTGGGGGTGGTGCCGCAGCAGCCGCCCACCATCTGTGCTCCGGCGGCAATCGCCTTGCGCGCGAAGCTGGCCATATATTCCGGCGAACAAAGATAGATGTTGCGGCCCTCGACGGCGCGCGGCATACCGGCGTTGGGCATGGCAGCCAGGGGCAGCGCGGTGGCGCCGCGCATGGCTTCAATCGCCGTGAGCACGGTGGCAGGCCCGGTGGAGCAGTTGACGCCAATGGCCTCCGGCTCCCCACTCGGTCAGCAATGCAGCGGCCTGCTGCGGCGATGAGCCGTCGAGGCAGTTGCTCTCATCGTCCACGGTGACCATCACTAGCACGGGCAGCTCGGGAGCCGTCTCGTGTGCGGCCATCAACGCCTCGCGTGCCTCGTTGAGAGCGGGCATCGTCTCAATAATCAGAAGGTCCACGCCGGCGTCCGCGAGGGCGCGAATCTGCTCCGCGAATGCGGCGCGGGCTTCTTCGAGGCCGGTCTTTCCCAGCGGCTCAAGGCGCACGCCGAGCGGGCCCACCGAGCCAGCGACCCAGGCTTCGCCGGCCTGCTTTTCCTTGAGGTGCTTGACGGCCTCGCGCGCAATCTGGACCCCAGCGGCATTGATCTGGGCCACTTTGCCGCCCAGGCCGTGGCGGGTCAAGCGGAAGCGGTTTGCGCCGAAGGTGTTGGACTCAAGGATCTCCGCGCCCGCCTGCAGATATTCCTCGTGCACGGAGAGAATCAGACCCGGGTCGGAGAGGTTGAGCTCGTCGTAGCACCGGTTGATGAAAATACCGCGAGCGTAAAGCACGGTGCCCATGGCGCCGTCGGCGAGCACCGGACGATTGGCGAAGATGTCAGCAAACTGCGGCATTCTGTTGCCATGCTAAGGCACGGGGGCCAGCCGCGCCAGCATGCCCGCTCGCTTTGTTATACTTCGGGAGTCATAAGCAATATCGGAACCGGTTCCGGGCAGGGCTTTGGGCCCTTCTCGGGGAAGCGGAAATCGCTATCGTTTCATCCATGCTACGGCTGCGGTTTGCTCCGCGTTTTTCCATCGAGGTAAGGGATTTTGAAGAAGAGATGTCTTTGGTTGAGTGCCGCCGGGTGCCTGGTGGTTGCCGTCGCGCTGGCAGGATGTGGTACGACAACCTTTTTTGCAGGCCGTGTTCTGCCGCCCAGTGGGTTGACCAACCGCGTTCTGATCACGATCCAGAACCCCAGTTCCTTCACCAAAGGCGCCTTGCAGTTTGTAGACGCCTTCTACGACATTCGGTACAGCTACAATTCGAAGACGGGGGGCTTTTCGATCTCCGGCTTTAACGGTGCGCTTCCGACTACGATCCAGAGCATGCCCGAAGAGCAGCTGGGCGCGGTCTACGGTTCCGGCGATGGGACGCTCACCCTGGTCAACTATGCCAAGGAAAGTACCCTCAATGGCGTTCAGAATTTGAACCCACCCTGTTCCAGTGTGTTTATCACGCGCAACCAGACATATGTTTTTTGTGCCAGCCAACAGTCGCACGTGCTCACGGTAGTCAATCGGGTCTCGGGCCAAACGTATTCTCTCAACCTGCCGGGAGCATACCGGGTGAGCGTGAATCCTGGCGGGTCGATGGCCGTCGCTTTTGTGCAGAATTCGAATTATATGTACTACGTGCGGCAGCTTACTGCGCAGCAGACTCTTGCTTATTCAGGCGGCTCAAGCACCTGGCCCCTCGGCGCGCAGGACTGCGAACCGCAGAATGCGCCCGGCTGGTGCATCTTTCAGGCTCTGGACCCCTCGAGCACGGCTGGCAATCTGAAGCCACTGACGTTTGACCGGCCGGTCAAGGCCGTATTCTCTGAAGACGGCGGAACTGCCTATGTTCTGAGTTGCGGACCGGAATGCGGGGGCACAAATGCCAGCGTATCGCTGGTACCTACCGCACCCATGATTTTCCTCTCTGGTCAATCTTCGGGAACGCTGCCCACTTCGGCTGCACTCGCCACGGACTGCTCCGCAGCTGCCGGTGCCACTTCATGCACGCTCTCAGTTCCCGGCGGCGCCAGCAATGCGCTGCTGAACGGCACCACGATGTACGTTGCGGGACAGCAGCTTGACCAGGACGGCTTGTTTACAGGGAACCTTACGGTGCTCAGCCTGAGCCCGTCGGCCACAAGCACCATCAGCAGTTCCAGTTCCACATCTATCAGCGACGGGGAGTCGGGTGCGGTAAGCAAGATGAACCTGGCCGACGACAATACTCTGTGGATCGGCATGACAAAGTGCAACAACGGTGCGCGCTCTGCCACCGGCCAGGCTTACGGCTGCCTGACGATGTACAACACCTCAACCAATTCGGTCACTATGATTGAGCCGTATCTCGGGCGACGCCACCGGGATTGCCGCGGTCACCGGCCTGCACAAGGTCTACGTGGCGCAGGGCGGCCAGGTTTACGTCTTCTCCACGAAGGACGGCTCATCGATCAACAACCAGTATGTGACGGTGACCGGCACGGCCTACGATGTGGCCTACATGGATGGCATCACCGACGCCAACAACACCGTCTACTGATGGGATGACTGCATGGCTCGGATTCGATTGCGGCGACGTGCTGGCCATTGCCGCCCATCGTGACGACGTGGAACAGACCTGCGGGGGAACCCTGCTGCGAAGGCGGCGCGGGGTTTGCGTACCGCCATTCTGGATCTGACCCAGGGCGAATCGGGGACGCGGGGCACAGCGGCAGAACGTGCCAGCGAAGCCGAGGAAGCAGCCCGGCTGCTGGGCGTGAGCTGGCGGCAGGCGCTCGATCTGCCCGACGGGGCAATCGCAAATACGCTTGAAAACCGGACGAAGATTGCGCGGGTGTTGCGCGCAGGTGCGGCCGCGGGTTGTGATCCTGCCCTATTGGCAGGCTCGCCATCCCGACCATTCTATTGTCGCGACTCTCGGCTACGAGGCGTGCTTTCTATCGGGACTGGCGAAGATTGAGACGGACGGGGTGGGGGTTCCGGGCGATCATTCGCGGGCAACGAGGACCTTGCCGCATCGGCCATTCAAGATCGTCTATGCCAGCCTCTACGCGGACGTGCGGCCGAGTTTCATTGTGGACATCACGAGTTTCATCGAGCAGCGTCACGCCGCGCTGATGGCTTACCGCTCGCAGTACGCGAGTCAGACTACGGGCAGCGGCCTGTTCGTTCCCGAAGAGGAAATTCGCGAGCGCACCTTCGCTGAAGCACGGCATTATGGGCTGCTGGCGGGGGTACGGTATGGGGAACCGTTCGTGCAGAAAGAAGTTGGACTAGTGGACGATCTGACACTGCTTCCGGTGCAATCGATTTGACTTGAGGACGGGATAAGCAGGGCTGCTACCCCGAGCGAGCGGCTTGGAACAGGCCCTACGCAGAGCGCAAGACGCATTCCTTGCGCGGAGCGCCGATCAGAGAAGGCCGCGGCGGACCTTCGTCAGCCAGGCTTTGAATTTTTTGCAGCAGTTCAGCCGGATGAACCGGCTTGGTGAGGACTTCAAAGTGGTGTCCGGCCTTGCGCGCACTCTCGTGAAAATCGATGGTGAGAGCTTGCCCTGAGAAGAGAAGCACTTTGCAATCGGGCCATGCCTCCTGCACCTGGGTCGCCAGGTCAATTCCGGAAAGCAGGGGCATCACGACGTCGGAGATGAGCAGATCGGGAGCCTCGGATCGAATAGCCCGCAATGCCTCGAGAGGTTCGCTGAAGGATGTCGCATGGAATCCTTGATTGGTTAGGATCGTGGCGAGGGTCGAGGCGATTGTTGGCTCGTCATCGACGACGAAAACACGGCGGATTTTCTGTACTGCGGGCATACAGCCTGTTCTCCGGCTCCCGGGGGAACTGACCGGCCACGGACCAATGGTCAATCAGTTCCCGGGTGCCAGGAAAGAGTCTCGGGAGGGGAATGCGATGCAGATAACTTAAGTAATTGACGCAAGGAAGTATGTCTGGTATGACACAAAGCGGATCGATTTTCCACAGTTTCCTGTGGAAAAAGGACGCTGGAGACGGGCCATAATTGGCCGACTCACGCGCCAGGGTGATCCGAGCATTCGTGCCGGACAAAAGCCCGCAAAAGTTCGTCGCGTCGTTTTTGAATTGGAGGCTCCTGACCGGAGTCAGGATGTGCCCATTGACACGCAGTGCAAGCCCAAACCTGCGTTCCCGCGCGATGAACACTGGTCAGTTCTCTCTGGGGCATCCTTGGAGTCTACTCCAAAGAGGCGCTTGTGACTGTTTGAAGGATGTCGGCGCGATTTCTGAAAAGTTCCTGACCTGCGCGCTACACTAAGCTTCACCATGGTTTTCGTCCTCGACAACTACGACTCCTTCACTTACAACCTTGTCCAGTATCTCGGCGAACTGGGCGCCAACGTCGAAGTCCGGCGCAATGATGAGGTTACGGTGGAGGAAGTTGAAGCTCTGATGCCCGAACGCATTCTGCTTTCGCCGGGCCCGTGCACGCCGGGGGAGGCGGGTATCCTGGTGGCGCTCATTCGCCAGATGGCAAAGTCTCCACGGAGACTGCCCATCCTTGGCGTCTGCCTGGGACATCAAGCGATCGGGGAGGCCTTCGGCGGTAAAGTGGTGCGCGCACACCATCTGATGCACGGCAAGACAAGCCCGGTCGAGCACGATGGCAAAGGGATCTTCGCGGGCTTGCCGACTCCGCTGACCTGCACCCGCTACCACTCGCTGATTGTGGCTGAGGAGTCTCTTCCTGCGGACCTTACCATCACTGCACGCACGCCAGATGCCAATGGAGCCGGGAAAGCAGGCGGCTCGGTCATTATGGGGCTGCGCCATCGCACTCTGCCGATCGAGGGCGTGCAGTTCCATCCAGAAAGCGTCCTCACCGAAGGCGGGAAGCAGATGATCCGCAACTTCCTGGGAATGTAGCCGGATGCGAATCTCCTCGTCGCGCAGGAATTCTCACTTGCGATTGTCTTGGTACAGGCAGTGGGTCGCAGGAACGGGATTACTACTGATGACCGCTACGCTTGGCGCGCAGACAGCCGCGCCGGCTTCAAGTCCCGCGGTAGTGGCAAGCGCACCCTCTGCGACTCCGCTCGCAATCGTTCCACTCGACAGCAACAATGCCGGCAGTGCCGCAGCAGTTACGGGTGCGCTGCAAGTGACGGGGGGCAAAGCATTGATCGCAGCCAGCGGAACGGTGACCTCCGGCGCTGCCACGACGGAGGTGCTGTTGCCGCATCGCGGGACTCTGCGCGTGTGCGCTTCTACCACGGTGAAGCTTGCCGCTGACTCGAGCGTGCCCTCTGGCGACACGCCCGGCCTAATGATGGCGCTGGATCACGGCGCGGTCGAAACGAGCTTTGCCACTGGCCGGAATGCCGACATCCTGTTGACCCCCGACTTCCGCATCCTCATCGGGGGACCGGGCGCAGCGGACGTGAGGGTAAGGCTGGGCGATCATGGTGACACCTGCATCGACAATCCGGGGCTGAATGCGCCCTACGTTCTGGTCACCAGCGTTTTTGACGGGAGCGATTACCGCGTGCAGCCGGGACAACGAGTCATGTTCCAACACGGTAGCCTGCACGAAGTGGTGGATCAGGAGAAGGAGCCCTGCGGGTGTCCCGCTCCGCCACGCCCGGGCAGCAACGAGTTTCCGCTGGCGCAGAGTGCGGGCATGGCGCCGCTTCCCGAGCCTGCTCCAGCCCCGGCTCAGAACAAAGGCGGCGGCTCGGGTCTGACCGAACCTCTGGTCTACAAGAGCGTGGACCCTGCAGCGCAACCGATAACGATCGCGCCTCCGGAGCCACAGGTTAGCGCAGACGTGCCTTCGGCGGTTCCGCCCACAGAGAAGAAGAAGAGCGGCTTCTTTGGCCGGATTGGTCATTTCTTCCGGCGCCTCTTTGGTGGAGAATAGTGTGCACCGGAGAAGCTGGAACTCCTCTCCTGCAGACTTTTGGCGTCGCCTCCGTAGATGACTTGGCCGAACTCGAAGATGGTAACGAGGCCCGCGCCGTCACTGAGTGGGGATGGCGGAAGCGCGCAAAGAACGTCTCAGGTAGCCGACGCCTGAAATCTCAAATCTTCTCTCTTAAAGTTCGCGAGCGTGCTCGATTGCGCGAATCACGGCTTGGGCTTTGTTGAGGGACTCCGCGTGCTCGAGAGCGGGTACGGAGTCGGCGACAATACCGGCGCCGGCTTGCACGTACCCTTTGCCGTCCTGGGTAAGGAGCGAGCGAATGGCGATGCAGGAGTCGAGATTACCGGAGAAATCGGCGTACAAGACGGCGCCGCCATAGGTTCCGCGGCGGGCGGGCTCGACTTCTTCGATGATCTCCATAGCGCGCACTTTGGGCGCGCCGCTGAGGGTGCCGGCAGGAAAGCAGGCCCGCAGCGCATCCACCGCGGTCAGCTCCGGCTTGAGGCGACCTTCGATGGTGCTGACTATATGCATTACGTGGGAGTAGCGCTCAACGAACATCAGCCGGTCGACTTTAACGGAGCCGAACTCGCTAACGCGGCCGACGTCGTTGCGGCCTAAGTCGACGAGCATGACGTGTTCGGCGCGCTCCTTCTCGTCGTGCATCATCTCATATTCGAATGCCTGATCCTCCTTGTCATTGGCTCCTCGCGGACGGGTCCCGGCAATGGGACGATACTCAACTCTCCCATCATGCACGCGGACGAGCAGTTCCGGCGAAGAGCCTGCCAGCTCAACGGTCCCCGATGCCTCTGACTCTTTGGAAGAGTTCTTAGCCTTATCCGGCTGGCCTCCGAGCGGACCTTCCGGGGTGAAGCGCAGGAAGTACATATACGGGCTGGGGTTCACGGTACGCAGGGACCGGTACACCTGAAAGCTGTCGGTATCGGGCGCGATGTCGAAGCGCTGCGACAGCACCGCCTGAAAGATGTCTCCGGCAGTGATATATCGCTTGATTCGCTTCACGGCTGCCAGGAAGTCGGGCTTGCTGGTGCGGTATTTGACCTTCAGCTTCTTCCTGGTCTTGACCTTCGGCAGCCTGGGGAGTGGATTGCTCAGCTGCCTTTCGAGTCTTGTGAGCCGCTTGACGGCTTTGTTATAGGCTGTGGCCGGCGTGTCGAGGGTTGTGTCAGCGGTGACTACGAGCCAGATCTGCTTGCGCACATGATCAAAAGCCAGCACCTCGTCGAAGAAGAGGAGGCAGGCATCGGGCACGCCCAACTCGTCTTTCGCCAGTTTCGGGAGGCGTTCGACCTGGCGTACTGCGTCGTAGGCAAAAAAGCCAACCGCCCCGGCGGTGAAGGGAGGCATCCCCGAGAGCCGTGCCGGGTTGTGGCCGCCCAAGGCATCACGCAGCACGTTGAAGATATCGCCCTCGATGCGCGTGGTCTTTCGGCCTTCAGTGATAGCAATATCCCGGCCGCGGGCCACGATCCGCTTGTAAGGGTTCAGCCCGATAAACGTGTAGCGGCCCACCTGTTCACCGCCTTCGACCGACTCCAGTAAAAAGCACTCACGCTCCTGCCAGGCCGTCCTCAAAAAAGAGGAGACAGGCGTCTCCAGGTCGGCGGTGAGGGTGCGATACAACGGCACGAGTGTGTGCTCTTTGGCGAGCGCCAAAAACGCCTTACGGCTGGGCTGGATGAGATCGGATGAGCCTTTCACAGACACCAGTGTACTTGGTCGCGATTATGGATTTCGATAGGAGTAGGCTGCGAGCCAGTCGACCAGTTCCGGGGCACCGAGGGGAGGACTGAAAAGATAACCCTGCGCTCCATCGCAGCCCATTTCGCGCAGGAGGTCGAACTGCTGCTGGGTTTTTACACCTTCGGCCATCACTTCGAGGTGCAGCTCATGTCCCATCTCGATGATCTTCTCCACCATAACGCGATCGCTGTCGTTGGCTTGCAGGTTTTCGATCAGGCTCTTGTCGATCTTGAGTTCGGTGGCAGGGACATTTTGCAGTTGCGGCGGGCATTCATGGCGTACCCGGTGCCGAAGTCGTCGATGGAAAGCTGAATTCGTTTCATGCGCAACCGGGTGAGAACGTCGAGGGTGCGCGAAAGCTCGTGAATGAGCCCCGTCTGGGTCACCTCAACGACGATTTTGTCGGCAGGGAAGTTGTGCTTGTTAGCGAGCCCCATCAGGATATCCGGGAATTGCAGATCGCGCAGCGTATGTACCGAGGCATTCAAGGAGAGTCGGGGCATGGCTCGTCGTTTGCGGCGAACAACTCCATTTCGCCGAGGCCGCAATCCGCACTGAGCCAACAGAGCTTGTCCATGAGCCCAAGAGCCTCAGTCCGGGCGATGAAGCGATCGGGAAAGATCAGCCCGAGTTTGGGATGCTGCCAGCGGGAAAGGGCCTCGACGCCGGTGACTTTCCCGGTTGCGATGCTGATCTGCGGTTGATAGTAGAGAACGAATTCGCCGCGCTCAAAGGCGAGCAGGAGCTCCTCGTCTGGAATGGCAATCACGGGATGCGTGGCCAGGGTCGCAGGGACTTCCCCCTTGGTATTTGCTTCCAGAACCAGCTTCAGTTCGGTCACGGGGAAGGGCTTTTGCAGATGTCCGACAACCGAAAGGCCCAGTGTCTGCGCTAACTTCTCGGCGGTCTCAATAACCCGCTTGTCCATTCCACTCATCAGGACAATCCGCGCCTTGCATTGTTGCTCACCGAGATGTCTCAAGACCTCGATGCCATCCATATTGGGCATCATGAGGTCGAGGAGGATGAGGGTTGTTGCGGAGGGTATCAGGCTCAGGTAAGTGGTTGCATCTTTGGTGGCGACGCAGTCCAACCCCATCGCATGGGCCGCGGCAGAGACAATGTTGCCTACGACTCTATCGTCGTCGATGACCAGTACCCTATCCACGGTTGGCATCGCCTCTCCAGTTTTCGCGATCAATTCTTGCGCCATCCCGTGAGACAGACGGGACTGTCTAAATCTTCATAAGCATGGTGCAACAAGCTATCCTGAGTCTAACTTAGCGCAGAAAGGTTTTTGCTGTTTTGTCACGTTACACCTTCCTGCAGGTAACCGACATGTCATAGGTCGCCAATTTAGCCTGCTCCGGCGATGAGAGCCTACTCCGGCGGATGAGAAGGAGCAAGAACATCCTTAGTCTTCCAATTTGCCGGGTTGGGGAAAGCCGAAAAAGATATAGCGCGGTACACATGCCAAGGGTGAAGGGGGCTGGTTGGTGCGGAAGCTTGGTTAGCGGCAGACTGCTTTGTTTCGAGGTCAATTCGATTCAAGGAACGGCTTTCAACTTTGGTGAACCTGTCCGGGCCTGAACGGGGTTCCCGCGGAGGTTCCGAAAGGGGCGCGATAGGGCCCTTCAAGACTTGACGCAAGCTTGCGCGGGGCCTAGACTCACATGGGTTTGGGCTCTTTATCGTTTCAGGCTGCGCCCAATACTCCGGCTTAGTTGCGCGTGGGCCCGTGCCGGGTTTTGTGGAAAGTCCCCGGATAATCGGGGAAATTCTGTCGCATCTGACATTTGCAAGATCGGTCCGGCGGACCATGGCTCGACGACAGACAGAAAGAATTGGAGAAATGTATGCCAACGGCAACCCCGATTGTCACTTTGGACCAGGAGATCAATCCCTGGGAAGCTCAAAGTGCGCGGTTCGATTTTGCAGCACGCAAGCTGAATTTAGATGAAGGGCTCTGGAAGTTGCTCAGGACTCCCGCGCGCGAGATTATCGTGCACTTTCCTGTGACCATGGACGATGGACGCATTGAAATCTTCACCGGGTTCCGGGTACAACACAACATTGCCCGTGGCCCGGCCAAGGGCGGTATCCGCTACTCGCCCGACGTAACCCTTGATGAAGTACGCGCCCTGGCAAGTTGGATGACCTGGAAATGCGCCGTGGTCAACATACCGTTTGGCGGCGCCAAGGGCGGAGTGATCTGCGACCCCAGGACAATGAGCCAGGGCGAGCTGGAACGCATGACCCGCCGCTACACATCGGAGATCATCGACTTTATCGGACCGGAAAAGGATGTTCCCGCGCCCGATATGAACACCAACGAGCAGACCATGGCGTGGATCATGGATACCTACTCCATGCACATGGGCAGGACGGTCACCAGCGTTGTCACCGGCAAGCCGCTTAACATCGGCGGTTCGCGGGGCCGCATTGAGGCTACCGGGCGCGGCGTGATGGTGGTGTGCGATGAAAGCATGCGCTATCTCAAATTGCCCATCGAGGGGTGCCGGGTGGTCATTCAGGGGTTTGGTAATGTGGGTTCGAACACGGCCCGCCTGATGATGGAGCATGGATACAAGATCGTTGGGATTGCCGAGAAGGAAGGCGGACTGAGTAATCCGAGCGGCATCGATATTCATCAACTGATCGAATACAAATACCGCAACAACACAACGCTAGGATTCCGCGGCGCCGATGCGACGCCGAGCGAAGAGCTGCTGGTCTCCGACTGCGACATCCTCATACCCGCCGCTACCGAGAACGTGATCACCAGCCGCAATGCCGACAAGATCAAGGCGCGCATCGTGGTGGAGGGGGCCAACGGACCCACCACCGCGGTTGCCGATGAGATTCTGTCAGAGAAGCGTATCTTCGTGGTGCCGGACATTCTGGCGAACGCAGGCGGCGTGACGGCGAGTTATTTTGAATGGGTGCAGGACCGGCAGGGATACTTCTGGAAGGAAGCCATCATCAACGAGCAACTGGAAACGATTCTGCGTGACAGCTTTGACGACGTGGTGCGGTACGCCGAGGCTCATAACGTAAACAACCGCATCGCGGCTTACATGCTGGCGATTGACCGCGTGGCGTTCACGATCAAGCAGCGCGGGATCTACGCATAAAAGGCGCATAACTCAACCCTTCCAAGGCGGGAAAGGCGTCATGCCCTTTCCGCCTTTGCTTTTGCGGTGTAAAAACGATTGCTTGCGAGGCAGTCACCCTAGCGGGCGGATAGCCCGCCAGGAGCACGACCATGAAAGTAATCCTTTTCGCACTTCTCTTCGCAACATCCGCTTTTGCTCAGGATTCATCGGTCGTTGCCACGGCAGCGTGCGGCCCTGAAAATGTTAGCTTCGACTTGAAACTCGACGATTCGCAACACACGCTTAAGCTTCCAGTGCAGGGAAAGGCAACGGTCTATCTTATCCAGGAAAAGGGCGTGAGTCCGATGGGGTTAGAAACCAAGATCGGCTTGGACCGTTCGTGGGCGGGCGCGAACAAGAACAGCTCCTACTTGGTCTTGTCAGTGGAACCAGGGGAGCACCATTTGTGCGCGGCCTTTCAATACGGTCGGTCGGGGCAAAGATTGGAGCTTGCACATTTCACAGCGGAAGCCGGGAACAATTATTTCTACCGAACACGACTCTATATCGCAGATACGATGGAATACTTCGAACTTAATCCGGTCGACAGCGACGAGGCCAAATACCTGATTTCGATCTATCCACGGAGCGTGTCACAGCCAAAGAGGTGAGGTCGCGGACTCGCTTTGTGCGAACGTCTCCATCGGGGCTGACACCCCCTCATCCCGCGCTCTGGTAGTCACACACCAGCACAGTCAGATCGTCGTCCTGCGACTTGGACCATTGCTGAACTGAGGCGATGATGCGGTCGGCGGCTTCAGCAACGGCGACTTCTGCCGTGTTGCGCATTGCGGCGAAGAGCGATTCTTCGCCAAACATCATTCCTTGGGCATTACGCGCTTCGATCAGGCCATCGGTGTAGAGCAGCAACCGGTCTCCAGGCTCGAGCGGCAGGGTCTTCTCGGAATAGACAGACTGCGTCGAGGCAGAAAGCAAAAGCCCATTCTCGTGAATCTCCGTCACGCGCCCGCCTCTCAGCAGTAGCATCGCAGGATGCCCGGCAGCCGCATAGCGCATCTCTTTGGTTTCAGCGTTCAGATGCACATAGGCGGCGGTGACGTACTGGCCCTGCGTGTTGCCGCAGAGTGCCTCGTTCATACCGGTCAGCGACCGCGCAGGATGGGCAGCGTTGGCCCGCTGCGAGGTGGCCGCCATTTTGACCATGGAGGCAATCAACGCAGCAGGAATGCCATGCCCTGAGACATCGGCGATAAAAAGCCCCAATTGCCGTTCACCCGCCAGAAGGAAATCGTAAAAGTCGTCTGCGACCGCTGCCATGGGTACATATTTCGCCGCGACGTGAAAAATAGTGGAATTGGGAAAAGCCCCAGGCAGGATCGAGAGCTGCATGCGGCGGGCCAATTCAAGCTCTTTATGGATTTCCGCCAGGTCCACATCTCGCTTGAAGGATCGTCGCGCGGCCACATAGCCCAGCGTACCGAGAAGGATTGCGAATCCATATGGTTCCAAATAGAACGGCACCATCTGTGCGCCCAGGTTTTGCCATAAGGCAAGGGCCGCAAAGCACAGCATTCCAACGCGGACCACTGCAAAATCACGATCCACTGATTTTCTGTCAAGCGATCGAAGAAACACTATCCCTAACACAACAATCACAATGAGATTATTGATGTTATAAAGCAACTTCATGGGACCGAAGGCCAGAGTCGCCGCGAACATCAATGGAAAGATCACGACCGTGCCCGCCGCGATCAGTTTTGCGACGCGTCTCAGAAAACCTGCCACCCGGAAGAAATAGAACCCCGGAAGAGGTATTAGAAAGTCGATCGCGGAGCGCATACGGTCGATCAGCAGGTTGCCATCGAACTCCAGATACAGCATGTACGATTGCAGCCACAACCGCAGTCCGTATAGCCCCGCGAAGATGCCCATCCAGACCAGAAGCGCATCAAATCGGCGGCGGATGATGCAAAGGCCGATTGCAACCACACCGACTGCCGTAAAAGCAGAGCCCAGGAACAGGTACGGCTCATCGCGGTGAAAGGCCCGCAACACCTCGGCAGCGTTAAGCTGTGCATCGATCATCAGCATGGCAACTGATGGTAAATGATTGCGCCCGCATCGACTGGCGGGGGCGAAACAATGCTGCTGAATTCATCAATGGGAACATGAGCTCAACTTATACTGGAGCGGGTGATTTCGAGTGGCGAAGCGCAGCGCAGGTCTCTTGATGTACCGTTTACCTGGGCCGGGTCTGGAGGTGTTTCTGGTCCATCCCGGCGGCCCTTTCTGGGCAAACAAGGATGAAGGAGCATGGTCCATTCCCAAGGGAGAATATGCCGAAGATGAAGGGCCGCTGGAGGCCGCCAAGCGTGAATTTCAGGAAGAGACGGGCTTCGTACCGGGAACGGAGTTTCTCAATCTCGGGGAGGTGAAACAAGCCGGCGGAAAGCTCGTGACCGCCTGGGCTTTTGAAGGCGACTGCGATCCGCAGAAGCTCACGAGCGATCTTTGCCGGATGGAATGGCCGCCCCGGTCTCGACGTATGATCGAGTTCCCCGAAGTCGATCGAGGCGGGTGGTTTTCGATCGTCGCGGCGCGCAATCGCATCCTCAAGAGCCAGGAGCCATTTCTCGACATGCTACTCGGGAAGTTGGGGCTTCAGTGACGCGAGCTTTGGTAGTCGGGGATCCGTATAAGAACAGTGCAGGCGTTCGATGTGAGGGTGTATATTTTCATCTCATGACACGCATTCAGTTTTTGGGCTTCCTGGCGTCTGCGGCTCTGTTTGCCTTTGCCGTTCCCCTTTTCGCATATTCGCCTGCTGTATCTCAAGGCGCGCAACCCGGTGGAGCGGCGACATCGGCGCCAGCAGCCGCTCAGACCGCGCCCAAGCCCAAGCCGGAGGAAACTGAAGTATGGGAGCCGGTTCCCGCGGTGGTGACTCCCGGTGCAACCTGCGCTGCGCCGGCCTCCGATGCGATCGTATTGTTCGACGGCAAAAACGTGGACGAATGGGTCGCCGTCAGTGACAAGTCTCCGGCCCAATGGACGGTGCACGATGGCGTGATGACCGTGAACAAGTCTGGCGGGAACATCGAAACAAAGCGGAACTTCAAAGACTACCAGCTTCACATTGAGTGGAAGATTCCGGAGAGCATTACCGGCAGTGGCCAGGCCCGCGGCAATAGCGGGGTCTTTCTGGCGTCTACGGGTCCTGGAGATGACGGATACGAACTGCAGGTTCTCGATAACTACGAAAACAAGACGTATGTGAACGGGATGATCGGCAGCCTGTATAAGCAAAGCATCCCGTTGGCGAACCCGAGCCGCAAGCCCGGGGAGTGGCAGAGCTACGATGTGGTGTGGACGGCACCCCGGTTTAACGACGATGGCTCATTGAAAACGCCGGCCTATGCGACGGTCTTTTTTAACGGCGTACTCGTGGACAACCACTTCGAGTTGAAGGGGCAGACGCTCTATATCGGCAAGCCGTTCTACAAGGCGTACACCGAGGCTCCCATCAAGCTGCAGGCGCATGGCGACAAGAGCGAGCCTATCAGCTTCAGGAATATCTGGGTTCGGGAGATCAAATAGGCTTTACGGCCGAGAAGGAGTGATCCGGGGCATTCGCAGATCCGACTCGGCCGTTGAATTCTGACGCAAACCGGCCTTCAAATCGATAACAATCTCAACGGCCCGGCAGGCTCACGGGCCGTTTTTCTATTTATGGCGCAAGACGGGCCTACGTCACATTCAGGCCGCCCGGCGGCGGTTTATGATGATCCGTTTTCATGGGAGGGTATCGCCATGGAGTCAAAGACTTCTCGCCGTGACTTTCTGTCTGCCGGTTTAATGCTTCCAGTTGTAAGCGCCAGTTCCGGGTTGAACTTCTTCAAGCCTTCGGACAATCCGATCGCAACCTCCGCCGGGTCGCCGGTGAAGCTTAGTTACAAAACCCTGGGCCGTACCGGGCTGAAAGTGACGACGGTCGGATTTGGCTGCATGATCACATCGGATCCCAGCGTGATTGAGCGGGCTGTCGATGTGGGAATCAACTACTTTGACACCGCGCGCGGCTACCAGCACGGCAATAATGAACGCATGGTGGGCGCAGCGCTTGGGGCCAAGCGTAAACAGATTGTTTTATCAACCAAGTCTGCCGCGCAAAACAAGGATGGTCTGCTGAGCGATCTGGATACAAGCCTGCGCGAGCTGAATACGGACTACGTGGACATCTGGTATCTGCACGGCAAGGGGAGCGTGGCCGATGTTCGCGACGACATGATCGAGGCCCAGCAACTGGCCAGAAAACAGGGCAAGATCCGTTTTGCCGGCGTGAGCACGCACGGGGGCCAGAAGGAACT
Organism: uncultured Acidobacteriota bacterium; assembly: GCA_963718435.1. Classification (GTDB taxonomy): domain Bacteria; phylum Acidobacteriota; class Terriglobia; order Terriglobales; family Acidobacteriaceae; genus Telmatobacter. The sequence continues at coordinate 36,466 of CAVQZQ010000020.1, read as the reverse complement.
CTTGCCTTGGCTGGCACAGAAGGGCGTGTTTGACGTTGTGCTGACGGCCTACAACTTCTCAATGGATCCGGCGATGGAACAGGCGATCGGGACGGCAGCTAAGGCCGGCATGGGCGTGGTGGGGATGAAAGTGATGGCGGGAGGTTTCCGCAGCGTGAAACCTGACGATCCGATCTATCAGGAATTGCAACGGCAAGGCGCGCTGCTGGCGGCGTTGAAATGGGTGATCAACAAGCCCGGGATCTCAACCACCATTCCCAGCATGACGGATATGGATCAGTTGGAGGAGAACCTGAAGGCGATGGAGCACCCATTCTCTGGCAGCGACGAAAAGCTGCTGACCGCGCATCTGGAGATGATTCGGCCGCTCTATTGCCGGATGTGCGGGAAGTGCGATGGAGCCTGCCAGAAGGGTCTGCCGGTGGCCGATGTACTGCGGTGCCTGACCTATTCGGACGGGTATGGGCAGTTCGCGCTGGGGCGGGAGAGGTATCTCGAGTTGGCCTCGAAATTGGGTGAGGTCCGCTGCGGCGATTGCACTGAATGCACGGTGCAATGTCCACATGGCGTGCGGGTGTCGGACCGGATGGCGCGCGCACAGGAGCTGTTTGCATGAGGGCTGTGGGCCTGCTGGTGATCCTATTGACGGCGTCAGTGGCGCACGCGCAGGCGTATCTGGATTGCCATTTTGCGCCGGGTTGGGAACAATCCGGTACGAAGCGCCAGTACGCAGCCGACAATCTTTACGACTACAAGGATGGTGGCGCCGAAGGATACCTGCTATTCGGCTTTGTGCGCATGGAGGGAATTACCTGCAAGTCGGGAGGGGACTCGCTTGACATCGACGTGTCGGAGATGAGCGATGCCGCCGCCGCCTACGGCATGTTCACTGCCAACCTCGATCCGAGTCTGCCTATTGCGAGGATCGGCATGGGCGGGCAGGTTCAACACCAGAGCGCCAGCTTTGCGAAGGGTAAATATTACGTGGAACTTGTTGAAACATCCGCGAACGCAAGCAGTGATCAATCTGCCTTGCTGAATGCCTTTGTGGCAAAGATGCTGGCAAATCTCGATGGACAGGATAGCGCTCCAGAGGCACTGGATTGGTTTCCGAAGGAGAGCCTGATCTCGGTGCGCGGGGTGCCTGAAAGCGTGCTGGGGCTGCGACAACTGAAGCGCGGCTACGTGGCGAAATACAAGCAGGGGCAGGCCTTTTTGGTGCAGGAGCCCTCGCCTGCGGCTGCGGCGGAGGTGCTGAAAAGCCTTCGCGAGCGATTTGCGGGAGCGGCGCCGGTGCCGATCAGGGATGATGCGTTTCAGTTCAAGGCGCAATACCTTGACGGAATCTGCATCTTTCGCAAAGGGCGCTACCTTGGAGGTTACGCAAATCTCCCGGATCCGCAGGAAGCCGCTTCGCTGGCGGCCAAGCTCGCCGCCCGCATTCCCTGATTTTTCCGAACGCAAGCCTGAAACCGGTGCCATGATCCATCTGGGATCGTCTCTGATTTTTGAGGAGGGAGCTTCGGCTTGCGTCTGCTTCGTCCCGCTCGGTATGGTTGTGAACAGTTTCGATAGTTTCTGGAAAGACATTTATGGACGTTCTAAGAAGACTGTTTGAGAAGCATTTTCATGTGCCGGCCGAGGACCTGCGGCCTCTCCAGGGCGATCTCGGTGCTTCGGGGCGCGCGATCGTCCGCCTGCGCGGCGGAGGCAACAGTGCCATCGGCATCGTGTATCCCGTGCGTGAGGAGAATGCCGCGTTTCTCGAGTTTTCAAGACATTTTCGCCGACACGGATTGCCGGTTCCGGAGATTTATGCGGAAGACTTGAGCCAGGGCGCTTACCTTGAAGAGGATTTGGGAGACACGACACTCTTCGAATTTCTCAGCAGAAATCGCAGTGGCGACACCATTGCTCCGGAAGCGATTGAGGCCTATCGGAAAGCGGTGGCCGTATTGCCGCGTTTTCAAGTCGAGGCTGGGCGGGATCTGAACTACAAGGTGTGTTATCCGCGGGGCAGCTTCGATCGGCAGTCGATCGCATGGGATCTCAACTATTTCAAGTATTATTTTCTGCGGCTGGCGGGTGTGCCGTTCAACGAACAGGCGCTGGAAAATGATTTTGGCCGGTTGACGAAGTTTCTGCTTGCCGCCAATCACGACTATTTTCTCTATCGGGATTTCCAGTCACGCAACATCATGCTCCGCGACGGCCAGCCGTTTTTTCTTGATTACCAGGGCGGGCGCAAAGGCGCGCTACAGTACGATATTGCGTCTCTGCTCTACGATGGCAAGGCTGATTTGCCGCCGGAGTTGCGGCAGGGATTGCTCGACTATTATCTGGAGTGCCTTGCGGGCTTTGTCCCCATTGAGCGCGAAGCGTTCATGGAGCACTACTACGCGTACGTGTATGTCCGCATCATGCAGGCATTGGGCGCTTATGGTTTTAGGGGGTTCTATGAGCGCAAGGCGCATTTTCTGCGCAGCGTTCCGTATGCGTTGAGGAACCTGCGGTGGCTGGCTCATCACGTGACGTTGCCTATCGCTCTGCCGGCGCTGATGGATGCCTTTGAGGGTATGTTGCGCTCGACAAACCTGCAGGGCCTGTCTTTTCCCACCGGCGTTTTGACAGTGCGGATTTTCAGTTTCTCATTTCATCATCAGATGCCAACCGACGAAACAGGGAATGGAGGCGGCTTTGTTTTCGATGCCCGCAGTCTTCCCAATCCCGGGCGGGAAGAACGATTCAGGATGCTGATCGGTAAGGACGCGGAGGTGATTGATTATCTCAACCAGAAAGAGAGCGTGCACCAGTTTCTTGCTAATGTTCTTTCACTTGTGGACGCGAGTGTAAGCCAGTACCGGAGCCGCGGGTTCAACAACCTGATGGTGTCGTTCGGCTGCACCGGCGGGCAGCACAGGTCGGTCTACCTGGCCGAGGAATTGGGGAAACACTTGCGCGGCCGCGACGGGATGGAAGTGGTTGTCCAGCATATAGAACTGGAGAAATCAGGCAGATGAAGGCGATGATTCTCGCCGCCGGCCTGGGCACGCGCCTGCGACCATTGACCGACGATCGGCCGAAGGCCCTGGTGGAAATTGCCGGCCACACGCTGTTGGAGATTGTGCTTGGACGGTTGCGCTCCTTTGACGTGCGCGAGGTGATTGTTAACGCGCATCATCATGCCGACATGATTGTCGACTACCTGAAAGCCAACGACAATTTTGGCATGCGGATTGTGGTCTCTTGCGAGGAAGATCTGCTGGATACGGGTGGCGGCTTGAAAAATGCTGCGGATTTTTTTCTTGAATCCGCCGGAAATCTGGAGGAGCCGTTCATCCTGCACAACGTGGACGTGATCAGCACCATCGATCTCGGGCGCATGGTCCGGCACCACGTGGAAGAGGACTCTTTGGCCACGCTCGCGGTGCAGGAGCGGGTAACTTCGCGGTACCTGTTGTTTGATGGGCAAGGCCAACTCTGCGGACGCCGTGCGGGCCGCGATGGAGGGAATGAGCTGGCTCGGCCTTCGGTTGGCGTGCTCGCTCTGGCTTTTTCCGGAGTTCATGTTATTTCTCCCCGAATCTTTGCGAAGATCGACGAGGCCGGTGCTTTCTCGATTATCTCCACCTATCTTCGTCTCGCCGCACAAGGGGAAAGGATCATCGCTTTTCGGGCCGATCAATATGATTGGTGCGATGTCGGGCGGCCGGAGAGCTTGATGCGGGCTGCCCCGGACCTTGGGAAAAAGGCTGTATGAAGTGCATCGCCACTAGGGGTCGGAGATCGGCGCCTGTTGCCGAACATGTTTGCCTGGCCGAGGGTTATCATGGAAAAGACCCGTCACTTGACAGCGCCAGTTGAGTCCTGCAGAAGGCAAAGATTTGCGAATAGACCTGTGATTTATTGAGATCATTTTAGTATGCCCGGATGGCGAAATTGGCAGACGCAGCGGACTTAAAATCCGCAGACCTTTACTGGTCGTGGGGGTTCAAGTCCCCCTCCGGGCACCATATAATCAGTAGTTTACGCTTAAGAAACCATTTCAATTTGGAGAAGAACTTTTAGAGTAATGGCAGTTGTGGTGGCAGATTGGTTTACCCATTTCTTGCGGTCTTGCGGACTCCCCCGGCAATCCGGTCGACAACGCCCTGATTGTGGGTCGGACTCAGGTGACTGTACTTCGCTGCCATCTGAATGGTCTTGTGGCCTGCAGCAACCTGGATCTCTTTGATGCTCGCTCCGTTCATCGCAAGCCAAGAGTAGAAGGTATGGCGGTTGCAGTGCCATACGTAGTCGATGATCGCCGCCTCTTTGAGACACGAATGGAACCATTCGTCAGTCACGAAGTCCTTAACAGGGTTCGGGAACACTACGTCGGTGCGCTTTTGGCCATGACGCTGCATGGCCTTGATCGCCTCGATCGCATCCGCATTGAGATGGACGGTGCGGCGTGACCCGTTCTTGGTTCTGGTCAGTTCGATTGTGCATCGATCAAAGGAGACCTGTCCCCATTCCACCGTGTACTCCTCTGACAGTCTCATGCCTGTGTGGACGCTGACGATGAATTCAGCTTTGTGTTCTGGGCCCTGTTATTGATCGCATTGATCAACCGACCATACTCAGCTTCATCCAGGAATCGAATGCGTCCGGGTGGTTCCTTGCGCTGACGAACAAGCCGGGCTGGATTTGAGTCTTGTTTCCTATTTAGCATCGCCTGCCTGTAGACCATGCTCAGGAATGCCCGGTAGCGGTTATATGTTGCTGGTGTTTTGGTGTGCTTGTTCAGCCAGGAGTCAATCTCTTGCGGAGTGATCGCAGAAGCACTCCTGCCTCCCATTGCTTCCTTGACGATCTTGCCCTTGCTCTCGTAATCACGAAGACGCCCCGCACGATTCTTCTGGTACGCGAGTGCATCATCAATCATCAATCAAAGCTGAGAGCGTGACCTTCCCGTTGCGCAGATCGGGGAGCTTGAGACCCCGTTTGATTGCGACCTTTCGATCACGGTATGCGTCAATCGCATCCCCGCGGCGGCCAATCGACTCGCGGCGGCGAAATCCGTCCTTGAAGTACTGAATCCACCATACGTCGGAACCCCTGGGGTGTTCGTATTCGCGCGGACAGATCGTACTAAACGGAGACAGCTGCCGCAAATAAGGATGGGTCAGGACAAAGCCTGACCCATTGTAAAGAAAAGGAAAGATCAGGCAGCTTTATCCTGCTCATCCTCGTCCGGTTTGGATACCTTGACGGAACCGTAGTGGTTTTTATTAGCCCAACTCCTGAGGCTCTTAGCTGTGATGAGTTTCCGGCGACCGATTTTCCTCCACTCGAACTCTTGACGAGCCAAGGCGTAATCGATCGTTCGGATACTTACCGACAGAACCAAAGCAGCTGTCTTCCTGTCGTAAAGCAGACGTTCCAGGTTGGACATTAGCTATCCTTCCTGGACTGCAGTGCGTATGTGCGTATTGCGAATTGCATTTCAAATAGCAATCCCCGTAGTTCAAGATTGCCGGTTGGGCTGCTCCTGTACCCGCCACACGTCCCCGGCTAAGCGGCGTGTAGGGTATGGGTTAAATCGAAGCCCGAGGCAGTGTCGCACCTCTGGTCCAATCGGCGATGTGACAAGCATCGCTCTTGAGCCATCCCAATGGACACGAGAAACGATCTATCCTCCCTTGGATATGGTCCATAGCTCAAATGGATAAGCGGCGGTTTCCTAAGATGAAGCGTAAGCGTCCCGAGTTCCCCTCTGGCATGACCTCTGGTTTGAGGACGACGATGTCGTCATGGTTGATGAGCTGGAAGCGGGAAGTATGCATCGTCCTCGCAGATACCGAACGTTATCGGAGAAGCGTCGGATAGCAGAACTGACATTTGAGCCGGGCGCGAGTGTGGCGGTGGTGGCTCGTGCCAACGGCGTGAACGCGAACCAGGTTTTCAAGTGGCGCCGTTTGCTGAAGCGGGGCGAGCTGAACGAGCCTGCGACAAGACCGACATCTCTTCTTCCAGTGATGTTGTCTTCACCCGGCGAACTTGCCGACGCGAGGAGTCATGTTGATCCGGAGGGGCAGCCGACGTCAAGCGGCTCGATTCACATCGAGATTCCAGGCAAGGCTATGATCAGCGTGGAGAGCGGCGCCGATCCGGCATTGTTGCGATCGATTCTGGAGAGTTTGCGCAAGTGATCGATCTTCGCACTGGAACGAAGATATGGCTCGCCGCCGGCGTGACCGATATGCGTCGTGGTTTCGATGGCCTGAGTGCGAAGGTACAGACCGTTCTTGAACAGCAGCCATTCTCAGGACACGTCTTTGTTTTTCGGGGACGCAGAGGCGACATCGTAAAACTTTTATGGTGGGATGGCGATGGCCTTTGTCTTTTCGCCAAGCGTCTTGAGAGGGGACGTTTCATCTGGCCGCAGGCCACCGAAGGCACCGTTTGTCTGACGCGTGCGCAGCTTTCGATGTTACTGGAAGGCATCGATTGGCGCAGGCCGCAGAGGACATGGACACCAGAGATAGCAGTTTGATTGACACACATGATTCCCCTTTATTCATGCGGGTTTTGTAGATGTTTTCCACTTAATTTCATGGCATACTGTGTGCATGGATGCAGCTCAGTTGCCGGATCTTGACGGGCTTGATCGAGACGCTCTGAAGGCACTGCTTATCGCGCATCAAGAGGAGCTTCGAACTCTCGCCGCTCTGGCAGCTTCTCGTCAGGACGAGCTTCGATCGCTCGAGGCTGAGCTCGATTCCCATCGCCAGACACTCTCCCAGCAAGACGATCAACTGCGTTCAAGCAGCGAGCAGATCGAACATCTGAAGCTGGTCATCGAGAAGCTGCGACGCAGGGTGTTCGGCGTCAAGAGCGAGAAGATCGTTATTCAGCTTGAGCAGCTCGAACTTCATCTTGAAGAGCTGGAGTCTTCGCAGGCAGAGAGCGAAGCTGCTGTAGAGCGCGTGAGACCGGCCAAGGAACCTAAGTCGAGACCGAGACGCAAGCCACTGCCCGAGCATCTGCCACGCGAAGTCGTCAGCCACGTTTTTCAGAACCACTGCTGTCCCGGCTGCGGCGGCCAGTTGCGGCAGTTCGGCGAGGATGTCTCCGAGCAACTTGAGTACATCCCCGACAGTTTCAAGGTGATTCGCCACGTGCGGCCGAAGTTTGCATGCAGTGGTTGTGAGCGCGTGGTTGAGGCGCCTGCGCCATCCCGTCCGATCGAGCGCGGCCTTGCTGGACCGGGACTGCTGGCCCACGTGCTGGTTTCGAAGTTCGCAGATCATTTGCCTCTCTATCGCCAGTCGGAGATCTACGCCCGCCAGGGAGTTGAGATTGAACGCTCCACGCTGGCGAACTGGGTAGGTGGTGCAAGCGAACTGCTCACTCCATTGATCGATGCGATTCAGAAGCATGTGCTGGCTGGAACCAAGCTGCACGCCGACGATACGCCGATGCCGGTACTTGCGCCTGGCAGCGGCAAGACCAAGACCGGACGCCTCTGGACTTATGTCCGCGATGACAGACCCGCGGGCGAAGATACTGCGCCGGCTGTCTGGTTCGCGTACTCGGAGGATCGCAAGGGCGAACATCCACGGCTGCACCTGAAGAACTTCAAGGGCGGCCTTCAGGCGGACGCCTACGCCGGATTCCATCATCTGTATGGCGATGGCGCCATTTATGAAGTCGCCTGCTGGGCTCACGCACGCCGCAAGTTTCATGAGATTCATGTCATCCACGCCTCACCCACAACAACCGAGGCTCTGGCCAGGATCGGTGCTCTCTACGCTGTCGAGGAAGAGGTCCGCGGCAAGCCCGCTGATCTGAGACTGAGCGTCCGGCAGGCGCGAGCAAAACCCTTACTTGATGACTTGCGTAAGTGGATGGAGAAGGCACTTCATTCGCTGTCAGCAAAGAGCGAAACCGCCGCTGCGATTCGATATGCGCTTTCGCGATGGCGCGCCCTCTCGCGTTACACCGAAGATGGGCTTCTCGAGATCGACAACAGTGCTGCCGAGAGAGCCTTGCGTGCAGTGGCCCTTGGACGAAAGAACTATTTATTCGCCGGGTCCGATTGCGGTGGACAACGAGCAGCCGCCATCTACAGTCTCATTGGATCGGCCAAGCTGAATGGCCTTGATCCGGAGTCCTATCTCCGCACCGTGTTGGCCCAGATCGCTGACCATCCCATCAGCCGCATCGAAGAACTCCTGCCCTGGAACATCGCAGAATCCATAACGACACAATCGTCCCGGGCCGCTTAGACACACTCATCAGGTGTCCACCAAAAAGATAGTGGGCACTTCTAGGTTGAGTGCTCGAACCAGTCAAGAGGGAGACTCTGGACGCTTACGATGAAGCTATCCTTAATTATCAATTACTTAAATGAGAGACAAGCTATCTAAAGTGACTGGAAAGTGCGCAACTTAACTCCTTCCGTGACCCCTAAAGTGACCCGTGAGCAGTCGGAGATCAAGATCATGCTCCGGGACCCTATTCCGGTCAAATTTCATCGGGCACTTCGTTTTTCACCAACTGTATACGGCAACAACGTCCGGAGCGCTCGGAAGCTGATCGATGACGGTGGTGTGCAATACGATCTGTATGTTCTTCTTTTCCACCCTTGAGGCAGGGTCTTGGCGAGTGCCGAGATCGATTGTGGATTGGTGAGAAATTCGGCGGCGGCTCGCGTGCCGGCATGCCCGACCCCAGCCGCAGTGATCACTGTCGTTCCGGTCCGGGAGTTTAAAACCCGAGATATGATCGCATAGTCCACTGCAAAGTCAGTAGTGGCAGACCAGTGTTTCTTAGGATCAGAGCGGTCTGCGACGCCGGTACGCCCGTCGAAGACGTAGCGCAGATTCTCGGTCATAGTGAGAGTCCAGGCATTGTTGTGCGCACCGATCAGGATGGTGGGGTTTTCCCGTAGGTCGCCAAACGCGACATCATTGCCGAATCGGAGATCGAATAGCTTGTTCCGATGGACCAGCAGGGAAACGATCTTTGTTGTCGCCGCGACATCGCCAATCGTGACAAACGTATCCTTGGCGGGAATGAGGTCCTGAACATCAATTTTGGTGCCCGGGGTCAACGGGATGTAAGATTCCATTCCCATCTCCTCGTTTCGGCTTCGTGGATGTTGTTTGTAATATCCATCCAGATAGGAAGCAGACAATTCGTAGACGGCGTTGGATCCAATGTAAATCAAGGTTGGATGGGTATTGTCGAAAACAGGCAACCAGAATTGATTGAAGGCCTGCTCTTTCGAAGCCACAAGATAGTGCTGCGCCGCCCACGCAAGCATCACGACAAAGGCGGCAACGAGAATCCACCATCTGCGACTTCGGCCATCGGTCGTTGAAGTTGGGATTTCGAGCTTTACAGGTTGGAGGGAACTTGGCAGCGTTGCAGTTTCGGCGAGCGGTTGGCCGGTTTCCGGCGCGGGATGCGGAACCGACAGAGATTGAATCGAATTTCTGTCCGCCCATTCCAAGGTGGCCCGGAACGAGCCGGAGGGCACGCTGATCCGGACAGATTCTTCACGGGCCATTTGATAATAAAGCGCGAGTCGCTTCCTGACCTCGGCGGCACGCGCGCGAACGATCGGGTCATCGTTCGTGTCATAGTCCGGCCGTCTGCCGAAGACATTCGCCCCGATGATCCGTTCCTTGAGCATCTCGACGTGACCGGCGAGAGTCTGATCGACGATATACCGCAACAGCTCCTGAGACTGCTTACTCGAGTGAAAATACGTACTCTGCAAAATTGCAGATAACGTTCTTTGAACTTCAGACGCGGGTACCCTCCCCGAGCTCTCTGGCCGGCCAGAATGCTCGAACTTTTCGACGGCATGTTCCATCCTGGCCCCAAATTCTTTGCAGAAGACGTACTGTACCCTCCCGGGAGCACGGTTGACAAGTCAAAACGAAATGCCAAATGCCCTCGAACAGTACCGTACAGTACGTTGCTTTCGTGAATGGCGGAAGCGTTTCTTCGTCACGTGATCCAAGCTGGCTGGCGGGTGTCGTGTCGCAACAACCTGATCGCCAGATTGGCCGGGAGCTTCGTGTTCTCCCAAGAGGACATGAGCCGATGGCCAGCGAGATTCATAGGAAGAAACCTCAGGAGGCAGCATGACCAGATTGCGTCTTGTTCACTGGGTAGTCTTGATGGCCGCGATTGCTTGTGGGCTGACATTCATTCCGACGCTCCGTGCGCAGACCTTGAGTTCGACTGCGGCTTTGTCGGGCTCGGTCTCCGACCCCTCTGGCGCCAGAGTTCCCAAAGCATCGGTAAAACTCACCAATTCCGAACGAGGAATCACACGGGCGGCGACCTCCGGCTCGTCAGGGGAGTTTTCGTTCGCCTTGCTTCCTGCGGGCACGTACACGCTTGAGACAAGTGCTCCGGGGTTTGAGACCTCCCGGCAAACGGGTATTGTCCTGCAGGTGGGAGATTCTCTAACTGAGAACGTGAGTTTGACCATTGGCGCTTCAGAGCAAGTCTCGGTGACGGCGTCGGGGCCCTTGCTGCAAACCGAAGATGCCAACGTAAGCACGGCGATCGCCCGAAAGCAGGTTGAGGAACTTCCGCTTAATCTGCGAAACGTGGTCGGCCTGGTGATGTTGAATTCATCGGTTAACAACCAGACGCAGCAGCAGATTCTCGCGTCGGGCGGCGCGGAAGATACGGCCGACCAGGACATGTCATTCCTCAGTTTTGGAGGAGGCTTTTTCGGAACCACTGCCTTTCTTCTGGATGGCGGCTGGAATGTGGCCGGCGGCTGGGGCGGAGTCGTTTATGTGCCTTCGGTGGACGACACGCAGGAATTCAAGGTGACGACCAATTCGTTTTCCGCGGAATACGGATGGAGTACCGGCAATGTCGTCAACATGATTACCAAGTCCGGAACCAGCGATTTCCATTTCGTCTTGGACGAGTTTCTTCGCAACCAGGCTTTGGACGCGAACACCTACTTCCATAATCTCGATGGCCTGAAAAAGACGCCGGACCATCGCAATCAGTTTGGAGCGGCCGGCGGCGGACCGCTGTATATCCCGGGCCTTTACCGGCAACGCGACAAGACGTTCTTTTTTGCCAATTTCGAAGGCTTGCGGTTGAATAACGCCGGCTCGTATAGCGCAAACGTGCCCACTGCCACCCAGGAGTCGGGCGACTTCTCGGCGGCTCTCACCACGACTGTGCTGGGTCAAGATGCGTTGGGGCGGCCGATCTATGCCGGCGCCATCTACAATCCCTACACCACAAGGCAGGTGTTGGCGACCTCCGGTCCGAATGCCGGCCACATGGTCACGATTCGCGACCCCTATCCTGGAAACGTCATTCCCACATCCGGACCTGGCGCGATTGACACCTTGGCGGCGAAATTTGCTTCGGGAAAATACTGGCCGACTCCAGCCAATCCGGGCGGGGGCTTCAACTTCAATACCACGGCGTCGCAAGCCACGGCTTCAAACGAGTACGGCATTCGAATCGACCATAACTTCAACGCCAATACCCGGATGTATGGGCGCTGGTCGCAGAAATTCGAGACGAAATCCGGTACCCCGGCCTATTACGGAGCCAGCAACATCGGTGGGCCGGAGGTTTTCAATCCGGATAACCGTTACAGCATCGCGTTGGGCGGGTCTCATATCCTTTCGCCCACTTTCGTGATGAATGCCAACGTTGAATACAATCGGTGGGTCGAGGGGAACAACACCCAGAGCTTTGGGTTCAAGTCTTCCACGCTGGGTTTGCCTGGCATTATCGACACCTATTCTCCGCAATTCCCGCAGGTTGCTTTCTCTGGCAGCAACTATGCGCCTCTGGGAGCAACTGCCGGCTTCGGCCAAGCCCATTTTCCGAACAATGTGGGTACCGCTTCGGTCGACTTCAACAAGATGCACAGAGTGCACTCGCTCTCGTTCGGATATATGGGCGCAGTGATCCAGATATTCGGCGGCAGAATCGCTCCCACGCAATTCAACTTCTCCAATGCCATGACCCAGGGCCCTGATCCTACAGCGGCGACTTCGGGCACAGGAGACGCCTTCGCATCCTTCATGGCGGGCGCGGGCATCGGCGGCGCCAATAACGCCGGCTCCACCGGGTTCAACGCATTTCCGGCGTCACAGTACTACCTGCATGGAGGGTACGTTCAGGATGATTGGAAGGTGAATCATAAGTTCACCTTGAACCTGGGCTTCCGATATGAAATGCAGACCCCGATCACAGCGCGGAGGAACGACCAGGCCTATTTTGATTTCCACGCTCTCAATCCGATCAGTGCGGCCGCCGGAGTACCAGCGTATGGCGCAATCGTCTACAACAACCCTGGAAACCGAGGCCTCTATCAGTTCAATTGGGATGATGTGGCCCCGCGTATTGGATTCGCGTACTCTGTCTTGCCGAAACTGGTTTTGCGCGGTGGATGGGGCCTGTATTACTCGAGAAACTACTTCGGCGGGGGACCCAGCCCGGGCTATTCGCAATCGACGAAGTGGACCTCTTCGGTCGACGGGGTCACAGTCACCCAGCCACTCTCGCAGGCCTTCTCAACCGGCGTTCTTCCCGTTACCGGAAACGCGCTGGGAGGCTTGACGAATGTTGGTCAGGGTGGTGGTGGAATCAACCCGTACCGTCCCGATTCCCGGATCAAGCAGTTCATGTTTGGATTTCAATATGCCGTCACTCCCAACGACGTGCTGGACGTGAACTACGTGGGCAACCGCGGAACCCGCATCATCCTTGGCAGCATGAACTACGGGCAACTGGATCCGAAATATCTCTCCATGGGTTCGGCATTGAATACATCAGTGGCCAATCCGTTTGCCAATGCTCTCAACGCGCTCAACCTTCCGGCCAGTTCCTGCGGCCTCAATGCGCCGACCGTTCCGCAGGCCCAGTTGCTCGAGCCCTATCCGGAGTTCTGCGGCGGCGCCTCTGCTTCACAGGAACCGGTTGGCTTCTCAAACTACAACTCTCTGCAGGCAACCTACACGCATCGCGTCACGCAGGGCCTGATCTTCATGGCCTCCTACACCTACTCGAAGTTCCTCGACGATACAGGTGGACCGGAAGAGTGGGCCTCGATCAGCAGCGGCGGCGGCTCGATTCGAAATTACTATGACCTGAGCGCGGAGAAATCAGTTGACTCGACAGATATCCCGCAGTCCCTCGTTTTGAACTATGTCTACGAGCTGCCGGTTGGAAGAGGCAAGAGATTCGGCGGCGGCATGAACGGGGTGGAAGATGCCGTTGCGGGAGGATGGCAGGTTTCCGGTATCACGCACGCTCAAGCCGGATTCCCGCTATCGATCGGCAATGCGAATGCCAACGCCGCAAGTCTCTGGGGAGGCAATCAGCATGCGAATTTAGTGTCCGGGGTCAGTTACAAGAGCGGCACCTGCCCCAACGGCCAGGCTGTGGGAAGCAAGATTTGCTGGTTCAACCCGGCGGCTTTCACGCAGGCGCCTGCTTATACATTTGGCGATGCCCCCCGTTACTTCTCCAATCTGCGGGCTCCTGGTTACGTCGACGAGGATCTCGGAATTCAAAAGTGGTTCAACCTTACAGAGAAATTCCGCCTGCAGTTCACAGCACAAATGTTCAACGCATTCAACCACACCAACTTCGATTCGCCTGATATCAACCTGGGGGACTCCACAATGGGAGAAATCTCAGGTACCCAGGGAGCGAGACAGGTGCAGTTGTCATTAAAGCTCACCAGGTAGGTTCCCGGATGCGCTGCCTCACGAGCATTTGTCTCGCCGCTGTAATCGGCGCAGCTTTGACCCTGCCTGCAGAGGGCCAGACCGATCCCAGTCGGGGACTCAACTCCTTTCTCGCCACGGCGCAACAAGCCTTGGCGAGAAAAGACTACTCTGCAGCCGCCGATGCCTATCGCAAAGCTCTCAAGGTGAGCCCAGATGCGGCTGAACTTTGGGCTGACCTGGGATTGATGGATCACGAGACGGGCAGCTTCGCTGAAGCGATCAAGAGCTTCACTGAAGCGGCTCGGCTCGACCCGTCCTTATATGTTCCCCAACTTTTTCTCGGAATCGACTACCTTGAGCTCAACCGCGCCGAGACAGCAATACCGTTTCTGCAAAAGGCCGAGAAGCTGAATCCGGCAGATCCGCAAGCCCCGCTGACTCTGGGCCGCGCTTTGGCCATCACCAACAAGGGCATTGGCGCAACCGATGCGTATTGGAGAGCTGTGACCCTTGCTCCACGCAGCGGAAATGCCTGGCTTGGACTGGGCAAGGCGTATTTGCAACAGGTCGACTCCGAAGCCCGGGTCATGACAACCACCTATGAGTCCTCGCGGTATAGCAAGCTGCGCGCCGCCGAATTATTCGCAGAGCAAGGCAAGCTGATCCAGTCGGCGCGCGCGTACCAGTCTGTGCTCTCGATGGCGTCGCCTCCTCCCTGCTCCCATGCCGGCTATGGCATCGTACTTCTGCGGCAGAAGGCGATCGCCGAGGCGACAGCGGAATTCGATCGGGAATCCAATTCCAATCAAGGTTGCCCTTTGACGCCGCTGGGGCTTGCTGCGACGCAGTTGGCGCAAGGCCAACTCGAAAATGCGCTTCACGACTTGATTGCCGTCTGGAATGCGGATCAAGGCTTCTTTCAACAAGCATGGCCCGTTTTGCGCGATGGAGTCGCGGCCGAACAGACGCAAGAGCTATTCGATCTGGCGAACGAGTGGCAAGCGAGGAACAGTATTCCTGCTGACCTGGTTGCCTCGCTCCAGTCAGGATCGCAACCTTATGCGCCATTGTCCCCAATTTCCGTCGGCTCCGCCTCCGAGGCTCAGGGCCGGACAAGCACAACCGCCCCTTCGTTGCTCATCGATGCTGAAAAGCTATATCTCTCCGCTCAGTTCCGAAAGTGCAGCGATGGCTTGCGCCCTCAATTAACCGAATTGCCGGAGAAATATCTCACGATCCTGAGCGCGTGTGCTTTTTACACGGGCGATTACAGAACAGCGGCATTGGCTGCGCGACGGCTTTCGATAAACCTATCAACCCGGCAGGTCGGGCTCTATTGGCAATCAAGGGCAGATCAGAAGTTGGCAATTGCCACGCTCACCCGCGCCAGCCAGATTGATGCAAACTCCCCGGGAATGCACGTTCTGCTCGGAGATGTCTATCGTCAGAATAGAAGATGGGCGGACGCGGAGTCCGAATACAGCAAGGCACTTGCTTTGGAGGCGGATAACCGCAGCGGCCGATTAGGCCTGGCGATTTCTCTGTTCGCCGACGGGAAGAGAGACGCAGCGCTCGCGGCGGACCAGCTCTTATTGCAGACCAATCCGAACGATCCTCAGGCAAATCTTCTGGCCGGGGAAATCTTTATCCAGCTTAACCAGTACAGCGATGCCGAGAATTTTCTCGATCGATGCAGCGGTATCCAACCTGAGTTCTTGCCGCGTGTCCACGCTTTAAGGGGAGAAGTTTACGCCAATACAAACCGGATCCCTGAGGCACTCTCTGAATTCAAGTTAGGCATGAAAAGCGACGAGGACGGCAGCATCCACTTTCAAATGGCCCGCCTCTATCAAAATACCGGCGACAAGAAAGCCGCAGCAGAGGCCTTTCAGATTTCAAGGCAGTTGCGCGAAAAAAGAGATGCATCTGCGACCGTCGCACTGCAGCAATCAAGCACCGACATAACCCGCCAATGAGATACGAGGGGATCCAGGTGAACGATAAAGAGTGGTATTCGGAAGCTCCGGCGGATTCTTCGTAGAGCCCGATGCTTGACTGGCGAAGATCTTTCGACCAGCCCACATATTCCTTCTCAGATGATTGGTTTCATTCAGATTCATTCTCGTTCGGGAGACTACCGTGAGTTCCTTACGTTCGATGAGCATGGTTACGTTGGCCGCTGTTCTGGCGTGTATTGGATCAGCAAGTTTCTCGTCCGCATCCGAACCAGTGGAGTCCTTCGAACGAGGCGCGGGCAGCGTGACGTTCTTTTCAACAAGAGGCGCTCTGCGCATTGAGGTCTGCTCCGACAGCATCGTCCATGTCATTGCCAGTCCGACACGGAACATCCCGAAATCCATCGTGCCGACCGTCGTGCGTCCTTGTGATGACAGCCATTTCAAGGTCGTTTCGGAAAAATCGACGATTAGCATAGAGACCGCCGCGCTGCGAGTCAGCGTCGACCGCGGCAACGGCGCCTTGCGATTTCTCTCCACCGATGGCAAAACAATCCTGAGTGAACCGAGCGGCGGGGGTACGAAACTCACTCCCGCGATGATCGATGGCACGCCGACATTCCATATACAACAGGAGTTTCTGTCGCCGCGAGATGAGGCTCTCTACGGCCTGGGTCAGCATCAGGAGGGCTTTCTGAATGTGCGCGGCATTCCTGTGCGTTTGCAACAGGCCAATACCAATATTTCGATCCCGGTTCTGTTGTCGACCAAAGGCTACGGACTGGTTTGGAACAATGCTTCATTAACCGACTTCAACGCCGCCGATCAACCGATCGAGTTGGACGCCGGGACAGGCGAGGGAAGCTTCAGGACGGGCGCGGCCGGGGAGTACGGATTCCTGCTGAGCGGGAACCGAAAAGGCCGGCTGCAGTTGTCGGTCGGAGACAAGAAGATCGTCGATATCGAAAACATGTGGGTACCCGATTCCGCCTCGGCAAAAATCAGCCTCAAGGCCGATACGGAATACAAGATTTCAGTTCAAACCGGCGGCGATGCAAAGTTGTTTGTCCGGTCTCCGTCCGATAGCACGGAGTTTAGTTCTGAAGCGGGCAGCGCGGTGGACTATTTCTTTCTCTATGGTCCTGCGCTGAGCCGGGTGACTCAGGAATATCGCGAGATGACCGGCGCCGCTCCGATGCTGCCTCGCTGGGCATACGGATTTTGGCAGTGCCGTGAACGCTATTCCAGCCAACAGCAGATCCTCGATACAGCCTCTGAATTTCGTAAACGGAGAATTCCTGTAGACGTCCTAGTTCAGGATTGGCAGTACTGGGGAAAGTATGGTTGGAACGCCATGAGGTTTGATGAGGATGAGTATCCGGATCCTGCTCAAATGATGACCGCGCTGCATCGCGACAATCTGCACATGGTCATCTCGGTATGGGCGAAGTTCGGAGCAGAGACAGCAGTGAATCGCGAGTTGGAAGCGGCCCACCTGCTTCTTACCACTGCAGCCAGCACCGCTGAGCCAGGCGAGGCAAAAGAATCTGAAAACTGGGCGGATATGTTCAATCCAGCCGCACAGAAGGATTTTTGGTCGGACATTAACCACAACCTTTTCAGTGCGGGGCTCGACGGATGGTGGCTCGATGCTTCAGAACCGGAAGGCGATCCTCTCAAGACCGATCAGACCTTCCTGGGGCCCGGTTCGATGGTTCGCAACGTCTTTCCCTTGTACGAAACTTCAGCCGTATTCGATGGTCAAAGGGCCACAAGCGAGAGCAAGCGGGTGGTGATCCTCTCCCGCTCTGCATTCACCGGACAGCAACGCAACAGCTCCATCTCTTGGTCCGGCGACGTTTCAGCCAATTGGGAGACATTGAGTCGGCAGATTCCCGCCGGCCTCAGCTTCGGAATCTCCGGCTTCCCCTATTGGACAACCGACATTGGCGGTTTCTTTCGGCCAAAGGACCAATACACATCGGCGGATTACCACGAACTGCTGATCCGATGGTTTCAGTTCGGCGCATTTTGCCCGATCTTTCGCATCCACGGATATCAGTCCAAAACAGAAATGTGGAATTACGGTCGAGACGTAGAAAAGATTCTCACAGAATATGACGATCTTCGTTATCGTCTACTTCCGTACATCTACTCCGCGGCCTGGGGTGTTACCCATCGCGGCGAAATCTTCATGAAGGCTCTCCCCTACGTCTATCCCAACGACCTCTCTGTTAGAAATGTCAACGATCAATTCCTCTTCGGCGATTCCCTTCTTGTGAATCCCGTGACCGAGCGCAATGCCACCAGCCGCAGCGTGGTCCTGCCGTCTAACGGTGGCTGGTTCGACTTTTGGACGGGAGAAAAGCTTCGGGGAGGACAGACGATGGTGGCAAATGCGCCGTTGGATCGCATCCCGATCTATGTAAAGCAAGGAAGTATTGTGCCCATGGGCCCGATTGTGCAGTCCGCAGCGGATTCGGAAGAGCCAACGGAGATCCGCATCTACGGCGGCAGGGATGCCGATTTTCAGCTTTATGACGACAGTGGTGATAGCTATGCATATGAGCATGGCGCGAAATCGACCATCCACTTCCACTGGGACCAGGACCGAAATGCCTTGTTGATTGGAGATCGATCAGGCACATTCCCTGGAATGCGAAACTCCCGCGACTTCCGGATCATTCTGGTCAGGCCCGGACATGGGATAGGAGCCGGTTCGGATTCCCACGATGATCGCTCAATCACCTATGCAGGACATCAAATGAGGATCAGTCTAGCAAGGTAGCCCCTTCCAAGGCTGCGATCATTACCTCTGCTGACGAGCTCCGTCCTCGAACTTTGGCTAGTGTCTGGCGAAGTTCTGAAGAACGGAAACCGATTGGAGCCGCGTAGACGGCGATTCGGGTGTGACGCGAGACGACTGCAACACATTTAGGGACCATCCGAGCATGCGGCAATGAAAGTTTGTAGGCGCGGGTCGCCGCGCGAAGCGGACCGCCACTACAAATTATCATCGCCGCATCCGCCTATCACAGAGTGGAATCGATGGCGACATCGGCGTTTGAGTATCGATCTCCGATTGAGGCGAAACGCAATCACGCCCTTCCGCAAAACGCGTGGGAGGATGGAGCACGCACCTGAATAGGACGCTTCCTGCCTCAACAAGTTAGGGCATTTGCCCAATTCAAGCTGGCTCCCGAGGTTGAAGTTTCGTCGTGCCTATGACCCGGAGGTCCAAATAACCGACTAGACGCTCTTAGCGCGGCTCAATAGACGATCAGAACAATGATGTCTCCTCTTAACGCGCGGCCCTTTTTGCTTTTGGGTTCGGGTGTTTATCCGCATGGCAACGGCCATCATTTCGGCGCACGGCGTGATCGAAGAATTGGGCCTCACGATCCGTGCCAGTGATCAGAATCCAAGCAGAATCAACGGAGCCTGGAATCCCAAGGTTCGCAGTGAGTTGGAGAAGCGGCTGACGGATGCGGACGTCGATCTCACCGAGCCGTTCTACTGGAACCTCCGTGGCAAGCGGACGCGGATCGAGATCAAACGAGCGCCGGAAATAACCCAGCTTGCGCGCTGGGCGATCAAAGATGTCGTCCGCTACGGATAGTCTGGCCAATCTTGCGTACCATTTTGTCTCCTAACAAGAAAAGCGGCACACGTGTGGCACACGTGGCCGCTGCTGAGGGTTGGTTCTATTGTTTGATCAGCGAATGGAGGACTGACGGGAGGTTCAGCGATAATTTACCGCGCTTTGCGGCCATCGTTCACCTCCGGCCCTTGGCTGGACACACACTGGTGGATCGGGTTTTATAGGGATTCAAGAGTGGTGTGGCGGATGTGGAATTCAGCGACGCCTCTGTCGCGTCGCCGGCCAGGCCCAATCATCTCTAATAAATCCGCGACCCCAGAAGAAATTGACAATCAATCCATATCCCATATCATGGAGAGACTTTGCAGTCATGCAATTCCCGGAAAGCAGGGATCAGACAGGACTCCATGGGAGCCAGTTTGAGAGCCTTACGGAGCTTGCCCGATTCAGGTGGCGCAGTTTTAGAGTGGGGAGAGCTGAACGGAGTGGGGGCGCAGACGGCAGTTCAGCATCAGCCAGCAAAGGACAGGTGTAAGCAATTCATTCTGCATGGACTTAATGAAGAGTCGGGTTGAGTTGCGGTAGCAAATCGCGAAGGTGGCGAATAAGGGAAAACGATGTTCCCCCCTGGTTGACGTTCTCTCCGCCGGCCAGAATGACTGCACGGATCGCCTCTGCAGAATCCGCAGCGCCTTTGGGAACGACCAGCCGGACTTCTCCGTCGGAGAAGGTCTTGGTCAGGATGGCCATCTTGTGGATGTCGGGATAATCCTCGGGGCTGACGTCTTTCAGTTCCGGATGCAGGGCTTCGTATCCGGCGCCGGGCAGGCGGGCATAGCCTTCCGGGACCTTGAGGAATGGATCACCTTCGTGGAAGTTGGTGTAGTAGTCATCCCCTGGCAGCCATGAAGGCATGTTGTGCTGGGGCTTTGGTTCCTGAGCCTATGGGCACATACTCATGAAGTAATTCAATTTAGCGGCCCGGAATTTACTTGACAGGGCGCGCATATCAGGAGCATTGTGTATATGAGTATGCACTTTAACGTACAAGATCACCTTTCTCTCGCCCGCCGGCAGGCCCGGGCCCGGCTTTTTGGCAGCTGCATCGAGAAAACCCGTGAGGCCGGCGGCCGTTCCGTCGAGGAGGCAGCCCATTTGGCCGGAATGGAGGCAAGCCAATGGGCCGCCATCGAGGACGGTTATGTCCCCGATCCGGCAAAACTGCGCCCCATGGCCGGCGCTCTTGGGTGCGGCTACGAAAAGATCGCCTTGCTGGCCTTCATCTGCCAGGGGGCCTGGGAGCAGTAAAACCCACTCTGCCGCCGCCCCGGACCTTCCGGGGCACTGGCGGCGGGTACTCACAGTCACATATGCTCACTTCCAGGGAAGGAGGTGAGATCGATCAAGAAGAAGGAAGGAACAGGGATAAAACGCGTGAATGTCAATATTCCGTCGGAGCTTCACAACTCGTTCAAGGCCGCGACTGCAGCGCAGGGCCTCGAAATGACCGTCGTACTTCTCGAGTTCATCGAAAACTACGTTGCCAAGTCCGGATACGCTCCCAGGCCGAAGAGCAGGCGCGCATGAAGCGCGCCGGGCTCTATATGAGAGTCTCAACCGTCGATCAGCATCCGGAGACGCAGCTTCTGGACCTGCGCCAGATGGCTGCTCAGCGCGGCTATGAGATCGTGCAGGAGTACACCGACCGGATCTCCGGCGTCAAGGCGCGCCGGCCTGCTCTGGACGAGCTGATGGGGGATGCCAGGCGCGGGCGCTTCGATGTCGTGCTGATCTGGGCGTGCGGTCGCATCGCTCGCTCGACCCGGCACCTCCTCGAGGTGCTGGACGAGTTGAATCGTCTGGGCGTCGAGTTCGCCAGCTTCCGCGAACAGATCGACACCGGCGGCCCGCTGGGCCGCGCTATCGTGGTCATCATCGGCGCAATCGCGGAGTTGGAAAGGTCGCTCATCGTCGAGCGAGTCCGCGCCGGCATGCGGCGCGCCCGCCTCGACGGCCAACGAATCGGCCGAGCTCCACTGATACTGGACAGTGCCGCTATCCAACAAGATCGTCAGCGTGGCCAGAGTCTGAGGCAGATTGCCAAAGGCCATCGCGTTTCGACGGCGACCATCCAGCGCGTGCTACGCAGCCAGGCCGTCAACTCACAGGAGCGTGTCGCATGATCGACGAATCCGCGGCCGTCCTACCTATGTGGATGTTGTTATCCGCCGCCTTCGGCGACAGCCGCCGTCATCGGAAATGCCTCGAACAAGCCAATGAGGATCTCCGTGATGAGCTCGAAAAAGCCCGCATCGATAAAGAGCCCCAACGCAGGGAACTCCGACAACAGCGCGGCGTCATCAACGACATCCACAAGCAAGTGACGGCCGTGACAAAAGCCCTCCAGAAACGCCCTTCCTAACTCCAACAAAATCAATGGCCGGATCTCACCGATCCGGCCGTGTCAAAACCTATACCTTCAGATACGCAAGAGACATGCCAGAATGACCGCCTCTACCTATTTTTGAAAGGTTTCCCAATCCTGGCCTGTTTCCATTACTGATCCTTGCCGCTAAGGTGAAGATTGCTTGAACCTGGCGTGTCGAGATGCAGCGTCATTCCGTGGCGGTCCATTGAGGTCCGATCCTACGCACCCAATCCTTCAATGATTTACACGCTATTGAGAAGGCTACGACGCTTGCGAAGATCGGAGCAGACTATGCAGTCTGACACTTAGGCCTCTTGCCAGCAATTCTGCTGATATTGAAGCGAAGGGTGTCTCCCGCCGATGTATCAATTACACGCTGGATCGATTCGGGCACTTCTCAAGACAGATCGCGAGGACTGCAAGCCAAATGGTTCGGTTACTTCGGAGTCCGAAATGTGACTTTCATCACATTCCCGACGTTCGAGAGATGAAATCCTCCGAGGAAGTGTACTGTTGGCCAAACTACGGAAGTACACATTTCCCGATACCATCCAGCTTCGCTCGGCAGATAGTCGTCTGAGGCGCAATTGGTTCTCCTGAGGATTGACTATGAAGTGCTTTTGTGTGGCACCACTCCGAGCCCCGACGATTCTGTTGTACGTCTGTGTCGTTCTGGGGTCTAACAGCTGTGCAAGCGGCCAGCGGCCGCCTCCCGATCTGTCCGAGGCAAGTCTCGAACAACTTGGCGACATTCCGGTATACAGTGCCTCCATGCATCTGCAACCGTCCGGAGACGCCCCTTCTTCGGTGACGGTAATAACCGCGGACGAAATCCAGGAGCTGGGCTTTCGCACACTGGCGGATATTCTAAAGACCGTTCGCAGTTTCTACATCACCTACGATCGGAATTACAGCAGCGTGGGGGTCAGGGGATTCGCGCGACCCGGCGATTACAACACCAGGATCCTTCTTCTGGTCGACGGCCACAGAATGAACGACAACGTTTATGACGAGGCCATGGTTGGAACCGAGTTTAGCATCGACATCGACATGATCCAACGAATAGAGGTTGTGCGCGGCCCGGTTTCCTCTCTCTACGGCAGCAATGCTCTCTTCGCCGTGATCAATGTCATAACCAGGCGCCCTCAGGATATGAACGGCCTTGAGCTTTCTACTGAAGCTAGGTCTTACAACACGTACAAGGGTCGGATCAGTTATGGGTATCTACATCATCAAACAGGGATTCTCATTTCCAGCTCGTTCTATGGTAGTCGTGGCCAGAATCAACTGTTCTACCCGGAATTCGACACAAGTCAAAACAATTATGGCATCGCGAGTCATGCAGACGACGGTGAGTTAGGCACGGCGCTCGCCGTGCTCACAATCCATGATTTCAGTCTTCAAGCCTCCTATGGCACACGGCAAAAGGGAATTCCAACCGGGGCTTACGACACGATTTTCAACAATGCCGGGACCCGAACAACTGACTCGCATGGGTACATCGATGCGAAATATAGACACACGTTCGCGGGCGCCTGGGATGTGCTGGCGCGCGCCTTCGTGGATCGTTACGCCTACCAGGGAACGTATATGTACGAGTCGCCGTTGGACCCATCCCAAATAAGCCCCAATCTGGACTCCGCCGAGGGCAGATGGTGGGGAACCGAAATGCAGGCCACCAAGACGGTGATGAAGCGCAATCAAGTCACCATTGGGGGCGAATATCGTGACAATATTCGCCAAAACCAGAGCAGCTACAATCTGAATCCCTACTCGCTTGATCTGCTCGACGAGCGCACGTCTTATGTCGGGGCGATTTATTTGCAGGATGAGCTTTCCATTTCTAAGAGTTTCTTATTCGATGCAGCGATCCGCTACGACTACTACAGCTCGGTCACGGCGAGTAGCGATCCTCGCGTGGCGCTGGTTTACCGCCCAAGTAAGAACACCGATCTAAAGTTCATTTATGGCGAAGCTTTCCGAGTCCCGAATGTCTACGAAAAGTACTATTCGGTTTACCCCAACCTTCCCAATCCAGCCCTTCAACCCGAGAAGATTCGATCCGCGGAATTCGTGTGGGAACAGAGTTTGACGGATCGTCTCTGGCTATCAACGTCTGCCTTCTATATCAGAATGAACAAGCTAATCACGCAGCAGTCGGCGGCTGCCGGTTCGCTCATCTTCCTCAACCTTCAGAACGTAGATTCCGATGGAATTGAAATGGAAGTAAAGGGACGGCTGGCTAAGGGCTTGGAAGGCGTTGCCAGCTACAGTTTTCAGGAGGCCGAGGACAGGGATACGCAACGGTTTCTAAATGATTCTCCGCGCCATCTCGGCAAACTCAACTTGATCCAGCCAATGTTGCATCGAAAGCTCTTCGCCAGCCTCAACGCTCAATACACAAGCGGAATGACGACGTTCGCGGGCGGATCCGTATCCCCATTCTCGATTGTCAACTTTGATCTTCAGGGGCGAAAAATCGGTCGGCATATGGACCTCTCCGCAGGCATCGATAACCTTCTGGATAAAAAATACTACGATCCACCATCAACAGCTGTTCCTGAATCTGCAATCCAGCAGGACGGTCGCACTTATCACTTAAAGCTGACATGGCACCTGGGAGAGCGGTAGCGGCAATGATCAAACTCTGCCCAATCCGTGCGTGCGGGATTATGCTGACCCTTCTGCTTCTTGGGTGGCTAGTGGGAACGCAAGCTACTGAGGCGCAACCGGTGAGCGAAACGCAGGTCAAAGCCGCGTATCTCTTCAGCTTTGCGAAGTTCGTGAAATGGCCTGCCGAGACCTTACCGGCAACTTCAGACCCGATTCGCTTGTGCATCCTGAACGACTCATTCTTTCAGGCCCAACTGGATCTTATCGCTAGGAACAAAAGCATTGATGGACATCCAATCTTGGTGATTCTGGTTCAGAACGCTACACAGTCTCGCGGCTGCCAGGAGCTATTCATCAGCTCGGCCGCAAAGCAAAATCCACTGCCGATAATCGAGTCTCTTCGAGGCACGACCGTTTTGACAGTAGGCGAAGAAGATGGCTTTGTGGAAGAGGGGGGAATTATTAACTTCATCTTGCAAGACGATCGAGTTCATTTTCAGGTGAATCAAAACGCGGCTAACAAGGCTGGTATCAAGATGAGCTCCCAATTATTGAGTCTGGCGAAACTCGTTATCAAGTAAGGTTCTCTCCGAATGTTCAAGTTGAAACCATTTCGCAATTGGTCAATCCGCCACAAGCTCACGGGACTATTCGTGGCGATGGCCTGCATCAGCGTGGTCACGGTCCTGATCTCCATAGGAACGTTCGATCTATTGGGATTGAAACGCTCGATGGTGCGAAACCTGTCTATGCTTGCCGAAGTACTGGGAAACAATAGCGCGGCGGCGCTGACCTTTCAGGATCCCGATGGAGCTCGCAAAGTACTACAAGCACTGCAGGCAGAACCAAGCGTCACCGCAGCCTGCATCTACACCGCTGACGGCAAGACCTTTGCAACATACGTTCGCCGGGGAATGGGTGTCCGCACGACGCCTCCGCCCGCGCAGAGTCCGACCACGATCTTTGAGGTGGGTCGTCTGATTCTCTTTCGCAGAATCAATTTTTCTGGCGAAACAATTGGCACGATTTACATTGAATCTGACTTACAGCCGTTGTATGCACGCCTTCGAGAGTATGGCGTAGCTACAGTTGGCACCGCACTGTTCGCACTTCTTCTGGCTTTGTTAATTGCTCCGCGGCTGCAACGGCCGATTTCCGCACCCTTGATTCAGCTCGTCCGAACAACTGAGTCAATCTCAAAGCAAGCCGACTTTTCAATACGAGCGAAACTCCCCAATAATGATGAATTTGGAATGTTGGTGTCCGCATTCAACGAAATGCTCGACCAGATCGAAAGACGGAACCACCAGCTTCGTCAACACCGGGAACATCTTGAGGAAGAAGTTGCGTCAAGAACAACCGAGCTTCTGGCGGCGAGTGAGCGATTGAAACTGCAGGCGGAAGCATTAGACGCTGCATCCAACTCGATCCTCATTACCGATCTAAGCGGAAAGATCGTCTGGAGCAATCCGGCATTCTCGCTATCGTCCGGATACTTGGCAGACGAAGCTTTAGGAAAGAGCTACAGTTTCTTGAGTACCGCTGAGCAAGGAGACGATATCCATCGGCAAATTGACGAGCAGCTCGCCACCGGCTCGACGTGGTGCGGTGAGATGGTGAGTCGGCGCAAAAATAACGACCTCTACACCGAAGAAGTAACGATCACGCCGGTTTCATCGCAAACGGCTGGAATCACGCATTTCGTGGCGATCAAGCAAGACATCACTGCACGGAAGCAGGCTGAACAGGCATTGGGTGAAGCAGAGGAAAAGTATCGAAATATCTTCGAGGACGCTGTCGTTGGCATCTTCCAGATCAACCTTCAGCGTCGCTTTATAAGCGTAAACCGTGCCCTGGCACAAGTGCATGGCTACCATTCTCCCGAACAATTCCTGGCTGAAGTATCCGATGTCGCGCGGCAGATATTTGTGGATCCCGACAAGCTGGCCTCGATGATCAGTGAGGTAGAAAAGGACGGCGTGATTCGAGGCGCTGAAGTGGAAGTCTACCGGAGAGACCGCACGAGAAGATGGGTAGTCGCAAATATGCGAGCAGTTCACGATTTGAAAGGCAACGTCGCACTTTACGAGGGCACAATCGAAGACATCACGGACCGCAAGGTCGCAGAAGCGCAGGTGCAGTTTCTGGCCTACTACGACGCTCTTACCGGCCTACCGAACCGAACTCTTCTCGAAGACAGAATTGCTAAAGCGCTAGCGGGTGCTCACAGAAGAAAGGAAAGAGTCGCATTTCTGTTTCTTGATCTCGACCGTTTCAAATTCATTAACGACTCGCTCGGACACTCCGCTGGCGACGCTTTATTGCAGGAAATTTCGAGAAGACTGAAGTCGTGGACGCGTGACCAGGATACGGTTGCAAGAATCGGGGGCGACGAATTCGTCCTTATGTTATCCGGCCTTGTGTCAGCGTCCGACGCGGCCGTCGCGGCTCAGAGGGTGATGGATCTGATGAGCGCGGAATTTAGTATTCAAGGGCAATCATTGAATGTTACCTGCAGTATCGGGATCAGTCTGTTTCCCGATCACGGAACCGATGGTGAAACGCTCATAAAGAATGCGGATGCGGCCATGTACTGCGCCAAGCAAGATGGCCCCAACAAGGTCCAGTTCTTCACAGAGGACTTGAATGTCCAGATGGTCGAGCGGTTAACACTGGAACGAGGTTTGCGCCTGGCGCTCGAGCGACGGGAGTTCTTCCTTGTCTATCAACCACAGATTGAGATTGCGACCGGTCGCGTTGTCGGCGTGGAGGCTCTGCTTCGGTGGAATCATCCTGAGTTGGGATTGGTTCCACCAGATAAATTCATTCGCATTGCGGAGAATAGTGGATTGATCGTGCGACTCGGAGAGTGGGTACTCAAAACCGCGTGCGCCCAAGCGCGGAAATGGCAAGAACAAGGAATTTCGCCAATGCGGATGGCGGTCAATGTCTCAGCGGTCCAGTTTCGCCAGGACGGTTTCTGCGATTTGCTGAGAGACGTGCTACATGAAACCGGACTCCCGCCTCACTATCTCGAATTGGAACTGACAGAGAGCCTTCTCCTGACGAACGCGGACGTCGTGTTTTCTGTTCTCGATGAATTGAACGAAATGGGACTGAACCTGGCAATTGACGACTTCGGAACTGGGTACTCGAGCCTTAGTTATCTGAAACAGTTCAGGGTAAGCAAGCTCAAAATCGATCGCTCCTTCATCCGCGATATCCCAGCGGATTCCGATGATGCAGCCATTACTTCCGCTATCATCAGTCTGGCAAGGAGCCTTAATCTGAAGGTAATTGCTGAGGGCGTTGAAGATGAGGCCCAAATGTCCTTCTTGCGCGACCACGCTTGCGATGAAATTCAAGGTTATTACTTCAGCAAGCCTAAGACGGCCGAGGACTTGATCGAATGGCTACTTGGCGGCGCGGCACAAGCGAAGCTGGGCCCTGAGCGTCTCGCTTGTGCCGATGAGCGCGTAACGATTAGTGTGACCGCCCATCTAGGCGCGGCCGCCTTCCCTGCCACGCGCGCTGATCACCCATCTCAATTTTCCGATGCGCTCGATTGTCCTCCATCACTCATCGCGCCTCTCTGAAGTGATTCATTATCGGCGCTTCAGTCATCTCACTAGAACGTGAACGCGCGGATTATCCCACAGAGTGTTTGTCGGCAGATGTGCGGCCTTCGATAGGCCGATCCGGGAGACCGAAGTCACATGCCCGGCGGGTGAAGGCGATCGAGTTGCACTATGTTCTTGCGGCCGGCACGCGCGAGACGGGGTACACCGAT
This sequence comes from uncultured Acidobacteriota bacterium, assembly GCA_963718435.1. Classification (GTDB taxonomy): domain Bacteria; phylum Acidobacteriota; class Terriglobia; order Terriglobales; family Acidobacteriaceae; genus Telmatobacter. Next base: position 8,352 of record CAVQZQ010000020.1, on the reverse strand, counting down.
GAGGGTGATGGCGAACAGGAAGAAAGAAGCGGCAATGAACTCCATGCGGCCGTGGCGCAGGTCTTCAAAGAGCAGTTTTGCCGCTTCGCAGGCCAGAGCAGCGTATGCGATCCGCGTCATTTGGAGACGGTGCCAGTGAGCTCCGCCGAAGGCGAGAGCGAGGGCCAGGGAACAGATGGCCACGGTGCGAATGAAGGCCACGTGAAAGACGTCGGGCGTGATGAATAATGCTGCGAGGTGCAGCAGGCCCTGGGCCATGAGTGCCGCGACAGCACAGGACGCCAGCAAGGCCGGAATGAAGTGTAGAAATTGTTGATGCCAGTCTTCGCCGACGCGCTCCTTGACGGCAGCGTAACAGGAGACAGCAGCGGCGGAAACGAGGAAGAGGCTCCAAGAAGGTTTGGCAGCCTGTGACCCGGCCAGAGCGAGAAAGGCATACTCAAAAAGCCCTGATGCGATGGCGGCGGTAGCCAGGTAGACCACACCGTGGAATTCCAGCGCCCCGCATTCGTGCCGGGCAGCAAGCCCGGTTGCGATCAATGCTGCCAACCCCAGGCACGCCGCAGCCCAGGCTATCGGCAGCGTCCAGAATAATCCGGCAAGCAAAAGACACGCGCTCCAGGCAGCAAACACGCTGAAGTTGCGTCGTTCGGTGGCGTAACGGAAGTCCGCGAAAGCGACCCAGTAACTTGCCGCGGACAAGAGGAGACTCGTGATTCCCAGCGGGAGAGTGCCTCCGCCCGGCTGGAAGAAGAGCACGCTGGAGACCGCGAGCAGAAACGCGACGATGCACTGGACGGTCTCGAAGACAGATATCTTTCGCCGCAGAAGCGCGGTCTTGCAGGCAACGCTTGCAGCACTGAGAAAAAACAACGCATACGCGGGAGCCAGCAACGCCACCGTGCCCAGAGCGGGATAATCGGCGCGGACGTTCTGAGGGCCTGAGTAGATGAAGATAAGCGCCCAAACCGCGACGTCGGCCACGGCTGCAACTAGCAGTCTAATGGATTGGCCGCGACCTCGAATTGCGGCAAACTCGCTGAGCAAAACCATCAAAAGCAGCGAGAATATGAAGGGCATGAATTCGTGGGTCCCGATGCAGAGCGCGACGGAGGTGAGTGCGGCCGCACCATGGGCCATCCAGAAGATGGGTGTAAGATCGCGTTTCCAGGCCAGGGCCGTGCCCGCAATGACAAACCCGCTGAGGACGGCCGCCGCAAGCGCGGGAGACAGAACGTTGAAGCGCAATGTGAGTTCCCACAGCATGGGAGCCAAAATTAGAGCGGCAGTGCCCGCGTAGACGGCGCGTACAAAGTTTGCTGTGGCCCTTGTCCTGGAGGCCCACACTAGCCACGCAGCGGCATAGGCGATGGCAACGGCCGCGATTGCCGGCCGCGGGACGAGACTCGATTCTGCGAACGCGCGGAGTACGTAGGCCCCTGCAATCCCGAGCATGGCGCCGCCGAGCACAGGGAATACGCCGTTCGCCTGCTCAATTGCAGATTCGCTGGCAATGTCGGATGCGACCGTTACAAGGCGCATCTCAGGCGGCGCGCAAGCCTCAACCGAGTGCTCCAAGTCATGGACACGTTTCTCCAGCGCATCCACGCGGGATGTGAGCAATTCGAGAGCTTCGGGAAGAACGTTCATGGTCTTCACCCGATGGCAGCGCTCTGCCCATGCTATGTCTAGTCGGCAGCAACGCCTTCCGGCGCGTGTGCAGCCGCGGCAACGCCTTCCGGCAAGTGTTCGTCAGGCCAGGGTGGCAGCAGCTTGACCAGGACCCAAAGAATCCCCAACGGCAGAAGTGTCAGCGCCATCGCAACCAGCAATCCCTCGCGCGTCACCAGGGTCATCTTGTAGGTTGTGTAACCGAGAAAACTCTTGCTGAAGAGTTGCCCACCGATCACCACATTCCAGCGCATAGCGAAGATGCCGATGAGGGTGAGGCACCCGGCGATGGTGTAACTACGCTTGCGCGCAATCTCGGACAACTTTACCACCTGATTGGTGCCCAGCAGAATCAACGGAACGAGGGTGCCAAGAAATATCTGAAGGACGATCTGCGAAAAGAAAAGCCGAGTATGCACCATGAAATCCAAACTGCGGAATGATTCGTCGGCTTCGTAAATGCGGTGAATTAGGTCGAGCATCTCCAGGCTGAAGTCGATGATGAAGGTATAGAAAAGGTACATCGCGATGGTGTCGACGCAGTGCATGTCGATAGTTTTGTGCCGGAGCTTCGTGACTGCCATATAAAGCACCATGACGCAGGCGATGCCCGAAACCATGGCCGAGAAGATGAAGACGACCGGCATCAGCGGCGAGTTCCACCAGGGATTGGCTTTGATAGATCCGAAGATGAATCCGACATAGCCGTGCAGCAAGAAGGCCGAAGGAATGCCGACCAGCGTGACAATCCAGCCGACTCGCTCGTCGATATGGAGTGAGCGCGGGCTGATGTTGCTGGAGCCGAGCGTCATGATCTTGTAGATCACGCGGAGCAGGCCCGTGGATTCTTGCGACCGTACGACGATATCGCGGCGGTAGTCGAGCCAGATTTCGAAGGTCAGCACGGCCATCAAATACCAGAGATACACATAGCCGAACATGGCCATCGCCGAAGTGCTGTGGGGCGTGAAGTACATCTCAGGCGACCGTTCGGGATGACCGAGGTGTAACTGCAATGGCAGCGGAGCCACCAGCAGAAACGAGAGAGCTGTCAGCAGGGCCAGCCGGTAGGTGGGCTTGACTGCTTCCACGCGGAAGACGCGCTCCAGCGATGCCAGGATGAATGCGCCCGCCACCAACCCCGTGATAAAGGGATATAGAACGATTAATACGCTCCAAAAGAGCTCGACTTCGTTCGGATACATGAAGCCTTCAACACCATTCATAACGTCTCACCCTGTTCGTCAAGCTCTTAGCTGTCAGCCTTCAGCTATTCGCTTGTCTTCGTAACTTTGGTCCTTGCTGCTTGTCCGTGAAATCGCGGCTCATGCCGTAAAGCTGATCGCTGAAAGCTGAGAGCTGCTTCACCGCACCGATCCATCGAGCCCGTTGTAGTAGACCTTTGCGCCAGTGGCCATCTGAGGTTTTAATATCTGCACGCTGTGGGTTTTCAGGAACTCGTGGATGGGATCATTCGGATTCTTGAGGTCCGCAAGCTGGCGCGCGCCCGTGGGGCAGTTCTCAGCGCAGGCGGTTGTTAGTCCCTTCGTGATCCGGTGATAACAGAGCGTGCATTTGTCCGCGACTTTCTTTTCCGGGTGGATGTATCGGCAGCCGTAAGGACAGGCCTGCACGCAATAGGCGCAACCAATGCAATACGTCTGGTCGACAAGCACCACGCCGTCGGGAGTCACGAAGGTGGCGCCCACGGGACATACCTGGGTGCAGGGTGAGTCGGCGCAGTGGTTGCACATTTTGGGGACGAAGAAGTACTTGCCTGCATCCTCGGCAGCCGCGGGGAATCCTTCCTTACCGCCGTCCGGAGAGATGACTTCAGGATTGGCCATGTTCTCGTCGGAGACGTGATACCGCTCCACCCATGTGCGGAAGTGCCCTTCAGGAACATCGTTTTCGGCCTGGCAGGCGCGCGCGCAGTTGCCGCAGCCAATGCACTTGGGGATATCGATCAACATGCTCCACCAGTGCTCCGACATGTTGTAGTTCGGCGAGGCCTCCGGAGTCCCGGCCAGCACGGACTTCCATGCAATGGCAGCGGCGGGCAGCAGAACCAGAAAATGACGCCGGGATGTATTCACTTCGCACCTCCTGCGGTCATGGCCGGGTTGTGCGGCTGGTGGCATGTCTCGCAAGGCAAGCCAGTTGTGTGGTCAGCCGGCATCTGTGGAAACCCTTTCGGCTTGGCCGCGCTGGCTGCGTGGCAGCGAACGCATAGAACCCCCGTATCAAGCTTCGGAGGTGTGACAGAGGCAGGGTCCTCGGCGTGTTTCACCAGTGCCCCGTGGCAGGCTTCGCAGTTCACGTGCGCGTGCCTGCCATTTTTCTTCACGTCCAGTACGTCGACGTGGCAGGTTTCGCAGGCTTCATGGCCGGCAAAATGAACTGGACGTGCCGCGATCTCGCCGATCGCAGCTCCGCGATAGTGGCCGTATTGCCCAAAGCTTTTGGGGACCACGTGGCCGCGAATCACCCAAAACAAAATGAAGGCGAGGACAAAAAGCCCCGCAAATCGAAAAAGATGCCCTGCATCCTTGAAGATGCTCATCTGGCCCATTCTCCTTGATGCGGCTAACAGGAGGCTGAGACAAGCGGCCTCATGTGATCCAGATCATTCGTGTGCCCAACAGTACGCGGATGGGAATAATGGTTGTAAGTGCGCCATATCACACTCACATGTGATGCAGGACGCACAATGGCTAACAAGCCAAGGTGCGTAGTGGTTCCAAACGGCATCGGAAAGAGAGTGTAAAGAGGCGGATCAAAAAGGATTGGAGTGAGTCGAGGCCGGCTTACGGGCTCGGCAAAGTTCATTGAGAGCGATTCTTCAACGATAGCCAGACATGTGAGGTAAGGACGGTAATGTCGTCATCCTGGCCGAAGTTGACGGGTCTGCGTGGCCTGGGCGGCGCTGGAATGGGTTGCGAAGAGCCTCTCAAGGCCCGAAGCTATACAGTTCACCGGGCGGGTTGTGCGCTTCGAGCAATCCGTCGGTGAAGAGAGAGAAGTGGTCGCCGATCTCGACGAATCGAGTTGCGACTGTTACAACTGCCGATTCTGCTACCCAATGCGATGTTGCACAGCAGTTCGAAGCGGCAGTGCGGTAATTGAGACTCTCCGGTGAACGTTCGTCTCTATGGGAGAATACTCAAGAATGAGACGCTTGGTCTTGCGCGCGGCGGCGACCTTCCGCAGCGTCCGTTCTCTAATGGTGTCTAGAAGAGTCGACAATTCTGCAGAAGCGGCGATCCGCGCAAGCGCATCACTAGCCGTGCTTGGATCGAGGTGCTTCAGCAGGGAGGTGAGTGTGTCCGGAGGTATATTGCGCCTCGCAAAGGCAGCCGACAGTTCCCACGTATGAACTGTATCTGAAGGTATAGGTTTTGACACGGCCGGATCGGTGAGATCCGGCCATTGATTTTGTTGGGTTTAGGAAGGGCGTTTCTGGAGGCCTTTTGTCACAGCGGTCACTTGCTTGTGGATGTCGTTGATGACGCCGCGCTGCTGTCGGAGTTCTCTGCGTAGGGCTCTCTATCGATGCGGGTTTTTCGAGCTCATCACGGAGATCCTCATTGGCTTGTTCGAGGCATTTCCGATGACGGCGGCTGTCGCCGAAGGCGGCGCCGATGATGAAGCCGAAGGCGGCGGATAACAACATCCACATAGGTAGGACGGCCGCGGATTCGTCGATCATGCGACACGCTCCTGTGCGTTGACGGCCTGGCCGCGTAGCACGCGTTGGACGGTGGCCGTCGAGATTTTATGGCCCCTGGCGATCTCTCGAAGACTCTGGCCGCGCTGACGATCTTGTTGGATGGCGCAGGCGCTTTGGATGGTTCTCCGCAAGCGGTGCTAGACAGCCTGAACTCAAAGAAAGGCCCTGCCCGGTCCAACTCTTCGCGTTGAAGTCCGCCCAATTTCTCTGCAACTCGAGGTCTTTCCAGACTGCGCTGTCGAGCTTTCCTTGGATCTCCACGCGCCAGCGTACGAAAGCATCGCCCTGATCGCGCTCTTTTCTCTTTGCATCCGCGGCGAGCAGCTTTGCGAGTGGCGCATCCTTTATTTCCTCTTTACTCCATGACTTCCTCCATGAGCCGTCACCAAGCTTGGTCATGATGCCGGCGTTGACCAGATCATTTGCGACGGATCCACGCTTGACATATCTCTCGATCGCTCGCAGCGTTGAATTGTTCGAATTCTCCGACCAGTCTCCAATCTGCTTGAGATAAAGCTGATGGTCGTCCGAACTAAAGCCCTTGGCGACATAACGAATCTTGTCCGACAAAGGATGCGCGAACGCACCAGATGTTCTTCCTGCGGACTTCTCCGTTACCGGAATCAGCGTCGGTTCCTTCTGCACAACGGCTGCTCGCAAAAAATTGCCATTTTCATCGATCGCGATCTCCATATGTGCGTTCTGCTCTGCATGGTCAATGGGAACCAGGGACCGGTCTGCGAATTGTGGTCGTCCGACACATCCATCATAGGTCTCCACAAGTTTCTGAACCCAGCTCACGATGCCGCCTCCCGATCGAGATTGCCGGTGGCCGCGGCCAGTTCTGAGGCTTCCGCCTCAACAGAGCGCACACAGTCGACGCCGAAGGCGCGCGACCGCATGGGTCGGATGTCTAATGGCTCGAAGGGAAGAGTAGCCATAACTAGCTCCTCACCTTGAGTTCCGATTCCAGTTGAATGGCACGTGGAAACAAGACATCGTTCTCGAGATGAACGTGCTGCTTCAGGTCGGTCTCGAATTCGCGCAGCCCGGAAAGGAGTGCGATGTGAGTAGCGCACGCCCATGAGGGCGGCACAAAGTGGTTTGTCAGACGGGCGAGTTCTGCCACAATGTGGTCGGCAGACGTGTTCTTGCTCCATCATGAAGATGGGATGTGTAACAGAACGAAAGCATGCGAGCGCAGGCGGATAAGAGACAATCGATTCCTGATCCATGTGCGAGATGAACGGAAACAAACCTGCTCTTCCTTCTGAATATGCGCATACATCCGGTCATGAAGCTGCTCAATCAGCTCAGCAACCCTTGACAGTTCGGGCGCACGATCACCGCGCGTCGCCGTCACCTTTGAAGCCATCTCAGCGAGCCTTGGAAGCTCTTGAGGAACACAATGGTGATGAATGCGAACGATGTGTTGAACCAGACGCGCGAGGGAAAGTGTTGCAGGATCCAAGGCCACTGCGCCACACTTCTGGGTCTCGGCTGCGGCGAGCTTTTCCAGGACTTGATCGACCGAAAGTTGCAGTTCCTGGCACGCTCATTCCAGTGACAGATCAGCCTGCAAGCACAGGTCGATATCAAATCGATGAAAGACTTGGGCTGAGGATGGATGCTGCGCAACGATTTCGCGGATCGACTGCGTTGAGGTTGGCATTAAGCACTCCACCTGCGACGGTAGCCACCTGCGAGGAGCAGAGCAGTAACTTATCTCACTCCGGGTCGAAAGTTCTAAGAAGTCATCTCTAGTCCCCTGAGTCATAAATAGCTTGCAATAATATGTTGTGTGTTTTAAGGTGGGGTATGGAGCCTCGTCGTGGACGTCCCAAGAAGCATCAACTTGTGGTGAGCCCTGCGCAGAGAAGTGAGTTGGAGCGTATAGCGCGGCAGTCGCGCAGTTCCAGATCAGCGTCTTTTCGCGCCCGGATCGTTCTGGAGTGCGCCGGGGGAGCGAGTAACGCAGCGGTTGCCGGGAGGTTGCGCACTACTGGTTTCACGGTCGGTCTGTGGCGCAACCGTTTCATTGTCGACGGCATTGCAGGACTGGGGGATGAGCCGCGTCCGGGAGCGCCGCGGGAGATCGGCGACGAGAAGATTGAGCGGGTGGTACGACTGACACTGGAGAAAACCCCGAAGGGCGCTACCCATTGGTCCAGCCGCATGCTGGCGGCCAGAACTGGATTGAGCCAATCCACCATCAGCCGGGTCTGGAGGGCCTTCGGACTGAAACCGCATCGCACGGAAGGGTTTCAGCTTTCCAGCGATCCGCTGCTTGTCGACAAGGTACGGGATATTGTCGGACTGTATCTCGATCCACCCCATCACGCATTGGTGTTATGCGTGGATGAGAAGTCGCAGATCCAGGCGCTGAGCCGGACGCAGCCGGTACTACCCATGCGGGTCGGGCAGTTGGAACGGCGCACCCACGACTACAAGAGACATGGCGTCACAAGCCTGTTTGCCGCTCTTGATATCGCCACCGGCAACGTTCTCGGCAAGTGCTATCGACGCCACCGTTCGGTCGAGTTTTTGGATTTTCTGAAGAAGATCGATGCTGCTGTTCCCGCCGATCTCGACATCCACCTTGTGCTGGACAACTACGGCACGCACAAGACTGCACTGGTCCACCGCTGGCTGCAGAAACAACCACGCTACCATCTCCACTTCACTCCTACCCATGCCTCCTGGCTCAATCAGGTCGAACGCTGGTTCGCTCTACTCACACAGCGACAGATCAAGCGCGGCTCACACACCAGCGTTGAGGAATTGGAAGCAGCGATCCGGGAGTTCATCACCATCCATAACCAACAGCCAAAGCCCTTCCGCTGGACCAAATCGGCAAACCAGATATTGGCTTCCATCGCCCGCTTCGCCACTTCCACCCTCGCCGCTCACGCACCTGATACTTATGCAAGAAATCAATGACTCAGGAGACT
>CAVQZQ010000019.1:0-36783 GCA_963718435.1 uncultured Acidobacteriota bacterium | reverse complement strand
GGGGCAAGGTGGTCATGAGCAGTGCGGAGGGCCGCCTCAAGCCAGGCGATGCGCTTGCGGATGCTTTGCGTGCCGGGGTAGTTGGATCCATCGGGGAGCCATAGGGACACGTCACGCGACTTCAGGCGCTTAGCAATTTCGATGGCATCGAGCATGTGCGCAATGGCCAGGGCGCGTATCTCTTCCGACGGGTTGCAGAGGGAGCCGTACTTGTACTCCTGGTCCTGAAAGAGATTGGGATTGATAGAGCCGGCACGTATACCAAACTGTCGTTCAAGGTTCTGGACCTCGGGCACGTCACGGACGCCGTCGGGCAAATCCCAAAGAACGTGCAGGGCCATCGTGGGCGTTGCCCCGGTGAGGCGTTTGACCTCGGCAGCATCGGAGAATTTCTCCTCCAATGTGGTTGCGGCGCCGGCTTGAACGAATTTGCCGAACCGGGTGCCGGTGTTGGCGAATCCCCAGGAGGGAATCTCAATCTGGAACGAGTCCAGAGCCTGAACTGCCTGATCAAAAATCGTGGATTCAGAGTGATCCATGGTTACCTGCCTGGCTTGCGCCGGGCTTTTCCGACCCGGTCGCTGTCTGACCTTCATCGCGCACCAGGATCACGTTGAGAAAACGGGGTCCGTGTACGCCTTTGATGCGCGTCATTTCAATGTCTGCTGTAGCACTTGGTCCGGAAATATAGGTGGCAACCGCCGGAGGCTGTGGGCATCGTGCGAAATACTCAGGCAGCGTCTCGACAATCTGGCTGGCGCGCAGGATGCAGAGATGCCAGTCGGGAAGCAGCGTAATTACGCGCCTGCCTTCGCTACTGGAGTGATGCAACACAATGGTTCCCGAGTCGGCAATGCCCGCGAAGGACGCAGTGACCACACCCTCGCAGAGTTCGATCTCGGCGTGTTCAAGCGCGCGGTCAATTTTCCAATCGAAGCCCGCGGCGAGCCATGCGGCGGGAAGCTCTTCTGGTGCAACAAACCTGTTTCTGTCACTGGATGCGAGGCACTTCGCGATGGTGGCCGGCAGCTGATCTGGCGAGCATTCAACCACATCAGCGTCGTACTCGCGGAGGCGCTCGATCATGAGCTTTACCTTTGCCTCACTGCCGAGTGCGCCGCGCTGAATATATGAGCGCCGCAGTTCAGCATAGGTGGTCTTCGCGGTACCCTGGGTGGCAGTACGAATTCGATCCAGAATCAGGAGTCGGGATGGAGTGGAAGCGCTCATCGCCCCTCCTTCGTCAACACCAGGGAATCCGACTCTTCAGATACGTGGCTCTCGCCACTTCCTCGATCGTCTGAAGCAAGACCGGCGGGCGGTGATGCAGGTGCTGACGGGGCCGTGCTGGCGGGCATAGTTGCGCGGGGTGTGGCTCCCTTTTCCGCGTCTCCACGGGCCGCCCACCACTCGCGAAACGTCTGGTCGGGCAGACCGCGCAGATCGCGTGTAACGGTCCAGCGCGCGCCGAGGCTGGGCAGAGAGTGAATCCAGCCATCTTTACCGGTGAAAAGGCGGAGGCCGATGCGACCAAAGCGCTGCGCGACGCGGAAACGCCATGCGCTTGCAAAGAGGCTGTTTGCGATTCGCATGCCGAGGTACATAAGGTCAAAGACACGTGCTGACTGTTTCCGCTCAAGATTCACGACCTGGGCTCGCAAGTCGATCAGCACTTCGGGGATGTTGATTTTGACGGGGCAGACCTCGTAACAGGCGCCGCACAATGACGAGGCGTACGGCAAGGACTGCGCATGCTGCATGTGCATCAGCTGCGGGGTAAGAATAGCGCCGATGGGGCCGCCGTAGACCGACCCGTAGGCATGACCACCCGTTTGCCGGTAAACCGGGCATGTGTTGAGACAGGCGGCGCAACGAATGCACTTGAGTGTCTGCCGCTCCCGAGGGCGAGCCAGAATCGCGGACCGGCCATTGTCGAGCAGCACGACGTGGAAATGTTGCGGGCCATCGCCGGGAGTAACACCGGTCCACAGTGAGGTGTAGGGGTTCATGCGCTCGCCGGTTGCTGAGCGGGCCAGCACCTGCAACATGACTTCGAGATCCTGGAAGCGGGGCAGCACCTTCTCGATGCCGGCCAGGGTAATCATGGCGCGCGGCAGGGTGAGGCACATGCGGCCGTTGCCCTCCGACTCGACAATGGAGACGGCGCCAGTTTCGGCAACGAGGAAATTGGCTCCGCTGATGGCCGTGGGAACATTGAGGAACTTTTGCCGCAAATAGGTGCGCGCGGCAGCGGTGAGGGCCTGTGGATCGTCGCTCAGATGGGGGAGTCCCATGCGCCGGGCAAAGATTTCGCGCACCTGGCTGCGGCTTACATGCAGCGCGGGTACAACAATGTGCGAGGGCTCGTCTTCGCCGAGTTGCAGGATGATTTCGGCCAGGTCAGTTTCGAAGACTCCGATGCCGGCGGATTCAAGCGCGGGGTTCAGGTCAATTTCGGCGGATGTCATGGTCTTGATCTTGATGACCTCGCCGGCCTTCTCTTCGCGGAGAATATCGATGATGATCTTGCGGGCCTCGGCTGCGTCCATTGCCCAGTGAACGATGCCCCCGGCAGCGGTGCAACGGGTCTCAAATTCTTCGAGATATGTGTCCAGATTTTCAAGCACGTGAGCCCGAATGGCCGATCCCGCTGAGCGCAGTTCCTGCCAGTCAGTCTTCTCCGCAACCAGCCGGGCACGCTTTGCCTGGATGACATCGGTGGCGTGAGCTACGTTTTTTCGCAGTTGCGCATTGCGCAGGATGGGCAGTGCCGCCTTGGGAAAGGGAAGGGCGTGGTGTGGATCGAGAACTGGCCGGGGGGCGACGGCATGGCTCATGCTGCCTCCTCTGCCGGAGCGCTCTCAGTGGCGGCGAGAATTTGCGCGAGGTGAATGGTTCGCATACCCGCGTATTGACGATGCATCGCGCCGCCAAGATGCATCAGGCAACTGTTATCGAGAGCAGTACAGTATTCGGCGCGGGTGGAGAGCACATCGCGCAATTTGGCGGCCATCATGGCTGAGGAAACCTCCGAGTTCTTTATGGAAAAAGTACCTCCAAATCCGCAGCAACGGTCAAGATTCTCAAGAGGCGCCAGTTCCAGCCCGCGCACATTGGACAGCAGCCTGAAAGGCCGATCGCCCAAGTGCAGCGCGCGCAAACCATGACAACTGGCATGGTAGGTGACGCGATGCGGGAAGTAGGAGCCGACATCTTCAACGCCGAGGCAGTCGATGAGGAACTCGCTCAGCTCGTAGATCCTGGGCAGCAGCGCTTTGAATTCCGCGCGAAGCTCCTCGTTTCCCAGTTCCTCAAAGAGCTGCGGGTACTGATCGCGCATCATTGCGACGCAGGAAGAGGAGGGAATGACGACGGTTCTCAGTGTCTTTGTAGATTTGAACGAAGCGCTTAGCCTGCGAGAACGCTTCGGCACGGAAGCCGGTGTTGGCGTGCATTTGTCCGCAACAGGTTTGCTGGGGGTGGAAATCAAGATCGACCCCCAATCGCTCAAGCAGCCGCACCACAGCCCGACCGGTCTCGGGAAACAAAGTGTCGTTATAGCAGGTGATAAACAGCGACGCGCGCATACCTTGCACCATTTTGGCAGAGCGACTCGAAAAGGTATGGTATTCGATAGAGACACGAATTGTCTATTGCAATCGAGTTATCTTTTGACCTAAGGGAAGGACCGCGGCTGTTCCCGGCTGTTTCCCGAGTTAAAACCTTTGAAAAATCAGCCAACCGAGCCGTTGGTGCCATAGAATGAGCCGGTTGCTTTTCAAGGGAGGCTCATTATGCGACTTGTTCATCGCAGGTGGCAGGGACCGCGTACGCCTTTGCATCCGCAATTCTTTCAATATCCATAGTTCTGGCGGGAACGGCGGCTCGCGGGCAGAGATCGGCCGACGAAAAAAAGATTGACGACCTGATCTCCAAAATGACGCTGGAAGAGAAGATTCACATGCTTTCGGGCGCGAGCATGATGTCTTCGGCCGGGGTGGAGCGGCTTGGGATTCCGGGTTTCCGGATGAGCGACGGGCCGATGGGGGCGCATATCCCGCCGCCTTCGACGGCTTATGCGGCTGGAATCGGCTTGGCTGCGAGCTGGGACCGAGATCTGGCGAACCGGGTTGGGACACAGATCGGGCGCGATGCGCGCTCGCGCGGGGCAGCTTTTGTGCTGGGGCCGGGAGTGAACATCTATCGAGCACCGCTGAATGGCCGAAACTTTGAGTATTTTGGCGAAGACCCTTTTCTTGCTGGGGAAATCGCTGTGGGGTATATCGAGGGGGTGCAGTCGCAGGGGGTGAGTGCGACGATCAAGCACTACGCTGCCAATAATTCGGAGTATTTCCGGTTTACATCTGATTCGGTGGTGAGCGAGCGGGCGCTACGGGAGATCTACCTGCCAGCCTTTGAAACTGCGGTGCGCAAGGCGCATGTCGGCTCCATTATGGACTCCTATAACTATCTGAACGGCGAGCATGCCACGCAGAACTACCACTTGAACGTGGAAATCGCCAAGCAGCAATGGGGTTTCGACGGTGTGATGATGTCGGATTGGACGGCGACCCATGAAGGCATTGCTGCCGCCAATGCGGGGCTAGACCTGGAGATGCCCTTCGGCATTTACATGAACGAGAAGACGCTGCTGCCGGCGGTGAAGGAGGGCAAGGTCAAGGAATCGGTGATTGACGACAAGATTCGCCGCGTTCTGCGCGTGGGTTACCGCTTTGGCTGGATGGAGCAGGACCCGCTCGACGAAAACATTCCGCGCTACAACCAGGAGGGCAGGCAGGCGGCGCTCGAAGGAGCGCGGGAAGGTGTCGTGCTGCTGAAGAATGATCACGACCTGCTGCCGCTGGACCCAGCTAAGGTGAAGACCATCGCGGTGATCGGGCCTGATGCTTCTCCCGGCATTCCAACGGCCGGCGGCAGCGGCCAGGTGCCGACGTTCTACGACGTGAGCGCTCTGAAGGGCATCAGTGACCGGCTGGGGATGAATGCCACTGTTCTTTACGACCAGGGCATCCCGAAGCTTTCGGTTATGGCCATGCGTTCGGGGTTCACTCTGAGCCCGGGAAAATCTACGCCTGGGCTTACCGTCGATACATTCGACAACCCCAGCTTTACCGGGAAGCCGATTGCCACCCGCACCGAGACGACGTCGAATAGCGGCCAGAACACGCTGGATAATCCGGATATGGCGGAGATGATCAGCAGCATTACCGCCGACCAGATCATGGCGTTTATGGGCGGGGGGACGCCGCACTATTCGCGCTGGACCGGCTACTACACAGCGCAGACATCGGGGAATTCTGTTGTATTCGTCGATAACCAGGGCAAGTATCGGTTGACGGTCGACGACAAGCTGGCGATTGACCACGCTGACATTCCAAAATCAGCGCTGGCACAAACGACGATGGCTCTCACGCCCGGGCCGCACAAGGTAGTGCTTGAAATCTTGAGCCCGCCGCAGTTTGGGGCGGAGCAAGTCAAGATCGGCATCGTGCAAGAAGGGGCATTTGTAAACCAGTCGGCCATCGACCTGGCGAAGAAGGCAGACGCCGTAATCGTGGCCGTGGGTTACAACCAGGACATCGAAACCGAGGGAGCGGACCGCGAATTTCGACTGCCTCCTGGGCAGGACGAACTGATCGAGAAGATTGCCGCCGCCAATCCAAACACCATTGTGATGATTACCTCAGGCGGCAGCGTGGACGTAACACCGTGGATCGATCATGTAGCAGCGCTGCTCGAGAACTGGTACCCCGGTCAAGAGGGCGGTACGGCGCTTGCGGAGGTGCTGATGGGCGATGTGAACCCCTCGGGACGTCTGCCTATCAGCTGGGAACGCAACCTGAAGGACAACCCGTCGATTGACTACTACTACCCCACGGCCGGCACGCTGAAGATCCCTTATAAGGATGAGATTTTTGTTGGCTACCGGGGCTACGAGCACAATGGGGTCAAGCCGCTTTTCTCGTTCGGCTTCGGGATGTCATACACCAGTTTCAAATACGCGAATCTTGAGATTCATCCGGAAGCCGGAGCGGGATCTTACAACGTCAGCTTTGATGTGAGCAACGCTGGAAGCCGCGCCGGGGCCGACGTGGCGCAGGTCTATGTGAGCGAGGACCATCCCAGCGTCGCGCGGCCTCCGCAGGAGCTGAAAGGGTTTGTACGGGTGGCGCTCAATCCCGGCGAGACGCGCCGCGTGACCGTGCCGCTGGAGCCGCGGGGGTTCACCTGGTACGACACCAATGCGGCTGCGTGGCACGCGGATGCAGGGACATTTGCGATTCACGTGAGCCGCTCGTCCGCGGATCCGCAACTGGAGGGCAAGATTACGCTCGATCAGGCGATCGTGTTGCCAGTCAAATAATGGCTTTTGCGAGGCGCGAAAAAGAAGGGGGAGGAGCCCAATCCTCCCCCTTTTCCAGGAGAACCCGGAAAAGCTATTTTGAGAGATTGTCCAGGTCGAGGTTTAACTCGAGGACGTTAATCCGGGGTTCACCGAGAAGTCCGAAGGTGCGTCCGGTGGTGTGCTGCTGAATCAGTTCGCCCACGCGACCTTCGCTGAGTCCGCGGGCCTTGGCGACGCGAGAAGCTTGGTAGTAGGCGTTGTCGGGAGTGATGTCGGGATCGAGGCCGGAACCAGACGCAGTCACCAAGTCAATGGGAACGGGCTTGCCGGGGTTTGCCGCTGCGAGCTTGTCGATATCGCCCTGGATGCGGGTAACCAGTTTGGCGTTCGACTGGGCAAGGTTCGATCCGCCGGACGAGGTTGCGTCGTACCCGTTGCCGGCCGCAGAGGGGCGGGGATGGAAGTAGCGATCCGAGGTGAAGCTCTGAGCCAGCAATTCCGAGCCGATCACCTGGTCATTTTTGAGGATCAGGCTGCCTGCGGCTTTGTGCGGAAAAATGAGGCCGGCAATGCCGGTGACCACGAGTGGGTATCCGATGCCCAGCAGGATGGCGGTAACAAGTGTGAAGCGGATTGAAGTTCCCCAAACTGAATGCGTGGTGGAACCGGTTTGCGCGATTGTAGGGGTTGCAAGAGTCGAGGTTGAGTGCATTTTAGTGTCCCTCAGGGGCTAAGCCCCGTTGACGCCAATTCATTTCAAAGAACGATCGTTTACGCCAGATGCATGGCGACCAGCAACATGTCGATGGCCTTGATGCCGATGAAGGGTATGACAATGCCGCCGACGCCGTAGATGAGCAGATTGTTGCGCAGCAGAATATCTGCGGCCTTGGGTTCGTATTTCACGCCTTTGAGTGCCAGCGGAATGAGAGCCACAATAATCAGCGCGTTAAAAATGACCGCGGAGAGGATGGCTGATTCCGGCGAGTGCAGGAACATGATGTTGAGCACGCCGAGCACGGGGAAGACGCCGGCAAACATGGCGGGAATGATGGCAAAATACTTTGCCACGTCATTCGCGATAGAGAATGTGGTGAGCGCGCCGCGGGTCATGAGGAGTTGCTTGCCAATCTCCACGATCTCGATGAGCTTGGTGGGATTGGAATCCAGATCCACCATGTTGCCCGCTTCCTTGGCGGCTTGCGTGCCGGAGTTCATTGCCACGCCTACGTCGGCTTGCGCCAAAGCCGGCGCGTCGTTGGTGCCGTCGCCAGTCATAGCGACCAGCTTGCCTTTACCCTGTTCGCGTTTGATCAGGTCCATCTTGTCTTTGGGCTTGGCTTCGGCGAGGAAGTCGTCGACGCCCGCTTCGCGCGCAATGACGGCAGCGGTGAGCGGGTTATCGCCCGTAATCATGATGGTGCGAATACCCATGGCGCGCAGGCGAGCGAGGCGATCTTTCAGTCCGCCCTTCACAATGTCCTTAAGGTGAATGACGCCGAGAGCGGTCGAGTTTTCGGCGACAACGAGCGGGGTTCCGCCGGCGCGGGCAATCTCTTCCACGTTGTCGCGCACTTTCTTCGGCAGCGACGAACCCTGCTCTTCAAGAAAGCGCGAGATAGCATCGACTGAACCCTTCCGAATGCGCACGCCGGGCAGATTGACGCCACTCATGCGGGTCTGCGCGGCAAATGGCACGAACTCGGCGTGGATGCCGGCCAGATCGCGCCCTCGCAGGTTGTACTTCTCCTTGGCCAGCACGACGATGGAGCGGCCCTCGGGAGTTTCATCGGAGAGAGAGGAAAGTTGCGCCGCATCGGCCAGTCGCTCGGGAGTGACGTCGGGGGCAGTCATAAACTCCGTTGCCTGGCGGTTGCCCAGGGTGATGGTGCCGGTTTTGTCGAGAAGGAGCGTGTTCACGTCGCCGGCGGCTTCAACTGCGCGGCCGCTCATTGCGAGCACGTTGTACTGCACGAGCCTGTCCATGCCGGCGATGCCGATAGCCGAGAGCAGGCCGCCGATGGTGGTGGGGATGAGGCAGACGAGCAGGGACACTAGAACAAACACCGTCTGCGGCGCCTTGGAGTACATGGCGAAGGGCTGGAGCGTGACTACGGCGAGGAGAAAGATGATGGTGAGGCCGGAAAGCAGGATGCTCAGCGCGATTTCGTTTGGCGTCTTCTGTCGGGTCGCGCCTTCGACTAGCGCAATCATACGATCAAGGAAGGTTTCGCCGGGATTCGAAGTGATGCGAACCTTGATCCAGTCGGAGAGAACTTTTGTTCCGCCAGTAACAGCCGAACGGTCGCCACCGGCTTCGCGGATCACGGGAGCGGATTCGCCGGTGATGGCCGATTCGTCGACGGAGGCCACGCCTTCTATCACTTCGCCGTCACCGGCAATGTAATGGCCGGCCTCGACGTAGATGACGTCGCCAGCGCGGAGGAGGCCGCTGGCCGTCTCTTCAAGGGCGCCGCTGGCGGTGTAGCGCATGGCGATGGTCTCGCCCTTGGCCTTGCGTAAAGTATCGGCTTGGGCCTTGCCTCGGCCCTCGGCCATGGCTTCTGCAAAGTTGGCGAACAGTACCGTGAACCAGAGCCACAGAGTGATTTGCAGGTTGAAACCGAATCCGGACGAATGGTGGACGACGTTATCGATGAGCAAGCCGGTGGTGAGCACGCTGCCCACTTCCACCACGAACATTACCGGGTTCTTGACCATGACGCGCGGGTCCAGCTTACGCACTGAATCGATCAGCGCCTGGCCCATGATTTGCGTATTCCAGAGACTCGTCTTTTCGACCATGACAGTTTCTTCTTCCTTCGAGGGCCAGGGCCCCGTGCGTTGTTTGCTCATGCGGCTAGGGCCGCGTAAAGCCTCGTGTTCGGAAGCTCCCTAGAAAACCTGTCCTGAATGCAACAGCAGGTGTTCCAAAATTGGGCCCAGGCTGAGTACCGGAAAGAACGTGAGTGCGCCGACGATGAGAATCACCCCTGTGAGCAGCACGGTAAAGAGTGAGGTGTTCACCGGGAAGGTTCCGGGGGAGGGCGGGATGCTTTTCTTCATGGCCAGATTGCCGGCCAGGGCGATTACCGGAATCATCATGAGAATCCGCCCGCAGAGCATGTCCCAGCCCAGCGAGACGTTGTACCACCAGGTGTTGGCGCTGAGGCCCGCGAAGGCGGAGCCATTGTTGCCGGCGCCGGAGGTGAAAGCGTAGAGAATTTCAGTGAGTCCGTGGGGTCCCCCGTTGGTGAGCGAAGAGAGCCCAACATTGGGCAGGAGCACGAAGACGGCAGTGAGGGAGAGAATGATGAGGGGAAAGATAAGGATGTAGAGCATCGACATTTTTACGTCATAGGATTCAATTTTCTTGCCCAGGTACTCAGGCGTTCGGCCGACCATAAGGCCGGCGATGAACACAGAAAGCACGACGAAAATGACAATGGCGTATAAGCCGGAACCGACTCCACCGAAGACCAGTTCGCCGAGCATGATATTGGTTAGTACGACCATGCCGCCGAGCGGGGTGAAGCTGTCGTGGACTCCATTGACGGCGCCGCAACTGGCATCGGTGGTGATGGTGGCGAACAGGGAACTTTCGGCGATGCCGTTACGGACTTCCTTACCCTCCATGTTGCCGCCCGGTGCGGTTGCGGTGCGGGCCTGCTCTGCGCCGTGAATGATCGGGTGGGGCTGCGACTCGGCCCAGTAGACAGCGGTGAACCCAGCCGCGAAAAGGATGAACATGGCGGCCAGCACAGCCCATCCATGGCCTGGTGAGCCGGTCATCCGGCCCAGCGTGTAGGTGAGGCCGGCGGGGATGATGAAGATCGACAGGATTTGCAGGAAGTTTGAAAACGGCGTGGGGTTCTCATAGGGATGCGCGCTGTTGGCATTGAAAAAGCCGCCGCCGTTTGTGCCCAGCATCTTGATGGCTTCCTGCGAGGCCACGGGGCCTTGCCCGATGGTCTGCACCTGGTTTGGCTGTTCAATCGGATGGGCCGTGATATAAGCGTGCAGATTTTGCGGGACGCCCTGGGCCACCAACAGCAAAGCGTAAATGAAGGATGCAGGCAGCAGAATGTAGAGCAGGGTGCGGGTCATGTCCACCCAGAAATTGCCGATGGTTGCGCACGTGGTTCGCTTAATGCCGCGGATAAGGGCAACAGCCACGACGATTCCGATTGCCGCCGACCAGAAGTTGTGCGTCGCCAGAGCAGCCATCTGGGTGAGATAGCTCATGGTGGTCTCGGGCGTATACGACTGCCAGTTGGTGTTGGTGGTAAAGCTGGCAGCTGTGTTCCAGGCGAGATCAGGACCGACGGCTGCAATCTTCTGCGGATTGAAAGGGAAGTACGCTTGCAGACGCTCGATGCCATAGGTAAGCAACAAGCTGACGGCGGAAATGCCCAACATGGCATAGGCGTATTCGCGCCAGTTCATTTCCTTTTCGGAGTTCACGCCGCAGAGTCTGTAAATGAGCCGCTCGAACGGGCGCAACACGGGGTCGAGCCAAGTACGTTGCCCTTCGAGCACACGCGTCATGTAGATTCCTACCGGACGCACGGTCGCCAGCAGGACCAGGGAATAGAAGGCAAACTGCAACCAACCATTGGCGGACATATCAGAATTTCTCCGGGAAGAGCAGGGTAAGGGTCAGATAGCCCAGCAATAGAATGGAAACGATGAGAGCGGCAAGTGAGACGAGATCCATGGGCTACCTCAACTTCTGGCATGCCATGACGTAGAGAAACGCCAGGGCGAAGAAAATTGCCGTGAACAGTAACATCACCACATCCTGCATTGCAGTCCTTTCACTCCGAGGAACGGCGCGATGGATGCCAGCGAGCGGGCGCCCGTTCCCATGCTTGAATGATTTTGGCTTGTGCGTTGTTAGGTTGCCAGAAGGGATTTGTAAAGAAAAGATAAAGCCGGAGGGCATCGGGGAGAAACGCCTGATTCTTCTCCGGTTATTCTTCGTTTCCAGTCCATCCCTCGGGAACAAACCGGTAGCCGACCCACGGTTCGGTCTGGATGTAATGCTTGCCAGTCTCGCTTTCCAGCTTCTTGCGCAACTGGCCCACAAAGACACGGAGATACTCCGGTTGGTGGGCGGACTGCGCTCCCCATACAGCAGTCAAGAGAGCGCGATGGGTCATGACCTTACCCGCGTGGCGGGCAAGGTGCACGAGCAAATCGAATTCCTTGGGGGTCATGCGGACGGGCTTGCCCTGCACCGTAATGGTGTGAGCCGGCTCGTCAATGATGAAATCGCCCTCTTCGATGGCCGCTGCAGTCCGCTCCGGTGCGCGACGCAGGTGGGCGCGCACGCGCGCCAGCAGCTCCTGAATGCCGAAAGGCTTGGTTACATAGTCGTCTGCGCCTGCATCCAGCGCCTCGACCTTGGAGCGTTCGTGTTCGCGAACTGAGAGCACTAGCACCGGTGTCGAGGAGGTCGCACGAATGGCGCGGCACACTTCAACGCCGGTCATTCCGGGCATCATCAAATCGGTGATCACGAGATCGGGCTGCCACTCGCGGAAAAGACGGACACCTTCCTCGGGATCGTTTGCGGTTCGGGCGTCAAAGCCTTGCGCGGTGAGTGCTGCACGCAGCACGCGCGTGATCTGCGGTTCGTCGTCGATCACCAGAATTCTGCCGGGCATCGTGGCCTTCTTCCATCGGAAGATTACATCATCGGGCCGGGCCGGTATGATTCCGGTTGGTGAGGAAGATGAACGCGCGGTCTGATTCACGGCGGATTTTTCACTGGACAATGGCCACGCTTACCGCGGTGGGCTTGACGGTTCTGCTGTTGTGGACCGGGGCCAACGCGACCACAGCAGGGATGGTCTTTCTGGTGCTTGTAGTGTGGTCTGCGGCGCAAGCGGGTATATGGCCTTCGCTGTATGTTGCGGTTCTGTGCGCGGTGGCATTCGATTATTTTTTCCTGCTTCCGCTGCACACGATTCGAATTCTCGGAATTCAACAGTGGGTGGCGATGATCTCGTTTCTGGCCAGTTGCGTGGTGGCAGGGCGGCTGGCAGAGCGCGCACGCCGCCAGACGGCTGAGGCCGAGCAGCGACGTGAAGACGTGGAGCGACTCTACACGTTGAGCCAGGAGATGATGCTTCACGAGGAAGCGGCCGTCCTGGTCCGCGAGCTGCCTCGCATGATTCACCGAATCTTCGCGCTGGATGCTGTTGTGCTATATGTTCGCGACCAGGATCAGCTCTATGCCTCAAGCTCGGAGTTGCCGATGAGTATCGGGGCCAGCCTGGCAACGTTGACCCAAGCGCAAGGGCCCACGATAGTGGTGCCTGAGGAAATCACGGGAATGGCGCTGATGGTGGGGATGCGGTCAGTAGGAGCTTTGGGTTGGCGCCCTGACATTCTTTCCCGTGAAGTGGCCACCGCCGTCAGCGCGCAGGTTGCGATCGCGCTTACGCGCGCCCTGGCCATTGAGGCCTCGGCGCGGCTCGAGGCTGCACGCGAAGGGGAGCGACTGCGCACTGCGCTCATCGACTCTCTCACGCATGAACTACGCACTCCGCTCACATCTATCCGGGCCGCGGCCACCACGCTGATGCAGGGCGAGGGACTTGACGATGCAAGCCGGCTTGACCTCGCCTCGGTTGTCGACGAGGAGGCATCGCGGCTCGACAGACTGATTGGGGAGGCCGTGGAAATGGCCGAAATCGACGCCAACGTCGTGCAGGTTCATCTGGTTCAGCAGCACACGCGGACGCTTCTAGAACATGCGGTGGAGCAGATGCAGTCGGCCCTGGCTTTGCATCGCGTGGACATCGACGTCGAAGAACCCGACAAGCCTGCATGGTTCGATCCACATTTGCTGGGCCGGGTACTGCGGCATCTGCTGGAGAATGCGGCGCGCTATTCGCCTGAAGGCAGCCGCATCGCGCTGCGCAGCAGGCGGACACTGGATCGCCTGGAGTTTGAGGTGGAAGACAATGGCCAAGGTATCGATTCCGTCGACCTGCCTCTGATTTTCGAGAAGTTCTATCGCGGCAGGAAGGGCCCCACCAAGGGGCAAGGCACCGGTATGGGGCTCGCGATTGCGCGTGCGATATTGCTTGCGCATGACGGATCAATTGATGTTGAGAGCACACCGGGCCAGGGAACAAGATTTCGCTTTTGGGTCCCGCTGATGGAGAAAGAACCAGGCAGAGAACCGTGATCGGAGTCGAGCGACAGCTACTTTGGCTCACCGCTCCAATCGCAGGCGATGTCTTGATGCGCCTCTGAGCTTTCAACGGCCCACTCGAGCAGGCGCGCTACCCGCCACGCCTCCACTGGCTGAACGGGAGGCTTCGCTTTTCCAAGGAGTGCGTCGCGGACGCCTGCGTAAAAGAGCCGGTAATCGCCCGGAATCGGCGCGACAGGGCGCGTGATCATGCAGTGGTCCACATCCACGGCCAGGGTGCCCCACGCGGAGGGTGGTTCCTCGCCCCAGTGCGGATCAGTGATGCGTGTGATCTTGTTGAGCGCGGCTTCCTGTGTATCGCCGCTCACCTTCAAGTAATTGCCTTTTGTTCCGCGCAGGCGAAAGCGCGACCGGGCCAAGGCTGAGAGGCAATTGGCTCCCAACTCCACCGTCAACCGCGGATAGTGCAGGCGCACGGTAAACGAGTCGTTAGACCCTTCGCCATCGCGCTCACGGAGCACTTCGGCGCCGACGGACTCCGGCTTGCCAAAGAGCACGAGGGCCTGGTCGGCGATGTGGGTTCCAAGATCGAGCAGGGTGCCCCCGCCTTGTGCCGGATCGTCTTTCCAAGGCTTCCTCGCGGTCCCTGGGTTCCAGCGGTCTAAGCAGGACTGCACATACACCAGGCGACCCAGCGATTCCTCACGTAAAAGATGCGTGATTGTCTGAAACTCACTGTCCCATCGGCGGTTATGGAATGGAACAAGGAGCAGGTTGCGGGAAGATGCGAGCTGCATCAATTGCGCGATCTCGGTAGAGGTGACGGCGACGGGCTTGTCAACGACGACGTTCTTGCCCGCCTCCAAGGCTTGTTGCGCAACCGGATAGTGGGTGCCGCTCGGCGAGGCCACGACGACGAGGTCGATGGAGGGATCGTCGAGGAGCGATTCGAGGGATCGATAGGTAGTGATATCCGGATAGCGTTGCGTAGCCTGATCGGAGTTACGCTCCACAACTGCCGCCAACTGCAGCCCATCGACGGAGGAAACAAGGGGCGCATGAAAGACACGCGCTCCCATCCCAAATCCCACCAAGCCTACGCGTATCATCTGCTTCTCCGACCGCGGGCGTTTTGGCCGCGTCGCCCCATTTGAGCACAAGTTTACACAGATGTTGGTGCTTCGTTCAAAGTCCACTGATGGCCGGTGCGAAGGTCGCGCCGTGCTCGCGCAGGGTGAGTAAACTTCACCGATTCCCATTGCATATCTTGAATCGCCGTGCAACTATCTCAATGCTTGACGGCTGCTGTGGAATGAATATGCAGCTGAACTCGGACCCGGGGTCTCTCACCTACCCGAACTAATCAACTCCAAAGGGGCAAGCGTGAAAAAACGAATCGCAATCCTTATTGCGTTACTCATCGGTTTTGGCGGCATAATACGCGCCGATAAGGCTAAGTCAGTTATTACCCACGGAGTATTCGAACAGACGTTTGAATCGCACAAGAGCTATGCCGACCCCTTCAACGAGTTGGATGTCGATGTCATTTTCAGCAAGGGCGGAGAAGAATGGAGGGTGCCCGCATTTTGGCGCGGTGGCAGCAAATGGACCGTTCGGTTTGCCCGCCGACACCGGGCGAATACACCTACAAATTGGAATCGACCGATCGAAACAATCCAGATCTGAATGGGCATGAGAGCCGAGTGGAGATCGCTGCGTATGAGGGAACCGATCCCCTGCTGAAGCACGGCATGCTGCGTGTGAGTTCCAATAAACGCTATTTTGAGCATGCCGACGGGACGCCCTTTTACTGGCTGGGGGATACGTGGTGGACCGGTTTGTCGGACAGATTGAGCTGGGATGCTTTTCAAGAGTTGACGGCGAATCGGAAGGCAAAGGGGTTTACGGTCGTTCAGATTGTGGCGGGCCTTGTGCCTTCAAACGAAGAACAAGCCCCGATTGATCCGGGTTTTCACAACGAAGGCGGAGCCGTCTGGGACCCGGAGTTCAAACAGATAAATCCCAAATATTTTGACTACGCGGATCGACGGATTCAACTGCTGGTCAACGCGGGAATCGCGCCGGCGATCGTAGGGGCATGGCACCAGGCCCTTGACCAAATGGGCGTGGCCAAAATGGAGAAGCATTGGCGCTACATCATCGCGCGCTATGGAGCCTATCCCGTGTTCTGGGTTGTGGGAGGTGAGGTTTATGATCCGCCGGAGGAGATTGGTCGCAGCCATCCAGGATTTGAAGTGAACGGAAAACTAGTGTTTGATTTGCGCTCCCCGGGATGGAGCGAGGTTGCGCGGTACATCCGTGCCACGGATCCTTATCATCACCCAATTACCGTTCATGAGATTCCTCCACCTTTTGACATACCTTTAAAAGATGAATCGCTGACCGATTTCGACCTATTCCAACCGAGCCACATGGGATGGCCCAGCATTGCGCTTGAGGTGGCGTTGCTGAATACGTGCCGCTCACGCACGTCGGTGACCAAACCGGAAGTTGTCGGTGAGATTGGCTATGAAGGAATCGGTGGGACTAATCTCGAAGATTTCCAGCGATCCGCATTCTGGCTCGCCATGCTGAATGGCGCTGCCGGGTTTACTTACGGTGCGAACCCTGTTTTTGAGGCTTACACGTCGGATAAACCCTTCCAGCGCACGAAATACACTCTGCTGACGTGGAAGGAAGGAATGAATCTACCCGGCGGTACTGAGATCAGCCTGGGCGCAAAGCTTCTTCAACAATTTCCATGGTGGCAATTCGAAGCTCATCCAGACTGGGTAGCGCCACGCGGGACGACACTTTTGGAGCCGCGGACCGAGCGAAACGGTTCGGAACTGGGCACGTGGCTCACGGGTTCGACGGAGTTTCCTCAACCGTCGGGAAGCACCTGGACCTATCCAGGGGGCGAGTGGGCCGCAAAACAGGGAAACATGTTTCTTCCCTATGCGGCAGGCGTCGCGGGCAAGGTGCGGGTTATCTACGATCCGTGTTTCTCTCTCTTTTGCGGTACTCCTCCTACTGTTCTCGGTTTGGAAGAAGGTGTGCGATATCGTGCGTACTATTGGGAGCCGACCTTGGGGGTCAAATTCGACCTTGGGGTTATCGAGCGTCCCCACCCTGGCGATGTGCTGATGAGCGACAAGTTCGAGAATGGCGATAGATCGGAATGGACCGACTATGGAGACAAGAGCAGTCGCGAGGCGGGTCACTTATCGGCGAATAAGGCTCTCTTGAGCATGGTCAAGGGAGTTACAGAGCAGAACTTAGTGGCAAGCGTAACTGCGCACAGCGATGCGGACGCTGAGATAGTTCTCCGCTTTCACGATCCTGATAACTATCTCGCGGCTGTTTATTCACCAAAGACGCAAACCGTCTATCTCATCGATCGAGAGAAGGGGACAGACGGCCCGCCTCTCGGGAGTATGCAGGTGGCGAAGCTCGGGTCTGAGTTCCGATTGAGCGCAGAGGTTCGCGGAAAATGGGCTGTTGTGTCGGCTGATGATGGGCACGAAACATATACGTCGCAGATCGTGCCTGTCACCGATGCGACGGCGGGGGGCGTGGGATTGAAAAGCGAGGGAGGCTCGCAGGAGTTCGCCAATTTCGAAGTGCGCAAGAGCGCAGAACTGGTGAAAGACGAACAATTGGAACGAAAACTCTACGATGCGCACGGTGTATATCGCGGCGAGTTGAAGGGAGCAGGTTGGGATGACTTTGGAAAGGAGAAGGTCATCCTTCTCGATGCCTACCGGCCGAACCAGTTGCCCATGCCCCAGGATTGGATTTTGGTACTTGAAAACCGCAATTAAGATGTCTGAGGCGTGTACACCGATGGAAGCGCAATGACTGGATCCGCGTGTTGGGATTCTCGGAAATTGCTCAATCCAACTCCAACGAGGCGAATGAGTCTTTCCGGCCTAAGATTAACCCGCTCGAGCAGGGAAAGGGCAATGGCCGTCAGTTCCTCGCAAGATGATGGAGGTACCGGAGGCGTGTAGCTGCGGGTATGGATATCGAACTCTTTGGTCTTCAGTTTGAGCACTACGGTTCGCGCGCTGCGCGACTCCCGGCGTGATGCCAACCAGACCTTCTCGGCAAGACGCCGGATCAAGTCTTCGGTTTCAGACAGCGGGATGTCGTGCTCAAATGTGTCTTCGGCAGAGATGGACTTCGTTGGCCTGTCCGGTGTGACCGGACTGTGGTCGATGCCGCGGGCGAGCTCGTAGAGACGAATACCATAGCGCCCCAGCCGTGTTTCGAGCGTAGCCAGTTCGAATGCCCGCAAATCTCCAACGGTCTGAATTCCAATCTGCTTCAGACGAGCCTCGGTAACTTTGCCGACACCAGGGATGCGGCAAACAGGGAGTGGCGGCAGAAAAGTATCGACGTCCTTCGGTTGAATGACGAAGAGACCATCAGGCTTGCGCCAGTCGGAGGCGATCTTGGCGAGGAACTTGTTTGGAGCGACGCCCGCAGATGCGGTGAGAGAAAGCTCTTCACGAATCTGCCGGCGGATCGCAATTGCAACTTTCGTTGCGGTGGGCAGGCCAATTTTGTTCTCGGTGACATCGAGATAGGCCTCGTCGAGTGAGAGAGGTTCGATCATGTCCGTATAGCGCTGGAAGATTTCTCGCACAGCACGAGACACAGCCTTGTAGCGAGTAAAGTCAGGCGGAAGGAAGATCGCCTGGGGACAAAGCCGCTCTGCCGTGACGGCAGGCATCGCTGAGCGGATTCCGAATTTCCTCGCTTCATAGGAAGCTGCGCAGACGACAGACCGCTTGCCTTTCCATGCAACGACAACAGGCTTTCCGCGCAGTGCCGGATCATCCCGCTGCTCGACGGATGCATAGAAGGCATCCATGTCCACGTGGACGATCTTGCGCAGTGCTGCGTTTGGAGACGCGAGCAAATCGCCAGTCATGCAGTCGATTGTAAGCGAAAGAGAAATGGAGAATTGGGGAAGGCAAAAGACGCGAAGCGACATCCAAAACAAATAACGCAAGGATTCTTTGTTTAGCCCTCAAGTTTATAGCGGGTTTCCGCCAAGTGATAGAGACGACGCCACACTAGCCTGTTCATCGTGACCACCATGAGCGAGATGAAGATGGTGGCGAGCAGGAGGATGGGAAAGCGGCCGCTATCGGTGGCGGAACTGATCTGGGCGCCGAGGCCGATGGTCTGCAGAGTGCGGCCCGGTAGGTGGGTGTACTCAGCGAACACTGATGCGTTCCAAGCGCCGCCGGAAGCCGTGACCATGCCGGTGATGAGGTAGGGAAAGATGCCGGGGAGGATGAGCCGGGTCCATCGTTGCCAACGCGTGAAGCGGTAGAGCGAGGAGACTTCGCGCAGGTCAGAGGGGATGGACATGGCGCCGGCGATGACGTTGAAGAGGATGTACCACTGGGTGCCAAGCAACATCAGAGCAATGGAGCCGATGCCGAGGCCGCCACCGATTTTGACGAGGCCAATGAGGAGGATGGGGAAGAAAGCCGTTGCAGGGACAGAGGCGAGAACCTGCGCAACCGGCTGAACGAAGCGGGCAAGTTTGGGATTGAAGCCGATGGCGACGCCGACGGGGATGGTCCAGGCGGCGGAAATGAGCAGGGCAGCATTCACGCGGAGAAAGGTTGCACCTCCGCCTTTCAGAAGCAGCAGCAGGTCCGGCCAAGTCACGGTCCTGAGCAGGAGAAAAGCCTGCAGGGCTCCCCAGGCTACTGCTGCGATTACCGGCACGGCCAAGGCCCAGAAAGCAGGGGACATTCCACGGCGCGGGGGGCCCTCGTCGATGGGATGGACGACGCGGCAGTCATCTGTCGCGGCCAAGCGGCGGTAGATTGGCTCTTCAAAACGAGCAAGAAGGCGACCGGGCAATTCGCTCAGTAACGACGAACGTCGCAGCAGTTCAAGGACGGGAGACGTGACGCGATCGGCGGATTCGACTTGTTCGAACTTGAACTTGTCGCTCCAGGCGATGAGCGGTCGCCATACAAGCTGATCAGTGGCGACGACGATGAGAATTACGACTGTGAAGCCGGCCACGAGAGCACGCATGTCGCCAGATTCAGCCGCGGTCTGCAGATAGCTGCCGAGGCCGGGCAATTGGAAATTGCGGGTGCCCATGGTGAACATCTCGCAGGCCATCAGGGCAAACCATCCGCCGGCGACGGAGACGATGGAGTTCCACACCAGGCCGATGGTGGAGTAAGGCATTTCAAGCTGCCAGAATCGTTGCCACGCGGAGTAGCGATAGATCCGCGACGCTTCAATCATTTCCCGCGGAATGCTCTTGAGCGAGGAGTAGAAGCTGAAGGCGAGGTTCCAAACCTGACCGGTGAAGATGAGCAGGATGACGCCCAATTCAATACCCAGCTGATGCCCAGGAATGAGTGCGACCATGGCCAGGACGACGGGAGGCAGGAAGCTGAGCACGGGGATGGACTGGAGGATATCGAGAACCGCGATCATCCATGCTTCAACGCGGGGGTTGTAGGCGGCGACATATCCGTAGGTGATGGCGAAGGTGAGGCTAAGCAGGTAGGCGATGCCGATGCGCACCATGGAGAAAAAGGCGTAGACAGGCAGTGCGCGGAGCGAGTGCGAGATTGGCACAACGGGAACAGGTTTCTCCAGCCAATATGAACCTGTGCTGACCAGGGCGATAAAAAGAGCCAGTGCGCAGGCGGCCACTCCCAAGTCAATGAGGAATGGCCAGGTGCGGGCGGTGACCAGCGATCGCGCTAGGGGGTGGAGTTTCATTCGGCTTCCTCGTTGGCGGCGATCTCTTCGAGCGCGTCGGGCAATGCAAAGCGGCGCCGGCCCGCGTCAAAGTCAAACAGCTCTGCGTAGCGGCCCCAGTTGACCGCGGTCTCAATCTGGCGCTGCGACTCGTCTTCGCTGAATTGTTCGTCGAGCATGTCGAGGAAGAACTCTTCGGGCACGGTGTGGTCGCTCTTGGCTTCGAGGGCTCGCCGGATCTGGCGAAGCAGCAGTATGTGCTCTACGGCAGCATCGCGGAACAATTCTTTCTGGCGCAGAATTTCGGAGTTGGCAAACTCGTTGCCGGTTTCCGTGATGGCTGCATCGCCTTCTTCGATTTTGAGGAAGCCGAGCAATTGTGCCGCGTCGACGATGGGGAGCAGGTCATCAATTTCGAGGGCCAGGTCGTCGGCCAGTCGGTAAATATCGTCGCGGCCGCCCTTGTCGATGAGGAGCTCAAGCAATCCGGCGATTCCTCCCGGACGTGCGTGGGGCAGCATCTGGTAGCGCATTTGGCGCTGGTCGCGAATGCGGCGCCCGGCTTGCTGATCGGGTGCCTCGGCAGGAACTACATCGGGCCGGGTGAGCACCTTGTAGATGTAGTCGACGAGGTGTGTGAATGGCTTCGGACTTGCGGTCGCGGGGCTGTGGCAGTTGCACCTTGAAGTCGGTTCGGATGTGTCCTGGATTACGGCCGAGGACGATGATACGATCTGCCAGAAGAACGGCTTCCTCAATGTTATGTGTCACGATGAAAACGGCTTGGGTGGGCATGGTCTTCTTGGCCCATAGCTCCAGGAGTTCACTGCGCAGGTTCTCAGCCGTGAGGACATCGAGCGCGGAGAATGGCTCGTCCATGAAGAGCACTTCCGGCTCGACTACGAGGGCACGAGCAAAACCCACGCGTTGCCTCATGCCGCCGGAGAGCTCCTTGGGATAGGCTGCCTCAAAGCCGTCTAAACCGACTGTATCCAGCATCTTCATGCTACGCTCGTGCCGTTCGGCTGGGGGGACGCCGCGGGCCTGGAGTGGAGCTTCCACATTTTGGAGCACCGTAAGCCAGGGAAAGAGCGCAAAGCTTTGAAACACGATCGAGACGTTGATGTCTGCATTGGCGATGGGTTTTTCGTGCCAGTAGACCTGTCCTGCCGTGGGTCGGGACAGACCGGTGAGCATGCGCAGCATGGTGGATTTGCCCGAGCCCGAGGGTCCGAGAAGTGCGACAATCTCGTCCGGCACAATGCTCAGATCGGTAGCCGAAATGACCTGGATGCGGTTTTCGCTGGGTTGGGCATAGTACTTCTCAATCTTTTCGGCGCGAATGATCGCGTCTGCGGGCGGCTTCTGGGCGCCGTTCTGGATTGCGGCTTCCTGCATGAATGGTTCTCCGGTTGGGGGTCTGCCGGTATCGGGGGACGACCAGTTATCTTGCAAGTGTATGACTTCTAAATGGATTTCAGATGAATTGGCAGTTTCTGGTTGAGGCTTATCCCGGTAATCGCAGATTCGCCGAATCCGGCAGAAGAGGGACCGTGGTTCCAGTTCCCAGGTTTCGTCGAATTGCCGCGGCAGAGCGTATCATGTTAATAAAGCGTATCGCGAGAGACGCGGAGCACGATGAACGCACCAGTATGGCTTCGTGGAACTTCGAACTGAACCGGAACTTGCGCTGTCCGATCGAGCGCTCAGGAGAGTATGTCCGAGAATCACCTCAAGCCCAAGGTCCTCGTTGTCGACGACGAACGGATTATAGCTGACACGCTGGCAATGATCCTCAACCAGAGCGGATTTCAAGCCCGCGCTGTTTATTCCGGTGAAAAAGCGCTCGAGTTGGCCGCAACCTATGCGCCGGACATGCTGATCACCGACGTCATCATGGCCGACCTGAACGGCATTGACGCGGCCATCAAGATTCGCGCTCTGCTGCCGGAAATCAAGATTCTGCTTTTCTCAGGCCAGGCGGCTACCGCCGATCTGCTTGAAAAGGCACGGGCCCAAGGCTACGAGTTTGAGATTCTGTCCAAGCCTGTCCATCCCCAGGACCTGCTCAGCAAACTGCGGGGCTAATTTCTGGTTCTTTGAAACTTCAGGGCCGCAACTCGTGCCGGCCTTCGAGAGCGCGCGCCATGGTGACTTCGTCGGCGTACTCGATGTCACTTCCTGCTGGTACGCCCGTGGCGATTCGTGTGATCCTAACCGGAAAGGCGCGCAGCGTTCCGGCCAGCCAGTTGGCTGTGGCCTCACCCTCCAGCGTGGGACTGGTAGCCATAATGACCTCGTCCACCTCTCCGCGCTCGACGCGGGAAAGAAGTGTGCCGGCGCGAAGCTGCTCGGGGCCTACGCCGTGAAGCGGCGAAAGGGTTCCGTGCAGCACGTGATACACACCGTTAAACCCGCGAGTCCGCTCAACTGAATCAATGTTGGTTGGCTCCTCGACGACACAGACAAGGCGCTGGTTGCGGGAGGGATTGACGCAATAGACGCAAGGGTCGACGTCGGTCACGTTGTTGCAGATGGAGCACAAGCGCAGGCTAGCTTTGAGCCCATGCACTGCCTCGGCAAGGGCAGAAGCATCCTCATCGGTCGAACGCAGAATGTAGAAGGCAAACCGCTGGGCGGTTTTGGTTCCCACCCCAGGCAGCTTCTTCAATTCTTCAATGAGCCGGGCCATCGGCTCGGCATAACGTGGCACCGTGCGATCCTCCTGAACCTGTTTCTTGCCGCCGGCTCATTCTCCGGTCAGCGTTGCGCCGGAGGCGGCTGATCAACCAAGCCCCGGCAGCTTGAGTCCCCCCAGCATTCCCTGCACGCTGGCCTGAATCGCGTCGTCTGCCTTGTGCCCCGCATCGTTTACGGCAGCCACGACCAGATCCTCAAGCATTTCCACGTCCGCCTGGCCGCTGCTGAGGCTTGTTACCGCGGAGGGATCGATGTGAATCTTGAGAAGCTGCTTTTTCCCATTCATCGAGACGGTGACCGCACCGCCGCCGCTCGAGCCTTCCACCACGGTTTGGGCCAGCTTGCGCTGGACCTCTTCCTGCATTTGGTTAGCCTGGGAGAGCATCTCCCCCATCTTGAGCGGGTTGATCATGGCTTTGTTTCCCCCCTGAGTTGAACTGTCATGTGCTGGGCTGGTCAGCCGCCTCGTTATTTGACGCGAAGGTCCACCACACTGCGAACCTCTGCGTTGAAGATTTCCCTGGCACGCTGAACCAAGGGATTCGCCAGTGCAGCTTCTTCGACGCTGCCGGAAAGCGGTACGGGCCTGGTTGCGGCGACAGGCCCCGGTCCTTCTCCCGGAACGACCAGGAACCTTGCGGGCGCACCCAACTTCTGCAGTTCCTGGCGGATGATTTTCTCTGCCGCGGCATTGACGGTCAAGCTCAGCATCTTCTTGCCCATGCCGGAGGCTTCAATGCGGAGGCTGGAGCCTTCCTGGGTCCACGATGCCGCACCTAGCAACTGCGCCGCCGACGCATGGCCACCGGCGGTAAGAGCCGCTACGATCGCCTGGCGCGATGCTTCCACTGCGGGAGGCGCTGCAGATTGGGGGACTTTGGTCAGGGAACCTTCAGTGAGCGATTCGGCGAAGCCAGGCGTCGGACTGGCCGACGGGGAGAAGGGAGACGCTTCCCGAATCGGACTTGCTGCAGAGGCGGGTTCGGGCGCCTGCGCCGGGCGCTGCATCTCTGCGACCGCTCCATCAATCTTGGCTGGCTTCGGGGCCGCGTCCATTCTAGGACCGGAGTTCCAACCACCATTTGCTGGACCAAAAGGCGAATGCGATTCGGGTGGTGAGACTAGAGGCGTCGAAGCCGTGGGAGCAGGGGCAGATGCAGATGACGAATGCCTGACGGGGTTGGGGGCTTGGCGTGGGGTTGACGCGGGGGTGACACCGCGCGCGCTTGAGCCGCCCGCCACGCCACTGAGCAATTCTTCAAGTGGGAGCAAGCGCTGCGCATGAATGAGCTTCAGCATGCCTAACTCGAGATGAAAGCGCTGCTCCTGGCGGTAGTTCAGGTCGTCGAAAGTTCTGAGCACGATTTGCAAATTGCGCGTCAACTCTTCTTCGCTAAACAGAAGGGCGGTGCGCACCGCTCGCGCCCGTTCGTCACCGGAGATCTGCAACAGTTCCGTTTGCTCACCGCCCAGCTTGGCCATCAGCGCGTTTCGCAGGTAGCGCACCATCTGGCGCGCCAGGGAGGAGGGGCTGTGCCCGGCGTTGACCAGCACGTTCAACTGCTCCATCAATTCGGCGCTCTGGCCCTGGGCGACGGCCTCAAGCAGGCGCTCGAAGACCGCGTTGGGCACGGAGCCCATCAGCTCGCGAATCTGCGCCGTGGCGAGGACTGGCCGGCCATCCTCGACGGGAGCGGACGCGATGGCCTGGTCCATGATGGAGAGAGCATCGCGCATGGAGCCGTCGCCGGCTTCGGCCAGGAGGGCCAAGGCGGCTTGCTCAGCTTCGACTTGTTCTTGTGTGGCGATCATCTTCAACTGCGCGAGAATGTCGTCGAACTTGACGGCATGAAAGCTGAAGTGTTGGCAGCGCGAGCGGATGGTTTGCGGGATGTTCTCAGGTTCGGTCGTGGCCATCATGAAGATGACGTGCGCCGGTGGTTCTTCAAGTGTCTTGAGTAGTGCGTTAAATGCGGCTTCAGTGATCTGGTGCGCTTCGTCGAGGATGTATATCTTGTAGCGGTCGCGGGCAGGTGAGTAGCGGGCGGCGTCGCGGAGTTCGCGAATCTCGTCGATGCCGCGATTGGTGGCGGCGTCAATCTCGATCACATCAACGGCGTTGCCTTGGCGCACTTCGATGCAGGAGTCGCAGATGCCGCAAGGTTCAGGCGTGGGGCGAGCTTCGCTGCCAATCGGAGTGCGGCAGTTGAGGGCCATAGCCACGATGCGGGCGATGGTGGTCTTGCCGATGCCGCGGTGGCCCGAGAAGATGTAGCCGTGAGCGATGCGGTTCTGGGCGAGCGCGTTCAGCAGGGTCCGCGTGACGTGATCCTGGCCGGCCACGTCGGCAAAGCGCTGCGGACGATATTTTCTCGCCAGAACCTGATAACCCATGTGTGCACCCGTTCCTTTGGCCCAGCCCGGACCGAAGGCTGCCTAGGTGGGATTGTATCGTTCCTCGATAAGTAATTGAAAATAAAGTAGTTCTTTAAATTATTGTACTTGAAAACACGGCAAAACTGGCAGAGTGGCTACTCTGGCTCCTGCTCCGTACAAATTCGTACAAAACTAGGAGGGGGGAAGCCGGCCTTCTTCGCGAAGCAGGACTGCGGTGGGGACGGTGAATGAAAAATATCTGTGTTTTGTGCGGGTCGCTGGCCGATCCTTATGTAGGATGCCGGGTACATTTCGGAAGTAATCTCTGACGTAGTCTGTGGATCGCGACCAGCGGTCAGCAATCTCACGCACCGTGTAGCTCTGCTTCGGTGGAGTGGGACGGGGTTCCGTCAGACCAGCCTTGATTAAGACGTCTAGGCATGCGGTGGTGGCCAGCAACCTCTTGGCAGAGAGAATGGCCCGTCTTAGCTCCAAAGCGGTGGTGCTGTCCATGAAAGGTAATACAGGTGGGAAGGAAATTCTGAGGGTTTTTCCTGGGTTTATTTTTCGGTACTTTGGTCACGTCGCCTTTGAGCGGCGGCGACACAGTACCTTCTCAACCTCGGCGTGGGCGCCACATACGGCTCATCCCCCTCATCGCTATCTCTACCATGCCTGAGCGTGCATGGATGGCCCAGCCCGGACGCATGACGTGCGGGTTCGCAACCGGCGCTGCCTTACCTCCACCTCCTGTTCAGAAAGAGCTGCAGCCCTTATTGACCAGCCTTGTGCAGGCCTTGAGCCTGCGAGGCAAGGATTCAGCAGCCAGATCACGGGCTATCGTCCCAGCGGTGTATCGCTGTGAACTGGCACGCTGGCCTGGCCAGGGTTCGGCAGAGGCACGAACAGCCTCTCTCTCTCGCCACGCATTTCGCGAGCTCGGGCATCAAGCCCCTGACGATCGCGCCGGCGACCTGGAAAGTGGGAACTTTCCGCTCAGGGTGGGCGAGAACAAGAAAGAATGTTTTTGGGGCAGCAGCCATAAACTCTAAGCGAGCACAGGGAAGAATCCACCCCGTTGTGGTTAAGAAATTGAGTTTGGCTCTCATTAAGCCGCCGCAATGAGGTGTGCGGTGGAGAGAACGGCACCTCATCCTTTAAGTTCCATTTCGGTAGCGCTGCGCCGCTACTGACGACGGGCCAATTTCGCGGGTTTTTCTGGAGCTTTATTTTCTGCGCTCACAGCCGCCGCCAGAAAGCCGACCGGCTTTCGCCTGTGGAACCAGCCATCTAGCTGAACACATGAGATCGAAGTTCCCGGGGGTTGCATCGAAGAGCTGGTGTCCGCGGGGCCGATCTGGAGCACCCAGGCGATGTTCTTAGATCGGGTGCCGTTCATCGTCGGTCATGTAGAAATGGGCACGACGTTGAATCGGTGTCAGCATCGGCGCCTACCAAGCAAGGGCTACTGACGCGGCTCAATCAGGTCGCCCGCGGTTCAAGCGCTGAGCATCGCCGGCATCGATCTGATCTGAGCTTCCGAATTCTTTTCCTTAATTGCTGTTGCGGTCGTACGCTCTCGGTACAGTGAGCGCGATCAGTAAAACATCTTTGGATAGCTTGGCAAGAACGCGGCCCGAGCGGCGCACCGTCGCTTAGCCACGAAACCCAAGTACCCCACGGGCCACGGAGTCTCTTCGCCGGCCAAACTGTGAGTAGCCTTCTGGCGTTCCCACACCTTCTTGAGCGATCGGATGAGCCTGGATTGTTTCAAACAATTCTGAGCGCACGCTCCAGTAAAGCTTCGCTACGGAGGATGTGGAGGTCCACCGTCTCATCAGCGACGCGTTGTAGAGGCTCGTAGGAGGACTTTTGGGACAGAAAATGCCCTCTCATGCTGCGTCTGAGGAATTCGACGAAATCAGCGAGTCTTCAACGCAGCGGCATTGAGGGCCGCGGTGTGGAGTCTAAGCATAGACAGTGTGTGCGGGCTACCAGGATCAAAGTTCTATCCCGACGCTGGTTGGGCGCTAGTGTCGGAACTCCGGAGTGGGCGTGCGATCCACGGCGCCCCGTGATGAAGTCCCAGCAGGGGCAGGCGGCGTCGAAGCGGGTTGGGTAGGATGCAAACCATCGCAACTCGGTGGTCTCGCGTACGCGTCGATCAACGCGAAAAGTAATTCTGTCGCGACGGAATACCCCGAAGGAACTAATTCCCAATACTAATCTGGCTGTGATTTCGCGGGTTTTCTCAGGAACAATATTCCGGACGCTCTGCTCTATGCCAAAAAATCTGCCAAAACTCTATACCACGGTTTCCGACCAGCCGCGTGTGAGAGCACACGGGTTCCAGTCGGTCCAGGTTATGCAGTGCGGACTGAACATCATCGTGAGCGATCTGGGGCACCTGAGCGATCTCATCAGCAGCGTAGCGCTCATCATCTGTCAGGTAGAGCACGATACGCCCCTCAACTGGATTCCGCATCGGTTGTCTCATCCACGGAACTGCCGCCGAGAAGAATTTCAAGAAGCTCAAGGGTGATTTCTGGCGTCGATGGTAACGGCCAAGAGGCCTGAACCGTGTAAGGCGCCTATCTGTGACTAAAGGACTCACCGGACCCTACTCCAAGACGGCAACCCCTGTGAGTTCTGCGCGGCGCAATAATGGAAGAGGCATGACCGACACGCAATCCATGAATGCAAGAGTGACCGCAAAAATTGCCGCCATGACCAATGCCAAGAGAGAAGTCCGGGTCGAAGAAATCTAGCTAGGCCATGCCCGACGACGAGTGTCCTGTTGACAGTGAAGGTTCCATCCCTGTCCTCCTTGAACCTGAGCATCGTGACTTCTTTTCGGGCATTACCGGTAGCGGTTGCGCACCTGTTCCGGCGTAGCTTGAATGTGACCCTCGGTGCACGGCAACACGCACAGGTAGATAGGCACTGAAGGTTGAAGGGTGTAGTCGTAGCCGACGCGGTCATGTGAGCGATAGTACTCAGCCGTCTCTATGGCATTGGCGTCCATGGAGGCAATGAACTTGCCCATGTTCCTGCAGACGTTCTCAATCAGAATCTCCGGAGCGAGAATCTCACCGTCGCAGACACCATCCACATAGACGTTCGCATCCCGAAACGCGCCATCGCCATCACACTCGTCATGCCACAGTGCGTGGATCATTCCTTGAGCCATCCTGTCGTACTCGTAACGTGTGAGGAGCTCTTTGAACCGTGGTGCGAACACCAGCCACTCTGGCCGCGCAGACTTCCACTTGTCAGTCTCCTCACCACCAGGACTCTCGTTATGGTAGACCAGATCACTGAGAACCATGGACAGCGCCAGGTCGAGGCGCCCGGCAATCATGGCATCACGCACGCACAACGGTGCCGACAACACACCGGCTCCAACGCGTGTCCGGACGACCTTGCCGTGGCATGTGGCACGGGTGATCAGACCGACTTCAGTCAGTTCCCGCATGTACTTGTCGCAGGTGTTGTGGCTGACGCCGAGCAGTTCCTGCATCTCCGCGTTGCTGTTCTCGATGAAGTCGCCATCACCTTGGGCCTTCACGAGCCGATCCAGTACGTCCTTCAACTTCATAATCCCTCCAAAAACCGTTACGCGGCTCGTTCCGCCCGCCGTTCCTCAAGAAGCTTCTCCAGCCCTTCCTGCTCGAACAGCGCCCTGATCTGCCGCTTCATCTTGGCGATGTTGTCCAGGTCCTCGCTGCTCCGCTTCTCGGCCATCACCTTCAGATGGGTGGGAAGGTACGCCTCCATCATCTGAAGGAAGTCGCGGTTGATGCGCCGGTAATACGAGAGCTTATTGTTGTTCGACCCGTACCCCCGAAATTTGGTGTCGATAAACCCCTGTCCCACCGACCGCTGTTCCGTTCCGACCTTCCTGTGGGGCGAGACGGCAGCCAGCTTGGCCGGACCGCACGACTCCATGGTCCGCGCCACCGTGCTGCGCGAGAGGCCACACTCAGCAGCGATCGTGTCCTCAGAAACCCACGTCCAGGCGAGGATCGTGGCGGGGTGATCTGCCGGCAGTTTGCCCTCCTCGATCAGCCGCAGAATTTTCAAGTTCTCATGGAGCGCGATGCACCGCATCACGAGAAAGTCGCGAGGGAGCAGATCGATGGGCATCGTCTCTTGCACCATCATCTGTACGCCGTCAACTTCCCCCTCCACCATCGACGGTTTCCCATCCTCATTGAAGAGTGGTATCGCGGGCAGCGCGAAGAGCGGCAGCAGCTTGTCGATCGAGTTGTAGAGGTCGTAGTTGCATCCCTTGGTGGGTGCCTCTTCCGCTTCTGCAACGGCGACCATGACTTCTTCGTTCATTGGGATAATCTCGCCCATGGCTACTGC
The DNA here is from genome assembly GCA_963718435.1 of uncultured Acidobacteriota bacterium. Lineage (GTDB taxonomy): Bacteria > Acidobacteriota > Terriglobia > Terriglobales > Acidobacteriaceae > Telmatobacter. The sequence continues at coordinate 7,048 of CAVQZQ010000019.1, read as the reverse complement.
GCCACCATGCAGTCGATCGTTCATACGTCAAATCTTTCGGCGAGTCTGGCGAGGTTCGTTTCGATGTCGTCGGGAACGTAGCCGCTGTCGCTGATCGCTTCCAGAAGGCAGAGGACGGTCTGGTAGGTGTACCCCGCCTTGGCCCGGATGCTGACTGGTGCGTGAGGTGAGTCTTTAAGCAGTTGCGCTGCGCGTGTGAGTTGCCGAAGTTCCTGTTGGATGTTCTGGAATGTTGCATCCCGCTGCCGAGTCTGTGCGGTCATTGTTTTTGGCTCCTGATAGGTAATACAGCCGGGAAAGCGATTTCGCGGGTTTCTGAGTCATGACCTGTGATGGCCGATACAATTTAGTTGGTTTAATTGTTCGGTGGTACCCCAATTTTGGGTGGGCAGCCTTAAACACCCACTCAAAATTGGATGGTGTGGCAGGAACCTACGTATCAATGTGATACGTGGCCATGTATCAATGTGAGTCGTGGCCACGTATCAATGTGAGTCGTAGCTACGTATCAATGTGATACGAGGCCATGTATCAATGTGAGTCAATAATAGTACTTATATATAAAGGTACTTAGGGGAAGGGTACTTAGGGGAAGGGTACTACTGCTGCGCAGGCAAAGCCCAACTCGCTACGCTCGCTGCTGCCGCTTCGCTCCCCCTTCTTCACTACGTTCAGATAAACCCGACCTCTCCTCCGGAGAGAGCAACGGCACCCTCCCTCCTTGCGTCTGAGCGATGAAGACGTTGTTGCCTTATGGGTCGAAAACCCTTACTGGCAGCACTTCAGTGGCATGACGCATTTTCAGCATCGGATGCCGATCGATCCTTCGAGCATGACGCGCTGGCGCAAGCGTCTGGGCGATGCCGGGGCCGAGCAGATGCTGCGGGCCACGATTGAAGCGGGCATGAAGATGCGCGTGATTCGTCCTGCTGAGTTAAGGCGCGTCAACGTGGATACGACGGTCGAGACCAAGGCTATTCGTTTTCCCACCGATGCCAGGCTGTACCAGCGCATGCGCGAGCGGTGGTAAAGGCCGCACGTGCTGAAGGGCTGACGATCAAGCAGAGTTATCGGCATGTGGGCCGCCGCCTGCTGATGCAGTCCAGCCGTTATGCCCATGCCCGCCAGATGAAACGCGCTCGTGCCTGCACGCGCAAACTGAAAACCCAACTGGGGCGCGTTATTCGGGAAGTCGAGCGACAGACCGAAGAACCCTCCGTGAAGCTCGACAAGTTACTTCAGACGGCGCATCGAATCTACGAACAATAGAGGCAAGACAAGGACAAGATTTACTCAGTGCATGAACCTGAAGTGCAGTGCATCGCCAAGGGCAAGGCGGGCAAGCCGTATGAGTTTGGCAACAAGGTGAGTGTCGCGGTAACCAGTCGTGGTGGATGGTTCGTCGGCGTGAAGAGCTTCACTGGAAATCCCTATGACGGCCACACGCTGTCTGCCCAGATGAAGCAAGTCGAAAGCTTGATCGCCAACCAGGTGAGCGAAGCGTACGTTGATATGGGCTATCGAGGCCACGACTATGACGGCGCGGTCACCGTGCATGTTGACAAGAGACGAAGAGGGCGTACATCGCAAGCGCGATGGCGATGGATGAAACGCCGTGCCGCGGTCGAACCAAGCATCGGACATCTGAAGAACGAACACAGGTTGGAACGTAATCGGCTGAAGGGTACTGCCGGAAATGAGATCAACGCGATTTTGGCAGCCGCCGCGATGAACTTCCAGAAGCTCCTCAGAGCCTTTTGGCGCACTTTTCTATACTGCCTAATGCAGGTATGGAACGCCTGGATAGATCTGAAAGGGTCCCAAGACCGAAATACTGAACTTCTACCTGCCTAAAATCACTTTTTCAGGATCGAGTGAAGTAGGCAAAACACTACCCGGCTAATCCCGACGAAGCCTGCCTGCCTTTTTGCGGCGTGGCTTATGCCCTGAGTAAGTGACTCCACGCCGATTATCGTAAGTGCGCCCGCGGCGCCGATATCCAATTAGGTCGCTTAATTTCCAGTGCGCGACCTCGACTTCACGACAACTCACGGAACTACTGACAGCCCGGTATCACCGAGTAGGAGCACCGGATCGACAAGTGACTTCAAATCCTCTAGCCATAAAAGGAGATGGTGCCCGTTCCTGCAAGGGCATCTACGAGGCTCTGGCGCGGAGCCAACTGCGACGAGAACGAAACCTGAGTACCCCTAGCTCTGTCCCCTCAAAAAACGCCGACCGAATGAGGTTACGTAGGCCATGCAGCAGTCGCGGCGAGAATCGGCAGGTAGTCGATATCCCCTGTTTTAAGCCCTCTGGAGGGTTTTCCCGTCCGGCAAGACCCTCCACGAGCGAGGGCGGGTCAGTGGGTACGGGGGAAGGGTTAGTACCCCCGCTTTTGCCGCCACGGCGGCGCACCCCGAACCTCTTGCCGAGGAATGGCTGGATAATTCTGGAGAGTTCCTTCACGATTGATGTCGCCAACCTCAGGGCTCAGATAGTGCCGCGGACCTTTTGGACCAGCCTCGCGCAGTCATCAACGAGGCGTGGCGATGGCTTCCCTGTTCTGCGAGTGGTGACACGAGATACCTCCGGTACATTGACAAGCCAGAATGTGCGGCCAGTGCTGTCCACTTCGCAGCGACCATTCCCTCCGCGCCGGGCGTCCGCAATGAACTGCTGACCGAGTTGTTGCGCCTCCTGCAACTCCTGTACCCCGAACCGGGATTCCATTTGGCGGGTGGCGGCATCGGCCTGTGCGCCCGTTCTTCTTCCTCGAACTTGACTCGCTGGTTGAAAGCGGCGGGTTCGGGTGTCTGGTACAGCCCCTTGGTGATAAAGCGCCGGTTTTCGGGCATGTCGCCGCGGTAGATGAGCCAGACCCGGCTGCGAATCGCGGGAGGCAGCGCCTTGAGGAGCTGGAGAGCTGCGGCGGCATCCTTGATCGGCTCCATCCCGGACACTTCGACCATGGCGTGGGCGAGGAAATTCAGGGTGGGGTCTTCGTTCTTGTCCGGCTTCGGGGCGAATTCTTCACGCCAGGAGAGCCTGCGGAACCGGACTTTGCAGTGCAGGAGAGGGATTTCGGCGGTGTCCATACACCGAGGGTTGGGAAGCCGGGAAGGTAAATATCACATTTCTTGCTGAAAAAACCCGCGAAATCGCGCCCACCTCTGTATAGACCAATAGGCCAGTCAGAAAGTGGAGGGGTTCGTGGGGGAGTTTGAAGGTGGTTACGCACAAATACGCAGGGCGTTCATTGATCACATCAATGAAAAAGACGTTGAATGGGCAGAGGGTTACGCCTTCCTAGTGATGGCGACGATCGCCCGGTTCGACACAGGCACGTGGATGGGGAGTAACGGCAAACTCACCGATATTCTTCATATGCCTCACGCGCACACCATGAAAGATGCGCTTGATGGGCTGGAAGCGAAGAACCACATTCTGCGCGACTTCGATGCCAACGGCTACAGCCGACTTTACGCAATTGTCATCGATAAATACCCCCTCTACTACAAAAATGACGGTGTCACCAAAGTCGAAAAACGCGTGGACCTGGCAGCCACAAAAGAGGCGCTTGGAATCCCTAAAGGGCCGATATCGAAATCCGCCCGAAAGCCCTTAAGGGGTTTAATAGCAAAGGCATGCAGATGGCCGATGATCGTGACCACAATCCGCGATCAATCCGATGTCATTCTGAGCGAAGTCCGCTCTTCATCCGCGCCCGATACGAACCTCTACGTTCTTAAAAAAGGTAATAACTTAACACCTAAAACTGAACAGGCAGAAGTCAACGTAGAAACACTCTCTATGAAACCCTCCCGCGATCCCTCCGCTGGTGAGGAATTCTCAGCAAGTCCCTCCACCACCCCACCCCAACCTCACGCCAAGGAGGATGATCCCGTGATCCCTTTCAAAACCGATGCTGAGTACGCCGCTGAACAAGTCAACCAACTCAACCAACCCTCGGCAACCCAGTCTACGCCTCCCGCGCAGATCCCCCCAAGTGCGCGAACACCGACTTCGCAACCCTCTCCTGTGACAACAAAAGCTGCTCCTCCCGCAACACCGGCTCAGTACCAGGACGCGTTCAAGCTGGCTGAGTACCTCGAAACCCTCCGTGGCAACCCCGGCTCCAACCTGGAGCGGGACGGCCTCATCCTAGCCCCGGTCCTTGCCGCTACCGACCTCGAGACCGCCAAACAAGTTCTGGCTTCGGTCAAGACCGAAAACCCGTACTGGTGGAACGAAGTCCTCAAGTCGCCAGTCACCACGGTGGTGCGGAAGTTTACCGACTTCAAAGTCGCATTCAATGCCTTGCAGCCCCAGGTCGCCGCGAAGACCGAGAAAGCCGCCCTTCGCCAGATGTCCTGCGATAACCAGCGGCTCGGGATGCATGCATCCGCCCTCTTTCGCGAACTGGAAGCTGCGATTGCAGCCGGCGAAACCGATGTGTCGGGAAAGGCCACGGAAGCTTACCAGTGCGCGGTTAAAGCGCACGAGGGTGCCTTCAAGCTGCACTCGCTCCGTGCTTCGGTTGGCGCTGCATCGGCCCTCGAAGCGGCTGAAGACCTTTTGACCAGAGCTACCGCTGCGTATGAAGCAGCGACCGGCGCAGACGGCAAGTCTGCGTAACCCCTCAACCCTTAACCAAGGAGCCAATCATGGACTATTCAAAACTGCCGACTATCAGTTCGTACGATGTGACCTGCGCCAAGAATTATGGCCAGACCCGAGGCCGGGACCCAGAAGTTCTGGCCAAGCTGTTCGTGGAAACAGATTTAATAAAACTGGAAAAAGAACCCAGCGCCTCCTCCTACGAGCACGGCGAGGCCATTGGTCTACGCCGAATCGACTGCCCCTGGTGCGGATGGAAAACCACGGACCGCTACTCGTCCGGCCGCATGGTTACCCTGCCGCTCAAGGGTGGGGATACTGGTGTTCTGATCCGGCGTCGCTTTCCTTGCCGCTGCAGGATGTACGAGAAGCTCTATTCCCGGTGGAGCGGGCCGCGTGCCATGGTGCCCAAGGCCTACCAGCAGTTCCTGCTGCCGAGCCTGGAACCCAGCAAGTTTTCTCGGCTGCTGGACCCTGATCAGGCAGACGTCATCAAGGAACTGCAGGCCAACCCCTTCAAGAATTTCCTCTTCGTTGGCCCTCCGCAGACCGGCAAGACGGTGTTCACCACAGCGTTGTTCAGCGCTGCGCTGATTGACTGGGCCAAACGGGCATGGATCAAGCAGTCCAGCACCGAGTCGGTCTGGCGGGTGGTGGTCATGGACTACCTCCAGCAGGAACTCGACTACGACCGCAAGCGGGAACTGAAGATCACCGATGGCGATGGTAACCAGAGCTACGTGGACCCTCCAGAGCCGATTGTGTCTCGTCGGAAGGTTCGCGAAGCCATCGCTGCAGGCCTTGTACCCCGACTGTTCCTGGAGGAGATCGACAAGATTCCGAACCTCACCAGGGGCCGGGCCGCCAACCTGTTCGGCATCGTCAACGAGGTCTATGAGCAGGGTGGGCAGATCGTGGTGAACGCCAACAAGAGCGTTGAATCCCTCAAGATTCTTTTCGGGGAAGACGATGGGGAGGCGCTGGTTCGCCGGTTCACCCACGATCGCCGGACTTCAAAGGGCATGCTGTACGACTTCCGCAGTTACCCTCTGAAGCCCCAGGACGATTAAGCCCACAACCGGACTTTCCACGCTTTGAGCATCCCCCCTCGATTTTTCGAGGGGGAAGTCCCTCGGAATCACCCGCGCAGCGTTATCACCAGACAGATCCTTCTCAAATGATCCGGACATTTCGCCTCCATGAAAATCACGCGGCAGTACACCAAGGCTGGGCTTGGTTTATTCTTCGTGATTGAGTCGAAGACATTGACTCAAATTCTCCGTGGCCATGTCGGATGGGCACTGAATCTTCGCGTCGCGCGCGGACCCCTGTACGAATGGACTGAGCCTACGATAACCCGGAGCGAGAATTCCTATACTAGAGAGTAATGAGGCGGAGTCCGATCTCCCGCTGGCCCTCAGCATTCAAATAGACGCTGCCTTTGGTATATCCCACCCGCACGGCACACTGTAATCAGCATATTTCAATCAGGAGAATAACTATGGATACTGTTCTTGCGATTTCGCCACGCAATCTTGGCCTCACGATGCTCGAGACTTTCTGCGCACTCTGCTTTTGGACCCTCATCCGCATGAAGTTCCACCCTCCGTTTGATCACGGAGGCGGTGCGTTATGGACCTACATGCAGCAGATCCAGGAGGCGCAAATCTGGCAGCACCTTCAGAAGAATGGGTGCCTGCCGAAGGAATTCTCGCCGTTCTGCTCGATCAAATCTCGGACTGAGTTTCCCAAGCACTGGTCGAAGTTCCGCTACGAGCATAAGAGCGGCGTGATTCTCTACGGAGTCCCGGATGAAATCTTTACTCTGGCTGATGGGTCCCAGTGTGTCATAGATCACAAAACGGCGACCAACAAAGGCCTGGAAGATCCTTTCCTCCCCATCTATAGGTCGCAGACAATCGGCTATGCCGACATCGCCGAAAACGGGTTAGGCCTCGGCGAAGTGACCAGATCGGCTTGTTCTATTGGGAAGTCCAGCGTGCCGAGGTGATCGACGCGCCGGCTGATCATTACGAGAAAGGGAAAGGTTTGGGTTCCGTTTGTGCCCAAGCCGCTTGAATTCGAAGTCATCTTCGAATTCTTGATCCCCTTCTGAAAACAGCGAAGAAGCTGTGGGAATCCGACACTCCACCCCGCGGCCGCGACGGCTGCAGGGACTGCATCAAAGCCAAAGCTCTTTTCGCGCTCGGCGACATGATCAACGAGACAGAACAGATTAGGATCGGCAGATGATCAGACTCCGGCTATCTCCGTGACGGATGACCTTGTAAATCAACGGGTCTACAATCGCGGTCGGGATCGTCTTTTGGCACTTCAGGAACTTCAGGATGAGGAAAGGATTACAACTTCTCCAAGGACGGCATGGTGGCCAACTGGGAGTACTTTACGAACAGTACTAACGCCGTAA
>CAVQZQ010000018.1:0-16984 GCA_963718435.1 uncultured Acidobacteriota bacterium | reverse complement strand
ATTATGTGCCTGTTTTTGGTTCAGCATTGCTTCTCTTTGGGAGGAGGCGCCTTTGATGATGAAGCGCCATTGGCCGCAGCAGCCTCTTTTGCGAGCCTTGATACGAAAGAAGCTGGCCATTGCTACTTTTACTGAGGAATTGGCAAACCAACGGTTGTCGAAAATAGAGTGACACGAATAAGTCGCGTATCGCGTTCTGTCGCGAAATTTGATTAGATAAGATCGCAGCACTTAAGATCACTGCATGTCATTGGCTGTCGACGAAGTGGGCGAGGGCGAAGAAGAAAAGAACTGGGAGGATTCTGCTATATTCTTCGAGCTTACTTCAAGCCAAATGGCTCTGCCAGGTGTTTCAATGATGTTGTTCCCTAGTTCTCTCTACTTCAAAGGCACCTCTAGACTCGTAGGCCGTTTGATAACCTGAAATGTATATTGGCTTGGGTCGATCTATAGCAAAAGTTCTGAGATATGACCTATTCTGTAGACATGACCTATAGCGATACGACCAAATTTGGAGAAGAGAACCATTGTAAATTCGGTAGGCGTATGCTGAAGTGATCTGATATTTTGACGTCGCGCCGCTGTGGGCTAACGGGAGAACCCCATGACCTATCTGGACCTGGCCGAAGGCCTGGTGAAGACCCTGGAGGGCTGCCGCCTCGTCGGCTACCTCGACACCGCCGGCATCGCGACCGACGGCTACGGCAACCGCGCCGGCGCGCGGTGGGCGTCACGATCACCCAGGAGGTTGCCGACCGCGACCTGCTCACCAACCTGGCCATCGCCGACAAGCGCCTGATCGGCGTCTGCGGTGAGGAGCCGCTCGGCAAGCTGGCCGACCATCAGCGCGCATCGCTCGTCGACTTCGTCTTCAACGTCGGAGCCGAGGCCAGCTGGACGATCTGGCAGGACGTGAAGGACGGCAACCTCGCCGACGTCCGCCGAGATGGCTAGGCGCTGCCGTCCAGTGGCCCGAGTAGAGCAACGACGTCGCGTCGGGCATGGCCGTGCGGTATCCGCCGGCAAGCAGCCAGGCGAAGACTGCGCCCGAGCCTTGATAGACGGTGCCGTCCTGGCGCGTGGGTAACGGATCGCCATCCGGAATCAATAGAGCATCGTCGAAGGCGATGGTCTTCATTTGCACGCCGGTATTTTCCATCGCCGTAATCGTCGGGGTGTCAACGGATCGAAGCTGTCCTCCGAACATCGCGTAGTAGTGCTCCGACGGAAAAGGCGGACCCAAAATTGAGGGAACCTGAATCGATTGTCGGTCCGCTCACTGGCAGCGGTTGGCCCACAGTAAAGGCTGCCATCTGCGCATCGGTGAATACGGTTTGGGCGAGCCATTAGGTACTTCAGGGTCCAGCGTCCGGAATCGCCCGCAAGGTGTTGTCCTGCACAAAAAAGACCGTCGGGTCAGTGGTGCCCCGTGCGAGGTAAAGCAACGGAGGAGTCGTTGTTGTGCCGGTGCTCACGATTGCACCTCCTCTCACGAAGGCTTTGGCGTGCATAGCCACCGCGCAGGTCTGCGCATCAGGATGTATGCCATGGCGGCAGCGCTCTCGCTCCACTGGACCGGTTCAGTTGAGTTGAAAGCAGGGGCCGTCGCTGCATTCAAGAAAGTCTCGTCGGGAAGGTCCAGCCAGCTAAGGTCATTCCAGGTGAGAGTGGTATTTGTGCTCTTCGCAGGCTCCAAACCGAAGCGCGGCTCGGTCTGGTGCTCTTCCAGCACGAAGTACCAGCCCGGCTTTCCGTCCGCCGGATTGTCCGAACCGAATGGATTGGGGTCATTAAGGTCGAAGCCAAAGAAATTGATGTCAGTTCCGATCTGACCCTGGAAGGATGGGAATATTTGTGTGCACGAGAACTCGCGGCGCGACGGGGTTAGCGGCGTCTCCGCTCCACTGGGCCTTGATTGCCGAAACCACGGTATTGGGATAGCGAATAAAAAGGTTGGCCCGAATCAACAAGGCGACCCGCCCTGACACGGAGTGGTCCTGGGTGTGATCGCCGAGATCGCCGCAGGGTCAAATTGGGCGATAGGCGGAATGTCGACTGCACCGCCCGCCGACCAGAAATATTGAAACCACGTCTGCGTCCGTTCAGCAGGGAAGCCCCGCCACAACAGCTCTCGCGCGAAATCCTCATTGAAGCCGACCATATAGGCCTCGACAAAGCGAGCGTTGGTCTGCAGCAAAATGGCGGAGTCGGGGGGTACGGTCGATATCTCAGGAAGCATCCATTCCGGCGAGAGGTCTGCCAGCGGCGCATACATCGCCTGACTGAATTGCGGTACGGCGCTCAGCGCGTGCAGGGGATCAGTCGCCTGGCTCAAAGGAATGCGTGCCGCAAGCCGAGCCTGAATCGTGATCTCGGGGTCCAGCACTCCACTCAGTTGTGTGCGGACCGGTGTGAGCGCAGGTGTCCCTCCCAGCGAAGGGATAGTCGCGGCCGGAGGCAAGGTTACGCTGAGACGGCCGTTGATGGCCATGGCGGCGACGCTAAAGTTGTTCTGCATCGTAGCGAGCGTTGCACTGTCCGTAGGAAATATCAATGGTGGCGGCATAGTGGGAAGAGCAGTTTGCAGAAGAACCGGGACAGTGGGATCTCCCTGCCAGGTAACCACTTTGGTCGGGACAGGGGTCGGCACAGGAGCGGGTGTGGGAGTGGGGGCTGGTATGGGATCAGGGCCGATCCCATGGCCAGGGCCGACCGGAACTGGAGTAATTCCAATTGGCAGCCTGGGATCGAGTTTGTCCTCGACAAGCGCCTTGTCAGAAGCCTCCACCGGCGTTGTCGGTGAAACTACTACCGTGGTCACCGCTGTGACCTTCCAGCCAGGAGCTCCTTTGAGAGCCACTGGCGTGAGCTTGATTGGTTGAACTCCGGGGAGGACGTTTTCAATCGTCGACATGCCGGCCGGGGTTGGTGCTGGACCGGCAACAACCAGTGCGTTCGAGCCGGAAGCGGCGGGAATATTCAGCCGTTCTACGATTTGCAGTGGGCCGCCGGCAGTGAGTTGGCGCCCAAGAGAACCCCGAGGTCGAGTGAGTCTGCGCATCGCAGCCGAAATTGCACCCGCAGGCATGATGCTTGCCTGAATATGCCCAGATAAAGTCGCGGTGGTCCCTGCAAACGATAGGCTCACGCGGCTGTGAACCGGAGTCGTGATCTGGAGATAGCTTCCGTCCTGCGCCACGGTCTGCAAATGGCGCTGATTGATCGAGGCACTTACCTGCCGCGCCAGCTGGCCTTGTCGCAAAAGCTGATTTGCCTTGCGAATCTCGCCGGTTTGGGTCCAGGCCGAGGCCGCCATCGCCTCCGCATTTGCCTGCACTATCTGTCCTGCTACGCCTGCGACCGCACGGGAGCGAGGATCGAGGTTCAACTCTCCCATCCATATCGGCTGCTGGCCACCCGCTGGCAGGTTGACGCCCGTCTGGGTACTGCCGTAAGTCGGTGGCGAAACAATTGGGCCAGGTGATGACGCCGGTGGAGTTGCTGCGACCTCAGGCGGATCCAAGGCTCCCCGTAGTTGTGCGACGTACGCGTCTTCGATGCCGTCAGGCCAGGGCGCTGGATCTGTCGCAGGCAGCATCTGGTATGCGGTGAGTGCCCCTTCCAGTCCCAGACTCGCGCCCGGGGGCGGCAATGGCGTCAAGCCAAAGCCAGGATTGCTGATGTCCATGGCGCGCGTGCCGACCGTCACCGGCGTCGTCGGAGGTCCGATCTTGGTGGCCAGTGAGGCGAAGTCGCCCCTAGGTCCCGTCTGAAAGCGAAATTGAAAATAGACCGGCAGACTGAAGGGCGCCGTGATTGTTTTGTCCCATGCAGGCGACAGATCGTTCGCAACCACAGGGATTCCCAGCGCCGCGTTGACGCCAGCTTGAAAGGTCGGCACTACGCAGGCAATATAAGTCGTGCCCGCCTCGAGCTTGCGCGGCGAGACGAGCCGAGAGAGGCTGGCTGCGGTATTCGCTTCGAAAGCAGTTTGAAGCTGGTCGACGGTGAGAGTCGTGCCTTGACTGAGTGCGGCTGTCCAACTCGCCGTCTGCGTCGCATCCGGAGATGGCCCAGATGCCTGCGCGTGCGCCCAGATATCGATTTCAGTAATATCCGGCAACTCATTCACTGGATCGAGAGGCGCATCGATACGTAAAACCGAGACGCCGCCTGCCTGCTGCGTGATTGAAACGCCATCGCCCTCCGGCAGCACCACCAGGCATATCCAGGGCTGGAGCCTGCCGTTCGCCTGCACAGACTGCGTAAACATCCACGGCAAATCCGGCGTAGCCAGGTCGACTGCAGCGAGATAGTTCGGCTCAAAATTGTCGGCTCCGTCGGTGGGTTCGGTGCGGATGAACGCCCGCGGATCGATCGAAGTGACATCACCTGGCCCGAGAAGCCTGACCGTCGGCCCATTGACCGTCGCGCCATTCACCGTCAGAGCGATCGGGAGCGTTGCTTCGATTGCGGTCTGCTGGCCCGCGATCTGGGATGCGAGTCCTTTTCGGATCCAGGGGACCAGAGCATACATCGCTACGGTGGGAGTCGCCATTATTGAGCCACCAAGTCATAGTTTGGGACAACTTGCAGGGTTCCCTTAAGCGTAGGATTGATACCGATTTGTTGATTGAGTGCAGCCTGGATGTCACTGTAGGTCGTGCCACCAGCAGGCGCCGTCCCGACCTGGGCGAGAGAGGTGGTATCGGCGAGCGCAAAAGCGGGCTCAGCCACCCGAATCGGCTTGCCGGGAGAGGTGAAGCGGCGGTTGCCGGATTGAGTTATGGCCATTCTGCCGGCTGCGCCGGATAGCAGAATGCCCTGCAGGGTGTGCCACGGCAAGGGCGCGGGTGGAGCAGGATCCTGACGGATTTGTCCCGGCACATCGATGAAGGAGTTTTCAAACGCTGTCGTCTTGATCAGCGAGTTACCACTGGAAAACAGGTCGCCGCTCATGATGACGCCGGCATCGTGTTCTTCGAACGAAGGCCGCGCCAGCTTGTCAGTATCGCTCAGGTCGAAGAACTGTGCTGGTGCGAAGTCATCCTGGATAACCTGGGTGCTGACCAGGGTCGTGCCGATATAGAGCGCGGTGATCGAGAACTCGTTCGCTCCTTGAGGCACCGCGGAGCCAAAGTGGGTGATCGCCAGATCCAGCGGCACGATGCTCTCATGCACCTGCAACTGGGCCATCGGGTGGGCCAGAACGGTCGTGCTATCGCTCGTTCCTGCAGTTAGCACCAATGGAGGGAAGTCCGCCGGCAGCTGCGCGTCCCAATTGCGTGGATCGGCGAGTGCTGTGTTGAGCAGTGTACCAACATCGATGGTTGTGCTCGGCAGTGACGGCGCATCTTCGCCCCAGGATTGCGAAAACGAGATGTGCACATCGAAGAAGATGACATGGATCTTGAACTTGCCTGCGATGTTCCAGGGCGCCGGCCCAGTGAGCGTGGCATCGAGCGAGACAGACATGAGGTCATCGCCGCCGGCGGTCAGTGCAATCGAGCCCGAGATATCGACTTCGAAATGGAACGGCTCGAGTTGCAGCAACGCATCGAAGCCAAGATTGCCGGCCAGCCCGAAACCTGACACGCCGATGTATACATCAAGCTGCGCGCCAAATTGCAGCGAGTTCGAAGTGACAGCGAGATAGGCGGCCAGCCGCAGCTTGGTCACGATGCCCGAAGGCATGTCGATCGTGACTCGCTGTAGCGTCGGAAAGTCTGCGGGAGGAGAGAACTGCGGATGGAAGCCTCCAATGGCCAACAGGAATTCGCGATTGGTCGACCAGTTGGCACGTAGAGCCATATCGCCGGCCAGCGTGAAAGTGATCAGCTTGGAGTCGTAAAGAGAAGCATCGAGCGAGAGCTCGCCCTGGCTCAGGTCGAGCACGCCCAGCGCATCCATGTTCACATGGATCAACGGCGCTGATGGGTTCGGCAACTTCATTGTCAGGTTAGCCAGCAGGATGATCTCGACCGGTTCAGGCAGCTCGAGGATCACCGCCACCGAAGCGGTAAGCAGGGTCGGGGTGCCCCACCCGATCTGCGCCATTGGTCCGAAGAGAAAGCGGCCAGGAGCTGTCGGGAACAAGCTGTCGAGCTGGGCCAGAATTAGCGTCCCATTGGTGATGGCACTCGTGGGAAATAGAATGAGGGCAAGCTTGCCCGACTTCATAGCGGCGCGCAGCGCATCGACATCGGCTGAGCGATGCACAGCCATCAGGCCTCCCACTCCGTCGAGTGTGAATCCCCAGCCGAGCTGCACCGGAGGGAAGTCCGCATCAACCATGGCCAGCAGCGAATATCCATCGCCGCCTGCAACCTGAGTGGTGATCAGGCCAAAGGCCTGCAACATCAGATCGTCAAAACTAAGCTGCAGTATGCCGCTGTACTCATGCTGGCTCGAGTTGAACGAGAGTACCCCTCCACCGCTAACGCCCGCGGAGTCAATCGAGAGGCCTACGCCGGATGGAGGTTTGAACCCGAGTGCGAAATCGACCGGGCCTAAATTGCCGCCGCCAGATGGGAACGTAATATTTGTCAGCAGCCCGATTTGGTCGACAAGCGCCTTGAGCGGACCGATCGACAGCGAAATGCTCGCCGAGGTCTCAAACGAAAGCCCGCTCGCTCCTGCAAGCAGTGCCAGATGCATGGTCGGGATCGACACAGGTCCGAGCGAGATCCCGATCGGAAGAGTCGTGTCCAGGCCCGCCCCTCCGCGTATCGACAATCCGGTTTCGCTCGACACGAGGATCGTCAGATCAAAATTCGCGCGCAATCCGTCCGACGGCAGCACCGCGCTCAAGAAGCTGTCACCATCGCCCGCGCCGATCACCAACGCTGCTTTCTGAACACCCGCGCTAAGCCCGATTGTCTGGGCAGTTGGAGATAAGGCGAACGTGATGCCTGCTTGTACGCTTCCCAGCTCAATGCGCGTGCCGGTGGCGCTGCCAAAGAGAAAGGCAGCGCCGCCAGATGTATCGCTCGATAGTCGCGTTATCGTGAAACTTCCCGTGGCGCCGGTCAAGGGGCCGGTGATAGGAGCGAGAGAACACCGTGCGGTCCAATTACGAACGCCGGGACTTGACCGTCCGCAGCGAAGTCTAGCTTCCAGCTGCCAAGCGTCTCAGACCAGCTGGTTCCGCTCTCGAGTGAAAAGATCAGTCCCGCCACACCCCCGGGATGCGCTTGTGACGATATTGTCATCGCGATGCCGAATTGCACGCTCCCATCAAGCCCCGGCAGGCGCGCGACCAGCCGCGGCATGCTCTGCAGCCGGATCGCATCGAGATCGTCGCCCACCGGCGGGTTGTCCTCTGTCGGGTCGCTGCTGGAGTCGTCGCCATACGACGGGCTATCATCTGCATCTGGTATCGGCGTGAGAAAAAAGGTCAGAGGCGCTTGGCAGTCCAAGCGCGCCAGTCAGCAGGCGCAACAATGGCAACAGCTGATCCGCGGCGTTATAAGCATCGATGGTTTGCGCTAGATCGTTCGGAAAATAAACGCTGCATAGAGTCGGCCAGGGATTGTTGATGAGATCATTGACGCGTTCGAACTGAATGTCGTCATCGACCCAGGGCATCCGCACAATCTGCCCGTTCACGACTTGCAGCGACGATGGTTGGGCGGTCTCCGCAGGCGTGACCAGCGTCAACAGCGCCGCGACCTGATAGACGCTCGGGACTCGCGCTCGAAGGTAGAGCGCCGCCAGGCGGTTAGCAATCTGTTCTCCAAGACCCTCGACTTGCGCTAGAAGGGTTGGGTCGGTGATCGCGCTCTCAACGCTGCGGACTGCGGTGAATATGTCGTTCACCGTATGCAGTACCTGCTCCACACCTGCCCATGTTGTCAGCGTTGTCTCGTCGATCTGCGACAGCTCACCGATCGACGCTGCTACCTGGTTGAGGGCTGTGTTTAGGCTGGCCTGACCAGCAACCTGATCAGTGTGGCCGAAGGATGCGAGCATGGCCTGGACACCGGCCGGCGAAGCCACCAAAGTAAGCGGGTCGAACAACAAAAGCAGTTCGTCCAGTAGCGAGCCTGCCAGAGAGGTGGCCATTCCGATTCCTCTTGAACCAGCGCGTTCCTCAGGAACGCTAAAGGGGAAATATATAAAGTAGCAATACTAATTTAGTCAACCGAGCCGACCGCCGTACTATAGCATATGGCAGCATATGGCTACTAAATTTCTTCCCTGGGGGAGAGATGGCGCAAACTCAAACGCTCCGTACCGCTGCCGCGCTTCAATCAAGACTGAACGATGTATTTTCTGACATTGAGATCAAGCACACTGCGACAGCACATGCCCCCGGGATTCTTGGAGGTCTCGGCGACGTATTTTCGATCATGGTGCATGAGACCGATGGCCATGCGGTAAGCTCAATTGCTCGGAACAATGCGGAAAGCTGGTACGACGGCTATCGCAATCCACACTCTGATGGCATCGGGCCACAACTGGTGATATCTGCGGACGGAACAGTAACGCAATTGGTGGAACTGCCTTATCGCACCAATCACGGCGGTTTCATGAACGGTACTTCTGTTGGAATCGAGACAGAACATCTCAACGATGGCCGGTACGGTGACTATGACGTCGCCCCCGATGTGCGCGCCGGGCAACCAGCCCGCAAAGGCTGGACACCGCTCTCATCCGCCGCCCAGGACATTACCGGTTCGGCGAGCGCCAAGCTGTTTGTGACGGATATCCCCTACGCCGCAAGTACACATCCCGCCGGCTACCCGACCTTTGCGAGCGAAGTCGTAGTCGCGCCATGGGCAACGAGTAACTACCAGACACCGGCGCGCGAACCACCCGGCAAATTAGTAGCCGGAATGTATAACACGCTTACGAATGGAGGTCAGCCGGCTCCTCCTCAGCCCACCATGATGATCTTCACAGAACGGCAGTATCGTTCGTGGGCTTTGCTGACGAGGTATCTTTGTGAGGCCTTGCTGGTGCCTCGTAACTTTCCAGTGCTGCCCCACGCTCGCCGCGATCACGGCATTACGCGTTCCGACTGGTTCAAGCAGTTGGTCTTAGCCGATGAACATTTCGATATGATCGTGGCTGGACTTAGCGGTAATTATCACGGCACGCAACTCGGCTTTGTCGCAACGGATTTTACGAGCGCAGCGGCCGCAGATGCCAGCCACCTGACCGCGCAATACACCGCCAGTGTCGCGGCTCAAAACGCATTTGTCTTCTTTCAGTTAAACGGGGTCGATTGGAAGAATACACAATTGAACCTCGCGTGGTTGCGTTTCTTTGACTTTTATCGGGGCATTCTCGGACACGCGTTTCCCGGAAACGTATACAGCCAGTACGATGACCACGACTGTCCAGGTCCGTTGTTCGACTGGCATCGATTCGCGCGCGAGGTATGGGACTGGTGGTGGTTTCCCTTCGATTTTGACGCGACCCACGCGACCACCAGTGTTCCCGATCGGCCCTATCGGCGGGCCAATGGTAAGACGCCATTGTTGGAATATTTCTTTTACGACCAGACACCAGCCGGTTCCACGACGCCCGACCCATATCTCAATCGAACCACAACTCCGGGAGGCATCCAGGGAGCGGGATCATCTCCCGATACGTATCGCCTAGACCAGAATTCGCCCGTATATGCCATGGCCAACGGCGAGCTGGTTGCTGCGTGCTATCCCACGGCGGGTGATGTCAGCATGGCATTTGTCCTCGTGCGACACGAGATCTATCACGTGCTGGACGCCACCGGAGTCTCGCGCCAAAATGGCGCTACTTCAGCCAACGACTCCGGACATGGAGGGCTGGCCGATATCGGTCGAATCGACTACGATCAAGAACCGTCCAGTGTCTACTCGCTCTACATGCATCTCGGCCGCCCCGGCACCATGAGTTTTACGCAGGTAAACGACCAGAACCCGGATTGGCTTAATCGAGTCTTGATCCGTATGGCTGAGTGCGACTTGGCATTACCCCCAGGTGCTAACCCCAGCGGGAGCCTCGCCCCGCCGCTGGCTACACTCACCGCCGATTTCACTGCGCCACCGAGAATGAACGGCGCTGTTGCCGGAACCCGCGCCACGCCGCTTCAAGCGTGGCAAATGGACCAGATAAGCTATCGACCTTTTCTGAGTGACTTGGCCGCTGGAGATGTTGCCGCAGCTCCCTTCAGGGCCAGCCATGATGCTGATGGTCCGACACCCGTTCGCATCATCCTCGGCGATTACCTCGGAGTGGCCGGCGTGATTCGCAAACAGGCGAACGTTGCTACTTACGGTTTGCGAGTCGAGGTATTCTCTCCGTCTCTCATCAGCACCGACTTTACCGAAGTCGACAATCAGACCAGCTGGCAGGTCCCCGCTGGCACAAGCAAGCCGGCGTTGAAATATCAGAGCGAGTGGTCTCGTGTTCCGGCTTCAACCGATGCGACCGCCCTGCAAAATATCGGCGTCGACCCGACGTCAGTCAATTGGTGGCCGTCCGTAATCATGTCACCCACTCACTGGGATGTCGGAACCCCTGCCCGTGCCAAGCTCCCAAGGGATGGCATCGTCTTCCACTACAAGCCGTCGGATTTCTTACAGTGGATCAACGACAAAACCTGGTCCAGTGAATGGCCGAAATACAAAGTCGTGAGCGGAACCCCACCGACCTCAGTAGCCCGCCCCACAGCTCCCCGCTCCCGCCGCTTTTAGAGTTCGGCAGAGAGATTCAGAACTCCAACAACGCTCCAGATAGCTCTGACGCAGGCATGGGCTTGTACCCCAGGGGGCAGGGAACACACGCCCTGCGACTGGTATCGAAATCCGGGCAGACGCAGAGCGATACCGCACTCTTGCCAACGACCTTCAGAACTGCTCCGCTCGTGGAAATATCGTTGTCGACGGTTTTCTGAGTTCTGGGTCGACGCTGTTGGCGGCTAAGCGTACAGGACGAATCTGTTACGGGATAGAACTCGATCTCCTCTATGTTGACGTGGCGTTGCGACGCTGGCACGCAATGACGGGGAAGCCCATCGCACACGCGGACACCGGAGCCAGTTTCGAGGAACTGAATGAGGGGGGAGCTCGTGGCTAATAGAGTTGGTGGAAGAAGGGTGCCTGCGAGGTCGGAGATGGCGGACCGCCAAAAACCTGTTCAGTTTATGAAAGGCCGATCTCGCCCACGCAGCTAGGGTCGGGAACTGGCTTCGAACAGTCAGATGTTTCCTGCGAATCTCGGGAAAGGGAAGAAACTGATAGAACCCGCAGCGGCCAAGCGTGTGCACGAAAACGAAGCGCAGCGTACCCCTAGTCTTCTGGGAACCGTGGAAGCGGTAAGGAGTTCGGTCTGGCATATTCCCACCGCTTAGGCGACACCAGAGCGTTAATTCACGTCCGTTGATCTGTTAACCGCCTGGCGAGAAGCATCGCGGAATCCCTACTAAATCCTCACACCCGACACCTGCTGGCTGCCAATCCTTTCCGCACTGATTGCCGAAACCGTGGGAGAGCCGCTACGCTCGCTTTCTATTCCGCGCCCGAGCAGCCGTCCGATCCTTCCAAGCATGTCTGTGATGCGTGCCAATCGCCAGTTGCCGCGTGGTCACAGCTGCACGTCCATGCCGCCGGTGCACGGTTGACGGTCGCAATACGGCGCCCACGCGGCGCTCCGCCGCCGAAGGATCATTTCCATATGCGGGGTCAAGCATCGCAATCACGGCGATCGCTCGCGTGCGATACTTGTGCGCCCACTGGCTGCCCATCAGAGACTTCTGCACGCCCTGCCAATACTCCAGAGTCTGGTCCCCAAAAGCCTGCGCCGCGTCTGCGTCCGGGGCGAACGACGTCGAATCCATCGCAGCCGCCCGCGGCCCCGGCGCTGGCCCAGCCCTGGAATTGATCATCGCCAGAAACGCGTTGAAATGCTGCAGGTTCACACCCATCTGATAAACCAGTTGCGCCATTGCCATCTGCTGAGGTCCGGTCAACTGATCAAAATTCCGGCAATATGCTCGCGCGTTGTAGATTGCCTGGACCGCGCCAACCCGTACCAGTTGTGTTGCGTCCTCATTAGAGATTTGTGCCGGCAGGCTGTAGAGCTGGCGCCGCCACATGCGCTTGCTCCACATCCGTTTGCGCTCGTAGAACAGTTTTAGAATGTTGTCCAGCCGGCCTGGAGCAAACCCGGCTGCCCGCCACAGGTCCGCGGACGAAGGTTCCAGGAATTGGTGCGGATTTAGCGGATCAGTCTGCGGATGTTCCCGCTCCGCCAAGTCCAAGCTGAACCCCGCCCCTGTCAGCGGTTGTCCAGTCCTCGGATCAGGATAAGCCGCCAGTACCCAACCCTCGTGCCTCCGGTCGCGCAGTATGTCCACCAGATCATTGACAGCGAACTTGACGTCTGAATCCTTGAAATCCGTGATCATCCGTGCCACCGGACTGACAGTAGCCTCAGAAGGAACCTGTGCGGACTGCGCCGTTGGCGTTGCGCCGAGCGTAACGAGGTCAGTCCCAGAGGGGTTTTGGGACAAGGCTGGAAGACCCAGGAATAGGGCTAAGGCGACGTCGGTAATGGACTTCGACATGCTCACGCAAATATTCGCTTACTTCAACAATGATGGATTCTCTCCTTCCACGCAACGGGAGAAACTGAGTTCTCGCACAAAAGGTAATCGAGTTGATCCACAGTTAAAGAAAGCGCACGCGAAGACCGAGGGGAAGTCGTGAAACCGGGATGGAGGCAGGAGGAACACGAGAAGAGTATAGGCGAACATAAGACGAATGGTCATGTACAGAAGAGGAAGCGCAAACCGCAGAGAGAGATTTGGAGAGTTCGAGTTGAGATTCGATTCTTCCAGCGGTTAGTATTGGCGAACCTGATCGCCTCGGGAAATCGAGCGGGGACCTTGGGGACATAGGGTCCATGTGTGTATACGAACTGGAGAGACATCAGACCGGACCTAAAGCGGTGTGTGTAACTCTCACTAAAAGTGAATAGTGAAGGAGAATGAGATGTCTCTCTCGACGGCACATCGATCGACAACGCGGGACGAAGATGGGCCCCTGATCCCGGCAGCAAGTCGCCCCGCATTCTTTCTTATCACCGGGCTCTTCTTCCTGTGGGGGATTCCCCACAATCTCAACGACGTTTTGATTCGGCAGTTCATGAAATCGTTTGAGCTGACAAGAATGCAGGCAGGGCTAATCCAGTCCGCCTTCTATCTTGGCTATTTTCTGCTCGCAATTCCAGGTGCCGCGATCATGCGCCACTATGGATACAAGTACGGCCTTCTGGTAGGCCTCTTCATATACAGCGTTGGCACATTCCTCTTCTACCCGGCAGCACATGCACACAGCTACATTCTATTTCTTATTGCACTCTTCATCATCGCGTGCGGGGCGTGCATATTGGAGACGGGTTCCAATCCTTTGGTGGCTCAAATGGGAGCGCCGGCAACAGCTGTTCGACGTCTGAATGTTTCGCAGGCATTCTTCCCCCTCGGTGCTATTGCGGGCGTTCTGATTGGCACCATCTTTATCTTTTCGGGAATTGAGTTAAAGCCGCCTCAGATCAACCAGCTGAAGGTCGCTGGCGCGTATGACGCCTATCTCACCCACGAAACAATGCGAGTAATCGCGCCATATATGGTCCTGGGAGTCATTGTTCTCCTGTGGGGATTCCTTATTCTGCGTACCCCCTTCCCGGCGATTGCTTCGGGCAGGTCCAGAATGAACGCGGAGTCCACAGGCAGCTACCGCGCCTTGCTCAAGTATCCTCATTTCCAGCTTTCGGTTTTTACTCAGTTCTGCTACGTCGGTGCTCAGGTTGGCACCTGGAGCTATTTCATCCAATATGTGCAGGATTATGTTCATGTGCCGGAAAAGACCGCGGGCTATTTTCTCACGGGCACTCTGGTCGCCTTTGGCGTCGGCCGGTTCACCTCAAGTTATCTCATGAAGTCAATTCGCCCCAACCTGTTAATGGGTCTGTTCGCAGTCATCAACATTGGTTTGGTTCTCATTGGAATTCTCTTCCCCGGCTGGGTTGGCGTTTGGGCACTCTTCGCTACGAGTTTTTTCATGTCCCTCATGTTTCCGACGACGTTTGCCTTGGGCATCCGAGATCTGGGAGTAAACACAAAAGCGGGAGCCTCGCTCATCGTAATGGGAGACGTCGGGGGCGCTGTCTTCACTCCCTTCATTGGTCTCATTTATCAAGCGGCTCACAGTATGGCCCTCGCGATGGCGTTACCGCTCGCATGCTATTTGGTCGTCGCATATTTTGGGTTCTGGGGTTGTCAGATCGCGCCAAGGGAGCGACGTTGGTCCTCGGACGAGTGAAAGGCGCTCGAATAAGAGTGAAGTCGTGACCAATGGAACTAATTGTCCAACCAGTTGGGCGCCCTGCCAATCTTCGGCTCAGGGTACCATCCAGCCAGAGGCCCCGCTCCGGCTTGCTCTTGACCAATGCCTTCACCAGACTCTCCCTCCCTGATTACCACATCGGATCTTATCGAGTCGGAGTGGTCGGAGTTTGATTTGGCCAGTTCGCACCGGGATATTCCCGCCGAGTGCGCGAAGATGGATACGCCCCACATTGTTCCCCTTTTCGCGACAGTCGATCGCGGTGCTGCATGCTCTCAGTCTGCTCACATCCACACCCTAAGAATTGCTCCTGCCGGTTGTTGCGGTGCAAAGTCGGGTGAATCCTTGCGGACAAACACTGCCTCACCGTCGAGGGTCTGAACGAGGTTCAATGGGCCGAGACTATGCGGCAGTCTTTAGGGTACCGACATTGTCGGTTAGGCCACCGTTCAACCGGGAACCCGTGATTGGCAACCGTCGGGTTCGGAAGAGTGCTGTTTCCACTTGACATTCAAGTGAAGTGGATGTCTACTTGGATGCCAGGGCGAAGATGCCCTTTCCGATCTTGCAAGGCAAATCCCCGTCAAATGTGCAGCCAGCGAGCGAGAGCTGACAACCGCAAGCGAGCTACGGCGTATAGTGAATTGAACCCTGTGCGTTTGCCGGTTCAATGACCAGAATTTAGGGTTTCACGAAGCGGATGAGAGGTCATGGCGGCCATCCAAGCGTCGCCGGAACTTAGATCGCAGATAGATGCCGTGATTGGCCATGTGGAGTCTTATGCCCCCTGATGCTTCTCGCGATCCGACAAACGATTTGGCGTTCGACGCTGAACAGCTTCGGGTCAAATATGACGGCCTTGCTGAGGACGGCGAATGGGGTGAACATCCCAATCACCCGATGGAGGAGTGGCTGGCAGAGGTTCATGGCAAGAAAACCCGCGTCGGCTACTGGGATTGGGTTGTGACAAAGCTCAGGCTTGCGGATGACAGAAACAATGAGGATCCCGTTTTGGCGGACGCAGAGGAGGAGGAAATCGCGGAGCTGCAGGCGGACGACCCGGGAAATCAGGGTGCTTAGACTAAAGGGACAGATGACAGAAGATTCGACCCTGACCTGCAACAAGTCTGGGAGCACTTGAACTTGAACCAGCAGGGGTAAGGGTCTGATACCTCTTGAAGAGGCCGATTATATACATAAAGATAAAGCTCGCGACACGTCTTCAAGCCATGGGCAACGTTTTCAACGAGCGGTAACTGGCAATTCGAACGTCTCCCGGATTGCTCTTGCGCGAATCTGCCGGAGACCTGGACCATGCCCAGACCCTACAATACGCAGATGACGCACGCGCAATCGCTCGCGACTCGCAGCATTCTGAAGATCATGCTCGCAATTTCACTTTGTGCGGGCAACGCCCTTGCGCAAGAGAACCCGCCCCCTGCTACGGCGGGAAATGGCAGTCCGTCCGTCCCGGCATCCGCGGCCTCTACGGTGGCGCAGACGGCGGCTGAGACACCTGCGGAGACGATCAAACGGAGTTGGCAGTTGCTCACTGACAGCGTGCAGGACGCCAAGCACACCGAAACCCGCACGCAGGCGCTCGATGCCTTGAGTAGTCTAGGATGGAATAGACGCGCGGACGGGTTGATCGCGGCCGCCATGAAGGACCCGAATCTGGATGTGCGTACGGCGGCTATTCTCGCTGCAGGCAAGACCAAGTCGCACTCGCTGATTGAGCCGGTGAGAAAGCTCCTCGATGATGCTGAGCCGCAGGTGGTCTTCGCGGCGGCCACGACGCTCTGGAAGCAGTTCGCAGACAAAAGCGGCGAAGACATCCTGGCAGCCATTGCCACGGGAGACCGCAAAGCGAATCCATCCCTGATTCACGGAGCGAAGAACGATATCTCCCGTACCCTGCATAGCTCATCGGCTTTGGAGAAGATCGGCATCGTGACCGGTGCGGGACTTGTGCTTGGACCTTTTGGATTCTCCATTAGCGCCGTCGAATACGCGCGCAAATATGGTGCGAACTCGGCGCGCATTCAAGCCATCGATCTTCTTGCAGAGCACAAGACCCAAGGCGTCCGCGATCAGATGAAATATGCGCTCGACGATCAAGACCCCGGAGTGCGCGCGGCAGCGGTGAAGGTGCTGGGCAACTTTCACCGGTCAGAGGACTCCGAGGCCATCGCGGACTTGCTGAATGATTCCAAGCTGCCTGTGCGGCTGGCTGCGGCTGCCGCCTATATCGACTGCTTGAGCAGCAGTGCACAAACCAGGACTCAGCATCGATAGTCGTCTGATGAGGCGACAGACCCGCCCCATGACGGGGTCTTCTTTGTTGCTACCTGTGCCTCGCCAAAATATGATCTGCCGTCGAATCAAGTACATCAACGTGGCTTCCATTTTGCCGTGTCCTACCCGAAGATTGCGGTGGCGTACGCCATGGAGTGTTTGCCGGTCTCCGAGGCAATCTACGATTATTGGCCGGTTGGTTCCCACCACTCGCCGAGGGCTCACAAGCATGCGACGAGGATGCCTTTCATTGAGGCCCACAGCCTGATTTCGTTCATCGTCTTTCCAACTCCCGAATGCACCCCCAGGTAGTTGCAACTTCAATACTAGCTTGGATCACTCCTTATTTTTGTCCG
>CAVQZQ010000017.1:0-18355 GCA_963718435.1 uncultured Acidobacteriota bacterium | reverse complement strand
CTGCGCTCCAATCGCATCTCGATTACTCTTGTGGCCGATTAGCCGCAGTGTGATCCAGTGATTTGCGGTTTCCGTTTCATTGTGCAGAATATGGGCAGGGCCGCCGTTCGTCGAAACGACAGCATCGACGCGTCCGTCGTTATCTATATCGCCGGTCGCCATGCCTCGGCCCACCCAGGCGTCGTGGAATATGTTGGATGAGATGCTGAATACATCGGCGAACTTTCTGCCGGTGTTGCGCACCAGCATCATCGGTTCGCGGTAGTGAAGCAAGGGATAGCTCTTTTCGATCATTTCGAGATCGTGGCCTTGCGCAATCAGCAGGTCTTTCCATCCGTCATTGTCGTAATCGATGAATCGGAGACTCCAGCCGGAGTGGAGCAGAGTTATCTCGCCAAGACCTGAAGTTGAGGTGGCATAGTTGAAGGTTCCGTCTCCAGCGTTCTCATAAAGCGCGTAGCGCTGATTAGCCAAATCGGTAATCACCAGGTCAGGCCAGCCATCGTTGTTATAGTCGGCAAAGTCGACACCCATGCCGGCGTAGGTTTGTCCTCCGTCATTGACCGCAACGCCAGTTTCTAACCCTACCTCTTCGAATGTCCCGTCCTTCTTTTGATGGAAGGAACTCCGGTATGGAGTCATTGGCGACAAAGAGATCGATGCGGCCATCCTGGTCGTAATCGCCAATCGCGATTCCAAGCGCCTTAGCGGGTTTGTCGAGACCAAGCTTGTGCGCAACTTCGGTAAAGTGGCCATTGCCGTCGTTGTGGTAAACGAGCATTTTGATCGGTTGAAAGACATCCGGATGGCAATATGCACGATAACCCTCGCGATGCTCGCCGCACCACACATCCTCCCAGTCCCACGTCACATAGCGGTCGACAACCAGGTCGAGCAGACCGTCGTTGTCCAGGTCCACCCAGGTTGCGGAACTCGACCACCCGCTGCCGCCCACGCCTGCCTTATCCGTGACATCGGTGAAAGTGCAGTTGCCGTTGTTGTGATACAGACGGTTGCCGCCATAGCCAGTGACGTACAGGTCTTCATGGCCGTCATTGTCATAGTCCCCGACGGCCACACCCATACCGTAACCCACACCTTGCAGGCCTGCCTTCCCGTGATGTCCTCGAAGGTTCCATCGGGCTTCTGATGAAGCATTCGGTTCCAGTATTCCGGGCCGGTCTTGCGGGGAACGAATCCCTTCGGCGTGGGGTCGGGATATGGTGCACCGTTGACAAGAAAAATGTCCAGGCGGCCATCGTTGTCGCAATCGAAGAGCGCTACGCCGGACCCCATGGTTTCAATCAGGTACTTTCGCGAAGTATGAGGCGCCTGATGGAGAAATTTAGCACGCCAGATTTCTCGTGATCTGACGGAGCGCCCGGAGACGAGTACACGGCAGTGGCGACGTGCGAGCCGAGCGGAGCAGCTGTTGAGCCGGGGACTGTGCCATCACGGGGCCAATCGCTGCGATGCCGAGCAAAACGCGGAGCCTGATCTCGCCACTCGCCTTGCGTTGCCTTGATCGATGACGCCTATTTCCTTCTCCGGGCGATGAACTGTTTCCTCATGATAGATTATCGGCACCGCCGATGATCGCATCGGCCGGGCGGAAGCCTGCTTGTCTGCGGACGACGCGAAGGCCGCAGTTGCGGGACGGGCGCGCGCTGAGGTTCTATGGTTCGAGCTGGTGACGATACCACAAGGCGGAGTTCGCGTTTGGGCGCGGGATGAGGATGGTCCAGGGCAGTCAGTCGGATGCCTCGGACCGAAGCGAAATGTGCCAGGAGGAGCAATGTCGTGATTGGGCGGCGGAGTGTGCTGCGCGGTGCAGGTGCGCTGGGCGTGGGAGTGCTCGCCGGCGGATGGCGGAGCATGATGGCGCAAGTCGCAAAGACGGCGGTTCCGGCGGCGGGGTCGATTCGGTTTGTGGAGGGCGCGCATGCGGCGGGACTGGACTTTGTGTTGCGGAATGGAGCGATGGGGCGCAAGTACCAGGTGGAGACTCTTCCCGGCGGGCTTGGGGTGATCGATTTCGACGGCGATGGATGGCCGGACCTTTTCTTCACCAACGGAGCGCGACTGCCGGATCTTGTGAAGACCGGGCCAGAGTACTGGAACCGGCTCTACAGGAACAATCGCGATGGCACGTTCTCCGATGTGACGGCGAAGGCTGGGCTGCAGGGTGAAGGCTACTCGATGGGCGTAGCCGTGGGCGACTATGACAACGATGGCCATGAAGATCTGTTCGTGACTGGCGTGCATGGCAACCATCTTTACCGGAACAACGGCGACGGCACATTCAGCGATGTGACGCGAACGGCGGGACTCGCAGGCCCGGGATCGTTGGGCAAGCCGGCATGGTCGGTCGCCGCGTGCTGGATCGACTATGACAGCGATGGGCGCCTGGATCTGTTTGTCTCGAACTATTGCGACTGGGAACCGGGCATCGACCCGATCTGCGGCGGTCTGGAGTGCAGGAGCGGGCCTATTGCCATCCTGATAAATATCGCGCGGAGCCGATGCAGCTTTATCACAATAACGGCGACGGTACTTTTACCGAGATCACGCGGAAGACCAGATTACCGGACCTGCTGGGCAAGGGAATGGGCGTGGCGATGGCTGATTTTGCCGGCGATGGACAGCCGGGGCTTTTTGTGGCCAACGACAATGCGCGGAATCTGCTGCTGCGGAATCGCGGCAAGGGGTTTGAGGAGACGGGCGTCTACGCGGGTGTCGCGTTCAACGGCGATGGGCGGAACATCTCGGGGATGGGAGCCGATTTTGGAGATATCGATGGCGACGGTCGTTTCGATATCGTGATGACGGGGTTGAAGAACGAGACGTATGACGTTTTTCTTCAACCGCGGCAAGGGCGAATTTGAAGATGGCAGCGTGCAGACCGGGCTGGTAAAGCTCAGCCGGCTGTGGAGCGGGTGGGGATGCGGGCTGGTGGACCTCGACAACGACGGCTGGGTAGACCTGTTTGTTGCGGGCGGCGGATTGGACGTGCAGGATGCGCAGCCGAATCGGATCTTCAAGAACAACGAAGGGAAGTTTGAGGATGTGTCTGCGGAGGCAGGTGCGGAATTTGCGCGGGCGGGGCTGCATCGCGGTGCTGTGTTTGCGGACTTCGATCGCGACGGACGGCTGGATGTCGCCGTGACCGCGCTGAATGCGCCGATGGAGCTGTGGTGGAATCGGACCACGAGGGAGAACTCACAACGACACTGGCTGCAACTGCGATTGACTGGGGGGGAAAGCAACCGGTCGGCGATTGGCGCCGAGGTTCGCTGCCATGCTGGCGGGCGTGAACAGGTTCGCACAGTTTCATCGAGTGTGGGGTATGCCTCTTCGAGCGATCTTACGGTTCACTTCGGGCTGGACGAGGCGACACGGGCTGCTGTGGAGATTCGCTGGCTCTCGGGGAAGATCCGAAAGCTTGTCGACGTAGCCGTAGACCAGCGATTGAATATCGTGGAGCCGGCGACGTGAGGGAGGTACGAGGCACGGGTTGAACGACGATGGCTGCGTTCAAGCTTTATCGTGGCGCCTGTGAAGATTCGAGCCTGACATCGGGGTCAACGGCGAGCCACGCCAACGCCCCCAATGCCGCAAGCGCGGCGGCGGTGAAGAAGGAAACGCCCCACCCGAAATGCATCGCGATCAGCGGCGTGAGGGAGGCGGTGACCGCGCCGCCTATCTGAGCGCCCATATTCATGGTGCCGGTGATCATTCCGGCGTGTTTGCCGGCAATGTCTGTGGCCACCGACCAATAGCAGCTTTGCGACAGATACAGAGCGCCGGCACCGCAGGCGAGGACGAAGCTGGCAGTCCGCGCGCTCTCTGATTGCGATCCCACAAGGAGAAGCACGGCGGTGGATGCAAGCGCACATGCCGGAAGGAAGCAGCGGCCGACGCGGGTTCCCGCCATGCGGGTGAGCCAGTCGCTGATTGCGCCGCCGGCGAGGGAACCGAGCGTCATGGCGATGAAGGGAAGCATCGAGTAGACCGCGCTGGTTTTCAGATTCAACCCGCGAACCTGAGCCAGGTAGATATAGAACCAGCTGAAGAAGATCCAGGCAACATAGCCGTAAGTGAAGTAGCTCAGGGTGAGGGCGATGATCTCCTTTCGCAGGAACATTCTGGTTTCGGGGCGCGAGCCCGAGCGAGTGGCGGGAAGCGAATCCCCGTCCTGGCAAGAATCGCGACCGGCTGCGATGTGTTCGAGTTCCTGCGTACTGACCAGGGCGTGCTGCTCCGGAGTATCGCGTGCGGCGAGATACCAGACAACTCCGGCGACGACACCGATGGCCGCGCAAAGCCAAAATGAATTTCGCCAGCCGTAGCGAAGAATCACGGCAGGTGAGCAGGGGAGGGGCGAGTCCCGAGCCGAGCCCGACACCGCCGAAGATGATTCCGTTTGCCTTGCCGCGCTCCGCGCAGGGGAACCAGCGCTCAACGAACTGACTGGCTGCCGGATACATGACGGCCTCGCCGGCGCCGAGCGCAAATCGGATGAGGATCAGCAGCGCTAACGCGAAAGGGATGCGGGGCGCCGCAAGCGCTGTAAGCGCGGTGAAGACACCCCACCAGACGACGCTGAAAGCAAGAACACGTCGCGGACCGAAACGGCGCGCAAGCATTCCGCCGGGGATTTGGAACGAGGCATAGCCGACGAGGAAGGAACTGAACACCCACCCCAGCCGGGCGTTATCGATGCCGAACTCCCTGCCGATTTGGACGCCCGCGATGGAGATGTTGGTGCGATCGAGAAAAGCCACCGCGCTGATGACGAGAAGCCACAGCACGAGCAGGTAGCGAATAGGCAGGCTGCGTCGACAATTCCCGGTACTTCTCGTGCTCGTTGATCTGCGGCAAGTTTGTCGCGACCTGAGATGGAGGGCAACGTTCTGCTTGGGTGTTGCTCCGCAGTTTGAAATGAGATACATTGTTCCCGTCGCGCCGGCGCATCATCCCCACCAGGTTTCGCCAGGCGCGAAATGTGCGCGGACATAATCGGGGTCGGGTTCCACACCGAGGCCGGGCTTGTCGGGAATGAGGATGCGGCCATCTTTGACAAGGGGGCCGTCGTGGGTGATGAGGTTTGACCAGCCTTTGATGGGGTCGCCTTCGATGTGTCCCCATGGCAGATCGTTCGACTTCGAGTTGAAACGGCCGACGCTGAGTTCGTGGCCTTTGAAGTCGCGCATGGCGGCGGCGCTGTGTGCCGAGGCTACGGCGCCGAGTGCGCTGGAGGCATTGTGCGAGGAGACGGGCATGTCGTAGAGGTCGGCGAGGTCGGCGATTTTCTTGGCTTCGAGCAGGCCGCCGCCTTGGGAATGTCGATCTGCGCGATGTGGCAACCCTGGTGGATGATGAAGGGAAGAAAGCCGCGCCGGGTGTAGAGGTTCTCGCCAGTGAGATCGGACCGGCGATTCTTCAGTGAGCTTCACCCATGAATCGCAGAAGTCGGGCGCGAGCGGATCTTCGATCCACATGGGGCGCATGGGAGCGACAGCACGAGCGAGATTGAGCGCATCGCTCCAATCGAGCTCCCAGTGCGTATGAACGGCAATGCCGAAGTCGGGACCGAGAGCTTCGCGCACGTTGGCGAAGGCCTTCGCATTGTTGTCTAGGTCTTCGTTTGTCAACTGGCGATTGTAACCGCGAGGGCTGTCGAATGTGGTGTCGTAGAGATTCTCCTTCGGATAACCGCGCCGAACGATGTCGGTCTTGACCGCGGTAAAGCCGAAGGGGTGCTCCTTGATCGTCGCGGCCCATTCGCGGCAGGAGGCCGGATCAAGCGCGTCCACCGGGCTGCTGGTGAGGTAGACACGCACTCCGGTGCGATACTGGCCGCCGAGAAGCTTTGAGACTGGCTGGCCGAGCAGCTTGCCGGCGAGGTCCCAGAGAGCGATCTCCACGCCGCTGATCGCGGTTACGGTGACTCCGCCGGTAGCGCCCGCACCGCCGGTGAGCATGGTCATTTTGGTGAGCAGGGGCTCGATGTCGAGCGGGTCTGCTCCGATGATGGCGCCCCTCAGATAGCCAAGCATTACGTCCTTGACGCCGAACCCCCAGTAGGCTTCTCCGTAACCACTGATGCCGGCGTCGGTATCGATCCGCACATAGGTATTGCCGCCCGTGCGGCCGATCACCATGGCTTTGAGATCGGTAATCCTGACTTTCTTCCTGAGCGGCTCAGCCGCGACAGCGTAGTGCGGCAATGTCGCAACCGCGGGAACGATAGCAGCAAGACTTTCAAGAAAGCTTCTTCTCTTCATGAATTTCCTCACACCTCAAAAAAACAGAGCACTGCGGGTTCGCCGTTACCAGAGCCATGCATAGACTGCAATCGTAGCAATAGCAAGCAGGAGCCAGTGTAGCCGCCAGTCTGAAAGGCCTTCAAAAGGAGCGCTGCTCGATTGCCAGTCGACAGTGAGGCTTTTCACCCTGGCGAGCTCCGGCGGCCGCGTTGCATGCGACACGGCAAACAGCACGGCAGTGGTGATCATGGTGCCCCATAGGCCACGGTAAGTGTAGTTGAGGGTGAGCTTGTGATGCAGGAAGGGGAAGATCTGTGCGCCGTGCACGTTCATGAGCTGGTCGGCGACGAACATGGAGGCTATCAGTGTTCCGGTGACCGCCGAGGCAACAGCACCCTGGAAGGTCATGCGCTTGCTCATGATGCCAAAGAAGATGGCGGGCGTGACCGGCATGACGAGATAGATCGAGACCGCCTGCAGGTACTTGTAGAGACCGTCGGGCGTGGTGTAGATGAGATAGGCAGCGGCGACCGCGAGCGGCGTGGTGACGAGAATGGCCGCGCGGCCCAGCAGGACCTGGGTCTTTTCGGGGGAGTTTTTGCGGAAGCCGAGGAGAAAATCGCGCACGATGAGGGTTGATATCGAGTTCATGACCGAGAGCGAGGAGCCGATGAGCGCGCAGATCAGCGCTGCCAGCACCAGTCCGCGAACGCCCGTGGGAAGCAGGTCGCTCAACAGGGTGATAAAGGTGGTCTTGGGATCGCGGCCGGGATAGAGAGCTGCTGCGATGACTCCGGGCAGGGCGAAGATAAAGATTGGGCTGAGCTTGAGCAGGGTGGCGAACATGGCGCCGCTGCGGGCTTCGCGAAGATTGCGGGCGCCGAGCACGCGCTGCACGTTGACCTGGTCCATGCCCCAATAAAAGAGCCCTCCGTAAAGCGCGCTGAGAAGGATTCCGATGAAGGGGTAGTTGGGGTCGTCGTAGGGTTTGGCGACATGCATCGCAAGCGGCATATGAGCGACGAGAGCGTGCCAGCCGCCGACCCTGGTGAGGCCGATAAAGAGCATCAGGCTACAGCCGGCGATCATGATGGCGGTTTGCACCGAGTCAGTGTAGGCAACGGCGGTGAAACCGCCGATGATGGTGATGACGGCGACGCATGCACCCATAAGCATCACCATGGGCATCACGTTCCATCCCAAGAGGCTGTGCAGTACGAGCGCGCCGGCATACAAATGGAACGCCAACTTGGTCATGATGCAGATGATGAGCATGAGTCCGGAGAAGAAGACGCGCGCGGTGCGGTTGTAGCGGAGTTCGAGGTATTCCGGAATGGTGTAGACGCGGGCGCGGATGTAGTAAGGGAAGAGCACGGCGCAGGCAATGCCGAGGCAGATGCAAGTGGTGAGTTCGACGGCGCCCGCGGACAGACCGTAGCGGTAGGAATCGCCAGAGAGACCCACCAGGTGTTCGGCGCCGATGTTGGTGGCGAAGAGCGAAGCTCCGACGATGGGCCAACCAAGCCGGCGGCCGGCGAGAAAGAACTGGGAACTGGACTCGCTGACGCCCTTGCGAATGGCAATGATGAGCCCGGTCGCAATGCTGGCGACGACGGCGACGCAGCAAACTATAACGTCGAGTGCAGAAAGGTACATTCCGATTCCTGGGAAGCAGGGACTCGCTGGGGCAATTATGCAGCCGGAACTGAGGCGCGCTGGTATGTTCAGTGGGACATGGTGTAGAGTATACATGCCAAGCGCCCAAGCGCTTACCATGAAAACGCTTGAGCGCTGGCAGCGCGGGTCGAACTGGCCGGGCGGTTGGGTGGAGACTTTCTTTGAGTGACATTCCTGGGACTCTGCGATGACCGGTTCGAAGCTCGATATTGAAGGCCAGCGGCCGTGCGTCGGGAGAATCTTCACTAAGGTGCTTATGATCGCGTGCGTTTGCGCATGGGTCGATCCCTTGCCCATGGTGCATGCCGGGGCTGAGCGAGCCGCTGTTGTTCAGCAGACCGGGAAGGCGTGGCCGGCGTATGGCGGACAGTCGGCGCAGGACCATTACTCGAGCTTGGCCCAGATCAATCGCGAGAATGTGAAAAACCTGGGAGTGGCCTGGACCTTCGATACCGGAGAGAAGGGCAACATTGAGTCGACTCCCGTGATTGTGGGGCGGGAACTCTACACCTACACGCCGTCGCTTAAGGTTGTTGCGCTGGACGCGGCTACCGGCAAGCTGATCTGGACATTCGACCCCGGTAACAATGAGCCCGACGCGAGCCGGGGCGTTTCTTTTTGGAGCGATGGAAAAGAAAGCAGGCTCTTTGCGGGGATGAGGAACCTGCTCTATGCACTGGACCCTGCCTCAGGCAAGCCGATCGAGAGTTTTGGCGAAGGTGGGTTTATCGACCTGCGAAAGGGACTGCTCGGCGACTACAAGATGCAGTCGATCGGGTTGACCAGCCCCGGCGCGATCTACAAGGATCTGATCATCGTGGGGGGGCGCGATGCGGAGACGCACCCGGCGTCCCAGGGCGACATCCGTGCATTCGATGTGCGCACAGGCGCGCTGCGTTGGCAGTTTCACACCATCCCGCGCCCCGGTGAGGCCGGTTATGAGACGTGGCCCAAAGATGCGTGGAAGACGGCGGGCGCGGCGAACAACTGGGCGGGGATGGCACTCGATGAGAAGCGCGGCATCATCTACGTGCCGACGGGGTCGGCGGTCTTTGATTTCTATGGGGGCGACCGCGCCGGGGATGATCTATTCTCCGATTGCGAATTGGCGCTGGATGCGGAGACCGGCAAGTTGCTGTGGTATTTCCAGGGTGTACATCACGATATCTGGGATCGGGATTTTCCGAGCGCCTCCTTCGCTGGTGACTGTGAAGCGCGATGGGAGGAGCGTCGACGCGGTTGCACAGACGACCAAGCAGGGATGGACGTTTCTGCTCGATCGCGCGAATGGGAAGCCGCTATTTCCGATCGAGGAGCGAAAGGTTCCGCAAAGTGCGGTGCCGGGCGAGGCGACCTCGCCCACCCAGCCGGTGCCGCTGCTGCCGGAGCCGTTTACGCGACAGGTGGTGGACGAATCGACGTTGACCAACCGCACACCTGAGGCGCATGCGGCGGCGCTCAAGCAGTTTCGCACCTTCGCCGGCGGAACGCAGTTTGTTCCGGGCGTGCTTGGCCAGCCGACGCTCGAGTTTCCCGGCGTGGGCGGTGGCGCGGAGTGGGGCGGGTCGGCGGTCGATCCTAACACGGGCGTGATTTATGTCAACGCGAACCAAGTGGCCTTCACAACCACGCTGGTGAAGAACGATCCTTCAGCCGGTATTGGAGCGAGAACCTACCAGAGCCAGTGCGCCGTTTGCCATGGCGTTGAGCGAACCGGCGCTCCGCCGGCGTATCCTTCGCTGGTCGGCGTGTTGGAGCGGATGCCGGCAACGCAGGTTACCGAGATCATTCATCAGGGCCGGGGGAGGATGTCATCTTTCCCGAACCTGGAAGGCGCAAGGCTGGATGCGCTGCTTGAGTATCTGCGTACTGGAAAAGATGCGGGTGCGACGAGTGATGCGGCAAACAATGCGGGTCCGGCAGCCTCAACGGATGCGGATGAGGACTCCAACGATCCTGAAGTGATTGCCGGTTACGGGGTATACACTGCGCGCTGCTCCTCATGCCATGGCGCAACGCGACAGGGTTCGCCACCGGCCTATCCGTCATTGCTCGGGGTCGGCCAGCGGATGAATGCATCGCAGATGACGGACTTGATCCACGACGGCAAAAAGTCCATGCCGGCATTTCCTTCGCTGAAGGATCATGAACTGGATACGTTGCTTCGGTTTCTCGGCGTGGGGGCACAGAGTATCAGGGCGGCCGCTGATGACGCAGCCAGCGATATGCCCTATAACATCACGGGCTATACGCGGTTCGATGATGCGGAGGGTTATCCGGCAGTCGCTCCGCCGTGGGGAACTCTGAGTGCGATCGATCTGAACACGGGCAAATATCTGTGGAAGCTGCCCCTGGGGGAGTATCCGGAACTGGCGGCGAAAGGCATTAAGAATACGGGCACTGAGAACTATGGCGGGCCCATTGTTACGGCCGGTGGCTTGGTGATTATTGCCGCTACCGACTTCGACCGCAAGATCAGGGCCTTCAACAGCCGTACCGGCGAATTGTTGTGGGAAGGAACGCTGCCATTCTCTGGAGTAGCGACGCCAGCCACCTATATGGTCGACGGCGAGCAGTACATCGTCATCGCGACGCAGCGGGTCGAGAGACCCGAAGTCCCCACAGGGCGCTGAATATGTTGCATTCGCGCTGCAGTAGGTTTTTCACAAAACAGGGATCATGGCTTTCCTGCGAGAGGACACGATGAGTACCGATACAAGAAGCAAGCCGCGATTGAGCGGCATATTTGCCCCGACCGTGACCGCCTTCAACAGCGATGAGTCGCTCAGCCCGCAGGGCACTCGCGCATTTGTGCGTTTCCTGCTGGAACAGGGCGTGGATGGGCTCACTCCGCTGGGAAGTGCGGGCGAACCGGTGGCGCTGAGCACCGCAGAGAGAATGAAGGCCCTGGACGCGATTGTGGAGGAGGTGGGTGGTCGCATTCCGATCTATGCGGGAACGAGCGACTATAGCACTGCAACCACAATCGAACTGAGTCTGCATGCGAAATC
Source organism: uncultured Acidobacteriota bacterium (assembly GCA_963718435.1). Lineage (GTDB taxonomy): Bacteria > Acidobacteriota > Terriglobia > Terriglobales > Acidobacteriaceae > Telmatobacter. Next base: position 7,398 of record CAVQZQ010000017.1, on the reverse strand, counting down.
CATCGGGTGCGACGGATTGATGCTGATGGCTCCCTATCTGCTCAAGCCACCGAAGGAGGATGTGCTGAATCACTTTCGGCGCGTCCGAGAAAAGGTGGGGTTGCCGATCATGGTTTACAACGTGCCGGTGCTGACGGGCATCGAGATTACGCCGGAAGAGATCCAGATGCTGGCCGAGGAGGATGTGGTTCACGCGGTGAAGTGGTCGCACATGGAGATTGCCAAGGTGCAGGACACGCGGCTGCTGTGCGGACCGGAGTTCTCAATTTTCGCCGGCATCGACATCACTGCTTTTGCCGCATTGGCAATTGGCGCGGACGGCTGGATCGGCGGCCTGCCGATGATTGTGCCCGCTCTTGCCGTGAAACTGCATCGGCTGTTGACGGTGGAGAAGAATCTGGATGAGGCGCGGGCGTTGTGGATGCTGTTGCTTCCGATTATCCGGCTTGAATACCGGGCGATGGGGACGAATGAAGCGAAACCGCACTGGCTGGCGGTGTGCCGGGAGAGCGCGACCCTAAGAGAGATACCTGTCGGTGTGTCGCGGGCGCCGCTGAGTCCGGTCGACGAGAGTGTGCGCGAGGAGTTGCGCGCACTGCTGGATGGGCTGGGGCAGCTCACGAAGAAATCAGTCGCTGCGTGATTTCGAGCACAGTGATTGAGGGCCGGGTATTTCAGATGCGATGAGCGAGACCTGGGTATGCAGGATTGATGCAGGGGCGAACGTACGCGACGATTTACTGAGCAGCAGACGGAGCAGAGGCGCGATGAAGATCACGAATGTCGAAGTTTTCCTGACAGGCACAGAGTGGCGGAATTTTCTGTTTGTCAAGCTCACGACGGACGAAGGCCTTGTGGGATGGGGCGACGGAACGCTGGAGTGGAAGGAATCGGCGGTGCGTGAACTGATCCTCGACTTTGGCCGGCGCTATGTAATTGGCATGAGCCCGTTCAACATCGAGGACTTGTGGTTCAAGCTCTACCAGGTCGAGCACAACACAGGTCCGATCATGTTTGCGGCGATGGCAGGGATCGAGACGGCGATGTGGGATTTGGTGGGCAAGGCGGTTGGGCAGCCGGTTTACAACCTCGTGGGCGGCGCGGTGCGCAAGCGTGTCGAGGTCTATGCGAACGGATGGTATGCGTTCAAGGGTGACCTCACGAAGATCGCGGATCGCGCGCAGGAGGTGGTGGGCCGCGGCTACCGAGCGATGAAGTTCGATCCCTTCGGACCGGGCGGCAGGGAACTCACCCACGAGCAGCTCATGCAAGCCTGCCGGATTGTGGAGACGGTGCGCAAGGCCGTGGGCGACGAGATCGACCTGGCAGTCGAATTCCATGGGCGCTTCAGCCCGATTATGGCGCTCGAGGCGATTCGTGCCATGGTGCCGTACCGGCCGCGCTGGTGCGAGGAGCCGATTCCGGCGCACAACCATGAAGCCATGGCGCAGGTGGTTGCGGCGTCCCCGCTGCGCGTGGCTACCGGTGAGCATACTTACAGCCGGTTTGGATTTCTTGATTTGCTCACGCGCAAGGCCGCGCACCTGATACAGCCGGACATCATCTACAGCGGCGGATTTATGGAGACCAAGAAGATTGCCGCGATTGCCGAGACCTTCTATGTGAGCGTAGCGCCGCATAACTGCCGCGGGCCGCTGGGCACGGTGATTGCGATGCACCTGTGCGCTAACATTCCGAACTTCGACATCCTGGAAACCTTTGAGGATTACGATGTTCCCTGGCGCTGCGATCTGACGCCAGGCACGCCGCGCGTGAACCACGGCTACTACGACATTCCCACGAAGCCGGGCTGGGGCGTGGATGTGGATGAAGAGCTGATTCGCGCGCATCCCGAGAATCCGGACGGGAAACTGGATATGTTTGTAGAGCGATGGGAAGAGATCATGTGCAAGTGAATTAGCGCATTGGGGCGTGGGATCACTCGATGAGCTACGACCACTCAAACAGGCGAATTCTCGTGACGGGCGCGGCCAATGGGCTGGGGCTCGGCATCGCGCGCATTCTTTCGGCGGCCGGAGCGCGGCTAGTCCTCACGGATGTGGACTCGAAGGTGCGCGAGAGAGCCGCGGAGCCGGCGTTTTCGGGGCGCGTGGTTGCGCTGGTCCGCGACCTGGCTGAGCCGGAGGCCGCAAGCTGGTTGATCGACGAGAGCATTCGCGAGCTCGGCTCGCTGAATGGGCTGGTGAACTGTGCGGCCTGGAGTTTTCACAAGCCAGCGCTGGAGACGACAATTGCGGAGTTCGATCGCGTTGTCGCCATCAATCAGCGGGCTCCGTATTTCCTTGCCTGCGAATTTGCGCGGCACCTGGGCACGGCCGAGAGTGATGCGTGCATTGTGAACATCGCGTCTGTGAATGCACTCGTCGGAAATCCTAACTTGGTGGCTTACGCAGGTACCAAGGGCGCACTGGCCGCAATGACCCGGGCGCTCGCGGTGGAGTTTGCTCCGCGCATGCGCGTTGTGGCGATTTCGCCAGGAAGCGTACGGACGCATGTAACAGAACAACTGATCGAGTCCGGGCAGATCGATCCCGAGGCGCTGGTCGATACGGCGCTCATCAAACGCTTTATCGCTGTGGAGGAGATCGGCGAACTGATTTCATTCCTGTTCAGCACGGCGGCCCGTTCCGTAACCGGAGCGAACTGGGTGTTCGACGGTGGGTACACGACGCGCTAGCTGCGCGAACAGGAAAGGGAACCATTCACGGCGATCCGATTTATCTCATGACGGCTGACCGACGTACCTTCATCAAACTGGCTGGCGCGGGGGCTCTTGCGCTCTCCACACGGCAGTTCGGCGCCGGCGAGAAGATTGCGTTTCCGGATTTAGATCGGCTGCAGCGCGAACACGCACAGGCGGGTATCATTTCGTCTGGACGGACCTATCGGGCGATGGAGTGGGAGTTCCACACGCCGCCGGAGCAGACCTTCGACATCAATCTCAAAGGAGCGATTGAGGCCTCGCGCAATGCGGGCGCGGAGAGCTTGATGTTTTACACGCAGGACCATTGGGGTTACGCGTTTTATCCCAGCGACGCGGCGGCTCGGCATCCGAATCTGAAATTTGATTTGTTTGGGACGGAGTGTGAACTGGCGCGGAAGAAGGGCATCGCAGTTAGCTCCTACTACAGCCTGCAGTTCAACAATCAGTGCGCGATTCATCATCCCGACTGGGCGTGGACGAATGAAGACGGCTCGGAGCAGCGTTTCTACGGCAAGTGGCACGTGATGTGCTTGGACTCGCCTTATCGGCAGTATGTGCTGGCGATGATGGACGAGATCTTTTCGCGCTACGAAGTGGATGAACTGTTTCTCGACATCTTCGGTATCCAGTTTGCGATGTACGCGCGCAATGGAATCAATCCGTTTTGCTTCTGCAAGTACACCGAAGAGGCATGGGCGAAGGAGTTTCCGGGCGATCCGTATCGGGAAGGCTTCAAGACCCGCGCAGGATGGGAGCGGCGATTCCGGTGGCACCAGCAAAGATCAATGACCAACATGCTGGACGAGGTCGTCGCGGTAGCGCGAAAACACAGGCCGAATCTGCTGGTTTCATTGAATGGCGGTCCAGAGTCGTTCCCCGATGACATCATGCAGCGCGTGAGTTTTATCTATGCGGAGCCGCTGGATTGTCCAACGGGAATCGCGCTCGGCTCGATCCTGATGCGCGGATGGGGACGAGCGAATTATCAGGCCGGAGTGTTCACCGATTACGGATATTCGGATTTGTATCCCGGAGACCTGGCAAGGGTGCAGGCGGACGCGCTGATTGTGCAGAATGCGCGCACGTTCTTTGTAGGAGACGCGCCGGTGTTGAGTGGGATCGACGGACAGGGGTTCTCCAACCGATGGTTTGCGGTTGCCACGGACGCGTGGGCGGATGTGAAGAACGTCGATTGTCTGCTGGGGCCGGATTTGAAACCGCTGCTGAGTACCGCGGTGCTGTACAGCGAAGGGACGCGCAGAGAACTCGAGGCGGAAAAGCGGCCACAGGATTTTCGGCGCTCCACGCTGGGCGCGCTGGAGACAATGACGTATGCCGGGCGTCCGCTGGAGAGCCTGCCGGACTTCAAGCTAGAGACGGAGGCGCTGAGTCAGTTCGAGGTGCTGGTACTGCCCGAGGTGAGCGTGCTCTCAACGGCGCAGGCTGAGACAATTCGCCTCTGGGTGAAGGCGGGCGGGACGCTGATAGCCAGTTACCGCTGCGGCGTGCTGGATGAGGAGCACCGGCAGCGCAAGAACTTCGCGTTGGCCGATGTGTTGGGCGTTGACTATACCGGCGAGGAGACGGCGTATGCCTTCGACGCGAGCGGGAAGCAGCGCGAGGGGAATGCGGTTTCGACTTACCTTGAATCGGCCGGGCATCCGCTCGCTGAACTGATCGCGAAGAGTACGGTCGGGCTGCCCGGGCCGTTCGTGAAGATGAAGGAGACCACGGCGCAAGTAGTGATGCGCTACCGATTGCCGCTGCTGGCCGAGGATGTTCCACACAACAAGTGGGTGGGATGGGGAGCGATTCCTCCCGGGCCGGCTACGGCGGGTACTGCGGTTGCCTTCAATCGGTTCGGTAAGGGGCAGTCGGTGTATATCGGCGCCCGATCTTCTGGGCGATGGAGTGGCGCGCGGGATGGATTCAGGCTTGGATTCCATGGCTGACCAGGAAGCTTTCCCCGAGTCCGCTTGCGGAACTTCGCACCAATCCGCCCTCAGAGTTTGTTCACGGCAGCTTTTTCCATGACGTGGAGAAGGATTTGATCCTGGTCCAGGTGCTGGATGCCGTGCAACTGGCGACCAAGGGCGAAATGCGGCCGACACCCGATGTCGAGATCACTTTTGACCCGGATCGATTGCCTGTGACTGCCGCACGGGTCATTTGGCCGAAAAAGCGAGATCTGGTGGTGGCACGTGATGGAAGAAGATCGCGAATTGTGCTCGAGAATCCCGACCGGTATACAGCGATGTATCTCAAGATGGGCTGATAGTCGATCGGATTGCATTCCGCAGGAGTGATGCCCTTCCGATGTTCCAGATTTGTGTTGACAGGTCAAATTCGGCTCATTAGTGTAGGTGCTGTCTTCCGAATCGCGCTTAAGCGCTTAGCGTAGAAACCGCTTCATGGCGAAGGATGCATCTGGTGTCTCCATCCGGAACGGTTGAACCCGGTTCCATCAAAATTAGCCGACGAGATGCCCTGAAGGGACTCGGGGCGGTTGGGGCATTGCCTCTGCTTGCCGAGCAGCATGTGAGCTCGCAAAAGCGGCGAGGCCTGGAACCAGATCGCAACGTCGAAGTCGCCCTTATTTCAGATCGCACTCGTGAGCAGCCGTTTGATCTGGGCTGGCGGTTTCTTCGTGGAGATGTTGCCGGAGCGGAGAACCCGGGCTTTGATGACTCGACCTGGCGGAGGATCGACCTCCCCCATGACTGGAGTATTGAGGATTTGACCCCCAACGCGGAGGCTGTGGGTGAGGGAACGATCTGGGTGGGAGGCAACACGCCCACGCGGATCGGCCCATTCGACGTCGCGTTGAGTGCGGGGCAAGAGGCCACAGGCTGGGTTGTCGGCGGCACAGGGTGGTATCGCAAGCGTTTTCGGTTAACGCTCGCAAACGAGAATGCGCAGGCTGAAGTTCGCTTCGATGGCGTGTACATGAACTCCGAAGTGTGGATCAACGGTCACCCGCTTGGCAGCCACCCTTATGGGTACACGCCGTTTGTTTATGACTTGACGCCGTATTTGAAACGCGATGGCGAGAATGTGCTCGCGGCGAAGGTGCGCAACGAAGGCGCAAACAGCCGCTGGTACTCCGGTTCGGGGATCTACCGGCACGTGTGGGTGACGCTGACCGGCGATGTGCGGATTCCGGTGTGGGGTGTGGGCGTGAATACGCCGAAGGTGTCGCGCGAGATTTCAACGGTTGAAGTTTCCGTCGCGGTGGAGAATCGCGGCAAGGTGCAAGAAGCCGTGACGATTCGCGCGCGCATCGTTGGTCCGCGTGGAGAGGTGGTGGCAAACGGCGACAGGGCGATCGATCTGGCCGCCGGAGAGCAATCCGATGTATCCCAGACCTTCGACGTGAAGGATGCACCGCTTTGGTCGCCGGCGAATCCGAGTCTGCATCGGGGCGAGATTGAAGTTTTAATTGCTGGAAGAGTGGTCGATCGATCGACAGTTTCATTCGGCATTCGCAGCATCGAAGTCGATATCGAGCACGGGCTCCGCATCAATGGCGAGGTGGTGAAGCTGAAGGGCGGCTGCGCGCACCATGACAACGGCGTTCTCGGTGCAGCAGCATTCGATCGTGCCGAAGAGCGGCGCGTGGAGATTCTGAAGTCGAACGGGTTCAATGCCATTCGCACCAGTCACAACCCACCGTCGCCGATGTTTCTCGATGTGTGCGACCGGGAGGGAATGGTGGTGATCGGCGAAGCCTTCGACTGCTGGAACCTGGGCAAGAACGTCGACGATTATCACGTCTACTTTGACGACTGGTGGGAGCGCGACCTGAAGACGATGCTGATGCGCGACCGGAATCATCCCAGCATCATCTTCTGGAGCATCGGCAACGAGATCGATGGGAGGCGTGATCCATCGGGAGTTGCCATCGCCAAGCAACTTCGCGACAAGGTAAGAGTATTGATACATCGCGGCCCGTCACCATGGCCGTCCCGGGCCCCTATGACCACAACCTGCCGGAGTGGCAGGCGAATGATCCGGCGTTTCTGCATCTGGACGTGGGCGGCTACAACTACCAGTGGCAGCAGTACGAGATCGATCACAAGCGAGTTTCCGAATCGCATCATGATGGGCACCGAGTCATTTCCGTTTGAGGCGTATGACAGCTGGCGCAGCGCGGAACGGCTGAGTTACGTATTGGGCGATTTTGTGTGGACTGCGATCGACTACCTTGGCGAGTCGGCGATCGGGCATTCGATTCTTTCACAGACGCCGGGTTGGTGGCGGCAGCAGTATCCATGGTTCAACTCGTATTGCGGCGACATCGACCTGATCGGGGACAAGAAGCCGCAGTCTTACTATCGCGACGTTTTGTGGGGCCGCAGCCCATTGGAGATTGCCGTACAGCGGCCGCTGCCGCGCGGGAAACCGGAGATTTGGCCAACTGGGGCTGGCGCGATGAACTGCGCAGCTGGAGCTGGAAGGGTTACGAAGGATTTCCGCTGAAAGTGCGGGCGTTTACCACGGGAGACCGGCTGAAGCTGTTCTTGAATGGCAAGGAGATCGGCGAAAAACCTGTTCCCGAGTCGGCCAAGCTGATTGCGGAGTTCGATGTGCCGTATACCGACGGAGAGTTGCGCGCGATCGCCTTTAAAGATGGACGCGAGATCGCTTCGCATGCATTGAGAACGGTTGGGAAG
>CAVQZQ010000016.1:0-9476 GCA_963718435.1 uncultured Acidobacteriota bacterium | reverse complement strand
TCGTCAGCAAGCCCAGCAGGACTTCCATACTCGAACTGGAACGTTTCGCCATATGGCTATTAGATATATGACTATTAGAATAGATGTGTCAATCGAAAACTTCGCTTTCGGTATCCGCATTCATTTTTGTAGACGGGCGCGTCAGGGTCGGGAAGACCCCCTTTTTCGTCTTTCGGCGGAGATGAAATCAGAGGATGTTATGGCAAGTGTTCTTATTGCATTTCTGCGGCTGTCCCTGCCTTGGCCCTGCTTCTTGCTCTTACGCAATCACGTCGGCTGGCGCGGTCCACCCGCGTTGCTGGCTCTCGGCCACACCGCGATGCGTCAGCGTTCCCATCCACGTATTCAGCCCATCGGCCAGCCCCGCATCCTGCTTGAGCGCCACGCGCGCGCCCAGATTGGCCAGCCGAAGCAAGTAGGGGAAGGTCGAGTTGGTCAACGCCAACGTCGAAGTATGCGGCACCGCGCCCGGCATATTGGTCACGCAATAATGCACCACCCCGTCCACCACGTAACTAGGGTTTGAGTGCGATGTGGGCCGCGCCGTTTCCACGCATCCCCCCTGGTCGATCGCTACGTCCACGATCACTGCACCCTTCTTCATCTGCGCCACCATAGCGCGCGTCACAAGCTTGGGCGCTGTCGCTCCCGGAATTAGCACTCCGCCGATTACCAGGTCGGCTTCGCGCGTCGCCTGCGCGACGTTGTAGCTGTTCGAGGCCAGCGTATACACGCGCCCGCCAAAGATGTCGTCAATCTCGCGCAGGCGATTCAGATTCACATCCACGAGCGTCACCTTGGCGCCAAAGCCCAGCGCGATCTTGGCTGCGTTGGTGCCCACAACGCCGCCGCCAATGATCGTCACATGTGCTGGCGGCACACCCGGCACGCCGCCCAGCAGAATGCCGCGACCGCCCCGTTCCTTTTCAAGATATGTGGCGCCCACCTGCACGCTCATCCGTCCCGCCACCTCGCTCATCGGCGTAAGCAGCGGCAAGGTGCCCTGGCGATCGCGCACGGTCTCGTAAGCAATCCCGATGATCTTTGACTCCATCAGTTTGTTGGTCAAACCCGGTAGCGGCGCGAGATGCAGATAAGTAAACAGCACAAGGCCCTCGCGGAAGAAGATGTACTCCTTCTCGATCGGTTCTTTGACCTTGACCACCATCTCGGCTTTGCCCCACGCATAACCGGCGCCGCCCACAATCTCCCCACCGGCATTCTGATATTCGGCGTCTTCGAAGCCCGATTGTGCACCGGCCAGGGTCTCCACCAGAACAGTGTGACCGGCCTCGGTCAGCGCCTTCACTCCCGCCGGAGTCACCCCCACGCGCGCTTCATTGTCCTTGATCTCTTTGGGAACGCCGATGATCATCGCTCTTGCTCCTTTTATCCGTTGGACCCTGCTCACAGGATCCAAATACCTTGGGGAAGGGCCTATTCTCTTGAGAAGCGGCCGCGCCGGAATGGATTAGTAGAAGGGAGGGCTGTTCCGGCGCAGCTTGGTTGTCCGCTTCCAACTGGCAAGAATCTTACGGCGCAAATGCCTTCCAATGTGTGCAAAGTTCGTGATAAAACAGCCAAATGGGAACAATTAGTGATCAAAACGCCGAGTCGCCGCAAGAAAACGCCGACGCAAGACCATCCAACGAACTGGATGACCTCGACATATCAATCCTGCGCTATCTCGAGGGCCATGGCCGGGCTACGAATTACGAGGTGGGTGACGCCATCGGGCTCTCCGCCTCCGCCGCTTCTCGACGCATCCTGGCGCTGGAGAAGGCGGGAGCCATTCGCGGATATCGTGCCCTGATCGACGACCGCCTGCTCGGCAAGCGCATGACCGTCTATATCCGCGTCACCCTCGAGAGACAATCCGCTAACGTCCTCGCCGCATTCGAAGAGGACATCCGCCGCTGCCACGAAATCGTGAGTTGCCATCTCATGGCCGGCCAGTACGACTACATGCTGGTGGCCCGCGTAGCCGGCATCGACGACTATGGCCGCCTCCACCAGAACGAGTTGTCGCACCTGCCCGGCGTCACACGGCTCGAAACCAGCTTTGCCCTGCGCGACGTGCTGGATCGATCAAAGCCGTGACGGGCGAGAGTTATGGCTCAGAGCCAGAGGCCGCCCCGAACCTATCTAGTCAAGCCCGGTCCGGTAAGATCAGCGCGGTGCGGCGGTACATTGAAGTTGGCGAGCAGAAGCGCTCGACTTTTCGCTGTAAGTTCCTGGGTCCGGAATCTATGATCATCGGAAAGGCACTCACTTATGACGGATTCTGAGCCCCAGCCCCCCCAAGGCCAGGGACCCGAAGGCCCATCTCTCGAACGCCAGTCCACAGATAGCCAGTCGACAGAGGACCAAACGCGCGACGGCGAGAAGACATGGACGGATCTGCAAGAGCGGTACATCGCCCACCCCGAGGAAGGCACCCGGGACCCCGGCGCGGAAGCGCCACCGCCACCGCAGAGCAAGAAAAAGTTGGATCGCACCACGCTCTTGATCGGGGGCGCGGTTCTAGCGGCGATCATTGTCCTTTTTCTGTTTGCTTATCATCCCAGGCCAAAAGTGGACTATGACGACCTGGGCGCCGGGGTCTCCAATTCATCCGGACTGAAAGGACATCTCATCACCCGATGGCAGGGTAAGGCGCAATATCAACTTGATCTGGGACCGATTGATCCGCGAGAGAGTCCCGGGTTTGAGCGCGCGGTCGATGACCCGCCGCAGCCACTCTCCATCAACATTCGCATCCTCGACTCTTCGGGCTTTGCCTTATGCGGCAAAGAAATCCTGTTCGCCTACTATCCGGGCGGATCGGGCCCCCAGACCGCCGCCCGCCTACAGCCTGCTGCCGAAGCAACTCTCAGCAGCAAAGCTCGAAAAGAACTGGAAGACCGGCAGGCGAACCTGGAACTGATGCAGGTGCAGGAGCAGGACCGGGAGCGCGGGAAAGACGTGTTTCAGAACCAGCTTGGATCCGATGGCAAGATTGCGTCCATCAGTGCGCAGGGCGTGCTTCCCTGTTCTGCGGATCAGTACAAGCACTTTGACTATTGGGATTTCTCAACAGATTTTCCCACTGTCGCCGAACAGGATGAGCTACTCAAACACCCGCGCAATGCAAGGGCGCAACAAACCCTTGAGGAGCGCAGGGCTGCCGACCGTCGCGCCGCGAACAAGCCTCAGTCTGCTTTTTATATCGAAGGCGACGATACAGTTTCGGGCTATGACGCATCCAGCGGCGCTCTCGAAACCAGCGAGAACAGGACCTTCTATATCGGGAGGAAAAGCGATCAGGCCGCCGCGGCAGCGTGGGCTTCCAGTTTCGCGCATATCCATTACAAATGCGACCAGCACGCAACCTGCGCACTTCAACGCGCCGGCACCTCAACAGTCATCACCGGCAGGATCAATGAGTAAGTGCGGATGACCTTCTCGACTCGACGGTAGCGTTGCATAGGTCACAAGGCGAGCATGTTCGCGCGACAGCTCAAACCTTGAGTTTGTTCCCCTTACTCCGCGTTATCGATCTGCGCCCTCTGTAGCTTATCGGAGTAGTCCACGTACACTGCCTTCCACGTGGTGAAGAAATCAATCGCTCCCAGCCCTTCGCGGTGTCCATTTCCGGTTTGCTTCACGCCGCCGAACGGAAAATGCACCTCCGCCCCAATCGTCGGAGCGTTGATATAGGTGATTCCCGCTTCCAGGTCGCGGATCGCCGTAAAAGCGCGGTTCACATCCTTCGTGTACAGCGCCGTGGATAGCCCGAAGTCAATAGAGTTGGCGATCGCAATCGCCTCCTCGAAAGTGTCAAACTCGATCAGGCTCACCACCGGCCCAAACACTTCTTCCCGCGCGATGCGCATCCTCGCCTTCACACTGGCCAACACCGTTGGCTCAAAAAAAGTCCCCTTGCCGTAAGCACCCTCTGTGAGTGGATGACCGCCGCAGAGGAGCTCCGCTCCTTCGCTTACCGCGATTTTCACGTACTTTGCAGAAGTTTCAATCTGCGCCGCATTCACCTGCGGACCGACTTCGACCTTTTCATCCAGCCCATCGCCCACCCTCAGCGCTTTGGCCCGCGCCACAAACTTCCCGGTGAAGTCCGCCGCAATTCCCTTTTGCAGCAGGATGCGGCTGGTGGCCGTGCAGCGTTGCCCGGTGGTTCCAAACGATCCCCACAACGCGCCATCCAAAGCCAGATCGAGATTCGCATCATTCAGCACAATTTGCGCGTTCTTGCCGCCCATCTCCAGCGAGACCGGCTTGAACGTGGCCGCAGCGCGCTGACCGACCAGCGAACCCACCTCGCTCGATCCGGTAAAGCTGATCGCGCGCACATCCTTGTGCTCCAGCAGCGCCATTCCCGTGGCCGATCCGCTGCCGCTCACGATGTTCACCGCCCCCGGCGGAAGGCCCGCATCCACCAGCGCCTGGACAAGGTTATAAACCGAAAGCGGCGTGTCCGTGGCCGGTTTGATGACGCAGGTGTTGCCCGAAACCAGCGCCGGAAACAGCTTCCAACTCGGAATCGCCATGGGAAAATTCCACGGCGTAATCAGGCCCACCACGCCCACCGGCATGCGCACGCTCATGGCGAATTTGTTCTGAAGCTCTGACGGAGTGGTGACTCCAAACAGCCTTCTCCCTTCGCCAGCCACATAAAACGCTTCGTCAATCGCCTCCTGCACATCGCCGCGGGTTTCGGCCAGCACCTTGCCCATTTCACGCGTCATGTCGCGGGCATATTGCTCTTTACGCTCCTGCAGCAGCAGGCCCGTTCGCACCAGCATCTCAGCCCGCTTTGGCGCCGGAACCAGCCTCCATGAGGCGAACGCCTTCTTCGCCGCAGCCACAGCCAGATCAACATCTTCAGCTTGCGACAAGGGAAACGCGCCCACCACGTCGGAGTGGTCCGCTGGATTCAGGTTCAGGCCGGTCTTGCCGCTTTTTGCCGGCATCCACTCCCCGCCAATCAGATTTTGATACGTGCGATAGTCCATAAAAACCTCGAAAAAGAAAAGAAAGACCGGAACGGCATAGAGGTCGGGGCCCCGGCACAATCCCTGAGTGTATCGCACCATTTGGCCAGCGGCACTCGTAACTGCCGCGTGACACTCGTAACTGCCGCGGTGCTGCCTTTCCATGCGGCCCTGTGCCGCTGGCCGTACAATACTGCTTGAGGTAGAATCCAACTTTCAAATGTCATTGAACGGTTACCCATCCCGCTCCTCGCGGTCGCACGGCCTGCGCTCGCTCTTCAGTATGTTTTCCAGCGATTTGGCGATCGATCTGGGCACCGCCAATACGCTGGTCTTCGCGGCCGGCAAGGGCATCGTCGTCAATGAGCCCTCCATTGTGGCCATTAACAAGAACACCGGCGAGGTAGAGGCAGTCGGCAAGGAAGCAAAGGACATGCTGGGCCGCACGCCCGGCAACATCGTGGCCATCAAGCCGATGAAGGATGGCGTGATCGCCGACTTCAAAGTCACCGAGAAGATGCTCAACTACTTCATCCAGAAAGCGCATAACCGCAAAATGCTCGTCCATCCGCGCATTGTCATCGGTGTGCCTTCCGAGATCACGCAGGTTGAAAAGCGGGCGGTTGAAGACTCCGCCTACCGCGCCAAGGCCAGCGAAGTCTACCTCGTGGAACAGGCCATGGTGGCCGCCATCGGCGCCGGCCTGCCGATCACTGAACCGGGCGGCAACATGGTGGTCGACATCGGCGGTGGCACTACCGACATCGCCGTTATCTCGCTGTCAGGCATCGTCTATTCGCGTTCTGTCCGCATGGCCGGCAACCAGATGGACGAAGCCATCACCAACTATCTCAAGCGCAAGTACAATCTCCTCATCGGCGAACGAACTGCCGAGCAGATCAAGATCGAAATCGGATCGGCTTACCCGCTCGACAAGCCGATTACCATGGAAATCAAGGGCCGCAACCTGATTGAAGGCGTGCCCAAAACCATCAGCATCGACGACAGCGAAATTCGCGAAGCGCTGGGCGAGTGCATCGCGGTGATCATGAACGCGATCCGCGTTGCCCTGGAGCGTACGCCACCCGAGCTGTCAGCTGATATTTCCGATCGTGGCATCGTCCTCACCGGCGGTGGCGCGCTCATTAAGAACCTCGACAAGCGCATTCGCGAAGAAACCGGGCTGCCCGTTTCCGTAGCCGACGATCCCCTGGCCTCCGTCGTTCTCGGCACCGGCAAGATGCTCTCCGATTTCCGCTTGCTGCGCAAGATCAAGATTGACTAACCAGGGGTCAGGGCTCAGAGATCCGGGATCGGTCGGCTCGCGGCAAGGCCTCGGCGGCCTCGGTGAATTCCTTTACGTACCGCTGCGACGCACCAGGCAAGGATCGCACGGGTCAACATTCTACTGATCCCTGAACCCTGTTTCCCGAACCCTGATCGCAAATGGACTCGTTCTTCGACCGATACCGGAATCTCGTGGTGCTGCTGGTCATGCTGGTGGCGCAAATCGTTGGCCTCGCCGTGCAGGTGCATCGGGCAGATTCCGGGCACATGAGTCTCGATACGCGCGACAGCAGCGGCGTTCGCTTGCTCCGCCTGTGGGCCAACGCCCTGGTATCGCCGCCGGAGCGGCTCATCCACTCCTCCGGCCTCGGCGTCTCCGGTCTGTGGCAGAACTACATCGACCTGCGCCATGTCCGCCAGCATAATGAGGACCTTCAGAAAACCGTCGACCGGTTGCGCCTTGAGCAGGCCGCCCTGCTTGAAGATGCCCGCCAGGGCGAGCGCCTTCAGGCCCTCATGAACTTCCAGGAAAAATACATCTACAAGACCCTTTCCGCCCAGATCATCGGCTCCAGCGGGAGCGACCAGTCGCGCGTCTTCTATCTCGACAAGGGATCTGCCGACGGCCTCGCCCGTGACATGGCGGTCATCTCTCCTGACGGCATTGTCGGCAAACTGCGCGAGATATATCCCCATTCCGCCCAGGTTCTGGCCATCAACGATCAGTCCAGTGGCGCGGGCGTGATTCTCGAGACCACCCGCACGCGCGGCATTCTGCGAGGTAATGCCGCCGGCCAGCCGCAGATCGTAAACGTCATGGCCGACCAGCGCATTCAGCCGGGTGAGAGAGTGCTCACCGCGGGAGGAGACCAGATCTTTCCTCGCGGCCTGCCTGTCGGCGCAGTCGAAAAAGTGATCACCGATCCAGACCGAGACTCCTTCATCCAAATCATCGTCAAGCCGGCCGCGCATCTTGAACAACTGGATGAGGTGCTCATCATCACCTCGACCCAGCCGCGCTTCCCAGCAGACCAGCAGAAGGATATGGCCACCAGCGAGTCGCTCAAAGGCGCCGAAGTGGAGGAAGAAAAGGCGCAGAAGAAAGCCTCCGACATCATGGCCGAGCGGCTTCCGGGGCTGATTGACCCGAACCTGCCGCCCGACCAGCAGCCCCTGAAAGACACCTCCAACCCGAACCCCGTGGGGCGCACGCCGCAGCCGTTGCATCCGGACCGCTTCACTCCGGGCGCCGCGGACGGTCAAATCCCAGCACCGTCCAGTGATCCCGCGCAAGTCAAGCCGACCCCGAAAACCACCGTCCCGAAAAAGCCCGGAGGATCTCCGCCCGCGACAGCGCAAGCGCAGCCCGGCACAAATACTTCGCCGCGGAGGAACCCCTAGCCATGTCGGTCTTGACCGCAGACACCCGCCGCGACTTTGAGATTCATCGATTTCCCATCATCATCTATGCACTCGTGCCGCTGGCCTCGCTGGTGCTGCAGGCCTGGCTGCCGCGCGTGCTGGGGCCGTACGCCTGGTTCGATCTGCCCCTGGTCATCACCGTGTATTTCGCGCTGGGCCGACGCAGCCCCATCCAGGGAACGCTGATGGGCGGCGCACTCGGCCTCTTTGAAGATGCGCTCACACACCAGGCCATCGGCATCAACGGTATTGCCAAAACCGTAGTCGGCTTTCTGGCAGCCTCGGTCGGCGTGCGTATTGACGTCGAAAGCCAGACCATTCGCCTGGCCCTGATTTTCCTGCTCTCCCTCCTGTCGAGCGCGATCTATATCTTCATCTATCGTGTCCTGCTGGGGCTTTCCCTGGATTCGAGCTGGCTCGTCGAGTTGCTCAAGGCCTTCGGCAACTCGGCCATCGCGCTGGTTCTCTTTCCCCTCCTCGACCGCTTTCAGATGCGAGACTGATGTGCGACTGAAAATGGTTTTGAGCTACGGGAAACGGGCGCGATCGATATGGAAGAACGGCTTGACGTGTGGTTTGAATGTCCCAAGGAAAGATGATGAACGGTATAACCTGTGAGAAGTGTCAGGGCACGACTTCAGTCGTGCCGACTTTGCGAAAGAATGGAGGGCTTTAGCCCCTGCCATGTCGAAACCTTCCCGCCCGTCCGCTCCAGCGAACGCTGCTTTCCAGTCACGGACTTTTTTTGCCGCCACTCGGACAGCTGATGGGAAGTCGTTGTTTCAGACTGAGCGCATGGCCAATCTGCTGATCGATGTCCTCCGCTCAAATATGCGGGCCAGCAAGTTAACCGTTCACGCATTCGCATTGATGCCGGATCACGTTCACATCCTCCTGACCGTTCCCGCCGGACTGAGCCTTGAAAAGGCGATCCAATTGAAAGTGCAGTCAAATGGCTTTTGACAATTTCACACGAGGCGAAAAGCTCTCCAGCGTCAAGCTGGCGGTCGTGCAGTACGGCATTCTTTTCATGATGCTGGCGCTCGCCGCGGGGCTATGGCGGCTCCAGGTGCTGGGAGCGACCAATTTCCGCGTGCTGGCGGAGCAGAATCGCATTCGCAAAGTGCCGATCCTGGCTGCGCGCGGCAAGCTCTTCGACCGCGAAAACCGCCTCATCGTCGACAATTACCCCTCTGTCTCCTGCTTTATGGTCCGCGAACAGAATCACAACATCGACGCCGATCTGCCGCTGATTGCTCGCGGCCTCGACCTCGATCTGGACCAGTTGCGCGCCGCCCTGCAACATTACCGGCTCTCTCCCGGCTACCAACCCATCCCCATCAAGCAGGACATCACCGCCGATGAGCAGGCCTTCATCGAAGCCCATCGCAACGAACTCCCCGAACTCGAGACCATCGACGAGGCGCGCCGTCTTTATCCCCGAGACGGCTTCGCCGCTCACCTCATCGGCTACGTGGGCGAGGTCAGCGAAGACATGCTCAACGACCCGCGCTATGCCGCCTATGAACCCGGCGACGTGGTGGGCAAGGCCGGTGTCGAGGAGACCTACGACCAACTGCTGCGCGGCCAGGATGGTTCCCGCGACGTGATCGTCGACAGCCATGGCCGCGAGGTGGGCTACCTCGGAATCCAACATGCCCAGCCCGGCAAGGACCTGCGCCTCACCATCGACAATGACCTGCAGCGTGCCGCGGAGCTCGCCCTTGGCGATCGCACGGGCGCCATTGTGGCCATGGATCCGCGCAACGGCGAGAT
>CAVQZQ010000015.1:0-64162 GCA_963718435.1 uncultured Acidobacteriota bacterium | reverse complement strand
ATCGAATGCTCAACTCGCCAGTGCCGGCTCGGTTCCGCAGGAGCGCACGGATCTGGTGGGCCGCAACGCGCACCGTCACCGAGCCCGAGGCGCTAGCCGGCGCGGTCGAGAAGGCCGCGTAACGTCCAGCATCCCGCGTAGCCCGGCCGATGCTGAATCGAGCGGCGATGAAGACGCTGAGCGCCGCGGGTGAACTCCGGCGAGCCAAGGCAGGTCAAAAATACCCGATTGACGGATGCGCACAACGGGAGAGGTATCGCACTGTACGGTTCCAGCGGCAGCAGGCCGCCGGAGCGCCATCATGTCAGGTTTCTCGTCGACTCTCAGATGAACTCGCAAATGTCGTTGAACGGGTAGGCGGCTCGGCTATTTCAGTGCTGGAAGGCGGCCGCGAGGGTGTCAGCGGGACGATCTGGCGCGACGGCGTAGCTGTTACGGCCGCGCACACCATTCGTGGCCGGGATGAGGTTACGGTTGTACTTTCATCCGGTATCGAGGCTAAAGGTTCGATTGCCGGGCGCGATGCCGGAACCGATATCGCTGTTCTGAAAATCCCCGACGCTCCGGCGATCGGGCATCTGCCTGACTCCATGCAGCCGCGCGTCGGCGAAATTGTTCTCTCCGTTGCGCGCCGCGGCGCAGAGGGGCTTGCCGCAACATACGGACTGATCAGTGCCATCGGCGGCCCCTGGCACACGTGGCAGGGAGCACGCATCGACCGCTGGGTTCGGCTTGCATCAACCCGTTTACCGGGTTCTCCGGGGGACCGGTTGTGAACGCCAGTGGCGAGGCCATCGGCATGGCCACCTCGGGCCCGCGGCGCTCCGTTCAAACCATTCCTGCTTCGACCGTGAACCGTGTTGTAGAGGAGATCCTCAAACATGGCCATATAGCCCGCGGCTATCTTGGGGTGGGGCTGCAACCGGTCGCTTTTCCGGAAAATACTCTCAGCTCGATCGGATCCGATGTGAAAGGTGGGCTGCTTGTAGTCGCAGTGGCACAGGGCACACCGGCGGCAGATTCCGGAATCATGATCGGCGACATCATCGCTAGGTCCGAAGGCGAGCCGATGAGCAATATGCGCAGCCTGCAGCACGTTCTGGATGGCGAAAACATCGGCAAGTCGATCACTCTCGATGTAGTTCGCGGCGGCCGATTGTTGAAGGTGTCAGTCGCCGTCCGCGAAAAGCCGGAGAACTAGCTGTGGCGACCGTTGTGAATCCAAGAGCCCTTTCGAGCATCACTATCGGTAATGCGGTCAATTCCGTTTCCGAGTGCCTGCGGCAGATCACGGTTCGGGTTAGCGGTTCACGTCGCTCCGGGGGCTCCGGTGTGGTGTGGCGTGCGGACGGTCTAATTGTGACGAACGCGCACGTTGCCCACGCGCAGGAGCTTGAAGTTGCGTTATATGACGGCAGAAATCTGCGGGGAAGATTGATCGCGCGGGATTCTGCTGCGGATCTTGCCGTTCTCGAAGTCGGTGCCGACGAGCTTCTGTATGCATCGATTCGGAGCGCGCTCGAAATGCGGACCGGCTCGCTTGTGCTGGCGGTCGGCAATCCGTTTGATGGAGAGGGCGCCGTGAGTGCTGGGATCGTGCATCGGCCGGTTGGGAGGGGACACCATATCTTCGCCGATATACGGCTTGCGCCGGGCAACTCCGGCGGACCGCTCTCAGACGCGCAGGGTAATGTGATCGGCATCAATAGCGCAGTCATCGGCAATCTCGGTTGCGCAGTGACCAGCGATGCTGTGCAGGAGTTCCTGGCCAGGGCGGGTTTGACGGAGGCCCTTTGATCCGGGTCTTGGTCTGGACAAAGTCACGTATCGCGCGCACCGGACTTGAGGCCACTGTGCAGGCCGACCCGCGCTTTGAAGTGGTCGCAATCGGCGATAGAACCGGGGACCTGCCGTCTGCGATTCGCGATTTCGAGCCCGATGTGGTTCTGCTGGACGGGGCCGAGCTCGGTGCGGCCTGGCATGTGCCCGTTTCCTCGAATCTCCGCGCGACGCCTTCGCTCGTTGTCCTGGTCGATGGTCTCAGGCGCGTCGAAGTATTGCGCGTTCTGCATTCGGGAGTGCGCGCTGTGTTATTGCGCGAGTCGCACCCTGACGAAATAACGGCCGCTCTGCAGGCGGCTCGCGACGGTCTGGCTGTGCTCTCTCTCGAAATTCTCGAACTGCTGCTGCCTAGGCCTTATGATGCGACCGAAGCAGAAGACCGGGGATTGGAAGAACCCTTGACCACGAGGGAAGCCGAAGTGTTGTCGCTTCTCGCCGAAGGCGCGGGCAATAAGCAAATCGCCTCAAAGCTTCATATCTCGGAGCATACCGTGAAATTTCACGTGAGCTCGATCCTCGGGAAGCTGGGCGCAAGCACCCGCACTGAAGCGGTGACGCGAGGCTACAAAGAAGGTCTCATTCTGATCTAAAACGGTGCTGGAACCCGCTGCCGGCCACTCCCCGACTTCCGTTCGTCGATGCGGTTCCTCCGCTGCGCAAGCTTCATTCCGTGGGCCGACTCAAGTTACGCGCGAATCGAGGCGAGCGCCTTCGCGATAGATTTGCCTGCGGTGGAGGTGTCAGCATTGCCACCTACGTCACGAGTGCACAGAGATTTGTCCATCAGGGTGGCCTCGATGGCCTTGAGGATGGCCGCCGCGGCTTCCGTTTCACCGAGGTGATCAAGCATCATGGCGGCCGACCAGATCTGTCCAATGGGATTGGCTATTCCCTTTCCGGCGATGTCCGGCGCGGAGCCGTGGACGGGCTCAAAGAGTGAAGGGTACCGGCGTTCGGGATTGATGTTCGCGGAGGGAGCGATGCCGATCGTACCGGCACAGGCCGGCCCGAGATCGGAGAGGATATCGCCGAACAGGTTCGAGGCTACGACGACGTCGAAGCGGTCGGGGTTCAGCACGAAGTGCGCGGTGAGGATGTCGATGTGATACTTGTCCCAGGTCACGGCGGGGAAGGCTTTGGCGAATCTCCAGCACGCGCTCGTCCCAGTAGGGCATGGTGATGGAGATTCCGTTGGACTTGGTGGCGGAAGTGAGGTGTCTCTTTTCGCGCCTGTTCGCGAGATTGAATGCGAAGTTCAGGATGCGATCGACGCCTACTCGGGTCATCACGGTTTCCTGGATGACAACCTCGCGATCGGTTCCGGGAAAAATTCTGCCGCCAATCGAGGAGTACTCGCCTTCGGTGTTCTCGCGAACCACGAAGAAATCGATGTCGCCCGGAATGCGGCCGGCCAGCGGGCAGGGAACGCCAGGCATCAGCCGAACCGGCCTCAGGTTTACGTACTGATCGAATTCGCGGCGGAACAGGATCAAAGATCCCCAGAGCGAGATGTGGTCCGGAACCTTTTCGGGCCAGCCTACGGCGCCGAAAAAGATCGCGTCGTGATGGTCGATCTGGCTCCTTCCAGTCGTCGGGCAGCATCTTGTTGTGCTTCAGATAGTAGTCACAGGAGGCGAAGTTAAACTCGTCAAACTGCAGTTTGAAGCCGTAATTGCATGGAAGCGGCCTCAAGCACCCGTATACCCTCGGGAACGACCTCCTTCCCGATTCCGTCGCCTGGGATCACGGCTATCTTGTAACTACGATTCGCTTGATCCTTGTCGCTCATTCTCACCCCTTGGCAATGGATCCAGCCTCAAACGCAGGACTTCCTGATTGTACCGGTGGGCTTGGGACCAGCTGCGATCATGGCAGCGAAGGGCAACTCTCCGATTGGAAGTAGATCTGGCATTCGTCAGCGGTGAGACTGCGGGATACGCGGCTTCGCGCAAGGCTGAGTAATTCGGAGACATCCAGCGTGTAGACGTGCACCGTGCCATCCGTACTGGCGGCGGCGAGGTGACGCCCATCGGGACTATAGGCAACACTGTTTACTGCTCCAGAATTGCTCGAAAGCGTCTGTGACCCCTCTCCCGTAAATTCTTCCCACACTTTTACGGTACCGTCCTGGCTGGCTGTCGCGAAATGCCTGTCATCAGGACTGGAAGCCACAGCGAGGACGGAACCGGCATGTCCGTTAATTGTCCTCAAATGCTCCCCCGCGTCCGCGTTCCACACCGAAACGCTATTGTCCATTCCAGCGGTGATAAGACGCTGGCCATCGGGGCTGAAGGACACGTCCAGGACGCCACCGGCTTTAACGTCCAAGGTCAGCATTGCGCGACCGTCGGCGGCATCCCATTCCTTTGCTGTGCCATCCGAACTTGCAGTCGCGAGACGCTTGCCATCCGGACTGTAGACCACGTAGTTCACAGGGCCTGCGTGATGTACAGTCAGCAGTTCCTGGCCAGAACCTGCATCCCAGACGCGTGCCGTGCCATCGGAACTGGCCGTCGTGAGTGATTTATTTGTTGGGCTGAAAGTTATTCCATTGATCGAGCCCGTATGACCGCGCAGTGTAAGGCGAAGCTGGCCGGTCGCCGCATCCCATACCCACGCGGTTCCATCAGCACTCGCTGTGGCGATGGCTTTGCCGTCTCGGCTGCACGCTACGCTGTTCATTGGCCTGGAGGCATCACCGAGAGTCAGCATCTCTTGACCGGTTAACGCGTCCCAGACTTTGGCGGTTTTGTCCGAACTGGCCGTGACGAGGCGCTTGCCGTCGGGGCTGTAGGCCACGTCGTTTACAGAGTCGAGGTGGCGCAGAATAAGCAACCCTTGTCCGCCATCCAGGTCCCATATTTGCGCGATCGTGCCTTCACCCCCACCCGCGAGGTATCTCCCATCAGGGCTGAAAGACACCGCATTCACCGAGCCCGACTGACGAAGATTCAGTATAGAGATTCCTTTGCTAACGTCCCAGAGCCTCACACTCCTGTCTGAACTGGCAGTGGCAAGGCGCTTGCCGTCTGGCCTGAAAGCCACGTCTCTGACAGAACCCGACTGACGCAAGATCCGAATCTGCATCCCTCGTGAGGAGTCCCACAACCTGGCTGTGCTGTCTGAACTGGCGGTCACAAGAACCTTGCCATCCAGGCTGAAGGCCACTCCATTCACAGAGTCTGAGTGGCCGCGCAACGTAAACAGAAGATGTCCATCAAGAGAGTTCCAAATTTTCGCAGTGCTGTCTGCGCTGGATGTGGCCAGTCGGTCACCATTGAGGTCGAAAGCTACGCCGGTGACCGATCCTGAATGGCCATGCATCGTCGAGAGCAGACGTCCATTGCCTGCATCCCAGACTTCAGCGGTCTTGTCCGAGTTGGCGGTAGCGAGACGCTTGCCGTCGTGTGCGTAAGCAACGCTGTTAATCGGGCCGGAGGTCGCTTGAAAGGTCGTCAGTTCCCGTCCGTCGCCGGCATCCCATTGGCGTATGGTACCGTCGTTACTCGCAGTGGCGAGTCGTGCGCCATCTGGACTGTAGGCAATGGAATTGATTTGGGCAGAGTTGCCATTCAATGTGAACAAGAGACGCCCATCTGCTGAATCCCAAATCTTCGCGGTCTTATCTGAACTTGCAGTTGCGATGCGCCTGCCATCCGGGCTATAAGCCACGCCATTGACTGAACCCGAGTGCAATAGCTTGAGACTCCCTGGTAGCGACAGGATTGCCATTTGAAGTGCATCCTCCGCGGCAGGCAGCGGAGGCTGACCGAACCGAACGGTTGCATTCACCGATTGCATGCCGAGAAGGATGCTTCTCTCCGGATCTTCTTTGAGGCCCGCGAGCGCAAGCGCAGCCAATTCACGAGCCTTCGACTCTCTCGTCGCGCTCTCCGCTTTTCGTTCCTGCCTGACTGCCCAAAAGCTTGAGATCAACGCGGCCCCGAACAAAAGAGCAAGGGCTGTCATGAGTCTCCGCAGGCGCCGGGTTGACTTCTGCTGAATCGCAATTCTAAGTTTCTGTTCTTCCGCCAGGGCGACGGCCTTCTCGTAGTCCAACTCGTGCTTCCGGTGTGCCTCTTTCTCCCGAATCTCCTCTTGCCGTATCGCTTCGCTCCGAGTCAGAAAATCCATCGCCAACTCGAATCTTCCGCCGTAAAACTGCGACCAGCACGCTGTAGGCTCTTCCTTATTGCGCCAGTCAAGAGCCATTTGCAACTCCGGGTCTCTCCACGGGCCGGCTTTGTCCTCAGCGTGGAGCGTGGCTGTTTCTGAGAGACGGCGGTATAACTGCGCAGACTGGGCTTCCTCGCCGGCCCAGGATTCCAACCTTTCCCATACGCGCATCAGGCTCTCATGAGAAATGTCAATTATTGTGTCCGGGGTGAGTCTCTCTGGCAACGGCGGCATCAGGAAGGAGCGGCTCGGCTTCCGAAACACATCAATGATGCGGGTGACTTCTTCCTGTCCGGCGCCCGTCAGCAGGCAGAGCGTCTCAAGGCTCACCGGTCGTCGAATGCCTCTCGCATCAGTACCTTTGTCGGTCAGCGCCTTGAATACCTTTTCGCAGGCCCTCCTTTCGTACTCGCTGGAAAGCTCCACGTATGCCTTCTCGGCATGCCGGTCAAGCGCGTGCGCCATGGTGCCGATTGCCTCGTAGTGTGGCAGCGAAATTGGTCCTTCGCAATTGCCTTCGAATTGCCAGCGAGCCCAGGTGCGGTTCATCGCATGCTGAAGTATCGAGAGCTGATCCGGATTGTCTCCGACGTCGTTCACAAGTCGCGTTAGCAGCGCAGGGGAAATCTCTGCGCCGCCCACGCTAACTGGCCCTTTGATGGCGGCTCTGCGTTCTTCACGTGTCATGCGCGGCACGAGATACTGACCTTCGTTGATGGCCTCGGGCAGGCCTGGAAATTCCGCACAGTTGCCAAGAAAATCAGAGCGCATCGTGAGCACGATGTAGATCGGAAGATTCATCTCGCGTTTTGCTTCCAGAAGCAGATTGATGAACGCGATGTTCTCCTGGCCAGTCTCCTGCCTTACGCCGGGTGTCTGATATCGAAACAACTCCTCAAATTGATCAACAATTACCAAGAGATTGACGCCATCTGGCAGGCGCGCCTTGCTGAAAACATCGATGAGCCCGCGCTTGCTCATGCGCAAAGAAGTATCGATGATCTCCTCTAGAGGCACAGCACCGCTGTAGCCGTTGTGGAGAGCCCCCTCGGCCGCGAGTGCAGAGGTCATTGCGGTGATCGGTCGACTGCCCGGCCGAAACTGCACGATGCGCCATGCTGTGCCTGCGCTGGTCATCAACCCTCTGTGCAATGCCGGGCGTAGACCGCAGTTCACCAAAGACGACTTGCCGCTGCCTGAGGTGCCGACGATCGCGAGAAAGCGAGAGACAGCCAACTTGTCGACGATTGAATCGGCCTGCCTTTCGCGGCCAAAGAAAAGTTGCTCCTCATTCTCACGGAAAGGTCTTAGACCGGGAAATGGATTGTCGAATTCGGCTGGGGCGGCCTGGCTCATGTCGTCACGCATCGATCCATTCTTCAGGACTTAAGTAGTTCGAGAAACGACAACATTTCTGAGTCTTGAAAACCGTCCAATCCCTTAATGAGGTTTGGCTCCTCGAGTTCTATCAGTTCCAGCTTGTCATCGGTAATCGGAGGAGCCAGATAAACGTAGCTGGCTTGCAAGGGCTTCCCCTCGCGGTACGCCTTCATTTTTATGAGATCGTTCTCCACTGTACGCTTCCATGCTTCATCCCCGGCCCCGTAGAACAGAATTACCGCATCACAGCGAGTCATGAGGTCTTGATTATCTTGGCGTATGGCTGCTGCATCTCCCTCGAACACGGGAATTACAACCTCGATGCCCTCTTTTCTTTAAAAACTTGCGGACTGAAATGGTTGCCGGCCGATCTTTGTGGTCACAGATCAAATAGACGAGCTTTGCGTTTGTCGCCAAAAGAGGAATCTGGTGCGCAGGCTTCTCCAGCTTTTGAAGAATCGAGTGCACAACACCTTTGAAAGTTTCCAAATCGTCAGTAATCAGATCTGCCCCTCGTTGCAGGGTCGCGCCCTTTTGCAAATCTTCAATGAACGCTTGTTGTTCCGGTTGTTCAGAACGGGTATCTGCAGGTAGCCAGATCACGCGACGCAAGCCGGATTCTTCACTCCTTTTTGCGGCGATCTCATTTTGGAGCCGTACGCCCGACTTCAAGCTGGAGCCGTCAGGTACCTTCCCTCGGAATTTTCCCACAAGGTGGATAGAGACCTGGCACTGATCAAGCAGCCGGCTTACTTCCACAACGTAGTCCGTCTCCAGGTCCGGTAATCGTGCAAGCTGATCCGGAAGCACCGTGTAGCCATGCGCCCTCAAGTCACCCCTCAACTTATCTCGGTCGTCGCGAAGATCATAGCTGCATTCTGCCAGGTAGACCGTCGGTTTCACGGAGTTATCTGAAGATGGTGCGCCAGCGTCTCTGTACTTGAGCTTATTGACCAGATCCGCGATGTCCTCCGCAAGGAAATAGACCTGCCTTCGGTAAGCTTCTCCGCTTCCGAAGCTCGGATCGAGTGGCAGCTCACGACTTCCATCGACCTCCTGGTAGAACTCGTAGCCCAGGGCATCTTTGAGAATGTTAGGCAATTGCTCTCTGCGTTCCGAGGAAAGCCTTCTCAGCATCACCCGGAGAACACGGGCTTTGTCGTCTATAGTCAAGCCGCCATTCAATTCTGCCGACTTACAGAATTCATTGACTTCCCTGAGACACCATTCGGACTCGATATATCGAGGTGAGACGATCGAAAGGAGAATAGCGGTCTCGTGGAACTGCTTCACGATTTCGTTCGCAAAAATATCATTCCCGCGCAAACGATCGTCACGCCAAATCCTCGCTTCCTCTCCAATGCTTTGGCTCAGATAGGTCTCCAGGTATTTGTGAAAGCGTGTGACCCATCCCTGGTCATCGCCCGGCGTTGCCAGGTCGTCGACGTGCGAGTAGCTAACGAACAGGTGTTTTTGGAAGTTCATTTAAGAGTTCCAGAATGGGTGGGATACCGGCTGCACAAACTATATATGCCGATCAAATGATTGAGCACGCTAAATTTTAGACAGACCCACGCGCTTCTGTCTTGGCATAGGTTGCGGGCCACTCGATGATTTTGATGTACAGTCTGGCAATCCTGAACAGGGTCCTTGCGCGCGGCTCTTTCAGCTCGCCCTCGATGGCTGAGAGATAGCCTGAGCGATGCACGGGCCGCGCCGTCGTTCAAAGACCGGAGACGGAACCGTCCGAACACATTGTGTTTCGACCTTCGAGGTACCAAGAAATAGAATCAAGGTGTTCATTCAATATCGTTTCAAATTATGAAAGAGACGTGAACGACATGATCCTGTACCGGCTATATCTATGCGCCGTCATTCTGATGGGAGTGGTTCTGACGGTCCCCCTATCTCCCGCAGCAAAGGCCCAGTCTGGGCAACTCGCCGCAACGCCACCGATGGGGTGGAATAGCTGGAATCATTTCGCCGGAAAGGTGACGGACGCCGATGTCCGCTCGGCAGCAGACGCCATGGTCGCCAGCGGAATGCGCGATGCCGGGTACGTCTATATCAATGTCGACGACACATGGGAAGGCGAACGAGACGCGCAGGGCAATATCCAGCCGAATAGCCGCTTTCCAGACATGAAGTCGCTCGCCGATTATGTGCACTCGAAGGGTCTGAAGTTCGGAATCTATTCCTCTCCCGGGCCCAAGACGTGTGCGGGCTACGAGGGCAGCTATGGCCATGAGGAACGGGATGCGAAAACCTATGCCGGGTGGGGTGTTGATTTTCTGAAGTACGACTTGTGCGGCCTTCGCCCAATCATCAGGCTGTACGATCCCCGGCAGGATCCCGCGAAGTCTGCTGCGCTGATGCGCGATGCCTATGCAAAAATGCACGCCGCTCTCATGAAAACGGGCCGACCGATTGTCTACAGCATTTGCCAATACGGTGTCGATTCCGTGTGGGAATGGGGGGGAGAAGTGGGAGGAAACCTGTGGCGCACCACCGATGATATTAGCGACAGCTATCGCAGCATGGCGCTCATCGGCTTCTCGCAAGCGGGGCTTGAACGGTACGCAAAGCCGGGGCATTGGAACGATCCCGACATGCTGGAGGTGGGCAATGGCGGCATGACGGCAGACCAGTACCGCACACAGATGAGTTTGTGGGCAATTCTGGCAGCGCCTCTGCTTGCTGGCAACGACCTGAGCAAGATGGACGAGAACACCAAAAGTATCCTGATGAACAAGGAAGTCATCGCGGTGGACCAGGACAAACTCGGGAGTCAGGGGTTTCGCCTCGGTGCACTTCAGACCTGGGTACGTCAATTGGCAGATGGCGCGAAAGCGGTGGCTTTGTTCAATTTTGTGACAGACGACGTACCCCAGCCAATTACGCTGCATTTGAAAGATCTGGGTTTCAGCGGCCCCGTTCATGCCCGTGATCTTTGGGCGCATAAAGACCTCGGACTTCTCCACAACTCCTATACAGTGATCCCGCCGAAGGGAGGCGTCGCGATGCTCCGCCTCTGGCAGTGAGGTGCTAACTCTCATGTCCCATACCGCGAGCTATCAAAATGCCACCAGGGCGTCTTCGAATAAACGGGCAAGTTCCGCCGGTCCGGCTTGGCGCGGCGAGAGTTTGGTGACGCGGTGTTGCGGCAATGTGCCTTCGACCAAGGCGGGAATATCAGATGAAGTGTAGCCTAGCGCGCGCAATCCGTTAGGCAGTTTCAGCCGCTCAATAAACCAGGTGATGCGGTCTGCGAGCACCTTTCCCGCATCGGCGGCAAGTACGCCCGATACATTCGCACCGAGTGCGTCGGCAGCTTCCAGGTGTCTCTGAGGATTCGCACTGGCCGTGAAGCGAAACACCGATGGGGCGTTCAGCACGACGGAATATCCGTGCGGCACCATTCCGTGATCGTCGGGATATCCAGACGCAAAATAGCTTTTCACCATGCCCGATACGGGATACGACATTCCGTGTGGCAAGTGAACTCCGGCGTTGCCAAATCCGATTCCCGCATAAGTGGAAGCCAGTAGCATATTGGCGCGGGCCTCGTCGTCGGAAGGATCTTCCACCGCGCGCACCAGGTATCGCGCGACCATGCGCAAGGCCTGCAGCGACCACACATCGCTGATCGGATTCGATCCCTGATACGCGGGCCGGACCAGCGGTCGATCCGGCAAAGGGCGATCCGAATATGGCAATGCGGTGTAGGATTCGACGGCGTGGCTTAGCACGTCAAGACCGGTCGCGGCAGCCACTTGCGCGGGCATAGACCGGGTGTTTTCAGGATCGAGCAATCCGATGGTGGGCTTGAGTCGTCGGCTAGCAATGCCGGTCTTGGCGTGCATCTTGGTCAAATCGAATATCGAGACGCCGGTGGTCTCGCTGCCCGTGCCCGCCGTGGTCGGAATCGCAATCAATGGTTGCAAAGGTCCCGGCACCGGCAGGCCCTTGCCGATGGGCGGATTCACGTAGTCGAGAAAATCTTCCGGTGGATAAGTGGTGTAGAGATTCACCGCCTTTGCGGTGTCAATTGTAGAGCCGCCGCCTACCGCAACGATCGCGCCATAATCGGACTGTTTGGCAAAGTTGATCGCATCCCGAAACGATTCGTCGTTCGGCTCGACCCGCACGCGGTCATAAAGTGTGTAGGCGATGCCATTCGCATCGAGCGATTCAAGCGCCGTCTGGACGGGCATCATGCGCCGTAGGAACGGATCAGTGATCACCAGGGCGCGATGGATTCCAAGGTCCGTCAGATCCATTCCAACTTCGCGCGTGACACCGGCGCCGAACCGCACACTGGACGCGGCCATTTCAAAGGCGATTTCGTGAGTCATCGATTATGCCACGCGTTCCGATTTGGATTCCCGGCTGCAAACGAGTATATGCGCAGTTCAGTGTTTCTTTGAGCGCCCGAAAACCATGCCCGGGGCGATCGTGCGCTCGAAAATGAAGTTTGCGCACCCTACTAATTTCGCTGACCGGGTAGAGAGAACTCGACGCCTGCCTGGAGATTCACCCTGGCCGTGGCGTTCAGATCGATCTGGTCAACAGGGATATCACGACTACGCTGATCAAGGACAGTGAGGGTGCTCGCTGTCACGAGGTAATTGTGAATCTGTTCGGGAGGACGGCCGTCTTTGAATACAAGAGTAACTGGCGCGTCGGGGGAGGGCGGAGTTGACCGGACCCCTCCGTAAGGCACGCGCTCGACAGTACTCGGTGGTTGCGCATATGGCTCACTCGGTCCAGGCCCTTGTTCATCTGTGGGCTGTGCCTGGTAGGGCTCATTGTTGTAATCCGCAGGCTCCGAGGCCGCGTAATTCGAAGCCGTCTGCGAATCGTAGCTGTCCGGATCGTCGAGAAAACCTGATGGGTACGGATAGCCCCCATCGTACGGGTATCCCAAGCCCCATACGGGACCGACCCCGCTCACGAAGACAACACGATTCCGGGGATGGCGATATCCATCGTGGCGACGACTCCCCCCATACGGGGAGTGATAGGGCGCGCGGTGCATGGAACTCCCGTAGGGCATGCGCGGCCCGGTTGTAACGGGGCGCGGCCCGCGAACCGGATACGATGTTGGGCGCGGAGCAAAATGCGACGGTCCCATATACCGTGGAGGCGCCGGCCGGGAAAGTCCGCTGCGGGGCGCCGAAAATCCGCCATGAAAGGCCGGAGCGCTGTGACTGGAGAATCCGCCAGCCGGGGCTGAAAATCCCCGACGCGAACCCGAGAAGCCGCCATGCGATCCAACCCCCTGCGCAAGCGCTCCACAGCAGAACCAGGCGAGCACCAGCGCAACCGCAGCGAGACGCTTCATGGAAAGATTTTACGCCCGTTTGTGAAATTCGACGAGGTGTCAAAAGCGTTCCGCCGGAAACAGAAATCGAAACCACATCTCGATTTCCGCCCTGACGTCCTCGAGTCCGGCTTTTACCATGCCGCCGTGACCATCGTTAGCAACTCTTCGCTCGTGAGTGGAAGAGGATTGGCCTGCATGCTACTGGCGTGGGCCGCCTTCTCGACTACGCCGGGCAAATCGCCTTCGGTAATCCCCCAGGTGCGCAGCGCAGGGACGTTAAGTTCGGCGCAGAGCGAGTGTACCCAATTGATTCCGTCTTCCACGCTTGCTTCACTCCGGCCGGTAAGCAGGCACGCGATGGCAGAGTAGCGTTCCAAGGCTGGATGCCGAGGCGCGCGAGTTCGCAACGCGGCTACATTGGCCGCCATGCCATGCGGCAAGAGCGCAGCACAAAGCGCACCATGCGGCGCCTTCCACCCACCTCCGAGCGGTGACGCAAAACCATGCGCCACGCCCAGTCCGGCATTTGCCAGCGCCAAGCCACCGAACAGGCTTGCCATCGCCATGTCGCGTCGCGCGTCTCGATCCGAACCGTCATGGTACGCACGGCGCAGCGCACCGGCAACTCGCCTGATCCCATCAACACAAATCGCATCCACCAGTGGATTGGCGCGTACGCTGACATACGGTTCGATGAGCTGCGTCAACGCGTCAAGGCCGGTGCGGGCAGTGACCGCAGGTGGCAGCCCATAGGTCAGCTCGGGATCGACCAGCGCGACTCGCGCCAGCATCAAAGGGCTTCGCAAACTCGCTTTAACGCCGTGCTCCAGCGATCCGAGCACCGCGTTTCGCGTGACTTCGCTACCGGTCCCAGCCGTGGTCGGCACCGCAATGAATGGCAGCGGCGGGACCGCAATGGCGCGACCCTTTCCCACCACCTCGAGAAAGTCCAGCGGCTCGCCGCCGTTGGTGGCAAGGGTGGCAATTGCTTTGCCCGCGTCAATTGCGCTGCCCCCGCCAAACGAAATTACGACATCGCATGCGGCATCGTGCACGCGCCTTGCGCCCTCACGGACCAGGTCGACCGTCGGTTCACCGGTCACAGCGAACGCTTCCGCCGAGAGTGCCGAGACAAGCGCTGATGCGCGCTCTGTCGAGGCGCCCGTCACTACTAGCGGGTGCGTACCGAAAGTGTGAGCCAGTTCAGGCAGAGTGGCAGTTTTGCCCTCGCCGAAGATGACGCGCGTTGCAGTCGCGAACTCGAAGTGCATGGTTCTACCAGTCCTTGGGATCGGGGAAGACAACGTTGTACTTCACGCTGTGACGCGGCTCGGCCATCATGGTTGCGACCGCATCGCGCCACTCCGCATAGTGGGCGGTCTCTTTATGCGCGGCCGCCGCTTCCGGCGTGCGGTAAACCTCGATCAGCACGAACCGAGTGACATCTACCTGTTGCTGCACCACGTCGAAACGCGCGATACCGGGCTCCTGGACACTCGAGCGGGCGTTCTCGATGGTAGCCTGCCTGAAGTCCGCCACCGACTCGGGCTTGACGTGCGCGTGCACGTGAACAATAAGCATCGGACCTGCCTCCGCTCTCTATCCTACCGCCAAGCCGTACTACCCCATCCCTCGCCCTCGCCCTCGCCCTCGAAGGGTTCATCGAACCCAAAATAATTTCTTCCCATAGGCATTCGAGTGGAGTAAGATGCATTTCCATAGGCATTCGAGTGGAGAGTTCGCATGGTAATGAAAAGACCCCCCGAGGCTGGTGATATTCTCCAGGGCACGCTGGATATGCTGATCCTGCGTACCCTGGTGATGGGACCTGCCCACGGACACACGATTACGCAGGCCATCGAACGAACGTCGGAGGACGCGCTCGAAGTTGAGCAAGGGTCGCTTTATCCTGCACTGCATCGTCTTGAAGATCGTGGGTGGGTTTCCTCCGAGTGGGGCGTGAGCGAGAACAACCGCAGGGCGAAGTTTTATCGACTCACTCCAAAGGGCAGAAAGGAACTCAACGCCGCGACGGGGCGGTGGCGAAGAATGACTCGCGCCATCGGCCTCATCCTTGGCGAATCTTTCGAATAAGCGGAGGTATAGGCAATGAGCTCGCGGCGCTTCACTGATCGAACCAGAAAAGATCAAGACTTCGCCGAGGAGGTTGAATCTCACCTCGCTCATGAACAGGACGCCAACCTGTTGCGCGGGCTTTCTCCCGAGGAAGCTCGGCGCCAGGCGCGTCTTCAATTCGGCAATCCACGCACGACGCGTGAGCGGGAGTGGCGTTACCACTCGTTTCCCTGGGTTGAAGATCTGTTGCGCGATCTCCGCTTCGCGGTGCGGGCGCTCCGCAAGACACCGGGACTTGCAACTGTTGCTGTTCTCCTGGTCGCGGTCGCGATCGGTGTGAATACGGCCGTCTTCTCGGTGACGGACGCTGTTCTGCTCAAGCCCCTCACTTATCCCAACCCTCAGGCACTTGTCGAACTGAGAAACACTAGTCCACAGGGATCCTTCCCTATGGCAAATATCCCGAAATTCAACCTGTGGCATCAGCAGACATCGATCTTTCGACAAGTCGCCGCTTACGACTTCGGGGGCTCGGGACTCAACATTACGGGCGGGGACCATCCCCAGCAGGTGCAGGGAATTCATGTCTCGGCGGATTATTTCGCGATGTTCGGCGCTCCGGTGATTGCGGGGCGCACCTTTACCGCCGCGGAAGACAGTCCCCATGGTGGCCAGGTCACGGTGCTGAGCTACGGGCTTTGGAAGAATCGGTACGGCGCCGATCCGCATATCGTGGGGTCGACGATTCAACTTGATGGACAGGCGTATCTTGTCGTCGGCGTCATTGGTCGTGGTTTTGTCACCGACACTCCGGCCGATCTGTGGGTTCCGTTCCAATTCGATTTGAACTCGAAGGATATGGCGCACTATTTCACCGCGGCCGCGCGTCTCAGGCCAGGGATCACCATTGCGCAGGCCAATGCCCAGTTGCGGCTTGCGGCCGATCAGTATCGCCGGCTCTACGGTGCAGATTCTCTCCCGCCGGCAGCGGCTTTCGGTGTCGTGTCCCTGCAGGAATCAGCCATTGGCGATATGCGCACCCCGCTGTTAGTGCTTCTCGGAGCGGTCGGCTTTGTCCTTTTGATTGCGTGCGCGAATGTAGCTAACCTGCTTCTTGCCAGGGCGGCAGCACGCAGGCGGGAGTTTGCCACGCGCGCCGCCCTCGGTGCCGGGCGCGGGCAGATCATCCGCCAGCTTTTGATCGAGAGCCTGACATTGTCGCTTTTGGGCGGCGTCATCGGCTTGATTCTGGGATTTGCAGGCGTGCGCGTTCTGCTCAGCATTAACCCTGGAAACATACCGCGCATCGGCGAAGATGGATCGGCCATTACGCTCGATCCGAACATCCTGCTGTTTACGCTTGGAATCTCGGTATTGACAGGCGTTATTTTCGGATTGATTCCAGCCATCAGTTCGTCGCGACCCGATCTAGCCTCGGCCCTCAACGAAAATGGCAGCCGCTCTGGAATGGGTGTCCGCCGCGGCAAACTCCGCTCCATACTCGTGATTGGAGAAATGGCTCTCACGGTTGTGCTTGTGATCGGCGCAGGGCTTCTGATCCGCACCTTCCTTAACCTTCAGTCTGTCGATCCCGGTTTTGCGATGCATAACGTCATGAGCATGGCCATGTCGGTAAGCGGTGATCGGTTTCAGACGACTGAACCCGTTGCGCAGGTAATCCGCGAAGGTTCTGATCGGCTGCTGGCCATTCCCGGAGTCATCGATGTCGGCGTGAGCAATTGCCTGCCCATGGCTGGGGGCTTTGGAATGACGTTTGATATAGTCGGCCGACCCAAGGGGAATTCTTTCACGGGCGGAGCCGGTTTCTACTCAACGTCCTGGAGCTATTTCAGTACTCTCAAGATTCCGTTGTTGAAAGGGCGCAGTTTCACGAAGCAGGACGATGCCGCAGCACCCGGCGTCGTCCTGATCAATCAAGCGATGGCGCGCCGGTATTGGCCAACCGGCGATCCACTCAACGACAAGATCGTGATCGGTCCGGGTGCCGGGCCCGCCTTTGCTGAAGGACCACGCCGGGTGATCGGCATTGTCGGCGATACGCATGACGGCGGGCCGAGCCAGGCGCCTTTTCCAATGATGTTCATCCCCCTCGCGCAGATGCCAGATCTCGAGACCGCGCTCAACTCAAGGGTTACTCCCGTTTGGTGGTTCGTCCGGAGCGAGGTCGATCCGCGGACCCTCGTAACTCCCATTAGTTCCGCGCTTCGCGAAGCCAGCGGAGGTCTGCCCATTGCGCACATACGTACCATGGAAGAGATCGAAGCGCGCAATATTGCGCGCCAGCGATTCAGCATGGTTCTGCTGACCATCTTTGGATCGGCAGGCTTGCTGATGGCTGCGATCGGCATCTTTGGAGTGATGTCCTACTCCGTACAGCAGCGCACGCAGGAACTGGGCATTCGCATGGCGTTGGGAGCGCAGGCTTCCGACCTTCGCAACATGGTGCTTCGCCAGGGAATGATCCTCACCCTCATCGGGGTGGCCATCGGCGTCGGCGGGGCTTTCTGGCTTACTCGTCTGCTGGCCAGCTTCCTCTTCGGAGTCAGGCCTCTGGATCCGGTCGCCTTCCTGGCGACGCCGATCCTGTTGGGGGCAGTTGCGCTGATCTCCGTCTGGCTGCCGGCAAGAGGGGCCACTCGCGTCGATCCCATGGCGGCGCTTCGCATCGAATAGGCGACGCAGCCAGTCTATTAGAGGGCAGCATAAGTTCTGGAACAAATGGCAGGATTTGCCTGGATTCCCAGTGAGGTTTAGTGAGGGGAGAGCCTTCGCATCGCCCAAAATCATAATAAAACTTTTATTATCAACGACTTAATGTTACTGCGTGGAACTAAACGCGCCCTAAAACGACAGGGCTCGGAAGTCTGGGTGACCTGTTCGGCGACCTAACTGTGAGCAGCAGTTTTCTCGACTTGATCTCTCACACGCACAGGCAGGCGCCGAGCCGCACCATTCCAGCCTCCCTCTACAACATTTGTGAGCCCATCTGCAAGCCGGTGGCGAAGGCAGTCAAAGATTCTTCAAAACAAATACTGAAGTATCCGCTTGACAATTCCTGCCTGCGGCCTAATACTGAAGTTGTTGCTTCACTATTGACCTTCAACGGAGGAAATCATCATGACCGCAACAGAACCCAGCATCATTCACAACACCTTTGTGATCGAGCGCAACTATCCCCAGCCGCCGAACTCCGTCTACGCAGCCTTTGCTCAGCCTACCCGCAAGCGCCGCTGGTATGTCGAAGGGGACCACGAAATTCAGGAGTTTGAGATGGAATTCCGCGTGGGTGGCAGCGAACGGTTTCGCTACCGCTTCAAGGAAGGCCACCCCATTGCGGGTTCGGAGATTGCGAACGAAAGCATCTATCACGACATCGTGCCCGAGAAGCACATTGTGACGGCCTCGAAGATGTCTTTAAACGGAAAGCCCGTCGTGGTGATGCTGGCCACGTTCGAGTTTCTGCCCGCCGCGACAGGGACGGACCTGATCCTCACCCATCAGGGGGCGTTCATTGAGTGGCCGGGCGGGCCACAGATGATCGAGTCAGGCTGGCGCGCTCTGCTTGATCGCGCTGCGAAGGAACTGGCAAAGTAATGGGCTCCTGAAAGGAACAGCCGGTGACAAGGGCTCCCATCGACATTGACCGCTTGTTCCACGCGCTGGGCGATCCAACCCGCCGGGCGATTCTCGACCGGATTACCGCGGGGCCCATGTCTGTTTCACGACTGGCGGAGCCCCTCGGGATTACCCTTACGGCCGTTGCGCAGCACCTGCAGATCCTTGAGGAAGCCGGTTTGGTGCAAACGGAAAAACTGGGCCGGGTGCGCACCTGCCGCATCGAGACCGCAGGATTTCGCGCTCTCGAGCAATGGATTCGCGACCACCGCACGCTATGGGAGCGAAAGCTCGACCGGCTGGGCCAGTTTCTTGCCGAAGAGGACGGCGGGCCTTAGTTCAAGCTGCGGAGGTCCCTTTTAGCGGAACCTTTTAGGCCGTCGCAAACAGCATTGGCTCTTGGACGACCTCCGCCTCGGGCTCTTCCGAAACTTTGCTCAACAGCGACTTCACCACATCGGCGGCGCTATAGCTCTCGCGGCCGGGTTCGAGGAAATTAGCAATCGTGTTCAGATCGTCGCCTACGGTCACCAGGGCTGGCTCAACTGTGCCGTCCTTACGCGCCTGCGCGTGGCCGATGTTCGCCATCAGCGCATTGCAAAGGCATTTGCGACCAACCGTGTCTTCGATCTTGCCGCCCTTGGCGAGGTAGTTGTCCACTGGTTCAGCGGAGCAACGGTAGCCGATTTTGCCATCCGGTGCCGAGTAAGGATCGCGGAGATAGCCGAGGTCGCACACGCGCTTCCGCTCCTGGTATACGTTCAGAGCGGACGATGTGCCCTCTAACTGTGCAACCTTGAACGGAAAACCCGTGGGCGAGGCCAGCGGATCGGTATAGACCTGGCCGGAGTTGGTGAGGGCCTGCGCCAGCAGCCTCTCCTTTAGATTGGGACGCATGCCGGACTCTTCACTGAATGCGAACGCCGTACCCACTTGAATACCGGCCGCACCCTGTTCAAGGGCTTCTTTCAGCTTGTCGGCATTCCCGTAGCCGCCCGCCAGCCAAAATGGAACGCCCAATTCTCGCAGCTCGGCAATGTTGACCCGATCGCGCTCGCCGTACACGGGTTCTCCAGCCGCGTTGAGTTGCAGCTTGCCGCGGGGCGGCGCATTGTGGCCGCCTGCCGTCGCGCCTTCAATGACCAAGCCGTCGACTCGGCCGCTGGCCCGGCGCAGCATGGTAGTGGCAAGGGTGTTGGAGGAAACAATGGCCAGGAATCGTGGACGGGATAGCACCGGCAAGGGGCCTTCAATATAGTCGGCTGGGTCGAAGCGCATCATCGTATCCTGATCCGCCTTGGCGCCGGTAACCGCCAGTTTGTACTCCGCCGACTGCATCGCGGCGTAGTTGTCGAGGACACCGGGAATGTGGAGGGGGATACCCGCGCCCATCAGCACATAGCCCACGCCGGCCAGCATCGCGCCATACAGCGACGCAAGATGAGGTAATTGCACTTTTTCAAGGAAGTTGACGCCGACCTTATTGGCATGGCCCTCGCGCGCGAGAAACACCTCAACGAAGTTGCTTACCATGCAGAGCTCGATCAGTTTCCGGGGTTCCACTCTCTGATGCATCGGCGCAGTGGGATACGGTGCGTCCGGCGCTTTGCCACCCGGCACGAAATATTCCTGCCAGATGCGGCGTGCCATATCAGGAAAGGGGAATGCGTCCAGTCCACGGCGCATGTAACCGCCGATGTCGCCGTCAGCGAGGCGGCGAGCAAAGAGTGAATCGAGCGCTGTGCCTGAGACGACGCCGAGTTGTCCGAGGCGGGAAACAGCATTTGCGAGGCGCCAATTGGACACACCCACACCCATGCCGCCTTGGATTATTCTTGGGAACTGGACCATCTATGAATTGTTTCACAGATTCAGAAACATCCATTTGTTTTATTTCGATCCCGTTAAACTATTGGCGAGTTTGGGAATACGATCCGAAGAGGATCGTGTTGCCATGAAGGAACACTGTTTCTCCAGCCCAGTAATGGCACCTCGCGAGGTCCTGCCGACTTAGCAGCGTCATTCCGCTCTGTGGTAGTTTTGAAGAAGCGGCTTAGAACGAGCTCGTAGCTCAGTTGGTAGAGCAACGCCCTTTTAAGGCGTGGGTCCTGGGTTCAAGTCCCAGCGAGCTCACCATTTCAGAATGAATGGTTTAGCCCTCGTTAGACCAAAGCCGCTAAAGTCTTACTATCCGCATTACTTTAACCGTTGCCCTCGCGGGGGCCCTTGCATGGCTCTCCGAGGGTCGGAACGATTCTCGTTCCGACCCTCGCGCATGGAAACCTGGGGTTGCAGTCACGTTGGAGTGAGGCACGAGGCCCGACACGCTCCAAACTGCCGACCTGGGGCAGGCGATTCGAGGCGAATTCAATCCTTAAAGAGTAGATTTCATCTGCATCTAAACAAATTTGGCGCGCAAGCATGGCCGTCAAATCCAAATGGAATCTGCAGCCATTGAGGGCATGCGTCCGATGTCGAGACATGGAAGGTGCAGTGTATGGAGTGCGCGGCTTGCCGAAGGGACACCGGCAAACAACATTGTTTCCGTGAGATGATGTTCGGCACCCGCAACGAGTTTCTCTATTGGGAATGCCTTACGTGTGGCTGCCTGCAGATCGCAAACCTGCCGGAGCATTTGGAAGAGTATTATCCTTCCGATTATTACGCCTTCACATTGGAATGGCCGGCCTGGAAGAGATGGTATTATCGCGCCCATTTCCTGGCTCCACGACTGATGAACGCATTGCGCCCATGCTCAAAAGACGTCGCTTTCAGTGATTGCCGCCAAGCCGATGCGCAGTTCGCGGATCCTGGACGTGGGATGCGCAGGGGGTGCGTTGGTTGAAACTCTGCGGCTCATGGGTTTTGACGCACAGGGAATCGATCCATTCATAAAGGCCACCAAGCCCTATATCCGGCGCGCTTATCTCGATGAAGTGCAAGGCGGCTGGGACCTGATCATGTTTCATCATTCTTTCGAATATATGCCGAGTCACGTCGAGATACTTCGGTGTGCCCGAAGCAAACTTAGCGAGGGCGGCAAGTGCCTGGTGCGCATCCCGGTTGTCAATTGGGCTTGGGAGCATTACGGGAGAGATTGGGCGCAACTGGATGTCCCGAGGCATCTCGTAATTCACACGCCCAGGAGTTTTGAGCTGGCTGCGAATGCTGCCGGATTCCACCTTGAACGGACCATTTTCGACTTCAATGAGTTCCAATTTTACGCAAGTGAGTTGTATCGGCGCGACCTTTCGCTCATGGCAAGGAGGCAGTCGACGCGTTTTCGCGAAGCCAGATGCGCAAATTCCGAGCTCAGGCAGACGACCTGAATCGTCAGCAACGTGGCGATCAAGCTGCCTTCTTCATGAGCGCCAGCGCAGATAATTCCTAGATGGTATGGGCGACCGTGTCGCAAAAGTTAACCCCAACCCTGCCTTAATCTCGTCGCGGTGCAGCGGACGAAAGTGGTATATATTTGTGCCGACGCCAGTGACTAGGATGTCAGGCACAACCTATGCGAGAATCGGCCGCCCTGAGCGCAAAGAGATCTCGGCGCAGAAATCTCCTCTATAAGAAGTCGGAGAAGCTCTGGGCATTGCTCTCTTCAGGGGCGCCAAGAGGATCTTGTTTTCTGGGAAGCCCGATTGGATAGACGAAATTAGGCGCGGATTCAGCCGCTTACCCCACGAAGTTGAATTTGGGTTCATAACCGCGGACAGCTTCCTACGGTATGACATCGTAGTACCCCTGAGCCTATCCGCGCTGGAGGAGGCTCGCCGATATTCCCCATTAAAGCAGAATGCGCTTCCACTGCCTAATGCGGAATCAGTGCGGCTTTGCGACGACAAGTTTGAGTTTAATCAGGCGCTCATCAAAACCGGATTTGGCCAGTACATCCCGAGAATGGCACAGGGACAAGCTCTAACGCCGCCGTACATCCTGAAAAAACGCAACGGCTCGTGGGGAAATGACTGTTACATCATCCGCAACCACGACGACGAAGAGGCGCGACTGGACCGCATTACGGACCCCGGATACTTCTGCCAAGAACTCATACCGGGTTCTGCCGAGTTTGCCACGCACATCCTGCTTGTCGACGGCAGAATCGTTAAGGCTCTGAACATCAAATATCAATTTGCCAGCGACATGCCGATCAAAGGGCAGAATGTCGCTCTCTTCCAAGTCGTTCATCGCTGCCCATACTTGGATTTGTTTGCACGGATATTGCGGACGATCCAATTCCAAGGACTCTGTTGCGTTAACTACAAAGTCGCGGAGGGTAAGCCGTTTCTGATGGAGATCAATCCTCGCTTCGGCGGAAGCCTTGCGCCTTATTTCTTTTCCTTCATCAGACACTTGTGCTAGCGAATGCAAGAGGAAAAGACTGGGATTCGCTGTCTCAGGGGAACGCCGAGCCGCAAGCATATCCCGGTTTGCCGGTGATAGTGTGCCATGAACGCTATCTGCCAGCGCCCTTCTCGATCAGGCGAGTGGTGGAGTAGCCGTCGACGAGGGGCACAATTTTGACATCGCCGCCCCAGGACCGGACCTCACGCGCACCCACGATCGACTCCGCGTCGTAGTCGCCGCCCTTGACGAGCACGTCGGGCTGCACGGCCATAATCAACTCCAACGGAGTTGGTTCGTCGAAGATCACCACCGCATCCACGGCCGCCAGCGCGGCCAATACCCTGGCTCGCTCGCGCTCCCCGACAATAGGACGGGTGGAACCTTTGAGAGAGCTTACGGATGCGTCGCAGTTGATGGCGACAATGAGCCGGTCGCCGCAGCGTCGAGCCTGTTCCAGCACCGAGATGTGACCGATGTGAAGCAGGTCGAAGCATCCATTGGTGAACACGACACGCTCGCCGTTGGCCTTCCAGAGCGCAACGCGCTGCGCCAGTTCATCGCGGCTCACAACGCGATCTTCAGCATGCAGCGCCATTTGCGGACCCAGAGCGGCGAGCAACTCGTGTTTCTCCACGGGAACGGTGCCCACCTTACCCACCACGATGCCGGCGGCGAGGTTTGCCAGCTGCACAGCGTTCTCTGCCTTAAGCCCTGAGGCAAGGCACAGCGCCAGCACGGCAATCACGGTATCTCCGGCGCCGGAGACGTCGAAGACCTGCCGGGCTTGCGCGGGAGCGATGAATCGATTTCCTGGCCGCACCAGCGCAATTCCCTTCTCGCTCAATGTCGCAGTCATGAAATCGATGTTGAGAGCTGAAACCATTTCCTCGGCAGCGGAAAGGAGTGCCTCAAGACTGCCGGAATCAATGTGTGTCACGCGCGCCAGCTCGCTCAGGTTGGGACAAATTGTGGTAGCGCCGCAATAGTGGGTGTAGTCCTGGCTCTTGGGGTCGACCAGTACAGGAATGCCCAGCTTGCGGGCCGCAGGAATGAGGGTTTTGCAAATTTGCGGAGTAATCGCGCCTTTGGCATAGTCGGAAAGCACAAGAGCATCGGAACCTGGAAGGCGTGCCAGCGCCGCCTCGGCAAGGCGGCTATAGTCAGCCGGTTCACGCACACCCGAGCGTTCGAAGTCCAGACGCAGCATCTGTTGGCGGCCACCAAGGATGCGGATCTTGGTGATGGTCGGAAATCCCTCTGAAACGACGAAATCGGATGAGATGTGATTGGAGAGCAAACAGGCATCGAGAAGCTTTTCGCTCTCATCACCGCCGGTAAAGCCGACCACGGTTGTCTGTGCACCCAGATGGGCGAGATTCATGGCGACGTTAGCGGCCCCGCCGGGTTTTTCATTTTGATGGATTCCGCGCACGACTGGTACCGGCGCTTCAGGCGAGATGCGACCCACTTCGCCCCACACGTACTTGTCGAGCATCACGTCGCCCACTACGAGCAGTCGCTTGTTGGCCCATTCATGCTCGATCTCCCGGATAATCCGGTGCAGTTGTCCAATCACCACGCCCTCTTCACTCTGGACTCCCAAAGCTCTTCCATCCGGCCCGTATATGCATGGTTGCTATCATAACTGTGTGGCCGACTCCCTAGACAGTGCCTTCCCGCGCAATCTTCGCACCGTCTTTCTCGATCGCGACGGCGTGCTGAATGAAAAAATGCCGGAAGGACAGTGGGTTACGAAGTGGGCCGACTTTCACGTGCTGCCGGGCGTGCCAGATGCAATTGCCAAATTGAATCGCGCCGGTATGCGCGTGGTCGTTGCGTCGAACCAGCGTGGCATTGCATTGGGACGGTTCTCCACGGGGGCTGTCGAGGCGATTCAGTCGGCGTTTCAGAAAATGCTCAATACCCACGGAGCGCACATCGACGCTTTCTATTTTTGCCCGCACGACAGGTTGGAATGCAATTGCCGAAAGCCGCTTCCCGGCATGTTTGAGCAGGCGCGGGGCGAGTTTCCCGAGATCAGCGCCACCACCAGCGCCATGATCGGAGACTCACTGCCGGACATGGAGTTTGGCCGGCGGCTGGGCATGCTGACGATATTCATTGAAGCCGCGCAGGAATTTCAGAAACCTGGGGCCGCGAAGGCCGCACAAATGGCGAATATGCGTTTCGATTCGCTCGCCGATGCGGTAGACGCACTGCTGGACAGGCGTTAACTCCGGGCTCTCAGGTTAGTACGCGCGCAAGCTTTGAATCGCCTTTAGGATGGAGTCGGGCTGAGGCAGAATTGCGTCTTCCAGCACCGGCTGATATGCGACGAATGTATCCATCGCTCCAATACGACGAACCGGCGCGTCCAGATCGTCGAAGAGTTCATCTGCGATCCGCGCGGCGATTTCCGCGCCGTACCCCCAGCTGAGCATGTCTTCGTGGGCGACGATGACGCGGCTGGTTTTGCGCACTGAAGTGGCGATGGCTTCCCAGTCGTACGGGTTCAACGTGCGCAGGTCCAGCACTTCGACTTCAATGCCATGATCGCGCTGCGCCCGTTCCGCTGCCTGCAGGGCGCGCGGCACGATCGCTCCGTAGGTGATGAGGGAGATGTGGGAACCGGGCCGCACAATCTTCGCCTTGCCAAAAGGGATCGCGAAATCCTGCCCTGGATACGGCGCGCGTCCGTAGGTCTCACGGTAGAGCCTCTTGTGTTCAAAGAAAAGCACAGGATCGTCGCAACGGATCGCCGTGCGCAACAGTCCGTTGGCATCGAGGGCGTTGGACGGGAAAGACCACGCGCAGGCCGGGAATGTGCGTGAAGATGCTTTCGCCCGACTGCGAGTGATAAATGGCGCCGCCGGTCAAATAGCCGCCGATAGGTACGCGAACCACAGCCGGCGCAGGCCCACGCTCCATTGGAGCGCCAGCGCATCAAGGCGAGTTCATTGCGAATCTGGTGCATTGCCGGCCAGATGTAATCGAAAAACTGGATCTCGACCACTGGCTTCATGCCGCGCACAGCGTAACCGACCGCGCGACCCACGATGTTGGCCTCGGCCAGCTGCGAGTTGAAGACGCGCTCCGATCCAAATTCCTTTTGCAGGCCCGCGGTCAGCTTGAATACGCCTCCTTTGCCCTTCACTTCGGCGAGCGCAGCTTCTCGGCTGGCATCGGCCACATCTTCGCCGTAGACAACAATGCGCGGATCCCGCCGCATCTCATCATGCAGGCAGGCGTTGATGAGGTCCGCCATCGTGCGCGGCACTTTGCCTTTCCGCCTCTCCGTTCTTTGCCTCCACCGGCCGCACCTGCCGCTTCCGCGCTCTCTTTGCAAACGCCGCCGTAGGATCCAGATCTTCGGAGTAAACATGCCGAGGAATGCTCGGATGACCTCCGGCAGCGGAGCTTCCAGCGCGCGCTCCCGCGGCCTCCGCTGCTTCCTGGTCTGCTCCTGCTCCAGTGCGTTGATCTCTCGTCGGTCAGAATTCCTTCACGCAGCAGGCGCATCTGCATCTTTGGCCAGCGGATCGCGCATGGCATCGGCTTCGCGCTCGGCAGCGGAGCGGTAAAGCTTGTCGTCGTCGGAAAGCGAATGCGAATACGGCCGAACCAGTGGCCGTGAACAAAGGCAGGTCCCATGCCCGCGCGGCAATATGCCACAGCTGCCTGGAATACCCGCAGGCAGGCCTCGGGATCGGTGCCGTCCACTTCGGCAAAATAAAAGTTGGGGAAGTTGGCCACCAGCTTCGAGATGTTCCCGCCTGGCGTATTCACTTCCACCGGAACGCTGATTGCGTAACCGTTGTCTTCCACGCAGAAAACCACCGGCAGCTTTTGATTGGACGCGGTGTTGAGGGCTTCCCAGAACTCGCCCTGCGACGTGGACCCTTCGCCAAGCGAAGTGAACGCCACTTCGTCCGCGTGGAACTCAACTTCGTGGAAAGCGCGGTAGTCGCCCTCGGCCTTCGCTGCTGCTTCAGGATGATGGCTGAAGTACCTTCCTGCTTCGGCGCATCCTACCGCGTGAAGCAGTTGCGTGGTAGTCGAAGAAGAAGTGCTCACGATGTGCAGCTTGCGGCTGCTCCAGTGCGTCGGCATCTGGCGTCCGCCGCTGGCCGGATCAGCCGCTGCACCCGACCGCCTGCAGCATCATTTCCGTCGGAGTAACTCCAAGTGTCAGGCACAATGCGCGATCGCGATAATAGGGAAAGACCCAGTCGTAGCCGGGACGCAATGCCAGCGCAGCGGCCACTTGCAGCGCTTCGTGTCCGGCCGCGGAAATCTGGAAGAATATTTTCTGCTGGCGCTTGAGCAGAATCTCGCGATCATCAATCGCGGCGAGACAAGATACATCAGCCGGTAGATTTCGATCATTTGCTCCGGGCTTAGGCCGCCAGCGCCTCACTTCTCTGGCACGCGTGCGCTGGAAATTGCCAGGTCCATCCCCGCCACTCTCCCAAAAGCCCGCTCTAAAAATCCAGACTGATTGTAACAACCTGTCCCAAATCGCGGCCATGGTGCACCGGGTGGTTCGTCCCCGAAGCGGCTACCATGCCGGTAGCGGTTCGCGCTATGGAAAGAAGGCGTCGTGAAGCTGCGGTCCCACTCCCACGGTGATGCTCATCTTTTGCTTTACACTGTGTGCCAACTTCTCGATCTCAGATATCTTACGCAATTGTTCGGGAGTGAGAGAAACGGAATCTCCGGCATCGATCTCGGCTTTCAGCTCTGTTGCAAGCTTCAATAATTTGGCAGTATCGGAGACCATCATTTTTTGCCGCTGCACGTTCAGCATCTCGACCTGCCTCTTCGCCAGCGTTGGGTCCATCCTTCCGAGGTCTCGATTCGGCCCCAAGTCCCGATTCCCTCTCATATCCCGAGTCGGCCCCATGTTGTCCTGAGCTGGCTCTTGCAGGTTCGGGTCCAAACCGTTGATTGGCTGTTGGCCGGCTGCAACCGGTACCTGCCCGACCATCAAAAGCGCTAGTATCAGGAGCGGCCAAACAAGCCGGAATACGCGCGTCTCGTAAAGCTTCCGCTTCGCAGCGCCGAATGATTTTTCCCGTTTTTCCTTCATGGCGTATCATCCTCAAAAGGGTTACGATGGGCCCGTATTTTCAAC
Source organism: uncultured Acidobacteriota bacterium (assembly GCA_963718435.1). GTDB lineage: Bacteria > Acidobacteriota > Terriglobia > Terriglobales > Acidobacteriaceae > Telmatobacter. Next base: position 36,242 of record CAVQZQ010000015.1, on the reverse strand, counting down.
TACCCCCGCTTCCTCCCGCGGTCTGCTTCAGTTTGTCCCTCACGTTGTGGGCCAGCTTCTCGATCTCGTCGGCCTTGCGAATGACCGAGATTGAGAGCGTATCCCGGTTCGTCTTATCCACCTCTGCCTTCAGATCGATTGCAAGCGCAAGCAACTGGTTGCTTTCATCGGCAATCTGCTTTCGGCGATCCGAACCGGGCGTATTCAGGTCTTGCTGCCCCGTCTTCTGGTCGCGCTGCTCAACCTGCGGGCTTGCCCCGGGCGCCTTGCTTGAGGATGCGGATAGTGTCGCTTTGTCGCCGCTCTGCGCATCGCCGGCTGCTTTGGCGTTCTGGGCGACTCCCGACATCGGCGTCACGACGGCCACCCAGGCGCAGGCTAATCCCCACAACATCCGGCAGCGCGCTCGATGTCGGCGCGTCCGACCTTCAGGAAATAGCCCTTTTGAGTGATTCAGCATGGGAACCTCCCCCCTTTAACGGATCGACTCGAGTTAATGTAGCCGTGGCAAGAAAAAACTGATTCCGAAGAATCAGCTTGCGTTCATTCTGGTTTCAGCTCCCACCAACAGTAAGCTTCATTCTTGCTTGCACATCATGAGCCAGAAGCTCAATCACTTCCGCCTCCCGCACTAGACTGGGGGGCAGCGGGGCACTTCCCAGCTTATTAGTTTGAGCCTTCAGGTCCCTGGTCAAAATCAGCAGCTTGGCGGTGTCGTCGATAATCTGTCTTGTCCGAAGCGTGTTGGCTGCATCGAAATTTTGTTTTTTTGTTTTCTGCTCCCGCATGATCATCCTGTCGTTGGCGTCAGGCAGGGGGTTTGCTTCTGGGATGATGTACGGCCTGTCCGGATCTCGGGATGGTGCTTGCTGAGCGGGCAGCGCGGTGCAGGTGAAGGTCAACATCGTCGCAACACAGGCCAACCCCACTGTGCGAAACGCTATACGATACATGGCAGTGTTCGTGCCATTTGGCTCCGACGGGTGCTTCTCACGGGAAATCAACCGCATAGAACCCTCCTGGTGAGCAGAGCCCCTTTTGCGGCATCCTGTCTTGACGGGGGTCTGTTTCTCCGTGTTCGGGGAAAGGGCTTTGCTGCGCACAGTATAGATAGAAAGAGGAGTGTTGGTATGCATCCATTTGTTTCGGCGGCAAGTTTAGCTGAGTTTTCCCATAACGGTTTCATGGGCAAAGTGGTGGATGAATGGATCGTTGATGCCCAGGAATTCGTCCGCACCAAGCTGCCACATCTGATTGTCGTTGCCCTTATCGCAATTGTTCTCAGTCGCTTGCTACGCTTGATCACGACCAGAATGATCCGTATTACCGAGCAGCACGCCGCCGGGCAAATCCGGATTTCCCAAGTAAGAACCCTGGCCGGGGTCATTCGCACCACCGGGCTGGCAATCATTGCGGCAATCGTCGGCATGCAGTTTCTGGCCGCGGTCAACGTCAACCTGGCCCCGCTATTGGCATCGGCGGGAGTGGCTGGCGTCGCCATCGGCCTGGCAGCGCAGAATATTGTTCGCGACATGCTCAATGGAGTTCTCATCCTTATCGAAGATCAGTTCAACGTCGGCGACACTGTAAAGGTGGCTGGGGTGGCCGGCGTGGTAGAAGCTATGACCCTGCGGAAGACCACGGTCCGCGATGGTGATGGAACGTTGTACGTCATACCGAACTCGCAAATCACGATCGTGGCCAACCAGAGCATTGACTTCTCAGTGACCACCGTTAACGTGAGCGTGGACTACTCCGCCAACCCGGATACTGTGCTGGAGATGCTGAAACATATCGCAATGGATGTCCGAAACAATCCTGAATTTCGCGACGTTTTTGTGGCCGATCCCCAAGTTCTCGGGGTGGATGCGATCAAAGGCTCGGAGGTCATTTTTCCGGTGGTCTTCAAGACTCGCGCCACAAAGCAATATGCGCCGGTGCGGGAGTTTCGCCGCCGAGTGCGCCTGGCTCTGGAGGAGCAGCACCTGTTGCCCGGCAACCCTTATCGGGTCTTCAATTCCGTTCAGGATACCGGAGCGCGCGAGGAGCATCCGTTAGAACCACCACCTGGCCAGGACCCAACTGCTGCCGAGGCGCCTCACAGCAATCCGTTCTCCGGCGAGTAGACACTCCGTGCCTCGATCAGACGCTCGGTTGCAAAGCTTCGAGTAGGGCGTCAGCGGCAGTGATCGGCGGCAAACAAGTGCGCCCGCGACAGACCATAGCCCATGCTTCCGCGTCCGATGGAACGGGCACATGCAACAATGTTTCGTCCAACGCTTCGGGAATCCCGCCGGGAACCAGTTGTGAGAGCGCAAGGCGCATCACTGTCTTGTTCACCGCGAAACCTGCGACAGCAAGCGCCTCAAGGCGTTCCGCGTCGTGGCTGGAGCCAACCACGACCACCTGCACGGAGTCTAGCAGCAGACGCTCCAGTGCAAGGCCGTAGCTGCCTGCGTAAAGGCCGAGGTGCTCTACGATTCCGGTGAAAGTGCCCAGCGTGTCTTCGGCAATCTCGCGGTACTCCGCGCGCCCGCTCAGAGAATCAAGACGCAAAAGAGCAGCCGCTGCCGTGGGATTGCCGGCGGGTGTGGGCGAGTCCTGCAGCGGCTTGCGGCGCGCACCCAATGCGCCGAGGGCCACGACGCCGTTTGCTGGTTCTGCGGAGTCATAGAATGCTCCGGCGGTGCGGTCATAGAACCGCGCAATCATGACATTGGCCAGTTTGATCGCAGCCGCGTAAAAACTCATCTCCCCTTTGGCGAGCCATGCATCGATGCACGCATGTACAGTGAACGCGTAGTCGTCGAGTGTACCGGGAACGCGGTCTGCGGGAGCCGCGCCATCGGGGTATGCAATCACGTGATACAGCATTTCACCGCCGTCCCATGCCTCGACGAGCAGGCGCGAAAGCGACTTCAGGGCGAACTCCCGCGCCGCATCGAGGCGCAGCACTCGGGCTGCCTCAAGGTACGCGGTGACCGCCATCGCGTTCCAGCCGGTGTAAAGGGTGCGATCAATGAATGGCGTGGGGCGTTTGCTGCGGGCCGCGAGCAGCTTATGGCGCGCCGAATCCAGAAGCAGCCGCAATGCGTCCGCCGACTTGCCATTTTCCTTGGATAGCTCCTCAATTGTGTATTTGCAATGAAGCACATTCTTGGCCGGGTTATGGTGCATCTCACCCAGCTCGCCAATGTCCCAGTAGAGAGCGGCAAGATTGAGCTCGGCGGGGTCCAGCGCAGCGCGAGCTTCATCCAGAGTCCAGGTGAAATAATCGCCGTCGTCATCGAGACTGATGTCGGCATCCTGTGAGGCGAAGAAGCCGCCCCGTTCGCGATCGGTCATCACCGCATCGAGCCAGGCAACGATCTCCTGCGCGGTCTGGCGGAAGTCGTCGCGCACGAAGCTCTGAAACCCGTGTACATAATTGCGCAGCAGTTCCGTATTGTCGTAAAGCATCTTTTCAAAGTGCGGCACAATCCAGCGCTCATCGACGCTGTAGCGGTGAAATCCGCCCGCAAGCTGGTCGTAAACCCCGCCGCGCGCCATTTTTTCGAGCGTCACCGTGAAGGCTTCGCGGGCTTGCGAGTCGCCGCGGTTCACCGCCTGTTGCAACAACAGATCCAGGGTGGCCGGGTGGGGGAACTTCGGCTGCGAACCGAACCCGCCGTTGCGGGGATCGAATTGCGCAATTGCCGAGGCGGCAATCTTGTCTGCGAGCGCCAGCGTGAGTTCTCCGCCGCGCCCTGAAAAGGATTCATTGTGCTCGATAGCCGCCATCACGCTGGAGGCGGATTCAAGCGCTTCAACGCGACGGTCCTTCCAAACCTGGGCCATCGTTAGCAGCACGCGGCCAAAGCCGGGGCGCCCATAGCGGTCATCGCGCGGGAAATAGGTTCCACCAAAGTAGGGCCGTCCGTCCGGGGTGAGGAATGCGGTGAGCGGCCAGCCCCCTTGTCCACTGATCGCCGAGACCCCCGCCTGGTAACGCGCGTCTACATCGGGGCGCTCGTCGCGGTCGACCTTCATTGCCACAAAATGCTCGTTGATGATGCGTGCGATCTCCGGATCTTCGTAGGATTCGCGGTCCATCACGTGGCACCAATGGCACCACACTGCGCCGATGTCCAACAGAATGGGCTTGTCTTCGGACTGTGCGCGGGCAAACGCGGCGCCACCCCATGCATTCCATTGAACCGGCTGATGGCGGGCCGAACGCAGGTATGAGGAGGCCGCCTGGTCCAGTTGATTCGCATTACCCGGCGTTACCGAAGAAGTCTCGCGCATGGGCTGAGGATACATGGGTTTTGGCGTCAGCCGCTACCTAATCGGAAGCCAATCCCGAGTCGCGAGAGAGAACGGAACTCTACCTGCCCTTCATGCGGCTAAGTTCCAATATCAAGGCAACGTATGCAACTTCACGGGCATCTGATCGAAAGGCAAAAAATGGCCCTTTAAAGCAGAATGCGCGCTTCAGTTGCAGGAAGCTGGTTCAAACCCACAATCCGCCTTTTGGACGCATAAGCGATTGCAGCGAGAACTCCCGGAACACAGGAAGAAAGCCCATGCTCGATAAACTCGCCGGATTCAAAGGCTGCAACTCTGATCAGCCCAAAACGGGGGCGCAGCCCTTGGAGATGAGCGACCTGGTGGCGAGATTTGACTGGACAGCAACTCCCTTGGGGCCTCCGTCGTCCTGGCCGGACAGCCTCAAGGCAGTGGTGCGCATCGTGCTCACCTCCGGCTTTCCCATGTGGATGGCCTGGGGCCCCGAATTGACGATTCTCTATAACGACGCTTACGCGCGGACGACTCTGGGCAGGAAACATCCTTGGGCGCTTGGCCGCAGCGCACGGGAGGTTTGGTCTGAAATCTGGAAGGAGATCGGCCCCCTGATCCGTCGGGTGATGGATACCGGTGAGGCTTGCTGGGAAGAGGCCCTTCAACTGATTCTGGAGCGCAGCGGGTACCCGGAAGAAACCTTCCATACGTTCTCCTACAGCCCTCTTGCCGGTCCAAGCGGCCAGATCGCCGGGATGCTATGCGTGGTCATCGAGGACACCGTACGAGTGATTGGAGATCGCCAACTCTCCGGTCTCACCGCCCTCGCCGCCGCCTTGGCAGGCGCAATTACGGAGCAGGAAGTCTTTGCGGCCATCGAGCGAGGTGTTTCGAATCAGAAGGACATGCCTTGCACGCTCACATACCTCTTCGACGAGGAGAGAAAGCTGTTGCGGTTGGTCGCAAGAACTGGCATTGAAGCCGATCATCCCGCTGCGTGTGCGGTGATCAGCGCCGATTCAAAGGACGCGCCCTGGCCAATCCATTTGCTGCTCGAAGCAAATCGTGCTGTTACGGTCGAAGATCTGGGCAGGTATTTCCCTGACCTGCCACCAGGCTGCTGGGATAAGCCGCCGGCGCGCGCTCGGCTGGTGCCCATCATAAAAACGGGACAGGGAAAGCCCGCCGGCATCTTCATCGCCGCTCTCAATCCGTATCGCCAGCTTGATGCCGGTTATGGGGGATTTCTTGATCTGGTGGCCGGCCAGATCGGCGCCAGTATTACCAATGCGCAAGCATATGAGGAAGAGCGAAAGCGCGCCGAAGGGCTGGCCGAGCTGGACCGCGCCAAGACTGCTTTCTTCAGCAACGTAAGCCACGAGTTGCGCACGCCTCTCACCTTGATCCTGGGACCCATTGAGGACGCACTTACCGGCCACACTGCGCCCTCACCGGAATCGCTCGAAATGCTCCATCGCAATGCCCTGCGCCTGTTGAAGCTCGTGAATGGACTGCTGGATTTCGTGCGCATCGAGGCGGGACGTCTGCGCGCCACCTATGAATCTACCGATCTCGCGCTGCTGACGGCTCAGTTGGCCAGCGTCTTCAGGTCGGCGGTCGAGCGAGCAGGCTTGCGGTTTGTGGTGGATTGTCCACCCATGCAGGAGCCCGTTTACGTCGACCGGGAGATGTGGGAGAAGATCGTTTTGAACCTGCTCTCCAACTCTCTCAAGTCCACGTTCGAGGGTGAGATCCGGGTATCGATGCGATCGACAGACAGTCAGGCGCTGCTTTCTGTCATCGATCCCGGGACCGGCTGCTCGGAGATCGAACTGCCTCACCTCTTCGAGCGGTTCCGGCGGATTGACAGCGTGCGCCGGCGCGGCCACGAGGGAAGCGGCATTGGCCTCGCCTTAGTGCGTGAATTGGTCGAGATGCACGGAGGGTCGATTACAGTAGAAAGCTCTTTGGGCGCGGGAAGCAACTTCACAGTCAGTCTGCCCTTCGGGAACCGGCATTTGTCCAATGACCGCGTGATTTCAGACGGAGTGAATCCCGTTGCGCTGCCGGGATCCGCGGTTGCCTATGTCCAGGAGGCGCTAGGATGGCTGCCCGGCCAAGACCGCCTGAGCGGTGAGGTTACCGCTGCAGGCGATGGTCCTCAAGGTTAAGTCTCCGGCGATCCTGCCGAGCACAAGCCCATCATTCTGGTGGTGGACGACAACGCCGATATGCGGGATTATTTGCTGGCCCTGCTGGGATGGCGCTTCAACGTGATCACGGCAGAAAACGGCATGCAGGCATTGAAGGAGGTCGCGCAAATCCGCCCCGATCTCGTTCTCACCGACGTGATGATGCCGGAAATGGACGGCCTGGCCCTGCTCTCCGCATTACGGCGGAATCCCGTGACCCAAGCGATTCCTGTCATCATGCTTTCTGCCCGGGCCGGCGAAGAGGCGCGCATTGAAGGCATCGATGCCGGGGCCGACGACTATCTCAGCAAGCCATTCAGCGCCCGGGAACTGGTAGCGCGCGTGGAATCGCAACTCAAGCTGGCAAACCTGCGCAAAGATGCAATCGCTCAAGAGGCCGCGCTGAACCGCGAGATCAATAAAGTAAAACAGTTTGCGTGGGAAGCGCTGGAACACATTCCCGAAGTGTTCTACACATTCGACGAAGATTTTCGATTCACTTATATGAATGCGGCCGGCGCTGAGTTAGAGGCTCGGCTAAGAAAACCCATCCTCGGCAACGTTCTCTGGGATGTGTTGCCCGAACTGAAAGGCACGATCCTGGAGACCAACTTCCGCCACGCCATGAGCCAGCGGGTTCCAGTCGAGTTTGATTTCTATTACGAACCTCTCGAAGCCTGGTTTCAGTTTCATGTCTATCCGCTCCCGGACGAGGGGATCAGCATGTATGCCCGCAACACTACGGAGGCAAAGCAGACCGAACAGGCGTTGAGAAGGTCGGAACAACTGGCCGCTGCCGGACGGTTGGCGGCAAGCGTTCCCACGAAATCAACAATCCCCTCGAAGCTGTGACGAATGTTCTCTACCTGGCAAAGATGGATGAAACCATGGCGCCCAATACCAAGACTCTGCTTGAGCTGGCCGACAAGGAACTGCAGCGCCTCTCGCGTGTCGCCGCGCGAAGCCTCAAATTCTATCGCCAGCGCACCGCGCCTGCCCGATCCTCGCTGGAGGAACTCATGAGTCCGTGCTCTTCTTCCACGAGAGAGAAATCAATACACGCGACATTCAATTAGAACGCAAGTATCGGGAAGTTCCGCAGGTCCTGTGTCACCCAGGGGAAATTCAGCAGGTCATCACCAACCTCATCCGCAATGCGCTCGACGCGCTTGCTTCCGCACGGACGCCTCATTGTTGCCGTTCGACCCGCCAAAGATCGCGCCGGCCGCGAGGGCGTTGCCGTAATTGTTGCCGACAATGCGGGCGGCATGGACGAGACGATGCTCGAGCGGCTGTTTCATCCCTTCGCGACCACCAAGGGCGAGGCCGGAACAGGGCTCGGCCTTTGGGTGTCAAAAGGAATTCTTGATAAGCATCACGCTCCGGTCGCCGTGCGGAGCAAGCTTGGTTGCGGAACGGTGTCCGGTTCTTCTTCCCGCTGGATACAACGGCAAGTGAACCACAGCCGGCGGAGTTACAAAGTAGTATTTAGATCTTTGCGAGTTCCGACTCGATCGCAGCGACCAGTGCCGGCGCATCGGGCTGCGTATCCGGCGAGAACCGTTCAACAACTTCGCCCGCCCGATTGATCAGGAACTTCTCGAAGTTCCACAGCACCTCGGGTTCAGGGTTCGTCTCAATCCCATAGCCTTTCAGCTTTTCACGAAACGGAATTTCGCCAACGCTGACGGCCTTGGGCTGCGCCGCGATCAGCGTCACGTAGAGCGGATGCTTGTTTTCGCCGACAACCGTAATCTTGCTGAACAGCGGAAACTTGACGCCGAAGTTGGATGTGCAGAAGTTCTGTATCTCCGCTTCCGTGCCCGGCTCCTGGCTCTTGAAGTCATTCGCCGGGAAACCAGCAACGACCAGCCCCTGACCGGAGTATTGCTCGTATAGTTTTTCGAGGCCCTCGTATTGCGGCGTAAGCCCGCACTTGGAAGCCACGTTGACCACCAGCAATACCTTTCCCTTGAACTCAGCAAGGGATGTGTCTTCGCCGGTGATCTTGCGAACCGGGATATCGTATAAAGATGAGCTCATTGCAGATAACTCCTTCGACTTAAGACGACTGTCTATGGATATAGTTAGATAACTCAGCTCAGTAACTGCCTGCCTACTTTGACATATAACTCAATGGCTTCGAGAAGCTCCTTTTTCGCGAGCTTCTCAAACGGGGTGTGAGCTACATGGATGGAGCCGGGGCCAAGCAGCAAAGGCTCACCCCAGTTGCTCAGTTGCGGGATATCGGTGGTGAACTTCGCGATCATGGTGGGCAACCCGTCGACCGCGCGCATGCGAACGAAAGGAATCTCGAGCGTGAAGTCCACTTCGGCCAGCCCATCGGCGGCCTCAAGCAGAGCCTTTCGTACCGGCGCCGAGTCGCCTACCAGCCGGACCAGCACTTGTGCCTCGGCCTTGTCGGCGATGACATTTGGCGCATGGCCCCCTTGAATCTGGCCGATGTTGAGCGTGCTCGGCCCAACGTCTTCCGATACAGGTAGTTCCAGCGTGAGAAGCTTGCCCAGCACATAAACCAGCTTGTGAACCGCGCTGTCGCCCAGTTCGGGGTAGGCGGAGTGAGCCATCTTCCCAGTTGACCGGAACGCTCCGCGTAAAGACCCCTTTGAAGCGAGCGCGAGGCGATTGTCTGTTGGTTCGCCGTTGATGAGAAAGCGGCTGCCTTTCGGCGACTCGTTCGCAACCTTTGCGCCAGCCGAATCCCGTTCCTCGCCCGAGACGAAAAGGAGGCCAATTCGAAAGCCTTCAGCTCGAAGCGCCTCCGCGGCAGCCACCTGGGCGGCAATGATGCCTTTGGCATCCGAAACGCCGCGCCCGTACATGAATTCGTCGTCTTCACTAAATGGAATATAGGGTGGCACGGTGTCCATGTGCGTCGAAAACGCCAGGTCCGGTGACCGGCCGGCCGGGCCTCCATATACGTTCCACCGAGGGCCTCCGGTCGCGCTCTCCGCGGGCTGCGGAACGGCCGTCTTTTCCACATCCCAGCCTCGTCCGGCGAGGAAATCGGCCAGAAAATCGCCCACCGTGCCCTCCCGGTAAGTGGTGGACTCGATTTCGACAAGCTCGCGGGTGAGGCGGATGGGATCCAGGGGCGGATGTTCGTACATGATGCTGCCAGAATACCTTACGCGGTTGATCGATCCCTCGGAGTCGCTGATTTTCAATCAACAAAAAGCGGGAGGATTTTTGATGTGATTTGACGATTCACCTCGGCACGAAGTCGGGCTTAGCGTCGAACCATGTGCGCGTAGAATAGGCCTCAGGATGTCCTCCACAGTCACAAACGGGGGTCCGGCACCTAGTCCCGGAACCGCCATGCTGCGCAGCATCGATCTGAAGGGTCCTGCCGGCAAGCTGGAGGCGCTTCTCAACGAAGGAGCGCCTGATGCACCCTTTGCGGCCCTGGTCTGTCATCCCAATCCCAAAGGCGGCGGTACGATGCACAACAAAGTGGTCTACCGCGCCATGAAGGTGCTCAACGGGCCGGAATGGGGATTGTGCTGGCCGGTTTTGCGATTCAACTTTCGCGGAACAGGCCTGAGCGAAGGCGCGCACGACGGCAGGGCCGAAGCAGGCGATGTGCAGGCGGCCCTCGACTGGCTTGAAAACGAATACAGAAAACCGCTGGTTGTCACAGGCTTCAGTTTTGGCGCGGCGATGGCGCTTTTTGCCTGTTGCAACACGCCGCAAAAGCGCCCAAACCTGCGCGCCCTGGCAGCTCTCGGCCTGCCAACCCAGGCTGATGGCCGTCATTACCGTTATTCATTCCTGAATGGTTGTTCCCTTCCCAAGCTCTTCCTCAGCGGTGACCGCGATGAATATGCGCCAGCCGCGGATCTGGAACAAGTGGCCGCCACCACGGCCGAACCCAAGAAGTTGGTGCTCCTACCCGGCGCCGATCATTTTTTTGCCGGCCAACTCCAGGCGATGCAGAACGCCCTCGCCGGTTGGCTAAAGGAGCTATTATCATGAGCCCAGTGAGCGACTCCGCCCTTGATTCCCTTCATACAGCGTCCACCGCAATCTTTACGGGTGCGCTGGAGGCATGCAACATCGAGTCGGCATTCGACCGCCGCATCCGTTTTGACGGTAATACTATGGTGCGCTTGCTTCCCGATGGCAGCGGCCCGGATACGATCAATCTCGCCTCCTACAAACGCGTTTTTGTGGTTGCAATGGGCAAAGCCGCCGGACCCATGCTGGATGTCCTCATGGACCGCATGAAGCGCCGCAAGGGGCTGCGCGGTATCTGTTGCTCAAAATACTTGCCCAAAAAACGCAACTGGCGAATTCGCTATTTTGAAGGGGGCCACCCGCTTCCCAACGAAGAGTCGTTTGCCGCGGCTCGCGCCACGTTGGCAATGCTGAAAAAAGCAAAGAAAGATACCCTGATCTTCTTCCTTATTTCGGGGGGCGGCTCAGCCATGTTTGATTTGCCCCTTGACCCGCAGATCGGGCTTCAAGACACGATTGCCTTCACCGAAGCGCTGCTGGCTTCCGGCGCACCCATCAATGAGGTCAATACCCTGCGAAAGCACTTTTCCGCGGTCAAGGGCGGCCGCCTGGCAATTGCCGCCCCCGAAGCAACCAAGGTTTCGCTGCTGCTGCCCGACGTGCCTTTGCGCACCCTGGATGCGCTCTCTTCGGGGCCCACCTCACCCGATCATTCCACCGTTGAAGAAGTTCGGGAGATCCTCGCAAAGTACGATCTGCCGAGAAAACTGCCGTCCTCCGTCAGCGCCTTCTTCGAGCGGGAGGATTTGCCGGAGTCTCCCGGCAATAAGAAATGGCGGCCAGGCTTCCTTCCCAAGCTGCAGTGGCCGGGGACTGCACAGGCCCGCCGAGTGACGGCGGCGGTCTCGATGACCGGCGAGGATGAGGCGTTTCGTGACTCGATCTTCGAAGTGCTGCTCTCAAGCCACGACTTGGTGGAGAATGCCCGCGCCCTGGCTCAGGGGGCCGGATATTTTGTGGCTGTCGATAACTCCTGCGACGACTGGGACTATGCAGAAGCAGCGCGCTACCTGCTGGAACGCTTCCACGCGCTTCGCGCCGCACACCCTCGGCTTTGCCTCATATCGGTGGGCGAGGTTACGGTGACCATGGATCGCACTCCGGGTGCAGGCGGCCGTAACCAGCAGTTTGCGCTGGCTTGTGCGCTGGATCTGGCTCGACATCCCGGTGAGATGCTGAGCGTCCTCAGCGCGGGCTCCGATGGCATTGACGGCAATACCCAGAACGCCGGAGCGATTGCCGACCCCACCACCGTGGACCGAGCCCGGGCATTCGGATTCGACCCTGAAGAATCACTCCGCGCCTTCAACGCTTGTCCCCTTTTCACGGCGCTTGGAGACGCGGTGGTGACCGGACCTACGGGGCACAATCTGCGCGATCTGCGCCTGCTTATCGCCGACAACTCATGACCGAATGATGCACGGCCGTGTGCGGCTTTCCTTCCGTCTGACCGGAAAGAGTCACTCGCCTTTGCGTCCGTCGGGTCTATGATGGGTGTTCGAATACGTTTCAGATTCCGTTCACGTTAGGATTTGGCTGTGGCCCGCAGAGGAACGCGCAAGACTGCTGACAAGACGCCCGATATCCGCGCCGTCGCCGCGCTGGCCAAGGTGTCTATCGCTACCGTCTCAAGAACCATTAACGGCTCGCCTGTTGTAAGCGATCGTTTGTCCAAACGCGTTTGGCAAGCGGTCGAGCAGCTGAACTACTTCCCAAATACCCACGCTCGTACCCTGGTCTCCGGCCGCAGCCGCCTTTTTGGCATCATTGTTGAAAACATTACCAATCCCTTCTTCCCCGAGCTGATCCAGAGCTTCGAAGAGGTCGCGGTAGCCCACGGGTACGAGATCCTGGTCAGCTCTTCCAACAGCAATCCAGCCATTCTGGCAAACTGCGTCCGTCGCATGCTGGAACGCAAAGTCGATGGTGTCGCGGTCCTGAGCTTTGGTGCTGAAGAGCCGGTACTGGACCAGCTTGTGCATCGTGATGTACCCATGGTGCTCGCCGAATTCCGTCCCGATGATCCGAATGTCAGCACCATCCTGTTGGACTACAACACTGGCATCCGGGCGGCTGTGAATCACCTGAAGGAGCTGGGCCACCGCAAGATCGCTTTTCTTGCCGGACCGCATACGCTGCACTCCGCCATTACCCGTGAAAATGACTACCGCATTGCGATGGAAGCGGCCGGGCTCGGCATCCAGAGTAAATGGATCATTGAGTGCGATCACACGCTGAAGGGCGGCGTGACTGGTTTTGGAAGGTTGCAGGCGCTGACCTCCCCACCCTCGGCGATTCTATGCTCGAACGACATGACAGCCATAGGCGTTCTGCGTGCCGCCTACATGGGCGGCTTTCGCGTACCGCAGGACCTGTCGGTCATTGGTCTGGATGATATTGATTTTGCCGAGTTCACCCTGCCGCCGCTAACGACCATTCGCCTTTCACGTTCTGAACTGGCACACGCGGCCTTTGAAGCGCTTCGCCAGCAGGCGGAAGAGGCCGGCAATCCCAAGATGCAACGCGAGTTCCTGGTTTCTACGAGCCTGGTGCTACGCGGCTCGACGGCTGCGCCGCCCGCGGACAAACCATCTACCCGTTCTCAAGAGCGCAGCAACTAAATCGTCTGCATGGTTTCCTGATTTTCAGCACACCGGTTGCCGATGCGCCATGCGGTGACCTCTGCGTGGGTCTGGTCGGCGGCAACGCGGCGGTGAGAATAGACGTGCGGCTCGCCGAAGTGAACCTCGGCGCAGAATCCGGGTGTGCCCAGCGCCTTCCACAGGTGAGGCAACAGGAGCGTGTCATCAAACCAGCACAATTCCCGCTCCGGCGTCCCGTCCTCAATTACGTAGCGAACGGCCGCCGCCGTAATCGGCACTCCAGCTTCCGTTGCCGGCGTAAAGAGCCGCGAGTGAAAGCGCAGCACCTTGCTGCCATCAGAACTGGTGCCTTCAGGGAAAAACAAGACGGGGATCGGCCCCTTGAGGCGTTCGGCCACCTGCTCAGTAACCGCGACAGCACTGGCCCTGCTTGACCGGTCGACAAACATGGTTCCGCTGGACCGCGCCATTATGCCGAACACCGGCCAGCGGCTGAGCTCGACTTTGGCCACCATAGTGCAGGGAAACGTGGCAACATAGATCGCGGCGTCGAGGTAGCTGAGGTGATTCGAAACCACCAGGCCGGTGGCGGGCGGCTGCCCGAAGATCTTTGCGCGGATCCCCAGGCTCGACATGACAAGCCTCGCCGTCGATTGAAGCCAGCGCGCGCGATCCTCCAGTGTCAACGGACCGCGCAGACGTGTAAGCCCCAAACGAAGAATGCTGACTGACAATGCAAATCCCAGCGCCACAGCCCGCCGGGCTGCCCTGAACCTCATTGGATAAGTGGCGCCAGAAAGCGATTTCGCGCCGAGGCCGAAAGCAGCTTCAAATCGAGCAGAGTAAGAAAGTCGATGGTGCCGAACTCGCGGTCCCAGGCCGGCGGAGCGCAGATGCGCGCGCCGATGGCCAGATACGTCCTGAGCAATTTGGGAACCTTGGGAAGAGAAGGCAACGAAGAACCATCCGGGACGGGCGACGTCTGCGGACGCGCGCTCTCCTGCTCGGTGGGACAGGCATAGGCGGTAGTTGGCTCCGTCGCGAACTCCGGGGAAACCCGGTAGTGTTCAAGCTGGCTATATAGCTGCCAGCCTTCCGCCGGATCTTTGGAATTCAGCGAAGAGCAACCGATCAGGTAGCGCAGCCCCATGTCAGTAGCATACTGCGCGATACCCCTCCATAGCAGTGTCAGCACCTCGGGCGTGCGATGTTCGCGGTCAATTGAGGCGCGGCCCAGTTCCAAAATCCCGGCGCGGAGCGGCTCGTAAGGGACTAGGTGAAATTCCTGCTCGGAATAGTAGCCGAGATTTTGAGCGGCGGTGGTTCCGGATTGCATGCGGTAAGTGCCCACGATACGCCGGGCCGGATTGTTCTCGTGCTTGTCATCTACAACTAGATGTTCGCAGAATATGTCGAAATGATCGGTGTCCAGGCCGCTCTGGTACGAGCTCTGCAACCCTTCGCCCATTTCGATATTGAAGACTCTGAAACGCAGTCGGCATGCGACTTCGCGGTCTTCAATCGAATCGGCCAGACGCACCCTGTACCTGCCGACTTCAGCATGGATGCGAGGGCGGCCCGAAGTCACAGGTTGCGTCGGGAATAGCGTGGACCGGGGAGCCTCCACCAGAGAGGTGGGACCAGTTAGGAGAGCGAGCGGAACCTTCTGCCCAGCTTGCGCAATCACGGGACTAGTATCCGGCATGAATTGTAAGAGGAAAGTTAACCCCGCGCAAATAGGCTGCGAATACTTTGCTGATGCTGCAACTCAACTGTAATCAAAGATATTTTTCCGCTGCGGAAAGCGATAAGTGACACAAATCACATTTAACCGACAGCACCCTTTGCAACCAATGCACTCATCCTTGACTTAATTTGCTTTCAAAGACCCACTTATATTCTCTGGTTAACAAACGTCATTTACTGACATAGAATACGGAATGCTACAGCCATCTAAGGCTGAGCCACCGGTGCGGGGTGGATCCAGATCGCATTTCCGCCGCCCGAAACCATGTGCACATCAAGCACAGTCTTGCGATCCACCGGCTGCTTCGTGAATGTCGTATGCGTCGCATTTGTACCAGCATCCGGCGCATCGGCGTAGATTTCAGCGTGAAATTGCCCTCGCTCAAAAAACTCAGCGGCACTTGAATCGCGCGCGCATCCCAGTTAGTGATTGATCCGACATACCAGTCCTTGCCGCTGCGCCGCGCCAGCGTGATGTGTTCCATCGGCCGGCCACTCAGCACGCGCATCTTCATCCCACGTGGTCGGCACCTGCTTGATGAATTCAAAGTCATGCTGGCCCGCGTAGTGCTCCGGGTAATCGGAGACCATCTGCAACGGGCTCTCCAGCACCACATACAGCGCCAGTTCATGCGCCCGTGTGTCGAGGCCCATGGGCATAAACTTGTGCGCGCAACAAAGTTCTCTCGATTGCTGTTGCCAAAGGCGCCGGGCGTGTAATCCATGCGGGCCCGCCAGCATGCGCGTAAAAGGCAGAGTGGTGTTGTGCACCGGCGACGTGCGCGCACTCCACTTTGAGATACTCCTTGCCCATCACGCCTTCTCGCGTAATCAGGTTCGGCTACGTGCGGCGCAGGCCATCGGGCTTGTAGGCGCCATGGAAGTCGATCATGAGGTGATTCTGGGCCGCCAATTCAACAACGCGATGATAGAAGCCACCATCTGCTGATCGTCGCGATTCATGAAGTCGATCTTGACGCCGGCGATGCCCCACTTCTCAAACAGCGGAAATGCCTGATCCATGTATTTGTCGACGGACGTCCAATGCGACCACAGCCAGAGTCGCACATTCTTCTCCTTCGCATAGCGCAGCAGCTCCGGCATGTCGATCTCTGGCGTGACCTTTGTGATGTCCGCCAACGCAGAATAATCCTGCGGCGACTTGCGATCGGCCAGCGCCCACCCCGCATCGATCAGCATGTAAGGAAAGCCAGAGGCCGATGCGAAGTCGATGTAGTGCTTCATGGTCGCCGTGTTCATGCCCGGTCTTGAAATCCGCGCTCGGCGCTGCCTCACCCGACCACCAGTCCCATGCCGATTTGCCGGCACAATCCACGACGTATCCGTGATCTTTGAGGGCGGATTCAGATTCAAAACAATGTTCGACTCGATCAATCCTCCCGGCGCCTCGCCGATCATCAGGACGCGCCAGGGAGTGGCGACCGAGGTATCACCTTCCACTGCGACTCCAGGCTGGTCTAGACGCGGCGCGAGTTCGGCGCGGAGGGCGAAGGGCGCCTCGCCTTGCGCAGATACATGCCCGCATAGTTGTCGATGTCCGCCTCGGTGACCGCGACCCAGCCACGCCGGGCACCTCGCCGAGAAGCGGGAACGCCACCAGCCAGTCACGATGTATACCGCTCACCTCCCGCTTCTGGTACTCGTCCTCGTACGATGTTTGAAACCCGTCGAGCACAAGCGGATAGAGCGTCGCATCCTTGCTGTAGCGGAACTCTGTCAGTTCGTGTTCGATGCGAACACTCTTGAAAGAAGTTTGCTTCGGCACCGATTATCGGAACGCAACTCCATCGTCGAAAGCGCGCACCTCCATTGCGAGCTTTCGTCCGGAGGGATCTTCGAAGTCGACGTGAGCGGAGTTGTAATGATCTCGCACCGAGCTCGTTTTGCCGACTGGAATGGAGTAGCTTTCATCGGCTTGACCAGACTGTGCCTGGACCTGTTTCATGCCGGGCCCCAGCGCTGGCTGGCCCTGAATCTCGAGGCCGAGCATAGATTCATCCATCGGCCATTTACCGCGAAAATCTACTGCGTAATGCATGCCTTTGCTTGATGAATCATCGCTTGGACCGACGGTGGAGTCGGAAAGAAAGCAGCACGACTTGGCCGTCAGGCGAAGCGACTCGCAGCGGAGAGGTTTGCACTGTTTGAGCAGACGCGGCCATAACGTAACGAAGAAAGCAGGCAGGCACAAAAGTAGAAGTCTTGAACTGGTCATGGTATCTCCGAAGGAAAATCATACCGCTTTTGCAAGCTGGCTCGGGCGGGGGACTCCACAGGGCTACGAGCACGCGCACAAATCAATGGGGGATTCAATCTGTGTACACGCGCACATAGTCCACCAGCATCTCCGACGGAAATGGCGTACTGGAGTCGGGTGGCCCTGGCCAGTCGCCGCCGATGGCGAGGTTGAGCAGGATGTAACTGCTCTGGCCTGCATCGAAGGGCCGCGCCGCGCCGCTCGTTTTCATATTTGACGTTGTGTAAGTGATGTAAGGATGTGCGGGATCATCGACGTAATAGGCCACACTCCCTTCGGACCAGATCATGCCGTAGGTATGCCATCCAGCAGCGGTTTGCTCCCGCGGGAAAGTTGAACATCGTGCCGAGGCCAGTGCCGCCGGTGAAGCCGGTGCCGTGAATCGAGCCTTCGTTCCAGTCGGGCATCTTTGCCGCGTTCACGCGCTCCAGCACATCCATTTCGCCGCATGCGGGCCAATCGACCATGGTGATGTTGTTGCCCAGCAGCCATACGGCAGGCCAAAAACCTTGCGCTTCCGGCACCAGCGCGCGCACTTCGAAGCGGCCATATTGGAAACTGAAAAGCCCTTGCGACTTGAGCCGCGCTGAAGTGTAGACGCCGCCAGAGGGCTGCTGCGCTTCAATGTGCAGATAGCCGTCGGTACCCACGTAGGCACTGGGGTTGGTGGTGGAGCATGGCGCGGTGTTGAACCCCATGCACAGTCATTCTCAAGCTCATGATTGCCGAAGCCGTCGTTGCCGGTGTCATACGTCCACACCTGCGGATTGGGTTCAGCCCTGGTGCCGGTTGAGTTATTGAACTCATCGGACCAAACCAGCGTGCCGGACGGAATGTTGGGCGTGAAGCTTCGGCTGGTGACACTGCTGTTAAGGTAGCCAGGCGGTTCCGCCGCAATCGCCTTCACGGTCAAATTTGCGGCAATGAGGAATGGCGCCTCGTATATCTGCGACGTATTAGTCGGCGTGGTCCCATCAAGCGTGTAGTAAATGGTGGCCCCAGACGTGGCCGTGGTCAGACTCGCGATCACGGCGCCATTCTGCGCGTGTTGGTTGTGGTGATCGTCGGAGCTGCTGCCTGCGTTTCGGGCGGGGTTGTCATCCCTGTGCTGCCGCTGCCACATCCACAAAACAAAATGCTCGACAAAATCGACGCTGTCAACATGCCCGTACTCGCTCTCATGGAGAATCCTTCGAACTTCGCGGGCAAACTGCAAGACCCCGTCCCGCCCCAATCTAAGCACTGGCCATTTCCCCGCGTCAAATACGCCAACGCGGTCGCGCTGCGGCGAGAAAGACGGACAGCCGAAGTCTTATGTTACTATTTCCGGCTCGTCGTTCAGTTTGGCCCCGGCCTCGTTCGACTTCCGCAACTGTCATCTCTTTGCGCTCGGGATATTCGGCAACCTGATCACGATCGATTTTGCCGAGCGCGAAATAGCGCGATTCCGGATGAGCGAAGTAGAGCCCGCTCACACTCGATCCTGGCCACATCGCAAATGACTCGGTAATCAGCATTCCGGTGTTCGCCTGCACATCGAGCAAACGCCACAGAGGTCCCTTTCTCCGTGTGATCGGGGCATGCGGGATAGCCGGCCGCCGGCGGATGCCGCGATACTTTTCGTGGATCAGCTCCTCGCATGGTCAGATTTTCCTCGCGACCGTAGCCCCATTCGTCGCGTACCCGCTTGTGCAGGCATTCGGCGAATGCTTCAGCCAGGCGATCGGCGATTGCCTCCGCCATGATCGCGTTGTAGTCGTCGTGCTCGGCACGGAACATGTCGCACAGCTCCTTCAGGCCGATGCCGCTGGTCACCGCGAAGGCACCTATGTGATCGGGCAGCCCGGTTTCTTTCGGCGCAATGAAGTCGGCGAGTGATCGGCATGGCTCATTGCCCTCTTTGTTGCCTTGCTGGCGGAGAAAGTGAAATTGCTCAAGCACAGTTCCGCGCTTGCTGTCCGTATACACCTCGATATCGTCGCCCACAGCATTGGCCGGAAAGAATCCGTAGACGCCGCGCGCCGTAATCAGCTTCTCTCAATGACGATCCGATCCAGCAGAGCGTTGGCCTCATCGAAGATCTGGCGCGCCTGCGCACCTTGGCGCTCGTCGTCGAAGATGCGCGGGTAAGACGCCTTTCAGTCCCCAGGTGTGGAAGAACGGCGATCCAGTCGATGAACTCGCGCAGAGTAACCAAAGGAAAGTTCTCCAGCACGCGCACGCCTGTAAACGCAGGCCTCGGCAAGTCTTCAGCGCGCCACGCAATCGGTGTGCGGCGCATGCGCGCGGTTTCAAGCGGGACGCCCTTTTGTCGCTGCGCGGCATGGGCCTTGCGCAGCGCTTCGTATTCGGCACGATGCTTAGCCATGAACTCCGCTTTGCCATCCTCACTCAGAAGGCTGGTCGTCACAGGCACTGCGCGGCTGGCATCGAGCACATGAACCACCGGCTCACTGTAATGCGGCGCAATTTTGATCGCCGTGTGCGCTCCGGCTGGTGGTCGCTCCGCCGATGAGCAGTGGCAATTTGAAGCCCTGCCGCTCCATCTCGCGGGCCACATGCACCATCTCATCAAGAGACGGCGTGATGAGGCCGCTGAGGCCGATCAGGTCCGCCTTCTCCGCCTTGGCGCGTTCGAGAATCTTTTCGCACGGGACCATCACCCCCATGTCGATCACTTCGTAGTTGTTGCAGGCGAGCACAACGCCGACGATGTTCTTGCCGATGTCATGAACGTCACCCTTCACGGTGGCGAGCACGATCTTTCCCTGCGCCTTGACCACCTCGCCGGCCGCGGCCATCGCAGCTTTTTCGGCCTCCATGAACGGCGTCAGATGCGCGACGGCCTTCTTCATCACGCGTGCCGACTTGACCACCTGGGGCAGAAACATCTTGCCCGCGCCAAACAAGTCGCCGACCACGCTCATGCCATCCATCAGCGGGCCTTCAATTACCAGCAGAGGCCGGCCCAGTTTGACCCGGGCTTCCTCGGCGTCGATCTCGATGTACGCGTCAATTCCCTTTACGAGCGCGTGCGAAAGGCGCTCCTCGACCGTGCCGTTGCGCCATTCTTCGGCCTTCTTTTCGCTTACAGCCACTCCGCGCCCGCGGCTTTCAGCTTTTCGCCGTGGTCTACAAGGCGCTCGGTGGCGTCAGGACGGCGGTTGAGCAGCACGTCTTCGACCAGCACCTTCAGTTCCGGCTCGATTTCCTCGTAAACTTCGAGCATGCCGGCGTTGACGATGCCCATGTCCATGCCCGCCGCGATGGCGTGATAAAGAAACGCGGAGTGCATCGCCTCGCGAACCTTGTTGTTGCCGCGAAAACTGAATGAAATATTGGAGACGCCGCCACTGACTCTTCGCGTGCGGAAGGTTCGCCTTGATCCAGCGCGTGGCATTAATGAAGTCGAGGGCGTAATTATTGTGCTCCTCCATGCCGGTGGCGACGGTGAGAATGTTTGGGTCGAAGATGATGTCCTCGGGCGGAAAGCCGACTTCGTCCACAAGGATGCGGTAGGCCCGCTCGCAAATGCGGATTTTGTCTTCATAGGTCGCGGCCTGGCCCTTTTCGTCAAAGGCCATGACCACCACGGCCGCACCATACTTGCAGAACCGCCGCGGCATTCTGGCGAAACTTGTCTTCGCCTTCCTTCAGCGAGATGGAGTTCACGATTCCTTTGCCCTGCAGGCACTTGAGCCCCGCCTCGATGACTTCCCACTTGGAGGAGTCCACCATGAAAGGAACTTTGGCGACCTCGGGTTCGCTGGCAAGCAATTGCAGGAAGCGTGACATGGCCGCGACGCCATCGATCATGCCTTCATCCATGCAGATGTCGATGACGTTCGCGCCGTTCTCAACCTGCTGACGGGCGATGCTGACTGCTTCTTCGTATTTGCCTTCTTTAATGAGCTTGGCGAATTTGGGCGATCCGGCGACGTTTGTGCGCTCGCCGATCATGATGTAGACGCCGGGTTGCTGTGTGAAGGGCTGCGAGCCGGAAAGGCGAAGCGGCGGAGCGTGACTTTCGGATGCTGACGCTGCAACCGTCGACCCAGGCGTTCGGAGTTTTCGCGGAGGCGGTCCATCCAGCGCTTTGGCGATAGCCGCGATGTGCTCGGGGGTATTGCCGCAGCATCCCCCTGCAATGTTGATCAGGCCGCCTTCGCGCGAATTCTCCCAGATAACGCGCCATGTCGGACGGCCCGAGATCGAACCCGGTTGGAGAGAGAGGATTAGGCAATCCCGCATTCGGATAACACGAGATACGGCGGCATCCGACTTCTCCGCCAACTCGGCGAGAAACGGATACATCAGATCGGGTCCGAGTGAACAGTTGAGACCCACGGACGAGCGGCTTCACATGCTTCACGGCATTCCAGAAGGCTTCGATTGTCTGCGCGGAGATCATTGTCTCGCCACCGCGACCCACGGCCGCGGAGATCATGACCGGCAACTCTTTGCCGACATCCTGATCGAAGACTTCGCGGATCGCCACAAGCGCCGCCTTGGCGTTCAGGGAGTCGAAGATGTTTCGACCAGCAGCAGGTCGAGCCTCCGGCCATCAGGGCGCGGATCTGGTCGATGTAAGCAGCCTTGACCTGGTCGAAAGTGACCACACGGAAACCGGAGTCGTCCGCGTCCGGGGAATTAGAGAGGGATACAGTCAGCGGCCCAATAGCCCCCGCCACGAAACGCTGGCGTCCGGTTGCGGTTCCGACGCGGTCTGCCCATTCACGGCATTGGCGTGCGGACTGTTCGTTGATTTCCCAAGCGAGCTCTTGAGGAACGGATCCTCGATGATTTTCTGATAGAACGCTGGATCCTTTCGGCCGCCATGTTCGCGCGGATCGTCGACGAAAAATTCGCTCTGCGTGATGGTGGTCGCGCCAAAGGTATTAGTTTCGATGATGTCCGCTCCTGCTTCCAGAAATCGGCGATGGATGTCGCAGATCATCTTCGGTTGCGTGAGCGAGAACAGGTCACCGTTGTTGTGGAGGTCCTTGTGAGAGTCTTTGAACCGGTCGCCGCGGATGTCCGCTTCGCGTCATTCCATAGGTGCGGATGGTCGTGCCCATCGCACCGTCAATGATGGCGATTCGACTCTCGAGGATCTTTTGGAGAGGATGCGGGTCAGTTCTGCTCATTTCTCTCTCACGGTCTTAAACGTGCGACTAGGGTGAAGCTGTTGGTCTCCGTCACAGCGCATTCGGGCTCGAACCGGGCTCGGCCCGTGCGCATGTGCTCAATCGCGCTGTCTCAAACAACGCGCCACTCCGGTTCTGAACGGATATTCGCCACGGCGGCTCCCGACCCCATGAGCCGATAGGACATACCTCGGAGAAGGCTCACCTTCAAGAATATACGGTCGGGGATCTCGCGTCTTGCTGCCGGTGCCGGTCGCGTGGACAAGCGCAGGCTAACCAGGGGCTAACGACACCGGTCTTGCCGACTTGCATCCAGAGCCTCCGCAGCAATCAATAGATCGAGGGCCGCACTCTGGCGGGCGGCGTCGGCCAGGTCAAAGGGCCCGGTCCACCAAAAACCAAAGCGATTCGACGGATCTCTGTCTCTATTCCACACACAGCGGGCATTGGCCTGAATGAAGGCCGCGAAGCGGCAATCGGGCGATACGCCTTCCAGGATCATCAGGTTGCGCACGAAAATGCCTTTGAACTGCGGAACGTCTCCGCCGGTGTGAGCATTGCTGGTCCCGCGAAGGATGCCATGATCGTCCGTCAGATGTTCGATGGCTGAAAGCGCGATGGCCGCAGCCAGCTTCTTCAGCTCCGGGTCGGGCGCCGCTTTATCGAGCTCAACCAACGCGCCCAGGATCACGCCCTGGTTGTATGTCCAGGTGTTCTTTCCGTTGTTCCGGCATTGAGAATGATCTGCAGAGGCCAACCCATCATTGATCAGGTGGCTGTGATTGATCATACCGGTGCTTAAAAACCACGCCCATTCCTTGCGAGCCCAAGCCAGATCAGCCTGGCGCATGGCTGCATCCGGATCGCGGTTGGCGAGCGAAGCGGCGACGGAGAGAAACAGCTCATTCTCGATAGCGTTCTTTTCTCTGGTCTTCTTGCTCCACCAGACTCCGCCTCCGCAGGTCGTAGTATCCCATCCCAACTGCATATCAGAGAAGATCGAGTCGGCCATGCGAAGATACGCAGGTTCTCCGGTGAGGTCGTACACGTCGATCCAGGCCAGCGCCCACCAACCCTCATCGTCGTAGTAATTGTTCAGGAATCCCCGTCCGCCATCGGGAGAGTTCGGCGCGACGTGCAGCGTGTTCACAAACACTGGCAGATACTTTGTGGTTCCTTCCACACGGCTGAAATTGGCTAGAGCGGTGATGGCGTTGGCGGAGTTCCACCAGCCGGTGGTGCGATACAAGCCGGTGTCGCGCACATACCATTGCTGCAGAGCGTCCATCGCCGCCTGCGCGTGAGCACGATCGGTCGAATCGGCCGTGGCATTTTCTCTGGCAGGGGCCGTGCTCGCAGGTGCAGAAAGGGCGACCGCCGTAAAAATGAAGATGAAAACCAGGATGACGGAGCCTGGAGAACGCAGGTTCATGCTTACGGATATCTTGGGAGTCGAGATATCGGAGAAACCTTGTTGGCGGAATGCCGGAGGCGTATCTTTCATGGCAAATCTTCGCGCGCCCCGGCAAAAAAGAACGCGGGCAATGCTATTTTGCGGCCGTCAACGCCGACACCGGTAGCAGCATGTCTTCCTTGCGCATAACCAGATTAGTAGCGTTGAGGCTGGCCAGTTCGAAGCCGTGGCCATGGGTGATGGCATCCGTGGGGCAGGCTTCAACACAATATCCGCAGAAGATACAGCGGTTGTAGTCGATGTTATAGATCTTGGCGTAGCGCTCAGACGAGGAAATCCGATTCTCCGCAGTGTTTTCCGCGGCCTCGATATAAATACAGTTGGCGGGGCAGGCGGCGGCGCAAAGAAAGCAGGCCACGCATTTTTCCAGCCCGTTTTCGTCGCGCTGCAGCACGTGCGCGCCGCGATAGCGCTCCTGGAGGACGGCTCCACGCATGGGACCCGGCCCGTCGGGGTAGTTCTCCACCTGTGTGGGTTCAAAGATCTCGCGGAAGGTGATGCTCATGCCTTTGGCGATGCCAGCGAGGTTGCGCACAATCGACATAAGCCAAGTATACGACGCATTCCGCTGGAGGCTAAAGGATGGGGTCTGCTGAACCGATTCATAAGATGGTAGTGCCTCTGGTTGGGAAAATTGACTGCACGTCAGGAACGCGACGGCATCGAGCGGACTCAAACTCCCGGGCGCCGTTTGGACTACATGGACAATCCGCTGACGGATTCTCCATGCAAACAAATCAGCCGATTTCGAGGGCCACCGTGCAACTCCCCTTTGGGAGAACCCGCTACGATCAATTAACGTATCGATAGATGCTTGCTACAATCAGGGGCTTGCGGGCAGAGGACACCATCGAACTCCAATCAGAGCGCGTCAAGGCGCGGACTCAACACAACAAGTGGCTTGTGTTGATCGCGGCCTATAAGTTCGTGCAGGCGTTGCTGATCGCCGCCGTAGGTGTGGGTGCCCTGCGTCTTCTGCATAAGGACATTGGCGATGTGCTTTACCAACTCGCCGGCGCTCTGCGCTTCAATCCCGAGTCGCGGTTCATTAACTTTGTTCTGGACAAGGCTTCGTTTCTGAACGATCCGATGCTGCGCCGTATCGGAGCGGTGGCCTTCAGCTATGCCGGCCTCAGCCTGGCCGAGGGAATTGGCCTTTACCTCGAAAAAGCCTGGGGCGAGTTCCTCACCCTGTTCATCACGGCATCTTTCTTGCCATGGGAAATCTTTGAGGTGACCCGGCGGCTCACTGGGATCCGGGTCGCGCTGCTCATCGCCAACACCCTTGTTTTCGTTTATCTCATCAAGCTTGTTGTTACCCGGCGTATGCATCCGGACGCGAAGCCTGAGGCATAATTCGCTTTTTATTCTCCTTTAACCCTTCCTGACGTTCCTGCCAAGTATTGATTTTGCCGCGGTAATCAAAGCAGTAAACACTGCCTATTGCGGTCTGAACCAAGTGTGGGTCTATTAGAAGACATTCCCAAAACCACCCATTCCCTTTCGTTCTGGAATCTCCAGATTTTAAGCGCTTTCCACAGTTCTTCGTATTGGATACAGCTCAATTGTGGACTATGATCGTGTCTGAAGTGGAGCAAAAGGGAGTGAAAGGGAGCGGGCTCACCGCTTCTGGATAGAACTACCTCTATTCTCTCCCCTTTCTGTGGGTTCCGGGCACCAAAGTGGTCTGTGAACCACGGCGGTCACCTCGGGAGAAGTACATTACATAGCCGGTTTGAACGGCGAAAAGAAAAGCGGCAAGCGATGTTCAGAGGCAATCACCCGGCGAAGGTCGATGAGAAGGGGCGGTTAAAGCTCCCCTCTGCCTTCAAGCAGCTGGTGGACGCCTCCAACGTGACCCAGTTCTACGTGACCAGCACGGACGGCAAGAGCGCGGAAATCTGGCCCCTTCCGGAATGGGAGAGACGGGAACAGCAGCTTGCCGAATCCAGCACCCTGGATGACGCCGTGCAGAAGTACCTGAATTTGACTAGCTACTACGGTCAGCAGGTGGAGATGGACAACCAGGCCCGGATCCTGCTGCCCCAGATCCTGCGCGGAACGGCCAGGCTGGATGCTGAAGTTGCGGTATTTGGAAAGATGAGCTACCTCGAAGTCCATAACCGGGAGATGTTCGAACGGAAAATGCCGGAAAACGAGTTAACCGCCGAAGATCGCAAGGCAATGGCGGCAATTCTCGCCGCAAGAGTTAGAAGCGGGGTCCTCCGACAGGTCTTCGTCGGTGGGGTGCTTGACGCCCCCCAGGGGGAGCGCATGACGAATCGAAGTGAACGCCATGTGCCAGTTCTTTTACAAGAAGCGATTGAGTTTCTCAATGTGCGCGCGGGCGGCACAGTGGTTGACTGCACGCTCGGCCTAGCGGGCCACGCAGCAGAAATTGCCAAGCCGCTTGGTCCGCGGGGCGCCTGATCGGATTCGACCGGGACCCGGAAGCGCTCGAGTTGGCAAGGGCCAGGTTGGTGCAGGTTTCAGAAGAACTTGGCAGTCAGGCTCCGAAATTGACGTTGATCGGTGAGGCATTCAGTTCCCTCGCCCGGCACGTCGAGCCGGCCTCAGTGGATGGCATTCTGGCCGACTTTGGCGTCAGCAGCCTGCAACTGGACGAGGCGCGCAGAGGATTCAGTTTTATGGCGGACGGACCCTGGATATGCGGATGGATACGCGATCGGGGCCGACCGCCGCACAAGTGGTGAATGAGGCGAACGAGCGCGAGCTTGCCGACCTTATTTACGAATACGGAGACGAAAGGAGGTCGCGGAGAATCGCCAGAGCCATTGTTCGCGGGCGGCCAGTTTCAACCACGGGGCAATTGTCCCGGATTGTTGCATCAGCCGTCCCGGCAATGAAACAGGACAAGATTCACCCGGCAACGCGGACATTTCAGGCTCTTCGGATTTATGTGAATCGCGAGTTGGATGAAATTCGGGCGCTGCTGGAGGCCGCACCAAGATTGCTTAAGCCCTCCGGACGACTGGTGGTCATCAGCTTTCACTCGTCTGGAAGATCGCATTGCGAAAGACATTTTGCGTGAATACGCGCACCAGGGAATCTGGGAGATGCTGACCAAAAAGCCGGTCACGGCCGGCGAAGAAGAGACGGATCGCAACCCGCGCTCACGAAGCGCCAAGTTGAGAGCGGCGGAAAAGCAGCGATCAGCTGATGGCCACCAGCTTCATGCTGCGATGAGTAAATGTGAGGGTTTGTATCAGGGACAACTAGGACTGCGAGTGAAGCTTTTACTCGATAGAACACATCGGGAAAAGAATTCAGTATGACTCGCTGAGCATAGCGTTAAAGCTAGCGGCTAGAAGCTAGGAGAAACACATGGCTGCATGCACAACTTATTTGATACGACACCCGGCTGGACCGCTCGCGTGGCCGAGCGCAATGCCGCCCTGTTGGCGCAGCAGCCCATGCGCCGCCGCGGCGTGCGCACGCCGGAAGTCATCTTCGCCAAGCACTTCGACAACTCCCGCCTGGTCAAGGCGGCCGATCCGGTGCGCGTGCGCCAGATGCGCATCTTTTCGGCCGCCGTTCGCGTGCTGTTTTCGCTGGTGATGATTTATGGCCTGCAGCACTTCAGCGCCATCGAGGGCTCCTATCGCGTCGAGTCAGAGAAACAGACCCGCGACCAACTGCGCGAAGAGAATCGCCAGTTGCGCCTGACTGAAGCGCAGCTCTCCCAGCCCGGCCGCATCGATGGCCATGGCCCGCCAGTTGGGACTTGCCGAGCCGCAGCCCGGCCAGGTGGTCCACGCGACTTCAGTCCGGAAACGAGTGTTCCGGTCATGGCGCAGGTTACTCCGCCGGCCCCGCTCCGCACAGCAGTAAACTGCGAAGGCGATTACCGCGCATTCGCCCATGCAGGCACTCTTCGAGCCAACCGTAACCGCAATACCACACCGCGCGCCATGCCTCTGAAGCTGGCGCGCTTCTGGCTTGTGTGCCTGTTTTTTCTTGTCTGGGCCGTCGCCATTGCGGCTCGCCTCTTCTGGCTTCAGGTGTCCGCCACGGCGAATACGTTGAGCGCGCCGAGAAGCAGCAGCAACGCACCTTTGAGGTAGCTCCCCGCCGCGGCGTTCTTTACGACCGCAACATGCGCGAGCTGGCCATGACCGTGCAGGTCGACTCCATCTACGCCGTGCCCACCGAGATCGACGACCAGAAGGCGGCCGCACGCGTCCTCGCCGCCATCGTCCACACCGACCCTGAAGACAAGCGGACCACCGAGACCAAATTGCGCATCGCCTCGACAAAGGGCGCAACTTTGCCTGGGTGGCGCGGCGCGTTACGCCGGAGTTGCGACGAGCATTCGAGCCCTCAATATGAAAGGCATCTATTTCCAGAAGGAGTTCCAGCGCTTCTATCCGGACAACCAGATTGCCGCGCAGGTGCTGGGCTATGTCGGCGTCGACGATAAGGTCTCGGCGGCCTCGAAGACAAATTCGATGGCGCGCTCCACGGCGTACCGGGGCGCATGTTTACTGCGATGGATGCGCGCCGCCGTGTTCTCGGTTCGTACGACCACGATCCCGAGCCGGGCCAGAATCTGGAACTGACCATCGACGAGAACATTCAGTTCATGGCCGGAAGCGCGCTCGACCACGCGATGGAGAAGACCACGCGCCGACAACGGAACCATCGTTGTGCAGGATGTGCATACCGGCAAATTCTGGCACTCGCGATTCGGCCTACATTCAATCCCAACGATTTCCGGCACACCACGCCGGCGCTGTTAAAGACCACGCGGTCAGCGATGTCTACGAACCGGGCTCGGTCTTCAAGCTGGTCACCTACTCCGCGGCGCTCGATGCAGAACGTCGCCAAGCCCGACGACATGATCGACTGCCAGGGCGGACAGATAACGCTGCGCCGGCCGCGTGATTCACGACGACAAGGGCGAACACTATCGGGGTGATTACAGTTCACCAGGCGCTGGAGGTATCCAGCGACGTGGCCGCAGTGAAGCTGGCTCTGAAGGTCGGCCCAGACAAGTTCTATAGCTACATTCGCGACTTCGGGTTCGGCTCGCGCACCGGCGTGGAGCTCCCTGGCGAAACGCGAGGCTTGCTCCGCACACCGAGTAAATGGGGCGGCTCCTCCATCGGCTCTATCGCTATAGGCCAGGAGGTCGGCGTCACTCCGGTGCAGCTCGTCTCGATGGTTTCGACCATCGCCAATGGCGGCGCCTATCTCCCGCCCCATGTGCTGATGCCCGCGCCAACTCAACGTGCCTTCCAACGACCGCAAGACCCAGGCGAACATGGCTGCGAATCCATTCCGGCCCGGTGAAGACCTGCCCAATCCGCTTCCCACCGGCGCGCACCGTGTCATTTCAGAGCTGGCTGCCGCGCAGATGCGCAAAATGATGGAGGGTGTCGTCCTTTACGGCATCGGGCAGGCCCGCGCAGCTCAACGGCTACTCGGCCGGCGGCAAAACCGGCACCGCGCAAAAAGTTGACCCGGTCACGCACCTCTATTCGAAGACGATGCACATCGCGTCCTTCGCTGGTATCGCGCCGGTCAACAATCCCGTCATCGCGGTCGCCGTCGTCGTCGACAACCCCAGGGCCGGTCCGTCCTACTACGGCACCGCCGTCTCCGCGCCCGTATTCGCAGACGTGGCGCAGCAGGTGCTCGAATATCTCGGTGTTCCACACGACATCGATGTGCAACAACCGCGCACACCCGCGAAGAAGGAGAAGCCTGTTGAACTGGCCGAAGACGACTCCGACGCCGACCAGAACAACGTCAACGCGCTCTTTGCCGCGGTCAATGATTTGCCGCCCGACGATCCTCTCCGCGCCGCTCCAGAGCAGCCGCAACATGCGGTGCGCGCCGTATCCTCAGCAGCAACACAGACGGAGCCTCGCAGCATAGCAAGCAGTGCTTCAGGCATCCCGACGCCGGGGACAAATCCGACGTTGCCCGCTCTGCAAACCACGCCCTCACAGATCACCATCAGCGACGGAAAAAAGCTGACAGTCCCTTCGCTCATCGGTTTGCCGATACGCAAAGTGATTGAAATGGCTGCTGCCGCCGGCCTCGATGTGCAGGTCACCGGGAGTGGTACCGCGCGCGAGCAAGCCCCCGCGCCCGGCACCCAGGTTCCTCCCGGCACAAAGATTGTCGTCCGCTGCCAGCGTTAGTTCATCTCTCCGTCACACCTCTCCCGCCACCCGTCCATCTACAATCAACCACGAGATGAATTGGAAAGACCTGATCGACGAAGTGACCGCGGTCGATGCGGCCGGGGCCGCCGGGGACGAATTCGCGCAGCCCATCACCGGCGTGGAATACGACTCGCGCCGCATCCGCCCGGGCGCCGTGTTCGTGGCCATGAGGGGCGGGTCGACCGATGGCAATCGCTACATCGATAAGGCCCTGGCGCATGGTGCGCTCGGCATTATTACTGACTCTGCGCCCACCTTCGACCATCTGCTCGTCTACCAGGCTGGGGTCCCATTGTTGCAAGTCGAACATGGCCGCCGCGCGCTTGCGCAGGCTTCCGCAGCCTTCTTCGGCCATCCCGAGCGCAAGCTCGCTGCCACCGGCATTACCGGGACCAACGGCAAGACCACCACAGCGTTCCTCGTCGAGGCTCTTCTCAACGCTGCTGCCCGCAGGACCATTCTCATCGGCACCATCGAATATCACGTGGCCGGCGAAGTGCGCCCCTCATTGCACACCACGCCCGAGTCGCGCGATCTCTTCGAGTTGATGGCGGAGGGAGCGAGCCGCGGCGCCACCGAATTGGTCACCGAAGTCTCAAGCCACGGTCTCGACCAGGGCCGCGCGGCCGGCATCCAATTCGACGTGGCCGTCTTCACCAATTTCACCCGCGATCATCTCGACTACCACCAGACGATGGAGAAGTATTTCGCCGCTAAGCGCCTGCTCTTCGACGGTACCGTGTACCCCGCGCCACGCGTGGCGGTGATCAACGCCCACGACGAACGCGCGCCTCAGCTCTCCGAAGCCGCACGGAGCGCAGGTGCTGAAATCATCACCTACGGCATTGGCGTGGGCGATTGGCGAACCGCAAACCACTCGCTCACACCTGGCGGCGCTGTCTTCGACCTTGAAACGCCCGCCGGGTCTGCTCGCGTCACTTCGCGTCTCGCCGGCGAAGTCAACATCCTCAATGCGCTTGCGGCCTTCACCGCTGCGCACGCGCGCGGCGTGGCCTTTGATGATTTGATCAAGTTTGCCCCGAGCCTTCACCCGGTCCCCGGCCGCTTTCAGCCTGTCGATGGCGGCCAACCCTTCACCGTCATTGTCGACTATGCCCACACTGACGACGCGCTTCGCAATCTCATCCTTCTGGCCCGGCAGATGACGGCGTCAAACGGCGGCCGCATCATTACGCTCTTCGGCTGTGGCGGCGATCGAGACCGCACCAAGCGCCCAAAGATGGGCCAGGCGGCGGGTGAAGGTAGCGACTTCGTCGTCGCCACCAGCGACAATCCCCGCTCCGAAGACCCGCTCGCCATACTCGCCGAAGTTGAGCCCGCCCTCAAAGCTACCGGGGTGCGCTACATCGTCGAGCCCGATCGCGCGACAGCGATCCGCCTTGCGCTTAAAGCTGCGGAGCCACGCGATATCGTGCTCATCGCCGGTAAGGGTCACGAAAAAGAGCAGATTCTCGCTACCGGCTCCATCCCTTTTGATGACTCCGAGATTGCACTTTCCAGCTTGGCTGAACTGGGATACGGTGGAGTGCGATGAAACTCACCCTCGCAGAGGCGGCTGTTGGCGCGAGCGCGGTGCTTGAAACTCCGGCCAGCGTGGTGAATGCAGGTACGCTGGTGGCGACCGGCTGCTCCATCGACTCGCGCACCGTCGCTCCCGGCGAGCTGTTCTTTGCGGTGCGCGGCGACCGCCTCGATGGCCACGATTTTATCGTCGCAGCGGTTGAGCGTGGAGCTGTCGCCGCCGTGGTTTCGCGCGCCCGCGTAGCGGCACTGCCTGACGCCGCGCTGGCTGTGCCGTTGCTCATCGCCGAAGACACGCTGGTTGCTCTTCAGGCATTGGCCTCGCATGTGCGCCGCCAGTGGGGCAACGCGTTGTCGCGGTCACTGGCTCGGCGGGCAAGACCACAACCAAGGAAGCGATTGCTGCCGCGCTCAGCGCAAAATTCAACGTACTCAAATCCATCGGCAATCTCAACAACGCCTTTGGGCTGCCGCTGCAGTTGCTACGCCTGGAGCCGCACCACGAGATTGCGGTAGTCGAGATGGGCATGAACCACGCCGGGGAAATTGCTGCCCTGGCGCGCGTCGGCGCACCTGACTGGGGCGTGGTCACCAACGTGGGCACCGCGCATATTGAAAATTTTCCCGATGGGCAGGCGGGCATCGCGCGCTCAAAATTTGAGTTGGTGGCTGCACTACCCGCCAACGGCGTGGCTTTTCTTAATTGCTGCGACCCCTATGTCTCGCAGTTCGGGCGCGATTTCCTGGGCAAGGTGATTTACTTTGGCAACGGCCCTTGCGCCGATCCGCAGATCATCGAGGAGACTGAAGATCCTGACGGACTGCACGTGAGGTTTCGGGCGGGCCAACGCGAAGGAACGCTGAATCTCAAGTCTTCTGGGCTCGCACACGGATCGAATGCAATGGCTGGGCTGGCGGTCGCGCTCGAAGCCGGTGTGGAACTGGAACCCGCGATCAAGGCCCTTGAATCCCTTACCGCAGGCGACAAGCGCGGCGAATTGATCGAAATTGGCGGCGCCACGATTCTGAACGACAGCTACAACTCGAACCCCGAGGCGCTGCGCTCCATGATCCGAACCCTTGCGGCGCGTCCCGCAGTTCGCCGCATTCTGGTTGCCGGAGAAATGCTTGAACTGGGCGAACACGGTCCCGCGCTGCACGCCGCCTGCGGCAAGGCTGCTGCTGAAGCGGGGCTCGACATTGCGGTCGGCGTAGGAGGCAATGCACAGCACCTTGCCACGGCCGCCTGCGCCGGGGGCGTGGCGTCGGTTTTTCTTCCCGACGCAGAAGCCGCAGGACGCTGGCTGCTGCAGAACGTCCAGCGCGGCGATGTGGTGCTGGTCAAGGGCTCGCGTGGGGTCCACCTGGAGCGGGCGATTGAACATTTCAAAAACAAAACCGCCATGGTGGAGGACTAGTGGCTCGTCGAGAATTCGAAAGCATGTTGGCGCTTTTTGCAGCGCTCTTCCTGGCGATACCGTCGCACGCACAGATTAATCCATCATGGATAAAGCCATTTTCGCCCTTCCGGATTGCGGGAAATCTGTATTACGTCGGCAGCGAAGATCTCGCCTCCTACCTCATCGTCACGCCGCAAGGCGACATCCTCATCAACAGCAATCTTGCTTCCTCCCCGGCTTTGATCCGCAAGAGCGTCGAGAGCCTTGGCTTCAAATTCAAAGACATCAAAATTCTGCTCATCAGCCATGCGCACTACGACCACTGCGCCGGAAGCGCGGAGATCAAGCGTCTCACCGGTGCGAAATACGAAGTCATGGAACCTGATGTCTCCGTCGTCGAATCCGGCGGTCGCACCGACTTCAACTACGCCCTCGACAAGTCCACGCAATTTCCGCCGACTCGCGTTGACCGCATCCTGCACGATGGCGGCAAGGTCTCGCTCGGCGGCGTAGTCCTCACCGCGCGCCTCACCGCCGGCCACACCAAGGGCACCACCACATGGACGCTCGACGAGCGCGAGGGTGACCGCACGCTGCACGTCGTCATCGTCGGCAGCCCCAACGTGAATCCCGGGTACAAACTCGTGCACAACAAGGCCTATCCTCGGATCGCCGCCGACTACCGGCGCGGCTTCGAGGTTCTTAAGAGTCTCCCTTGCGACATCTTCCTCGGCGCCCACGGCGGCTACTTCGGACTCAAGGAAAAATACGACCGCTTGAAGCGCGGCGACCGCAACGCCTTCATCGATGCCGGATGGCTACAAGGCCTACATTGCCGATCGCGAGCAGGCATTTGAATCGGAATTACGGCGCCAGACCAGGGGCAGGCCGTAATCAACTCATCCACTCCCTGCAACGGCCCCGACTTGTAGAATCATTGTGAAACCCGCCTCAATCTGGCTCCGGAGATCACTTGCTTTACTGGCTGCTTTACCAAAAGCTGTATCCGTTCTTTCACCCGTTCCGCATCTTTCGCTATCTTACGTTTCGAACTGCGTTTGCGTCAGGCACAGCGCTCTTGATCGCGCTGTTCATCGGGCCTTATGTCATTCAGAAGCTTCGCGAATTTCAAATCGGCCAATATATCCGCGAAGACGGTCCTCAGTCCCACCAGAAAAAATCCGGGACCCCCACCATGGGCGGCGTGCTCATCGTTATCGCCATTCTGCTGCCCACCGTACTCTGGTCCGACCCTTCCAACCCCTTTGTCTGGATCGCCGTTTTCTCCACGCTGGCCTTTGGCGCCATCGGCTTTGCCGACGACTACATCAAGGTGGTGCAGCGCCGCAGCCTCGGTCTCACCGCACGCGCCAAACTCTTCTGGCAGGGACTGGCCGCGGCTGTCGTGGCCATTGCGTTGGTCGTCTATCGCAATTCAAAGTGTTTTCCACGCAAGTGACGGTGCCGTTCGTCAAGAGCTGGAGCCCGATCTGCTCTGGCATTCGGCAGCATCGATCCCACACCTGGGATTTCTTGTCTTCCTACCGTTCGTCGTCTTCATCATCTTTGTGCTCGTGGGCTCATCAAACGCAGTCAACCTGACTGACGGCCTTGACGGCCTGGCGATCGGCTGCACCATCGTCGCCGCCAGCGCGCTCACCGTGCTCACTTACGTCAGCGGCAACGTGATCTTCGCCGATTACCTCGAACTCCAGCACATGCCCAAAGTCGCCGAACTCACCGTCTTCTGCGGATCGATGGTCGGCGCTTCCATCGGCTTTCTCTGGTATAACGCCCACCCTGCGGAAATCTTTATGGGCGACGTCGGCTCGCTCGCCCTCGGCGGCGCAATCGGCACTGTCGCCGTTATCATCCGCCAGGAACTGCTGCTGCCCTTTATCGGCGGCATCTTCATCATCGAAGCACTCTCCGTGCTGCTCCAGGTAGGTAGCTACAAGCTGCGCAACAAGAAGCGTATCTTCAGGATGGCGCCCTTGCATCACCACTTCGAGCAGTTGGGCTGGAGCGAGTCCAAAATCATTGTGCGCTTCTGGATCGGCGCCCTCGTATTTGCATTGTTTGCACTCACGACCTTGAAACTGCGTTAGCGCACGCAGGCGGGCCGCCCAACGGTGCACAATAGAGGAAGTCGCGGACAGCACGCAGCCTGAGGAATAATGCCAATGATGGAACTCAAAGGCAAAAAAGTTCTGGTCGTCGGTCTGGGCAAATCCGGCCTGGCAGCGGCCCTCTTTCTGCGCCGCCGCGGCGCCCAGGTCACGGTGTCCGACGTCCGCAGCGCCGAAGCCCTCGCCAAGGATATTCCCGCCCTGCTCGAAGAGGGCATTATGGTTGAAGCCGGGGGTCACGGCCTGCTGACTTTCCGCCGCCAGGACCTCATTGTCGTCAGCCCCGGCGTGCCGCTCGACACTCCCGAACTCGCCCAGGTGAAGCGCTTCGGTCTTCCCGTGATCGGTGAGCTCGAACTCGCCGCGCGGTTCCTCAAAGGCAAGTCGGTGGCCATCACTGGCTCCAACGGCAAAACCACTACCACTTCCCTGCTCGGCGAAATCCTCGAGGAGGCCGGCTTCCCTACCCTCGTCGGCGGCAACATCGGCGTCCCTGTCGTCGCCCTCATTGAGGAAAGTACCGACCAAACGTGGTCCGTCCTTGAAGTTTCGAGCTTCCAGCTTGAAAGCACGGAGAAATTCTGCCCTAACATAGCCGTTCTCCTCAACATCACACCCGATCACCTCGACCGCCACGGCACCTTCGAAAACTACGCCCTCGCCAAGGAGCGCATCTTCGCTGCGCAGACCGCCGACGACTTCGCTGTGCTGAACGCCGACAATACCCGCGCAGCAGCAGCCGCGCCGCGCTCCACCGCAAAGGTCTATTGGTTTTCAATGGAGCGGCCGGTCGAGCAAGGCGCCTGGGTTGAAGAGGGCCACGTGGTCTATCGTTCCTCGAAGGACGCGCCGACCGAGAGCATCATCCCGCTCAGCGGGATCTCCCTGAAAGGTGAGCACAACGTCGAAAACGTGCTCGCGGCTGTTTGCGCCGCCCGCCTTGCCGGCGCTGCCGTTGAGCCCACCCGTCGGGCTATCGAAAACTTCAAAGCCGTCGAGCACCGCCTTGAATACGTCGCGACTCTGAACGGCGTTGAGTTCTACAACGACTCCAAAGCCACCAACGTCGACGCCACGGCCAAAGCCGTCGCCGCCTTCAACACGCCGGTTCTTCTCATCCTCGGCGGCAAAGACAAGAACTCCGACTACACCCAGCTTTCCCATCTGCTTCGATCGCATGTTCGTGCCGTCTATACCATCGGCTCGGCCGCCGCGAAG
>CAVQZQ010000014.1:0-12361 GCA_963718435.1 uncultured Acidobacteriota bacterium | reverse complement strand
TGGGAAAAACTGACGCCGGTGCAGGTAAGAACCAGGAGGGCGCGAATCGGCCACGGTGGAGGCGCGGCGTTCTTCGGCGCCTCGAAAAGGGCCGGGTACTTGATGAACCATTTGGAGAGGAGAAACAGCAGTGCGGCTGCGCCGAAGCCGACGACGGGAGAGATCAGCAGTACTTTGAAGACCTTGGCAACCTGATCCCAGTCGACGCCGGAGGTTCCGCTGTGGGCGTTCATCAACTGGTTGGCGATGCCGACGCCGATAATGGAGCCGACCATGGTGTGAGAGCTGGACGCAGGCAGGCCTAGCCACCATGTGCTCAGATTCCAAAGAATCGCGGCGATGAGCAGGGCAAAGACCATGGCGAAGCCGGCGCCGGAACTGACCTGGAGGATGAGCTCGACGGGAAGCAAAGTGATGACAGCGAAGGCTACGGCGCCGGAGGAGACGAGAACGCCGGCGAGGTTGCACAAGCCAGACCAGACCACGGCGATGTTGGGCTCGAGCGAATGGGTGTAGATGACAGTCGCGACGGCGTTCGCCGTATCGTGGAAGCCGTTGACGAACTCGAAGCCAAGCGCGATCACCAGCGCCACGGCGAGAAGCACGAATGGCCAGATGCTGACGAAGGGCACGCTACTAAGGTCCTGTGCCAGGTGTACAGCGATGTAGCCGAGGCCGAAAACCAATGCGAACAATGACCACGCCCGCGCTGATCATGGCGTGTGATTTCTTCATCTTCTTGTCGAGCAGCGCTGCGGCGGGAGGACGAGGTATGGTGGTCGCCATGTCGGCCATTTGTTTCTCCGGTATTGACTTGGATTCGTTCCGGCTACGCTTGGGGAAGCAGAATTCGGATGTTGCAATGGATATACCAGCCAGATGAATAGGGGATGAATCGGAGGAGAAAAACGGGCGGCCAATCAATGCCAGCGCATGGGCGTCTCAGGCGAACTGGCGGAAGATCCAGTAGAGCAACCCGGAGAGCAGGGCTGCGGCGGGAAGCGTAAGGACCCAGCCTGCGGCGATGTTGCGAATCGTGGAGAAGCGCAGGCCACTGCCGTTCGCGGACATGGTGCCGGCCACGCCCGAGCTGAGAATGTGCGTGGTGCTGACCGGCAGCCCAAATTTGTCGGCGGCGAAGATGGTACCCATGGCTACGAGCCCGGCGCTGGCACCCTCTGCGTAGGTCAGGTGCTCCTTGCCGATTCGTTCGCCGACGGTGATAACGATGCGCTTCCATCCCACCATGGTGCCAAGGCCAAGCGCCAAGGCCACGGCTACTTTGACCCAGGTCGGAATGAACTTGGTGGATTTGTCCACCTTGCTCTTGTAATTCTTCAGCGCCGCGGCTTCGTTGGCACTGAAAGGCGGATTCTGCGCCTTGTCCATGAGGCGGAGCGCCTCGCTGGCCACGTACATGTCGTTGCGCACGTTGCCCTGATCCTGGGGCGGGAGAGCCGTAAACTCGCGATGAAGTGCGACCTGGCGGTTGACGTTTTCGACCAGTGTGCGCAGGGCGAGGATGGTGCCGGGCCGCAGCTGGCTGGTGCGGATGTAGTCGGTAACTTCGGCGCGCGGGTCGGAGCCGAGGATGCCATCGCGGATCTACGTGCCGATCAAGGATGCGTCCCGCCTGTTCCGAGGCGGCGATGAAGTCCTGCACCTGCGCGGGACTGATGGCGTGGTTGAGCGCGTAAGCCGTTGGAACGGTCCCGATGAGAATGAGCATGATGAGTCCCATGCCCTTTTGTCCATCGTTGGAGCCATGGAAGAAGCTGACGCCGGTGCAGGTAAGAACCATGAGCACGCGAATCGGAAACGGCGGTGGCCGATTGTCTTTTGGAGCCTCATAAAGCTCTGGGAACTTGACGAGGCGTTTGGAGATCAGGATGAGGAGACCCGCGAGGGCAAACCCGATGAGCGGAGAGATGAGCAGCGCCTTGAGAACTTTCATGGCCTGTTCCCAATCGACGCCCGAAGTGCCGGTATGCGGGTTTAACAACTGGTTGGCAAGGCCCACGCCGATGATGGAGCCGACCATAGTGTGCGAGCTCGAGGCCGGCAGGCCGAACCACCATGTGCCGAGATTCCACAAAATGGCCGCGATGAGAAGCGCAAACACCATGGAGAAACCCGAGCCGGAGCTGACCTGCAGAATCAGTTCGACCGGCAGCAGCGCGATGACCGCAAAGGCCACAGTGCCAGTGGAGAAGAGCACGCCGGCAAGGTTGCAGATTCCGGACCACACGACGGCGACACCAGGCTCGAGCGAGTGGGTGTAAATGACGGTAGCGACGGCGTTGGCGGTGTCATGAAAGCCGTTTACAAACTCGAAGCCGAGGGCGATGAGAAGAGCCAGCGCGAGCATGAGGTACGGCGCGTAACTGGTCACCGAGGCTGCGTCGAGATCCCGGGCGACGTGGAAGACGATGTAGAAGAGGCTGCATGACAAGGCCAGACAGAACGCGGCGATCCCAGTGGGGCTTGACGACCCGTGCATCTTGCGATCAAGAAGGCTTGCGTGTTTGGGAAGTGCTTCAGTTGCAGTTGCAATGCCGGCCATCAGATAGCTCCTGGCCGGTTCAAATCCATTTGGCTTGGATTCACGGGACGCCGCACGGGAAGTGCAGTTTGCAGGCTTGTGCATGGAAGGAAATTGCAAATGGAAATGAGATGAGTTGTGGCAGGAGAGTGTACGGCCGGATGTGTAGGCGTCCATAAAACCCCAACAACTGCATTACGGCGCAGTTGTTTGTGCAGCGAACCTTGGGGATTGGGATCGCTACATTGATTTTACACGGGATAGGCGCCGTTGCGGGGGAGCTTGTGCACAAACGCTGGGGAAACGGAGCCGATCTGGGTCAGCGTGGCGCGGTATTCTGTTCAAACCATTGGGCGAGTTGGTCTTCTGACAGGGTTCCTTCCGCGAGGCTCCAGAATGACGCTTTACCGCCAGTCGTCGCGGGCGTTGGTCAGGCCCTGGTTCATCACTTCATCGAAGCTAGTGCTCTTCTTGATGAAGATCTCGGAGAAGGCTCGATCCTGACGAAGCAGGACTGCTTGCAGCCGCACTAACTCCAGCAGTGCCAGGAACATGGAGACCAAAGCGCGTTCTGAGCGAGTGTGACTGAGCAGGCGGCGGAGAGCGATGGGTTTGTCTTCCATGGCCATCCGCCGGGCCAGGAACTGAATCATCTGGCTGACGGTTACTGAGTCCTCTTGCACATTGAAGATAGGGCGTTTACGGGCGCGTTCAAGGATGTCGCGGAAGATGCGGACCAGGTCGACGGTATCTGCGGCGATTTCCGGTTCGGCGGAGGCATCATCTTTGAACTCGCGGGCTCCAGGGTTGGTCCAGGAAGCGGCCTCAAGCATCTGTTTCTGTTGCAGCATCTGGGCAGCGTTCTTGAAGCGCTCGTGCTCGAGAAGCCGCTCCACCAACTCGCGGCGAGGGTCTTCGGCGGTGTCGTCGGGGCTAGCCGAGGCGCGGGGCAGCAGCATTTTGCTTTTGATGTGAATGAGCAATGAGGCCGTGTAGATAAACTCCCCAGCAACATCAACATCGCCGGCTTTCAGCTGGCTGACATAGGCCAGAAACTGGGCAGTGATCTTAGAGATGGGGATGTCGTATATGTCGATGTCCTGCTTGCGGATAAGGTCCAGCAGCAGGTCGAGGGGCCCGTCGTAAACCTGGCCAACTGTGACGGAAAAGGGCGACTGTTCGGGCTCTTCTTCCTGCTTTTTGGGCCTGGCGGCAGTTTTTGCCGGCTTGTCTTCTCGAACCGGCCTCGAAGTGAGCACGAGTTGCGGCGGACCGACGGCGGCTGGTTCGCGCGGCGGATCGATGTTGGGATTGGGCGGGTTAGGGTCCGGTTTTGGATCGGAGTTGGGGTCCGGATTGGAATCCGGCTCCCGTTGAGGTGGCGCGCCAGGATTGGGGTCCTTCGCAGGGGTCTGCTCGGGATCGGGCTCATGAATCGGTGCAGGCGCCGGAATGGGCTCTTTGACTGGGGCGGAGGGGGTGGGTTCCGGGTTGGGGGGCGTTTTGGTCAAGTGTGTCTCGGTTTCAAATTGCTTTGGTGCTGACGGGCGGTGCAACCTGTGCCAGGCTGATCTGCATGGCGGCGCGCACCTGCTGCATGGTCTGCTCAGCGCGGGCGCGAGCGCGGATGGAGCCCTCTTCAAGTATCTCCATCACCTGCGGCTCAGAAAAGCCGGCGCGGCGTTGCTGGATGGGTTTGAGAATCTGCCCCAGGGCGTCGGCGGCCCAACTCTTGCACTCGATGCATCCAATGCCCGCGGTTCGGCAGCCTTCGTAGACTTTCGCGAGCGTTTCCGGGGTTGAGAATACTTTGTGCAGGTCGCCCACAGGGCACTTATCGGGGTCGCCGGGGTCACTGCGCCGCACGCGTGCTGGGTCAGTGACCATGGTCTTGAGTTTCTGGCGCACCACCGGCTCGGGATCAGTGATCTGGATAGTGTTGCCATAGCTCTTCGACATTTTGCGGCCGTCGGTTCCGGGCAGTTTGGGGAAGGGGTCAGGAGCACATCAGGCTCTGGGAGGACATCACATCCGTCGAGCTTATAGAAGTTATTGAAGCGGCGGGCGATTTCGCGGGTGAGTTCGACGTGCGCCTGCTGGTCCTGACCCACGGGCACGTATTTCGGCTGGTAGAGCAGAATGTCGGACGCCATGAGGACCGGGTAGCCGAGGAATCCGAAGGTAGTGAGGTCTTTGCTGGAGAGGTTTTCCTGCATCTCCTTGTAGCTGGGGACGCGCTCTAGCCAGCCCAGGGGCGTGATCATGCCCAACAGCAGGGGAAGCTCGTAGTGCTGTTTCACCTGGCTCTGCACGAAGATAGTGCAGCGGTTCGGGTCGAGGCCCGCGCCCAAGAAGTCGAGCGCCACCTCAAGCGAATTCGCGGCGAGCTGCGAGGTGTCCGCGTAGTCAGTGGTCAGCGCATGCAGGTCGGCGATGAAGAAGTAGCACTCGAACTGGTCCTGCAGCCTGACCCAGTTGGCCAGGGCGCCCATGTAGTTGCCCAGGTGGAGCTTGCCTGTGGGGCGCATACCGCTTAGAACGCGGGGGCGGGAGGATGAAGTTGCTGGTTCGGGCATTGTGTCTATCGATTCCGGGGTGGTGCCAGGAGAATGCAGCCGTCTTTGAGCTGGTTCCCCAAATAGGTTCGTTCCATTGTACCGAGAGCGGCTTCGCACCTACCGAACAGTCTAAGCGCGCGCGAGAATCGTAAGCACGACTCCCAGAGACGGAAAGAGAAGCAGCCGGAGGATATTACCGCCGACGAAGATCATCAGAATCCAGCTCAGCCAGAAGGGAATGCGGTCGTAAGCCTGCACGGCATTGTAGGGCAGCATGTTGCGCAACAGATGGCTACCATCGAGCGGCGGAATCGGGAGCAGGTTGAAGAAGAAGAGCGACAGGTTGATTTCGACGGCCGCGACGCCAAGTAGCACGACTGCCTGAATGGTGGAGTTGACGCCTGTCAGGAGATGGCCTTGAAAGGTGTAGATCACGACCTCTCGACCGCTTGGAGCAATTGCGCTCCCCGGGACTGCGTGGCATATGACCAGCAGCACGACAATGGCAACTAGCGCCAGCAGCACGTTCGATGTCGGACCGGCCAACGTGACCAGGTTCTCGTCGCGGACAATTTTGCGAAAGTTACGGCTTATGACAGGCGTGGGTTTGGCCCAACCGATGAGCATGCCGCTGAACATGCTGAGTCCAATGAACGGACCGAAGATGGCGAGTGCAGGAATAAGAAGCGTCCCGATGGGATCCACGTGGTACATCGGGTTCAGCGTGACGCGGCCTTCGAGGCGGGCGGTCTGATCGCCGAGCAGCGAAGCTGTCCAGGCGTGTGCACACTCATGAAAGCTCAGCGAAAAAATGAG
The DNA here is from genome assembly GCA_963718435.1 of uncultured Acidobacteriota bacterium. Lineage (GTDB taxonomy): Bacteria > Acidobacteriota > Terriglobia > Terriglobales > Acidobacteriaceae > Telmatobacter. The sequence continues at coordinate 6,445 of CAVQZQ010000014.1, read as the reverse complement.
CAGAACGAATTCGAAAACGGCAATAAGGAAGGCGGCAGATTGCAAACGAACGCTCCATGTACCGGAAAGCTCAGGTTAGCATGGGCGCGCGGCCTCTCGCTTCAGGCCCTGAAGATGGGATAGCTGCCCACGACTTCGCCCGGACCCACATTCTGGCCGCCAAGCAGGATGGTGTGGCTGCCGATACGCGCACCATCGCCGACAGTCGTAGGCATCAACTTCACCTGGTCGATGTCGTTCGATATATAGCCGTGCGAGAAGATGCGCGCAAACGAGCCAATCACCACCCCCTTACCAATGGTGATGCCGCCCCTATCGTGCAAGAGCACGCCGTGGTGGATGACGGCGCCGTCTCCGATGGACAGTTTGTAGCCATAGGTGAGATCGACCCCGTGGAAGATTTTTACCCCCGAGCCCATGTGTTCAAAGATGTGCCGGCCCAGCATGCAGCGGAATCGAAGGCCGAGCCAGAGATTCAATCCGATGGGGGACCGGTCAAACATCTTCCAGAACCAGAGCAGAGGCTTGCGTACCGCCAGCTTTTCAAGATCTGCATCGCCGAAGTGCTCCGCTTCCAACGTCACGTTTTCAGGGTCGAGCGACATTCCCAGAACATTACCTGGCAACTCGCTGGTGAGGGTCAGGTTTTGCTTTCCTCCGTGCGGGCGGCCCAGGTAGAGCTGGTAAAGCTGGTCGCGCACAATCTCGGCGCGGCGCTCTGGTGAACGATGACGCAGGAACTCCTCATCGAGAAACTTGATCCATCGCCGGTAGACCTCTTCTGCCTCCGGAGTGGGGTGGGGTGCATTCTGCGGATTAGCTGCGATCTGCGGATTATTTGCCATACGCATTGGACGATAAATCAAGCGGGCAGGATGCTGCACGGGCAGGCGGCCGCTTAAGGAGTGCTCGCCGAAGCGAGGTAGTACCGGGCCCCGCGTTATCCTAGAAGGTCCGGTACGCCCGCCTCTTTCCAGCGTGCCTCAGAGAGCCAGCAACCATGCCCGAAGAAACCGCACCCGTTGCCACTGAAACCAAGACTGCCGCACCCATCGCCACGATTGATACCCTCGGCAAGCATGAAGGCCAGTCGGTGACCCTGCGCGGATGGCTTTACAATTCACGCGAAAGCGGGAAGCTGCTGTTTCCCATCTTTCGCGATGGCACAGGCACGGTGCAGGGCGTGGCGCACGTGAAGAGCGTTTCGCCCGCGGTGTTTGAGGCTCTGAAGGGCCTTACGCAGGAATCGAGCGTCATCGTCACCGGAAAAGTTCGGGCCGACAAGCGGGCGCCTGGTGGGTTTGAGTTGGACGTAGAAGACGTGCAAGTTGTGCAGCGCGTTCCCGAGTCCGATCCTTATCCGATCACGCTCAAGGAACATGGTGTCGACTTCCTGATGGAGCATCGCCATTTGTGGGTTCGTTCGCCGCGCCAGGCCGCCATTCTGCGCATTCGCGCCGAGATCATGCGCGCGGCAGCGGAGTATTTCGACAACAACGGCTTCATCCGCACCGACCCGCCGATCCTGACCCCTGCGGCATGCGAAGGAACGTCAACGCTGTTTCCGGTCGACTACTTCGGCGACCCAGCGTACCTGACTCAGTCAGGCCAACTCTACATCGAATCGACCGCGCTGGCGCTGGGCAAGGTGTACAGCTTCGGTCCGACGTTCCGCGCAGAAAAGTCGAAGACGCGACGCCATCTGACTGAGTTCTGGATGGTGGAACCGGAAGTGGCCTATTGCGATCTGGACGGCTTGCTCGAACTGGCTGAGAACTACCTTTCGCACATCGTGCAGAGTGTGCTGAAGAACCGAGCCCCCGAGCTGGCAGTGATTGGCCGCGATCCGGCCAAGCTCCAAAACATTCTGCCGCCTTTCCCGCGTCTGCGCTACGACGAGGCCGTGGCCATGCTCAATGAAGCACACAAGAACGGCGAGCTGGAACAGCCATTTGAGTACGGGAACGACTTCGGCTCCCCCGATGAAACCTGGCTCAGCTCGCAATTTGATCGCCCCGTCATGGTTCATCGATATCCGGCCGACGTAAAAGCCTTTTACATGGAGCCTGACCCGGTCGACCCCCGTTTCGCGCTCTGTGTGGATGTGCTGGCGCCCGAAGGCTACGGCGAGGTCATCGGCGGGTCGCAGCGTGTTTCAAGCTACGAGCTTTTGAATGCGCGCATCGAGCAACACAAACTTCCCAAGGAAGCGTTCCAGTGGTATCTCGATCTGCGCCGCTATGGGTCGGTTCCGCACGCGGGCTTCGGCATGGGCATTGAACGCGTCGTGGCATGGGTCTGTGCGCTGGACCATGTGCGCGAAACGATTCCGTTTGCGCGGACGCTCCACCGCATCTACCCGTAGCGGGCCGCCCGCGTCGTTCCGCTTGCCGGGTCCATCGGGTGATGGCGAGTGCATCAGCACGCGAGAGCACGGAATCCTCGGGCTTGGGCCCGTCATCAAAGAGCTGCGACCACGTAGGGTAGGAGACTCTCACAATGACTTTGTCTGCCAGTGAAGCCCACAAATTGAAGCGCGCTAAAACGCTTGAGGGCATTTTGCCCGTGATTGAGCAGCGGTGGAGCCCGCGTGCCTTTGCCGATCGCGAAGTGAGCCCTGCCGACCTGGCGATCGTCTTTGAGGCGGCGCGGTGGGCGCCCTCCTCGAATAATGAGCAACCCTGGAGCTACCTTCTGGGTCTCCGCAATTCCCCAACCTACGAGAAGATTGCCTCCGCTCTGATGGGGTTCAACCAGGCTTGGGCGCCCAAGGCCCCAGTGCTGATCCTGGGCGTGACGAGGACACGGTTCGCGCGCAATGGGAATCCAAATAACTATGCTCTTTATGATTTAGGCGCTGCGACCGGCTTTCTGATTTTGCAGGCTACGGCGATGGGGCTGGCGACGCACCAGATGGCAGGGTTCGATCATGAGGCTGCGCAGAAGGCATTGGGGATTCCGGAAGAGTACGCGCTTGGCTCCGTGATGGCTCTGGGCTACCAGGATCATCCGTCAACGCTGCCGAATGAAAAGCTGATTGAAACGGAGACCACGACGCGCACGCGCAAGGCCCTGGGCGAATTTGTGCTGACGGCCTGGGGTGAGCCGGCCAAACTGGCGTAATTACCTCGGAGGCACTCCGCGCCCGGAAAGGGTCTCCGGCCCCAATTCTCCGCGATAAAGTGGAGGTTGGAGGGTACATTTCCTGGTCAACGCACGCCCAACAAAACTAGTTCGGCGACAGACGCCTGCGCGCAGGCCTCACCACCGCTATGCCCGCTCGCGACGGCACCCGGGCTGGCCCGAACGCACCTTTATTCTGGCTGCGGTGGTCCTGGTAGCGTTGGTTGCATGGGCCATTCTTGCACGCGTGTTTGCGCCGGCTTCGAACACCAGCCTCACTCGCTTTGACGCCATCATTGTTTTAGGCACTCCGGCCGATTCAGACGGGAATCCGACGCCGGAACAGTTGGCACGAACCATGGAGGGCGTGCGCGAATACGAGCGCGATGTTGCGCCGCGTCTCATTTTCACGGGAGGGGCGGCCCACAATGGATTTGTTGAGGCAAAGGTCATGGCACGAACGGCCGAGGCGCAAGGCATTCCGGCGTCGGCGATTTTCATTGAGCCGGAGGCTATGGACACGATCCATAACGCCTGCTACGCGGTGCGCATCATGAAGGCTCGTGGATGGCGCTCAGCAGAAGTGGTTACGAGCACCAGTCACCTGCCCCGCGCAGGTCTGATCTTCAACCGGCTACCGGTCGAATGGCGCGGACATGCGGCGCCGCCTCTCGAACCGGAATCCACATCGAGTTTGAACGCGGCCGCGTTGATGGAGACGCTGAAGACATTCCGATACCTGACCTACGCCGACTGGGCGGAGCGTTGCGAACCGTAGGGAGAAGAAAATCCGCAGCGGCTAAAGCCGTACTCATTTTGCGGGTTTGCGGCACGACTGAAGTCGTGCCCTGTTACAAAACGCTCGTGAATCCGGGCTGGGATGAGTTCTTCGGCGGCCTGTGAAGTCGTGCCCTATTACAAAGCGTAAGATTTTTCCGCAAGCTATGAAGCATTGCCTTTTGTAGAGACATAAGTTTCTCCAAGAGATGGCTACGGGCCGGTGGGCGCGTTGTCCGCCCTTGGCGTGGTCCTGTAAGCTTGAGGTGATGCGTCTTCATGTAAGTTTTACCCCCGCTCTTGCCGCCATTGCTGCGCTGGCTTTGTGTACCCTGAGTTACGCCCAGGATCAAAGCACCACCCCGCCTAGCCAAAGCACAAACCCGCCGGCCAGCCCCACGTATGTTTCAATCAATCCGCTGGCCAATGTGCGCTATGACAACCGCTATGACCTGACGGTGGGGTTGGCCTATGACCATATGAAGGCGGGCCCGAGCCTGCTGCAAGGGTCAAACCTCGGCGGACTGGATGTGTCGGGCTCATACTGGTTCAGCAAGCACTGGGCGGTTGAAGGCAGCGGCCGCGGGTATCTGGGAACCAGCGGCGCGGCGCCCAATGCTTTCAACATCAACGGGCCGTTCGTGAGCCAGTATTTCTTTGTCGGCGGTCCGGAGTGGCTGGGTCCTCACAACGAGCATGGCGCGTTGATTGCGCATGCCTTGTTCGGCGGAGCGTACGGCGACTTCGAAACGGATCTGCGCGGGCAATCGCCTCGAGTGGTGGACTTTTATCACGACCAGATTTCTCCGGCGGCAATCATCGGCGGGCACATCGATCTGAACCGCTCACCGCGCTGGGTTTTCAGGATTACTCCCGATGCAATCGTGACTCATTACGGCATCAATTACCCTCCGAACACCAAGCAGTGGGACGTCAATTTCGCTATCTCGGTCGGGGTGGAATACAGGTTCAAGAAGAAGCGGTAAAAGCTGGTCGAGGCGAGCGCCGCGCTGTGGCATCGCCCAACTTATTGCTTCCATCAACCGGGGCACACGGCAGCGCAGTTCACTCGCCGAGGCTCCGGTTTTGGCGTCTATTCAAGAGAAACGGTATGGAATAAGCCGGATAGGCTGCGAGTGTTCATCTGTGTGTGGTATTCTCCACCGTTCGGTGCCGTCCGAAGAAAAATGTCTCCGGGAAAATGATGCTTCGGGTAACGGCATGGGTTCATCGCCGGGAGAAAGGGCCAAGTAGTCTCGAAGGGCAGGGTCACGCGAAGATGGGGCATTCGGACATGAGAGACACATTGGGAGTGCTGCTCGCGGGTGGTGCGGGTGAACGGCTGTTTCCGCTTACCCGTGACCGCGCCAAGCCGGCTGTGCCATTCGGCGGCCATTACCGGATCATCGACATCACGCTTTCCAACTGCATTAATTCGGGACTGCGCAAAGTCTTCATCCTTACGCAATACAAGGCCCTCTCGCTGAACCGGCACATTCGCGAGGGGTGGACTGGGATTGTGGCGCAAGAATTGGGCGAGTTCTTTGAGATGATGCCGCCCATGCAGCGCACCGGCGCGAACTGGTACATGGGCACGGCGGATGCGGTCTATCAGAACATCTACTCGATCGGCAGCGAGCAGCCGAAGCACATGATCATCCTCAGCGGCGACCACATCTACAAGATGGACTACAGCCGCATGCTGGAGCATCACAATGAGACCAAGGCGGAAGTAACCCTGGCCACGCTGCCGATTTCGCCAGACGAAGTTTCGCGGTTCGGAGTGGTCGAAGTAGGCCAGTCGGGCGAAGTTCTGGGATTCCAGGAGAAGCCGGCCACGACGACCTTCCGTTCGCCATTCAACCCCAATTCAGTGGATGCTTCGATGGGTATCTACATCTTCGATACCGAGGTTCTGCTGAAGGCGCTGATGGCCGACGCGGAGGACCCCACCTCGAAGCACGATTTTGGACACAACATTCTGCCCGGCATGCTGGGCAAGAAAAAGATGATGGCCTACAGCTTTGTGGACGAGAACAAACAGCAGGCCCTCTACTGGCGCGATGTGGGCACGCTGGATTCCTATTACGACGCCAACATGGATCTCTGCTCGGTTTCGCCGACGTTCAACTTATACGACAAGAGCTGGCCGATGCGGACGCGGGTGCGGCAGTATCCGCCGGCGAAGTTTGTGTTCGGCGAGCCGGGCCGCACAGGCATGGCGATGAACTCGATCATCACTGCCGGCGTGATCATTTCGGGCGCCTCGGTATCGAACTCGGTGCTGTCGCAGGATGTGCGTGTCAACTCCTACTCGGACGTGGATGCGAGCATTATTTTTTCGCACGTGAATATCGGGCGGCATTGCCGTATCCGGCGCGCCATTATCGATCGCGACGTGCATATTCCCGAAGGAACGGTGATCGGGTACGACCCTGTGGAAGACAAGCGGCGGTATTTCGTTACGCCGTCGGGGCTGACGATTGTGACGCGGGATGCTTCGTTGTTTGAGAATCCGGTGGATCCGGAGTTTCTGGAGCGGTAT
>CAVQZQ010000013.1:0-6527 GCA_963718435.1 uncultured Acidobacteriota bacterium | reverse complement strand
CGTTGCGACCCGGGCGAAATCGAATTCCATAAAAAAGTCCGAGGGCCAGCAGCAAACCGCCCCACCACACGGGCGTGTGCAGATTCGCCAGAACCACGTTAGGAATATTCCCCGTGGCGAGATCGAGAAGTCCAGAACCAAAGATCATTGCTCCATAAACAGTAAGAAGCACCCCGATAAAGAACCAGATGGAAATATGTCCCGATTGCATGCGCAGTCTCCTTACCAGAAGTAAATGTTGAGTGCGAAGAACAGGATGATCGCAATGATCGTCCAAAACCATTCATTTTTGTAAAACGGCACCGGCTCTTCAGTCGGCAGCTTGGTCGCTCCGTAGACCACTCCATTCAACTCCGCCATCGTCTTCGGCTTCGTGAACAGCTCATCACGAAATTGACGAGCATCGGCGAGGATCACGCACCACAAGGCGCGATACATGTTCTCGGCCATGCCCTTGGCGTTGGGCGAAATCGCCACAAAACGCAACCGCAGAAGGATTTAACTTGACCCAAGCCCACAGCCAATAGAGGTCAGCGTGCCAAGCAACAGCCCCCAGAAACCGCCTTCTTTAGTGGCGCGCTTCCAGAACATACCGACCAGAACCACGCCAAGCAACGGCGATATGAAGAAGCTGAACAGCGCCTGCACGTAATCCATGATGCCGGCCGCGCTCATCACCAGGTAGGCCGTGCCGATGGAGACCACCACGCCAAGAATCGTTGCCCAGCGCCCAACGGCCACGTAATGCTCGTCAGGCGCATCCTTCTTGATCAGCGGCTGATAGATGTCATAAGTCCACACTGCAGAGAACGCGCTGACGTTGCCCGCCATGCCGCTCATGAATCCTGCGATCAGCGCTGTAATGCCAAGGCCCAGCAGGCCGGGAGCGCAATGCGCACCAGCATCAGTGGCAACGCTTCGTTATAGCTGTGCAATCCCGACTGCGGAGTGGCAAGGTTCTGCGCCACCAGGTGCATCAGGCTTCCGTCGGGATTCTGCAGCACGACCAGTCCCAGCAGGCCAGGCAGAATCACGATGAAAGGAACCGCCATCTTGAAGAATGACCCGATCACCGGGCGCATGCGTGCGGAGCGCAGATTGTGCGCGCCAGACCCTGCACCACGAGAAAGTCCGTCGTCCAATAACCGAAGCCGATCGCGAACCCGAGCCCGAATACGATTCCGTCCAGTGAATGCCCATTGGGTTGTCGTTAAAGTGTCCCAGGCTGCGCCACATATGCGTGTAGTCACCCGGGGCGATCGCGCCCTTGGCGATGTTTGCGAGTTTGGCTTTGAATCCGTTCCATCCACCGGCCTCGACCAGGCCTAGAATCGGCACCAGCAACGCACCGCCCCAGATCAGCACAAACTGCAACACCTCGTTGAATATGGCGGAGCGCAAACCGCCCAGCGCAACATATGCGGCCACCGCGAGCGAAGAGACGATGATGCGAAAAGTTCAAGTCCCAGCCCAGCACCACCTTCATCACTTCGGCCATGGCGAACATGTTCACGCCGCTCATCAGCACAGTCATAAAGGCGAAAGAAAACGCGGAAACAATGCTCGCGCCCTGCCCGTAGCGCAGTTTCAAATAACCCGGCACCGAGTGCGTTTTGCAGACGTAGTAAAACGGCATCATCACCATGCCAGGAAGAGCATGGCGGGAATGGCGCCGACCCAGTACCAGTGCGCCGCCAGAATGCCGTACTGATAAGCCGAGCCGGCCCAACCCATCAACTCCAACGATCCAAGGTTGGCCGAGACAAAGCTCAGACCCGCAATCCACGCGGTCATCTCGCGACCAGCCATGAAAAACTCTTCGCTGGTATTCGCCTGGCCCTTCAGATAGAAGCCGATCCAGATGACCATCACAAAGTAGATAGCGATCACGGCAATGTCGAGGCCGTTCTAAGTGCGCCAGAGGGGGCACTGAGCGCCAGGGCCATGCCGAACGCATGAGTTGAACCAGCGGCGAGGGTGGAAACTGGGACCAATTCGAGCATTGAATCACCTGATCGGGGAGTGATTTCGTCCATTCTGGTCTGGGACGTTCGCCCTAAGTAAATGGGTTTACTGCACAACTTGTCAAGCTGCAAAGCGCTTCAGCAGAGAAACCTGCTGATCGCCCTGTCATCGATGTGGAGTTTCCCATCCGAGGCCACGTTCAGACAGCCATCACATGTCGGAAAGCGTTTACCGGTGGAAGTGTACCACAACACTCCCTCGCGTGAACTCAATCCTTTCTCCACCCATTTCTCGTTAATCGCGTCTGGTCTTCAACCCACTTTTCCGCCCGTGTTTTCTTTGTTCCAACTCCCTTCACGCCAGCCCTGGTTCAACGTGAAACACCGCTTTCCTCCATCGACATGAGAACCGCAAATCCGCATTTCCTGCTTGTCTTCAAGGCATTTCAACGATACCTTGAGACATGGGACCCTTTCTTCCTCCCTGTCTTATCGCGACTTCTCCCGCCTCTCGCCGCTTTTCGGCGCTTCCAGCATCTCCGTGTTTGGCCAACACTCATCCAAAGGAGTCTTCCCCATGCATTCATCGCAGGACCCCGCAGCTTGTAGTGGCTTTTCGCGTCGCACCTTCTTCCGCTTTGCCGCCGGTGCTTCCGCGCTCGCCGGCATGCCCATCTCACCGAGTCGCGCCTCGCGTTCGCCGCCCGTCCCCATTTCGCCGATCCTAACATCGGTATTCATATCGACGCCAATGAGAATCCCATGGGGCCCTCCGATGCTGCGCGCCAGGCCATGATCGACATCATTCCAAGCGGTGGCCGCTACCTGTTCCAATGGAAGAGGAGCTGCCGGAGATCTTCGCCAAGCAGGAAGGCCTCGATCCCGAGTCGGTGATTCCCTTCGCTGGTTCACCGAGCCGCTGCACTACACTGTGCTCGCGTTCACCGGCAAAGACAGAGCCGCTGGTGATTGCCGATCCCGGCTACGAAGCGCCCATGTGGGCCGCGCAAGCTCAGCGGCGCTCGTGATCAAGGTGCCGCTTGCCGATCCCAAGGGCGAAGCCAGCACGACATCAAAGCCATGCTCGCCGCGGCTCCAATCCCGGCGTGATCTACATCTGCAATCCCAACAACCCCACCGGACCTGCACGCCGCGAACGATATCGAATACGCGGTCGCCAATGCGCCCAAGGATACGGTCCTGCTGATCGACGAGGCTTATATCCATCTCTGCGACGCGCCGCGTTCGCTCGACTTGTGAAGGAAGGCAAGAACGTTATCGTTCTGCGCACCTTCTCCAAGCTTTATGGAATGGCCGGGATTCGCATGGGTTTCGCCATTGGGCGGCCCGACCTGCTTGCCAAGGTCGCTTCATTCGGCGGACAAAACGCGCTGCCCATTACCGCCGTGGCGGCAGCCAAGGCCAGCTTGCTTGAAACAGACCTGGTAACAACCCGCAAGAAGAAGATCGCCGACATCCGCAATGAAACGCTTGCGTGGCTCAAGAGCGAGGGCTACTCAACCACACCTTCTGAGAGCAACTGCTTCATGGTCGATGTGCGCCGCCCCGGCAAGGAGGTGCAGGCCGCACTCGCCGCTAAGGAAATGTTTGTCGGCCGCATGTGGCCGGCGTGGCCTAATTCGCTTCGCATCACGATCGGTACCAACGACGAAATGGCAGCCTTTCGCAAAGCATTCACTGATGTGATGAACAGCAACACAGCAGGCATGGTTCCGCCCTCTCTTCCCCGCCGCCTCGCTGAGCATCCCTTCACCCACCTGTCATAAGACTCGAACCGCTCCCCGGTATCCCAAAGGCCTCGCCGCACAGCGAGGCCTTTGCCGTCTGTGCCGCAAGATGGGTGGCAACGCGATGCATGCTCCGGATGAATTGAACTCAGAGATAAGTCGAATCGGCAAAAGACAACGGCGCTCGGATCGCTCCGAACGCCGCCGTGTTGTGTGGAATATAAATCGACGTTCCCTAAAGAGAACCTTCAACGCCAGCTGCGTGTTAAATGGTTCGCCAGGTCCGATGCCCGGAGAGAAGTTGCCCGAGCCGATTGTCGAACCGGTACGGCCGAAGCTGCTGCCACCAAAGTAGTCGTTGCAAAGCTGCGTGCAAGCGGGGCTCGCAAGGTTCACATGATTGAAGAGGTTAAACATTTCAGCACGGAACTGCACGTTGATTGGGAAATCACCGACTGAAAATCTCGTGTTCTTCAGAACCGAAAGATCGATGTCTTCGTAGCCCGGTCCGAACAGGCTGTTGCGGGCAACTGTGCCCCACGTGTTGGCAGGTGGCTCAACAAACGAATCCGGGTTGAACCACTGAACATACTTGCTTCCGTTCACTGTGAGAATCTTGTGGCTGATGCCCGAATATGCCGGTGCAATCTGATTCACGCGCTGGGTGAATTCGTTTGTACCGCTGGTATCGTCACCGTTGTAAAGCGTGATGGGCTGGCCGCCATTAAATGCGAAGGCCGAATTCAATTCCCATCCGTTGGTCAGCATTCTTACCTCGCTGGGCCCAGGAATTAGATAATTCACGTAGCCTTTGAAAGAGTTGCGCGTGTCAAAGTCGGAATTGCCATAGTCGCCGGGATCTCCCTGGATATTGTTCTTGAAGTTGTAGCTGTCCTGCGGCAATGCTCCGCGGTACTGAGTCACTTCATCCATGTTGTGCCCCCATGTGTAGGCGATCTGCGTGGTGACGCCGCGCCAGCTTGAGGTACGGAAAACCGCTTGCAAAGAGTTGTAGTTCGAAGTGCCTATGCTTTCGATCTGGTTGATGTCTGAGTAATAGTTGCCACCGAACATCGTCCCGTCGCCCGATAGACGCCGGGGGCCCCTCCCAGGTAGGGCTGATTGATATTCAGAAGGCTTAGCAGCTTGCGCCCCTGGCTGCCCACATAGCCGATCTGGAAGAATGCCTTGCCCATCTGCTTCTCCAACTGCAAATTGAAATTCACGTTGTAAGGGGAACGGAAATTCTTATCCACGCTGAAGACACCGCAGGGATTCACGGTGCAGGAAAGAGTCGCGGTGGGGATAATTTCCTGGTTAGGCTCTACCATTACTGGGTGTCCTGTGCTTGCCGCCGCAGTGAGAGTGAACACAGGATTGCTGCCGCCCGGGTTGCCTTCGAGTCCATTCGGCGCCTCGTTGCCAGGCCGGTTGTCGAGGAATGGGTTAGCATTAGGCGTATCGAAGAAGATCCCACCGCCGCCACGTAAAACAGTCCTCGGCGACCACGCGGGTTTGTAGCTGAAACCTATGCGCGGGCTGATACTGGTGTGGTCCGGCTGATAAATGCTGCTGATGTCCGTACCCTGGAAGGCAATGCCAGTCGTCGTCAATCCAGGCCGAAAAACGGAAAGATCTTTCTTGCTGTCGTGCATCGGCTGCATATAGTCGTAACGCACACCAAAGTTCAAGTTCAGGTTCGAAGTGACCTGATAGCTGTCTTGCGCAAACAGATCGAATCCTGCCGAATACACCAGGCGCTCCGGATTGCCGACCGCGATGGACGCCTTGGTGAGGTAACCGGCAAGAAAGTCCGCCAGTGAAGCGACGTCCTGATCTGCGGTTGCCCATGGCACTGACCCGTCTCCGTTTGGCCCCTGACCACCAAGAAACGAGTACGAGCCGATCGCATGACGGTGATAGAACTCGTCCACCTGGGCGCGCCGGAATTCGCCGCCCATGCGCAGTTCGTGCTTCCCTTTTGTCCAGTTCAGCGCTTCGTCGATGGCGCCGGTCACGTCCTGGCGCCCCTCAGGTGGCGTGTTGCCGGTCGGCTCAAAATCATTGCCGATCATGAATGTTGGGAGCATTGGCAAAAGGTGCTCCGGTGATGAACCCTGCCTGGGCTACGCTCGCGAAGTTTGCATTGGCATCGGAAAACGTCTGGTGGAAGTAGTTGACGCCCGCCGTGATGCTGTTGCTGATGGCTGGCGTAATTGACCAGTTATGGCCCGCCGAGTAGTTGTACACATGGATCGGGCCGATTTCAAAGAAGTAAGGATTGATATCTGTTTGGCCGACGGGCGCGGTTTGATTGCCCTGCCCCAGGAAAGCTCGCGCATAGACACTGTGCTTGCTGATTGAAAGTGTGGTCGATTTTGGCGACGCCGTTATAGCTGTAGCCAAATTCCGGAGCTGCCGATTGGATGGCGACAGTGCTGTTACCCGCGAGCAGGTTTGCGGGCCATAGAATCGAGAGCAACTGCTGGGTCGCGGAATCCACCGGTACGTTCGCCGCGGTCAGCAGACCCATCGCAGCGTTTTGATAATACTGATTGGGCTCAAGACCTGAGTTGCCGGTTGCAATGTTGAACTTCTGCTTCTCAAAGTTCGTGAACCAGAACGTGTGATCCTTCCAGAACGGCCCGCCGAGCGAGGCACCCCACTGGATGTTGGAGAGCGGAAGATCACCCAGAGTATTGAATGGGTTTGATTCCGCCAACGCCTGGTTGCGCTCATAGTAATAAGCGGAGCCGTGAATATGATTGTTCCCGACTTGGTTGACCAGGTTCACGCTTCCCCCGGGATTGCGACC
>CAVQZQ010000012.1:0-28982 GCA_963718435.1 uncultured Acidobacteriota bacterium | reverse complement strand
CCCGCCCAGCCCATAGGGCATCGACGAACGGTACATCTGATCCCAAATCATCTCTATGTTGAACGGATCTTGTCCGATGAGAAAGCGGCTGAAGTGCTGCGCGATCAGCGAGCACGCAGCGAAACCGCCACCGTAATTCACCGCGCATCCCGTGACGCCCTCATCGGTCAGAATCTCAATCGCATAGGGGTCTTGTCCCGGCCCCATCCATAGCGTTCGCACCGCCGCGTACTTTGGATACACCGACATTGGGTTGGCAATCAGCGAATGGGTGCACCAACCACCGCCCCAGTACTGCGCCTCGCCGAACTTTGCGCCCTTCTCACCTGTGTTGCCGGCCGAAATGCGATACAACTTGATCTCAGTGATCTTCATCTTCTTCATCTTCTCCAACTTCTTGGCAAAACATTGATCTGCAACTGGAGAATAGCCCATTCAGGCCGCAACCTGGATCCTATTACTCAGCCGCAGGAAGCGCGGGACAGATTATCCGCGACCCCAATCAATACCTGCAGATCTTTCGCACATCGGTAGACGATTCTCTACGACGCGCCGGGAGGGGAAAGTGTCTCGCACATGAAGCGCAGCATTGGTCTTGCATGGCGCAACTTCCGCTTTCGCCGCCGACGCAATAATTCGCCAAAATGCGCGAAGATCCGATGAGCCATTCGTGTTTACTGTCCGACTGCGATCCGTGCCAATCGAACAGAATTCACCGGCAACCCGATCGTGAATCCGGATCATTCAGTTTGAGATTGAATGAGGCACGAATCATGGATTGTGCCGGCGCTAATCCACGCCCATTTCGAATCGCCGGAATCGAACAAAATTGCTTTTGTGTCCACTCTGTCTCGCTTAACAATCAGGTGTCTTGAGGCTTTCGGGAAAGGTCCCAGCCGGATCTCAACTCGATCAACTGGTTTGTTTACGGATATCTTCAAGTCGCATTTCGCGCATTGCCTATCGCGGCTAACCTCTATTGATAGGCTGACCATGTCCAATTGGCTGGACGAGAGGACTCTAACCGGCCAATTTCGAACGGTGGAACCCGTCCAACCGATCGGCAATCGCGGCATCAGCTTCAGAGTACCGGTCTCATAGTCGTCTATTCCAGCGAGGATGTGACACGCAAGCAGGACCTCTCCCATTTGAAAACCATTGCCCAGATCGCCGCCCCGCGCCCATAGCGTTCCATTCGATTTCATCACTACACTTTCGGGAACGCGATAGGGATGCGGCTGTCTGGGGGCGAAGCAGAATCTCGCCATCCACTCTGTCATGTGTGTCGCATCTTCCATCCTGTCCAGCAAGAACGCGGATTGAGTGATGAAGCCCTGTCCATATCCCATCGCCGAGGGATCGCAAAAGTGCGGTTTGCGTTTTGAGGATTGCATGGAATAAGTGCGCTTGGTGCGTTCGGCCCAGCCGGCCGGCAAGTGATTGATCGCGTCATAGCCGTATAGCTCCATGCCTTCGAGAATTGGAACCGACGCCGTCGCCAACCCCCATCCGCCAATCTTCGCCGGATCCCACACATCTCCCCATGGCTCCAGGTTCGATTGAAAGTAGGTATTCATCGCTTCCAGAAGTTTTTCGGCCTGGTCACGCCATCGTCGTGCCGCATCTGTCTTCTGGACGACCTGGGCCATCTCCGCGTACGCAAGCAACCCAAAATAGCAAGGAACGTTACAGTAAAGACTCTCCATCGCCATTCCGCCTTCGCTTTCGGAATACAAAAGGCCATGTTCGCAAAGCGACAATTGCGGATTGTCGAGGCACCAGCCAATCCACTCTGCGGCTTCGTTTACTGCCTCCCAATGCTGCTCAACCCATTCTTTTGTTCGACCTTCTTTTGCCCACGCGCGCCACCTTGAAAGCATCAGAAGTCCATGACCGTCTGTCTCAGGGTTGCCATAGTCGCGGGTCTTGAATTTCTCGGGCCACCCCAACTTGCGAAGTTTGTCGAAATACAGGTGGGGCTTGTTTGCGATCACGGTCGCATGTCCCCGCACAGGCTTGCCTCCCATTTGGAGTGCCGGATAGGAGTTGGGAAAATACATCATCCATCGATCGAAATAGGCTATGGCCTTATTTGTCTTTTTAAGGAAACCCATATTGCTAAGAAGCGCGATGAAATGTGTTCTTGTATAGGAGTCGTCGTAATACGGTTGCATGTCAGGAAGATAACCCACCCACCCCATATAGTTAGGAGACTTGATCGCGGACTCATGAACCATGCCTGTAGCGTTATCTATCCGCTCCAAAAGTTCATTGGAGTTATCGAGGAACACGTTTGTGAGTATTTCTGCCTCAGGTGGACCCTCGAACTTTACTTCCGGTCCGGCAAAAGTTTGGTTAAGGAACGCATGCCCAGTTTCGCTTATAGTATGCACATCGATATCATCTGGAAATGTGTATATTACCCGACTCAAATCACGCAAAGCATCTTGACGGCTGCGCGGCAAGGGATTAATCGATTCAATTGAGTGACTCGACAACCAAGCTGAAATGCGATCGTCGATCGGACCACTATCAACTCTGATAAAACGCGCAGCATCTAATATTGTTGCGACCGAGACTTCTCCAAACGTGATCCCATCTATGATCGGACGGCCCGCGTGTTCTGAATTGTCGTTTAGCGCGATTGCCAGAACTGGCTCTTCGCGAAGGGCAATTCGTAAGTAATAGAGATCCTTCTCCCCTCGAAGACCATTCGCAACACACAAAGCGCGATCCAGAATTGTCTGCTTGGCGAGGTCGCTTTTGAAAGGCTCCGGAGAGGCCTTATATCCCTCTTGCCACCAAAGTGTATAGCCGAAGAGCAGCGGGACAGAATCGACTGCCAAGGATCGGTATTGGATGTGCAGGGACCCCGCCTTGTCCCCAATGAATTGGTTCTTGACGTCGTCCGCTCCTCCCCAATTGTTATGAGGCACATCAATCGAGTTACTGCAGCCGCGCAGATAGAGATATTTCGCTTCAACATTGAAGCCGGTTAAGCTCGCAGTCCCACCTTCTTCCAACGATGTCAAAACCGTGGTTCGCAGGAACGGGATACTGTGGATGATGTCGGGGGCGGACAAACCATCGTCGTTTCCAGGTCTCAGGACCGCGTAGCTCAAACCTCTGCTGGCAGGAAGAGCACCCCATTTGCCGAGGGTCGATGCAGCGCTTTTTAGGGGCGCGGAGATAGAGACGCCTGCGGCCAAAGATGCCCGCTGCACGAACTTGCGACGACTCATCACGTTAGCATCCGGTTTGATTGGTTCGGATTGGTCGGTGCGTCCGGCAGATTGACTGACCGAATCTTCATCGCTTCGCCGCAACATGAATACCGTAATCGAAGGTGATCTCCGATTCAACTGGAAGCGAGTTTGGAGACAAGACCGTGGGGTGTGTGGCATCAAGCGAGAATCGTGTATGAACCCCAGCCGCGGTCAACAAAACCCGATGCGTTCCCGACGCGACGTGCGAGATATCGAGCAAATATGAGGAGCCCTGAAGCGCAGTCGCAATAGTCTTCCCATCCAACGCAATCGAGAAACTGCTGGGTGCCTTACCGAGGTAAGCCCAATGCAAACCCATTGAACCTGCCGTAGAATCGACCGGGCGGGTCGGGCCAGATAGAGCGAGCACAGTGATATCGGGGGTTGCGCTGCGATAAAGGGAGATAATGGCCCGGGTGAGATTGTAGTAGTAATAGCCCCAGCCGCCACAGCCTCGCATCGTACATCCCTGCAATTCAGTAGGCTCGATGTCGTCACTAAGCTGCACGTTGTACTCGTCGCCGTAGATCTCCGAGGGTTTAGGAGGTGTAGCCGTGGCCGGTTCCCGTCCCCAATAATCGACCGGTATGCCTTTGCCGTCTTCCTGTCCGGAAAACTCGTTCCACTGGTGTATCTGGATGAACTTGGGACGCGCTGCGAAAGCCGCTTTCCAACTTTCGAGATAAGGCACTCCGTGATCCCTGGCAATCGCGGTGGGAGCCTTCCAACCGTTGTTCAATAACATGAACGACGACGGCGTAACCACGATTTCCTCAGCCTTGCCGTCGCGGTTGGTGAGTACCTGAGGAATGACCCCATCCATCCAGGACCAAAATCCGCAGCGTTCGGAATGATTGTCCTGCAGTTGTGATGCCATCCAACGAATCGTCCATTCCTGGCCATGAAGAGGGGTTGCGGCGAGATCCTCTTGCAACTTCGCACAAGGGTCAGGCGGCCAATACAAGATCGTCAGCAACGGCTTGCCACCGTCATAAAGCCACAAATCCTTATATTCTGGTCGATCCAGATAATTTGTCTTCAGCCAGGAGAGTATGCCGTTGAGACGTTGCACTCCATTGGGAACTGGCGGCCCATTCTGCAGTCCAAGCATAAAGACGAGCTTCGGAGAATATTTTCCCCGACGGTGAAGGTCCACGGCCGTTTTAAACAAAACGGCGGTCTTGTTCTCCAACTGCAGGGTGTCCCCTGTGTGCTCTTCCCAGAGGGGCTTACTCCACAGCATGTTGCTCCAGTCAATCAAGAGCCAGTCGATGCCAAGTTCCTGAAATTCAGCGTAATGCTTCGCGACAGTCGGTTCATCCGTGGTGTACCTACCAAGCAGCGGAATGGCCTCGGCAGTTTTCCAGGCCTCCGGACCATAAAACCACTGCTCATACTGGATGCCGATCAGAGAGTCGGAGACGTCGTCTGCATCAAGCAATCCTCCCTGGTTTGGGCGAGTTGCAGTCTGAGCAATAGCGCTACTGAGCATCAGCAGGGCTGCAAACAGAGTCAACGTAGCGGGGTTCGATCGGAAACCAGCTTTACGGAGCATTGGAAACCCTCCCAGCGTGACGGGCGTCCGCGACAAGTGCGGACGACAGGCTTGGACCGACGTTTGAACCAGAAATGAGTAAATGTTTATCTCCTGAAGCTACCGGTTGTCTTCATTCGCGACGAAGTGGACTACTTCCGCGTAGGCGTTTGTTTGCAGGTGCGCAGTTTCCGCATTGTTGATGGGCCGCCCGTTAAAACGAAGGTTCTCGATCGACACGCCACGCACGTCGTGCGCAGCATCGAATCCGGTGACAGACGATGTCGGCATTGGCTTGCTGGTCACGAAGATGTCTTTGAGAGACACGTCGCGGACGGTCCCGGCCTGGTGGTCACTCGACCACATCGTTGGGTGGATCACGATGACAAACAACTGCGGAACGTATTGCACGTGGGGGTCCGGTGCATACTTCTCGCCCGGGGCCTTCTGGAATACCGGCTGGGGGCTAACATCATCCACCTCGACCCGAATGTTCTCGAAGTGGACATCATGCACTGCGGCCCTGTCACCGTGTTGAATGTCCATGGCGACGAATCCGGTCCTTACGACATCAATGTCGCGAAAGATCACGTCCGCGATTTCAGGAGCCGACGTTTCGGCACCGATCTCCAGAGCCCTACCCCAGTCGCACCAAAGCACCAGGTTGCTGACGCAAATGTTGCGTTCCGGGCGGTCACCAAAGTTGTCTTGTCTCCCCGTCAGCCCTTTCAGCACGATCGAGTCGTCGAATGAACGCACGAAGGAATCCCGGATAGTGACGTCCTGGGAGTTACATATATCTATGCCATCGGAGTTGTAGCGCCAGAAGCCGATTTCCTTAACGCGGGATATGGTTACCTTGCGACATCCGAAACAGGCGAGACCCCATTCTGCCGTGTCACGCAAAATTACCCCGTCTATCCTCACGTCGGCCGAGTCGCTCAGGTGGATCGCCCCGCCACCCTGACCGCGTGAAAACTCGCTGTTGTCGAGAATGCCGCGCCCAAGAATCCGCACGCCGGTCACACCGTGCCCTGCAATCGCGGTGTACACCACCGCTCCACCCGCTATGTAGATTGTTTGTTCGCTCTTGAGATCAATCTTGCCCGGCCGATGAACGCCCGGACCGAAATATAGGAGGTTGGGATCGCCGTTATGTGGAGCGTCGATCTCCGGCGGGTCCGCGAACAGGTGAAGTGCGTGGTGCATCCCGTCAAGTTCAACCGTTAATTGTCCAGCGGCCGACATCCGAAATGTGATGACCCGCCCTTTGATCTCGGCTCGAATACCTCGCGAGGTGGGTCGCACGGCCACGGATTCGAAGGGACGTTTCGAAGTGATTTCGATGCTGACCGGGCCGGACATGCCCCAATAAGCGAAACTCGCCAACTCAGTCTGCTCCAGCGGTCGCTGATAACCCGGCCACACCTGGTTCAACGGCATCGCCGAGACGCGACAGGAGTAAACAGACACAGTCTTCCCATTCACGCGAAGCGTGTAGTCCGCGGAAAGCCGTTCCCCATTTGGAGCCGGCCATAACACGACGGTCTGTCCACCGTTTCTCGTCGCATCGGATTGATTCCCAAGACTGGCTCCGGAGCCGGCCGCCAGAAGAGCCAACGCAACGATCAGACTTCTATCCAACATGCAATGCCTCTCATCGTTGTGGTGAAGGCTCTGAGCCGAACTCAATGAATCCAGATTTCCCAGCATCGGAGAACACTGCTATTGAAGAGTCTTTGCAAACTTCAGACCACTGTCCCATGGTCCGACCATCACAAACCAGACAAAATCTTTCGCCTGGATACCGTCGAGAGTTTCAGTCGCGCCAAGGTGGAAATTGCGATTCCGCCACATGTAGTCGGTGTTAAAGGTTCCATCGACCTTGCTCTTCGGAAAATTGCTGCTAGGCATCGCAATGGCCAGGCCTTCCATCCGCTTCTGGTCTTGATACCAGCCTCCCGCCATAAAGGTCGTTTTCCCAGGCTCGCAGGGACATTTTTCAGGACTAATAGCCCGTGTGCCGAATTCCCAGGGGTTGTAAGAAGCGAAGTCATAAGCGAAATCGCCAATTTTTTCATCGGCCACATGGACGAAATGCTCTTTGAGTTTCAAGTAATATTTCGGGGCGCCTTCTCCGGATTCTCGACCCACTCCGCGCGCACCTCCAATGTATAAGGCGACGAGTAACTCAGCGGCATAAACGTATTGATCCTGCCATTCCAAACTGCAAGCAGCGGATGGCGAAAGAAGCCGTTGTTGTGATTGAAGTCGAGAATGGTTGCCAGGATATCCAATTTGCTCTTGCCATCGCAGGCGATTCCCGTCACCGGGGACATGGCAGTTCCGTCTCCCGCCTGAGTGGGGTTGTAGTCACCCGGCCACGCGCCGTGATTCATTCCATTGTGGAATGCCATCTGCAGCATTCCGCCGCCGTTATACCCCCAGACATGCTCGACATCGCTGTATTTCCACGAGACGATTGCTCCTCCTTCGGTAGTGTCGAAGATGACTTTCTGTTCGCCTGCCGGGTCTTCCAGCACTACCGCCTGATCCATCTGACCTGGTTCCGGCTGAAACTCTGTGGTCACGCACGCCGCTGAAACCGCATTGGCCGCGGGTTTGGTCACCGGTAGAGGTTGCGGCGCAGGAAGTATCTTCTTTTCCGGCGCGGGTTGCGATTCCGCAAAGTGGCGGGCGCTTTGCCACGAACCTGCGCAGATGAACCAGGTGAAGCGGTGGCGTTGCACACCAGCGAGTGGCCTCTGCATCACTATGCTGAATGTTCTGCGCGGCGCCACCCAGCCTCCATTCCAGAGCAACACAACATACTCGGCATTTTCGCGCGTAAAAACACGGTTGCTTTGCCAGCCCGCATTCGGCACCACAACCGCAACGCCGTTTTCCAGTTGAGCGTCGCTATAGCGCCCCGCAGCGGTGGCATTGCTCTCCGCGCTGCTGCACGGGGATTTCTCGGTACATTTTTCCGGATAACTGGTCGCGTGTTCATAGTCCCAGGGACCAGTCGCGGTCATATACCAGTCCAGCGGACCGGTTTCGCTTCCACGTGTATTGACGACACTCGAATCGAGCTTGAGGAAATACTTCGGTCCCGCGCCGGGATTGGCGGTCCAGCTGGCATTGGTTTCCAGGGAGTAAGCGGTCGCGTAGCCCGGCGGGAAATTGTTGCTGATTTTCCCGGCTATGACTCCGAGGAGCGGCTCCGGCTGGAACGAGCTGTCCACGGCCCTGTCCTCCAACATGGTGAAGGCGCGAAAGGTCGATTCCCCGTCGCAAGCGACCCCTGTGGTAGTTGCGGTAACTCCCATGCTCGAATCGCCTTGATCAGGGCTGAAAGACGAGTAAAACTGGCTCATCCCTTTCAGGTCCTCTTCCGTGCCAGGCCGGAGCGCAAAAAGCGAGAGGGTGGCGCCAGTCGACTCGCCGAAGAGCACTTCCTTGCCGCGATAACGAAGAGAGATGAGCGACGCGCCATGGGTCAGGTCGAAACGCGCTTCCTGCTCGCCTGCCGGATCGCGCAGAACCACTACCTGCACATTGCTGAAGGTGTTAGGAAATTGCCATGCCATCACCGACTTGACTGCATAGTCCTCAACGTGGCACGCAACCTGTGGAATCTTCTGCGCAAATGCAGATGTCGAGCATGCAAGACCCAGAAGCAACATCATGGATTTCATAGAGATCTCACTCCACACATGCAACGCAACACATCCCGATTGCCCAATCATTCGGTCGGCGGAATCGCGCGAATACCTCTCCGCGCCAAACTCAAAGTATTTTCCTAGGTTAGCTATTGGATTTATTTCAATCGGGCGGAAGTCTAGGCTACGGAATCTCGCCTGTCAAGCCATAGCAGTGATTTTTAATCGGTTGACTGTCTTCATCGTTCGCCGGTATAAGTTAAACCTCTTTTGTCGTTGTGCCGGCCTTTAGCCTTGCTGCGAATCATCTCCTTCCCGGTGGGATGAGGCGCCTATCTACCGTATCCTTAATGCGTTCGAAAGTGCCGAACGATAATTCGAGGAACTCAGGCCGGTCGAAAGAAGATGGATTGACATGAAGATATCTCGTCGTTCGTTTGTGCATGGTATCGCGTCGCTCGGCGCACTTCGGATGGCACCTCGTGCAGGTGGCGCACAAGCCTCTCACAACGGATCTGTAACGCTGGAGAACGAGAATCTTCTCCTGCGCTTTGATCGCGTTTCGGGGGCACTGTGTGAGCTTCAGAACAAAGCTACCAAGTGGAAGATCCAGGGAGGCCTAAACCCGGAGGCGTTCAGGCTGCAGGTGCCTCTTCCGGATCGTCGCAATCATTTCGTCACCGGAGCCGACAATAAGCTCAGTCGCACCACGGTTTCGCCCGATGGAGCCTCTGCAGAGTTTGTTTGGAAGGGGCTGAACAGTCCGCATGGAGGGCTTCTTGATATCGCTCTCACCTGCAGAGTGCGGTTGACGGAGACGGGATTCGAAACGGAATCCGAGATCGATAACATATCGGCCTACCCGGTTGATGCTCTGAGTTTACCCATCCTCTCAGATATGTCGGTCCCGCCTGGCAGCACGACTCTCCACGAACAGCAACCGCGTGACTATAGCGGCGGACTGACTGTTTCGCCCCTCCTGCCCGATTTCAAGAACGACATCGGCTACTGGGGAGAGGACTACCCGGCGACGATTGCCAACAACTGGATTCCCTGGAACTTTATTATGGCGGCGGGCGAATCGGAGGGATTGTACGTCGGAACCCACCAGGAAAAGCTGAAGGACAAGGTCATGTTCCAGTTTGAGCTTCATCCCGCTTACACCGATTCGTTCCTCACGACGTCGGTGAATCCGGCCCCGGACCAGGAGTTGGAAAGAGTTTCTCTTCAGGTGATTCAGTTTTTCTTCCTTGCCCCGAAGAGCAGCAAGAAGGGCCAGACCATCGTGCTCGCTCCTTATTCCGGGGACTGGCATGCAGGAGTGGATATCTACAAGAAGTGGCGCGCAACATGGTTTGTCCCGCCCGTCTCTCCTGCCTGGGCCGACGACGTCGTTTCGTGGCAACAGGTGCAGATCAACTCCTCTGAAGATCGGTTGCTCTTTCCATATCGCGATCTGGTCGAGTACGGCAAAGACTGCGCCGAGGCGGGAGTCAAGGCGATTCAGCCCACGGGTTGGAACATTGGCGGCCAGGACCGCGGCTATCCGAACCACGACACAGATCCTCGCCTCGGAACGAAAGAGGAACTAGCCAATGCCATCGCGAAATGCCGCGACTTGGGTGTTGAAATTGTCCTGTTCAACAAATATGTCTACACCGACACCTCTACGGAGTGGTGGACTAAAGAACTGCGCCGCTTTGCAGCCATGGATCCGTTTGGCACGCCTTATGGCCTCGGCGGAGGCGACCTGTACGACACGCCGGTTCAGTTGGCAAGCATCAACACGAGGCGCCTGGCTGTCATGTGTACCGCATGCAGGGAATGGCAGGATATCTGTGTGCGCGAATTCCAGAAGAGTGTTGAATTGGGAGCCGGGGGCATTCTTTTCGATGAGGTAGTCCATCACGGCGGACCTTACAGTTACTGTTTCTCTCCGGACCATGGGCACCCGGTGCCGGCTTACATCTACTCGGCAGACGTTGACCTGGTGAAAAGGTTTCGATCACTGGTCGGTCCAACCAGATTTGTCTTTGCGGGTGAAGCTCCCTACGACCAGGAACTTACCGGTTATCGGGTCTATTACACGCGAATCGGCGGAGGCGGAACGGGGCATATTCCAGTGCTGCGCTACATCGATTCGCGTCAGCCGATCATGATCGCGGCTACAGGGACCAATGACCGCAATATGCTGAACAGGGCACTCCTGCACCGCTACAACATCAGCTACGAACCGAGGAACTTCAAGGGAAGGCTCGGCGAGATTCCAGCGACGATAGAGTATGGAAAAAAGATCGACGATCTGCGCCGGCGCTACCGCAACCTCTTGTGGGATGCAGAGGGCCTCGACACCCTCGGCGCTCATGTTTCGCATCTCGGAAAGACACATTCACCCTATTCCGTATTCATCGATTGCGGATCCGGAAGGCGCGCGGTTGTGGTTGCGAACGAGAGCCCGACTGAAGCCGTAAATCTCACCGTCGATCTGCCAGACAAGAAGAAGTTTTCAGTCGTGCGCCCTGAGGCGGCGGAGATGGCCAGTGCGGAATCGGAACTGACACTTGAACCAGCGAGCGCCGCAGTTGTGATGGAGATTGATAGGTAGTCGATCCTGAAATACCAACAAAAAACCTATAACACCTGATGAAACGCGGCATTTGTTGCTTTAAGAATTCCTTTGAAGGCATGAAAATGCCTTGGAAACTGGGGAAAAACGATGCAGCCCAAGCGCGAGCCGGAGCAGCCACAGCGGAAGTTGTTTCAGATCGATCTGGAGCAGTTGATTGACATGAGCCATGCCCTGGTTCGTCTCGGTGATGTCATCGACTGGCCGTCGTTCGAACGGACTCTGGGTAGCACCGATGATCCCAGTCACGGTGCGCCCGGCATCTCGACGCGTCTGATGGTTGCTCTTCATTATCTGAAGTATCAGCATGACCTGAGCGATGAAGATGTTGTTGTCGTAGTCGCCGATCGTGACGGAACTGGCCCAACCACTGCGTTCGAGGCCGGCCGCTTTCGTCACATCCGATTGTTTTTGTAAAGTCGGTTGGATGCACCTGGGGGAGTGCCCTCGAGCCGCACGCCGCACAAAACAAGGATGTCAAGCCAACCATCGTTGTCGTAATCAAGAAACGCGATCCCACATCCGTTGGCTTCAATGATGAAATCCTTGCGGTCCACGCCCCCGTAGATGATCGGATCCCGAAGACCGGCTTGCGCAGAGATATCGGTGAACCTGGCGTTGAACGGAAGTCCTGAAGGCTTATCGCGAGGCACGGGTTTCTTGTCGAGCGAGGCCATTCCCTGCTGGCCGTAAGCAGAAATCGCCGCTCCCGCGGTCCATGCCGCGACGGAAGCTAACCATTCGCGGCGTGTCATCTTCGTAGCTCCAAGAAGTCAAGCATTCGGTCTCGTGCACATGGGAAATGTGGCCGAACTAGGCCGCTGGCCCAGTGTATTACAGCCTGCTTGGCGGTCGGCTCGGAACCGGTCCCATCAATTGGCCGTCAATCGCTGGCCGAAGCGTTACTCAATGAACTGCGGATATGCAGAACCGTTACCATCGGAACCCGAAAGGGCATCCGATGCGCCAACAACAACACACACTTCGACAGTGGTCTTATCAATCGATTCATGTTCAGTGGAATCAATACCTGTTAGCTAATGTGCCGATTCGGTGGCGGCAAGACAGATCTGTCCATCATTGGTCTGCTCTTTCGTCTCTTTGTTCACTTGCCTGAACTTTTCGAAATATATTCGGGATCTTGCAGCGTCTCCGAGCCGCCGTGTGATTATGGCAAGTCCATAGATAGTCGCAGCATTGCAGGGGGCAAGTTTCAGTGCGACTTCAAGGTACTTTTGGGCCTCGTCGTATTTGTGCATGTCGGCCAGCAGTTCGCCCATTTCATAATTGGCTTTTTGAGAATCGGGATTGATATTGAGAGCCTCATTCAGAAGCGTGACACTTGCCTCCGGGTGTCCCAGCATCCGCCGGTAATCTGCAAAATCAATTAAAGGCCATTCGTCCCGCTTGTTGTACTTCTGACCAAGTTCGATGGCTTTCTGGAAACTCTGTATGGCCAGTTCCACATCGCCGGAGCCCTGATACGATAGTGCCAGGTTGTGATAGACCTCGGGGTAATCGGGAATGATTGCCAGTGCCTTCTTCGATGTCTCAATAGAAGCGACATAGTTGCCTTGAGTAAAATACAACCTCGCCAGTTGATACTCGAGTTCGGCATTGTCAGGCTTGAGGACGATCGCTTCCTCAAGAGACAATTTGGCAGCTTCCAGCATATTGAAACTGATGTAGTTGAGAGCGAAGAGTTGCTGAATTCGCCAATCCTTCGGGGCGAAGTGGTAAGCCTTGGACGTCAAAATCATCGAGTCCTTGGTTTCGTTCTGACGATAATGCAGATAGGCCGCGATATACAGCAGGTCGACGTTGTCCGGCATTTCCTTTAGCATCCGGTTGACCCTAGCCAATCCAGATGTGTAGTTCTGCAATGGGCGATAAGTTAGCGCAAGATACAAGGCACCATTTTCGTTCCCTGCCCTGGACTCGATGCACTCCCACAAAAGAGCTTGCGCCGCGGCGAAGTCTCCAGCTTGAAAACGTGCCAACCCATTCTCACACGAGGCTGGCCCTTGTGCATGGAGGAGTGGTGCAATCAAGAAAGCGAGAACTACGATCCTTGATCGGTTCACTCCCCCTCCAAATTTTGTCAACTCACCGAATCTAACCCTGATCTTGCCGCCAAGCTGACAACTTCTCGAGCCAAGGCTTTTGCAGGTATATTTGCCCCGATCCTGGCGGTTGAATGCATCGATGATATCAAATCACAATTCGAAGAGCATCGGACCTGAATGGTGAGATTGGGCATAAGGACGCAAACCATCGCACTGCTCTCTCTGTGTTTGGGGACTTCGCATTAGTGAGGCCCTCGCACGCCAGTGGGCTGACGTGGAGTTCCGGAATAAAACGTTGAGAACTGGACGGTAGGTTCTGTAAGTTCGCAGGCTACGATGCTTGCGGATGTATTCAAGATACTGGTCGATGGCTGCGTCCCAGTCAGAAGGGCGGTACAGACGCGACGGCAGCTTCCGGTAGCGCTATGAGGCCGGCTTTTACGGCATTGAGCTCGATTGATTTTGCGCGGACGGGTAGAAGAAGATCGTAGCTCTCAACGGCCTTTCTGCGCCGTTTCCCATCTTCATACCATTCTAAGTAGTAGCGGCCTTCTGGATGATGTTCATCGCGGCCGTCTACCCAGATGTGATCGCGGATGATTCTCCCGTTGCGCTCGACAATCCGGGCGAACGGCCACTTCCTTTCGCCTTGACGATCGGCATACTGCTTGGCTCTGACCATCGTCCTGAATCCTCCATAAGGAGTGCTCTGGACAAATAGCGCGAAGCGCTAATTCAATCAAGAATGGACAGTAGATTCTGACCAAATCTCGATGAGAAATGGGCAGCAAGATGGACAGTAAGATGTCTAAGGGGTTGAAAAATACGGGGACTTATCGGGAGGGCAGCGCTCTGACCAACTGAGCTACGTCCCCACTGTACCTTCAACAACCTGCAGGGTGGAAACCAGCGAAGCCTTCGCGCACGCATAGCCTGCAAAGCACGAAACCGTCATCGTTCCGTGATCCAATCGTAGCAAAGATTCTTAGCCTAAACGCCTGCGTCAAAATGTCTTTCCGTGACGCGAACTGGCGCATCCGCCGCTCTCAGGCGCTCCATGCCGCGCGGCTGCCTCGTCCCATCGAACTGAAGCCCATATCCAGCGAGATGCCGCGCACGCACTGCAGCAGATGGTTGGCGATCGAAGGCAGCTTTTGCGCCGTCACGCGGAACGATGGCCCCGATACGCTGACCGCGGCCACAGGCTGCCGTTGCGCGTCGAGCACGGGCACGGCGATGCAGCGCAGCCCTTCTTCCAGTTCCTCATCGTCCACGGCATAGCCGCGGCGGCGGGTCTTTTCGATCTCCGCGCGCAGAGCTTCGGAGTTGGCGATGGTGCGGTGCGTGAACCGCTCGAACCGCGTCCGGCGCAGAATGTCCGCATCCGCTCTTCCGGCAGAAACGCCAGAATCGCCTTCCCTACCGACGTGCAATGCACGGGATTGCTGGATCCGATGCGGGTAATCATGCGCACCGACCGCGCCGGCTCAATCTTGTCGATGTAAATTACGCGCGCCTGCTTCCAGAATGCACAGGTGCGCAGTCTCTTCCGTCTCCGAAACCAGGCGGCGCAGATGCGGCTGCGCGCGTTCACGCAAATCGTATTGCTCAATGGCCCGGTTGCCGAATCGAACAGCCTGAGGCCCAGGCGAAACTTGCCGTGCTGGTACGCTCCACCATGTGGTGGCGCTCCAGCACCATCAGAAAGCGGTGCGCGGTGCTCTTATGCAGTTGCAGCGAAGAGGCGACCTGCGCCAAGCCCAAGCGGCGTTTCGCTCTCGCCGAGCAAATCCAGAACCGCAAATGCCCGGTCCAGCGCTTGAACTTTGTAGGTGCCTTGGGGAGGGGCGTCTCGCATAGTGGTCCTCTGTTTCGCGTAATGATTACATCCTCAGTTTCTCAGATATGGGATTCGAGTCAAGAAACCGGCTCTCTATGCTTGTCCGCCTCATTCAGTGCCAGTCCACGGCACTCTATGTCGAGTTTCTGAATTGGCCGCGCAAGGGCTATGCAGTCTTTGAGACCATTCTCAGCGCCGGCCCGATGCCCTCATGCCGGGACCACATCTCCTTCGCCGGGCGCAAGAAACAGGTTTGCCTCCAGCCCGTGCTGGCGGGTGTAGAGATCGAAGTAGCGGCCACCCAGCGCGAATAGCTCGGCGTGATTGCCGCGCTCTATGATGCGTCCCTGCTCAACCACGAGAATCTGGTCCGCGCGACGAATGGTGGAGAGCCGGTGGGCAATCACAAACGTCGTGCGGCCCTGCATTAACTGATTAAGCCCCGCCTGGATCATCGCCTCCGATTCGGAGTCCAGCGAGCTAGTCGCCTCATCGAGAATCAGGATGCGCGGCTCGGCCAGCAACGCGCGGGCGATCGACAGCCGCTGGCGCTGGCCGCCGGAGAGCTTCACGCCGCGCTCGCCAACGATGGTGTCGTACGCATCGGGGAATCGCTCGGCGAACTCGTCCACGCGTGCTGTGCGGCAGGCAAACAGAAACTGCTCCTCCGTCGCATCGGGACGCGAAAACATAATGTTCTCGCGAATCGTGCCATCGAAAAGAAACGAATCCTGCAGCACCACGCCCAACTGCGAGCGGAAGGTATTGCAAGTCCACCTTGGCAAGATCGACGCCATCCACCAGCACTCGGCCCTTGGTCGGCGTGTGGAAGGCGCATAGCAGGCTAATGATGGTGGACTTGCCCGATCCCGAGGAGCCCACCAGCGCCGTGACCGTTCCCGGCTCGGCCAGAAAGCTGATGCCGTGCAGTACCGGTTTATCGGGCTCGTAGGCAAACTCCACGTCTTCAAATTGCACCGCGCCCTGGATCGGCGGCATCTTCACGGTGCGGCCCGGGCACCTGGTTTTCTTCGAGCTCGGCCATGATCTCGCCGGTGCGGTCGAGGCCGGCAAATGCTTCGGTCAACTGCGTGCCGATGTTCACGATCTGGAATACCGGCGCGATCATGAAGGCGAGAAACATGTTGTAGCTGAAGTAATCGCCCACCGTCCAAGTGTGGTTCAGCACGCTATGGCCGCCCAGCCACATCACCAGCGCCGACACCAATCCCAGCACCGTGGTCGAGGCGGACCCAAGCACGCTGGTCATGGTCAGCGACTTCATTACGTTCGTCAGCAGCCGCTCCACTCCGCTCAGCAAAGACGCCATGCTCGCGCTCCTCGGCGTGGTAGCCCTTGATCACGCGTACGCCGCCCAGCGATTCGGTCAGCCGGCCCGTGACCTCGGCGTTGATCTTGCCCCGCTCGCGAAAGATGGGGCGAATCATCTTGAAGCCGTACTGCAGAACGAACACAAACGCGCCCACCACGGCGAAAACGGTCAGAGTCACCGTCGACACTGCGGTGCAACAGGTAGACGAACGCCAGCACAGCGGTGAACATGCCGCCGACGAACTCCACCAGCCCCGTGCCCACCAGGTTGCGCACGCCTTCCACGTCGGTCATGATGCGCGCCACCAGCGTTCCCGTGCGATTCTCATCGTAGTAGGCCACCGAAAGCAGCCCCACGTGCCGCTGCACCTGGCGGCGCATCTCGGCAATCAGCCGCTGGCCGGCCTTTGAAGCAGTTGCGTCAGCGAGAACGAAGTGATCGCCTGCACCACCATCGCCGAAAAGACCAGCGCAATAATTCTCGGCAGCAATTCCGGGCGCGGATGCATCGGCGAGAGCACCTTATCCAGCAGCGGCTTGGCGGTGTAAGGGCAACACCAGGCCGGCGACACGGTTGATCCCATCAGGCCCAGGCCGGCAAACAGCAGCCCTTGCGCGGCGCCACCAGCACCCTAATCTGCGGCCACAGCTTCTTCAGGTCAGGCTTGCGCTTGGGCAGGTCCGCCTGGCCAGCGCGCGCCCCGCGACCCTGCGGCGTGCGCTCGGCGCGCATGCCCATACCCATCCCACCGCCGCGCATTGTACTCATGTGCTAGACCTTCCCGGAACTCCGTGCTGTCATGAATGACCGTACACAAAGTATCATAAAGATGAGAATGAAGGCCGGCCATCGTGATCTGCGATGCCAGTGCAATCGCGTCCGGCGCAACGCCCGCGGACGAAGCATGAATGTAGCTTTGTACGGCTCTCGCACCGCGCGCCTAAAAAGCCCAGCAAGCCAATCGTCACATTGATGTGCATGAAGAGCTTGCGCCGTTTCTCGCTGGGGCTCATCGCCATCCATCCAAAGAGGCCCAGTGCCACGCCAAACCATGTTGGAATCAGCGCAGTGGGATGCTGACTCCCTGTCCCTAGAAAACCCACCAAACCAAGAACAATCAAAAGACCCGCAAACACCAGTGTCACCTTTGCCACGCGAGACCTCTCTCTGAACACACGGCAAGCATACCAGTAGCTTGGATGTACCCGGCCGCCCGTCGATGCATAAATCCCGCGGCTTCTTCGAGTTCTATCGCTGAATACGAGCTGAGCCGCCCTTCGCGATCGCCCGCACCTGGTCAAGCGTAGCCATGGTCGTGTCGCCAGGGAACGTGGTCAGCAGCGCGCCATGCGCCCACCCCAGCTTCACGGCTTCTTCCGGCGCTGAGGCGGTCAGCAGGCCATAAATAAAGCCGGCCGCGAAACCGTCGCCGCCTCCCACCCGGTCCAGCACGTCCAACTCCGCCGTTGGCGCAGCATACGTTTTGCCGTTGATCCAGGCCACCGCGCTCCAGCTATGCCGATTCGTTGAGTGCACATCGCGCAGCGTGGTTGCTACCACCTTGACATGGGGAAGTTTCGTGATGACCCTGTCGATCATGCCGAAGAAGACCGTGGGGTCGAGCTTCGACTTGGCCGCAACCTCCGGCCCAGGAATGCCCAGCCCCTTCTGCAGATCCTCTTCGTTGCCGACCAGCACATCCACGTTCTCGACGATCTTGCCAATCGTTTCGACAGCAAGATTATCGCCACCATGGATATTCCACAGTTTCGCGCGAAAATTCAGATCGAACGAGGTAACCGCACCAGCGGCCTTCGCGGCCTTCATCATCTCGGCAGTCAATTCAGCCGTCGAGGGCGACAGTGCCGCAAAAATTCCACCGCTGTGCACCCAGCGCACGCCCCCCGCAAAGATCGCCTTCCAATCGAAATCACCCGGTTTCAATTCCGCCGCCGCTTCGTTGGCCCGATTGTAGAAGACCACCGGGGCCCTCACCCCAAAGCCGCGGTCGCTGTAGACCGTCGCCATGTTCGGCCCGGTCACGCCGTCGTGCTTGAAGTATTTGTAAAATGGCTTCACGCCCATTGCGCGCACCCGCTCGGCAATCAGGTCTCCAATCGGGTAGTCCACCATGGCACTCACGATCCCGCTCTTCAGGCCGAAACAATCCGACAAATTCGCAGCTACGTTGTATTCGCCTCCGCTGGCATGAATCCTGCACTCTGTTGCCTTGCGAAAAGGCACGATGCCGGGGTCGAGACGATACACCAACGCTCCGAGTGAAAGAAAATCCAGTTCTCCATCCGCGCGAATATTCAATCCGTGGTTCATCGTTTACTCTCTTCGTCAAAAGGCATGAGGTCTGATTGTCCTGTCGCCCATCACGCGCCGGCAGCCGCCTGTTTCACATCCGTCATCACCTGTTCCGGCGTCCATTCGTTTCCGGGATAGAAGTGCACGACTTTGCCGTCTGTCCCAATCAGCGTCGTAGAAAGCGTGTGCGTAATCGTGTCATTCTCGCCTGCCGTAATGCCCACATCGAAGTACTTCGCCATCTCCGTCAGCACCGGCTTCTGCGGTACCGCAAAATCCCAATGCGCAAAGGCATTCTTCACATCGCTTCCGATGTACTCAGCGCCGTAGGCTCGCAGCCTATCCGGGGTATCGTGTTCGGGATCGAAGCTGACGCAGAGCAGATGGGTCTTTGCATACAGCGCGGGATTCGCCGCCAGTTCCTTCTCTATGACTGCAAGTTGTGCGTCACCAGCGGACAGAAGTTAGGCAAAGGGCAGCGCGTATAGATGAATGTGATGAGCAGTTGTTTGCCGCGAAACTGGCGCAGGTGAATCATACGCCCGTCCTGATTCCGCAGTCGAAATCCGGAACCGCATCGCCCGGCGCCGGTACATGGTAAATGACCGCGGGTTTGTAATCGGGTTTTCCCTGCGCCACCACGACAATATGATCAAGCAATACAGTCTGTT
Organism: uncultured Acidobacteriota bacterium; assembly: GCA_963718435.1. GTDB lineage: Bacteria > Acidobacteriota > Terriglobia > Terriglobales > Acidobacteriaceae > Telmatobacter. Next base: position 9,671 of record CAVQZQ010000012.1, on the reverse strand, counting down.
CCGAGCTCTTCGACACCAGCACGTCGGCAGTAATCACGTCACCTGGATGCAGTTCGCTGACGACACTTGCATCTTTGAGCTTGTAGGGCATCGTCATCGCGTCCATGAATCCGGGAATGGCATCATGATCCAGCACCACGATGCCGTGATTGGCATCGGTCGAAATTACGTTGCCGCGCACATAGTACACCTTCACATTCTCGTCAGATGTCTGCGCGGAATCGTTCCGGCCTGAACGACATCCGGCTAGCGCAACAACAATAAACAATGAGGAAACAAGCACTCGGCGAATCACACCCCAGTTTACAACCGGCAGCCGACCGCTCTGTTTTCCTCAATGGCGCTTCCCGGCCGGGCAGCGTATAACGCAGGAATGAGGGCTCTGGCGGGAGCTGAGATGGACGGATGGCTTCGCGACGGGGGCCTGGTCATCACGGCCAGTGATCGTGCCGCGCGCGCGCTTCGCTTGGCGTTTCACCACCGTCGTCGCGCCGAGGGGCTTTCGGCGTGGCCCTCTCCTGCAATCCTCGACTGGACAAGTTTCGTTCGCTCCGCCTGGGAAGAGCGCGCCGCTGATGGCCGCATGCTGTTGAATCACACGCAGGAGCAGTCGCTGTGGGCCGATATCGTGGGCAGCGAACAGCATCTGGCCACCGTACTCGAAGGCCCTCGTCACCGCCTCGCCGCCATCGCCTTGCGCGCGCACGAACTGCTCTGTTCCAACGCATCACATTATCTGCGTGAGGCAGCCCGCATCGGCTGGGAGCAGGATGCAGGCGCATTCAGCGGTTGGCTCTCCGCATTCGACAAGCTTTGCCGCGACAGCAATCTTGTCAGCCCAGGCCGAACTCCCCTCGAACTGATTCCGATCTTGCAGGCGGACCCAACCCCGCGCCCCTCTCTCCTTGCCGCCGGTTTCGACCGTCTGCTGCCCATCCAGAAAAACCTCTTCGACGTCTGGGGTTCATGGCAGGAGCCTGCTGACGGAGCTCGTGCCACAGATCCGCATTTCTATAGAGCGCCTGACGAACAGACCGAACTCCACGCCTGCGCTCAATGGTGCCGGCAACAAATTGCTGCCGATCCGCACGCCCGCCTGCTCGTCGTTACCCAGGACATTGCGATGCGCCGGGGCGAAATCGAACGCGCCTTTCTCCGCTTGGATCCGCCCGGCACTCCGCCGCGTTTCGAGTTTTCTCTGGGAATCCCGCTCAGCCAGGTGCCTCTTGTCCATAGCGCTCATCTGTTGCTGCGCTGGCTCGACGGTTCGCTCCAGGAGAAAGAAGTGGACTGGCTGCTCTCGACCGGATTCTCAACCGTGAGCTCTCAGGAATCTGCCGCTCTGCAAGCGCACATGCGGGCCTTGCGCCGGCGCGGCCTCGAGCGAACCCAGTGGACCCTGCAGGCATTTCTTCAGCAGCGTCACGGCTCGATTGCGCCACTCGCCGCCTGGACTCAGCGCGTCTCCATGGCTCGCCACCACCTCATGAATTCAGGTGGCACTCACCAAAGCCCTCTCGACTGGTCCGCCCTCGTTCCTCAACTCCTTGACCAAATCGGCCTGCCCGGCGAGCGCCACATCTCAAGCAACGAGTTTCAGGCCCTTCGCCGCTGGCAGAAGGCCATCGACACCTGCGGCTCACTCGGCTTCGACGGCCGTCGCATCGCCTGGACGGAGTTCCTGGCTTCCCTTGACCGCACTCTTGAAGAGACTCTGTTCGCTCCGGAGTCCAGCGACGCGCCCATCCAGATTGCCGGACCTGCTGAGTCGGCGGGGCTCACCGCCGACGCCATCTGGTTTCTCGGCGCGGACGAAGAAGCGTGGCCTGCTGCCGGAACCACGCATCCGCTGCTGCCGATTCAAATCCAGCGCGAATCGGCCATGCCCCACGCCTCGCCGCGCGATGACTGGGAACTCGCGCAAGCCCTCACCTCGCGGCTCTTGACCGCTGCACCCGTTGTCCGTTTCAGTTGCGCGGGCCAAAAGAAAGATGGTGAGACTCGCCCTTCCCGCCTCATCGCCCAACTTGTTGAGCCGCCGCAGCCGATTCCCGCCGATCTCGTGCCGTTCGCCATTCAAGCGCCCATCACGGTGCGCTTTGAAGACACCAGCCGCATTCCCTTCTCGCCCGGAGCCATTCATAACGGAGCGAGCGTCTTCACCGCGCAGTCGCAATGCCCGTTCAAGGCATTCGCTACCGCGCGCCTCGCCGCACAAGGATGGCAACCGGCAGAGGCCGGGTTAACCGCTGCCCAGCGCGGTCAGCTACTCCACGCCGCGCTGCACGCCATCTGGGGCGGCCCACCTCGAGGCCTGCGCTCTCGCAGTGACCTGCAAAACATCCATGACTTGCCAGCCTTTGTCGAAGGCCACGTGCAAACCGTTCTACGCGACAAAATGCCCGCCGGTGCCCGCGAGCGCATGCCGCGCCGCTATCTCGAACTGGAGGCTCTGCGACTCGTCCGGCTCGTGACGGAATGGCTTCAGTATGAAGCGACGCGGCTCCCCTTCGCCGTCGCCGAGACCGAAGCGGACCGCACCATCAGCCTTGCCGGCCTCACCTTCAAGGTTCGTCTCGACCGCATCGACCGTCTCAACGACGGCTCCATTCTCGTGATCGATTACAAGAGCGGCAACGTTTCATCGAAGTCGTGGGAGCTTCCCCGCCCCGACGACGTGCAATTGCCTCTCTATGCAGGCTTCGCCCTTAATGGGAATGAAGAACTTGGCGGCCTCGTATTCGCCAAAATACGCGCCGGCAATCAGGAATTTACGGGGCACATCGGCAATGCAGACTCCACTCTCTTCGCCGGGCTCAATCGCAATAGCTCTCTCGTCAAGGCCGCCCTGACCGTGGAACAGCTTATTGATTGGAAGGAATGCATCGAGCAGCTCGCCAGGGATTTTCTCGATGGCCGCGCTGACGTAGACCCGCACGAGAACCCCCGGCCCTGCGATCGCTGCGATCTGCAAGCGCTTTGCCGCATTCAGGAAAGGGAAGACGTCCTCGAAGCCCGAAACGAGTACGACGAATGCGAGGCCGCCGCCGATGAGTAATCCCACAGCCATCCGGCCCGCTCCTCCCGATCAGGCACAGCGCGAACGCGCCCTCGATGCATCCCGCTCTATCCTCGTGCAGGCCCCGGCAGGGTCAGGAAAAACCGACCTGCTCACCCGCCGCTTTCTGCGCTTGCTCGCCGACGTCGACGAGCCCGGCCAGCATAGTCGCCATCACCTTCACCAATGCGGCAGCCGCAGAAATGCGCCATCGCATCCTTTCTGAGCTGGAAAAAGCGGCCACTTCCGAACCTCCGGCACCGTCGGTCGACGAATTCTCCATGCCGGTCCTGGCCCGACGCGCTCTGCAACACTCGCAGGTGCTCGGCTGGCAGCTCCTCGATCTGCCCACGCAACTCCGCATTTCGACCATCGATTCCTTCTGCCGCGATCTCGCCCTGCAACAGCCGCTGCTCACTCAGCTTGGCGGGGAGTTAGGGATTCATAACCAACCGACGGATCTCTATCGTCGCGCTGCACGTCGCACTCTCGAAAGGATCGGCGGAGAGGACCCCGCACTCACCACCGCCATTGAGACCTTGCTGCTATGGCGCGACAATGGCTGGCAGGAGATGGAAAACCTGCTCGTCGAAATGCTCGGTCAGCGCGACCGATGGATGCACGAGTTTGTTCTCGAGCGCGAGCCCAATTGGGATGCCTTGCGCGAGCGCCTTGAGCGGCCCTTTGCCAACGCTGTGCGCGAGTCTGTCACCCATCTCGACGCTCTGCTCGGGCAAGTCCCTGGGGCGCAAAATGAAGCGCATCTCTCTCGCGCTATGCTTGCGAGCAGAGCGGCGGCACGCTTCAGCGGAGTCTTGCCGAGCTAGGCAGATTTTCCCGCCGGCCCATTCACCAATCATGAAGAGCTGGAAGAAGGCCGCCGCGCCTTTCATTGTGTAGCAGACTTGCTACTCATCAAAGATGGCTCGTTCCGCCAGCGGGTCAACAAGAGCCAGGGATTTCCGGCTGATCGCAAAGTTGAAAAGCTGCGCCATGCGAGTCTGATTCAGGCGCTCGATCAGGTTGACGGCTTGGAAGAGGCACTCGCAGCAATTCGCGAACTTCCTGCGGCCAGTTATACCGAAGAGGATTGGCAAATCGTGCAGTCCTCCTTCACGCTTCTGCGCCACGCGGCGGGCGAACTGCGCACCGTCTTTGCCGAGTCGGGCGCCGTTGACTTCATTGAAGTGGCCCAGATTGCCCTGCATGTCCTCGAAGGCGAAGGTGCCCTCCCCAGCGATGCAGCACTCGCGGTCGCAGATGGCATTCGCCACTTGCTCGTCGACGAATTTCAAGACACCAGCCGGCGCCAGCATCAACTCCTCTCCCGCCTCATCGCTGCGTGGCCCGAGCAACCGGCCGCACCTGCTTCGTCGTGGGCGACCCCATGCAATCCATCTACTCTTTCGCGACGCCGACGTTGAACTCTTCCCCGCGTAAAAGCGATCGGACTGGAAATTCTAGACAACAATTCTTTGGTCTTCGACTTCGTGCCCCTCACCGCCAACTTTCGAACGACGCCGGCACTGGTCCACCGATTCAATGAAGTATTCGATGATGTTTTTGCTTCAAGTAGCACGAGCAACAGTAAGTTTTGTGCACTCGACCCCTGCGCGCGAAAAACCGCCTGCACCTCATCCCCACTTCGGTCTGCACCTCGAATTTGTCCCTCGAACCCGGACGGGCAAGGTCGCAGATCCTCAGCATGTACAAGAAAGGGAAGCAGCTCGTGCTTCCCAGGTCCAGGAGATTGTTGCCTCATTCGCGGCAAGCAGGACCAGATCAACGAGGCGCGCCTTGCCACCATCTTCGTGGCGAGAACAGCAAGTACCGCATCGCCGTGCTCGGGCCGCGCCCGCAGAGCGCTCGAGCCCATCGCGGCCGCATTGCGCGCAGCACACATTCCCTTCCGCGCCATCGAACTCGAGCAGTGAAAGACCGCCCCGAAGTTCTCGATGCGCTGGCGCTTGGTCGCCCCCTGCTCAATCCGCAAGACCGCGTTGCATGGCTTGGCGTGCTGCGCGCCCCATGGTGCGGCCTGGCGCCTCGACGACCTCCACAAGCTTGTAAGCGCCGACGATGATAGCGTCCTCGTCCGCCCCATCCCGGAGTTGCTCACGGAGCGCCTTGACCTTATGAGCGAGGGTGGCCGGCGCGCCGCTACACGCGTTTTGAATTCAATCGAGTCCGTCCCGCCTTGCGGGCCACTTTGCCCACGGCCTCGCTTGGAACCTGGCTGCAACAAGTCTGGCTCAACCTGGGCGGCGCAAGCTGCGTCGACGCCAATGCCCTTGCCAATCTCAATCTTCTCTGGAGTTGTCTCGACAGCCTGCCCGGCGGCGAAGAGGACTTGCTCAGTCCCGTCCTCGGTGCAGCCCTTGAAAAACTGACCGCCCTGCCCGACCCCGCGGCCAGCAGTGAGTGCGGCGTGCAGCTCATGACCATTCACAAATCCAAGGGTCTCGAATTCGAACTCGTCATCGTCCCCGAACTGCAAGCCACCGGCGGCCGCAGCTCGGGTCAACTTCTTTCATGGCTCGAACGCGGTCTCGAGCAGCCCGACGCTTCCGGCGAAATTACCGAGTTCCTCGTGGCGCCGCCGCAATCCAAAGGCGAAGAACGCAGCAAGGTCAAGGTCTGGGTCGACCGCGTCCGCCGCGATCGCGAATCCGATGAGACACGGCGCATTCTCTACGTCGCTGCCACGCGCGCGCGTGAGGAACTTCATTTTTTCGCCACGTCGCACTTACAAAGATGAAAATGGGAGTCTCACCCTCGTGAGCCGAAAAATAGCCTCCTCGCCACCGCATGGCCAGCCTTCGAAAACGAAGTCAATGTTCGCTTTGAAGAATGGAAATCGTCCCGCACGCCTTCGAAACTCGCTGAAAATCAAGCTTATCGTGGCAATAGCGGCCTCGGGCGAAAGCAACCTGCTCGTCATGCCTCCCCCGGCCAAGCCTGCGATTCTGCGCCGTCTTCCATCGAGTTTCCAAGCCGCCCATTGCTGTTCGCACAGGCGCCTCGCACGGTGCACGTGGTCTTGTCGGCTTGGGCGACTTGCAACCCTCTCATGCGTCACGAGGGCGGGCTTCTCCAGCGCGCGCTCGGCAATGCTGTACACATGTTCCTTGAGGAGCTCGCCCATCTCCGCGCCACGCACGACTGGCCCGCCGCCCGCACCGCTCTTGCCCGCCTGCAACCCAACATCGCCGCTCATGTTCGCGCCGTCGGAGTACCTCTCACTCAAGCCAGAGTCCATATCGGCCAATGCCTTCGACTTCGCCATCAAAGCCTCAGAAAGCCCCCGCGCGGCCAATGGATTCTGTCGCCGCACGCCGATGCTGCCAGCGAAGCATCCTGGGCCGGCGTCGTCGCAGGCGGCTTGCGCACAGTTCGAGTCGATCGCATCTTTTGCGCCGGACTCGATCCAGCTTTCCGAAGGCAACAATGCCTGGTGGATCATCGACTACAAAACCTCTCACGCCGACAATCTTTCTGCTTCCGCATCCTTGCCGGAACTTCGAAAGCTGTTCGCTCCCCAGCTTGAGTCTTATGCCGAAGTGGCCCACAATCTCCACGGTAAGGGCACTCCCATCCGCGCCGGCCTCTACTATCCGCGCATGTTGCTACTGGATTGGTGGGAGGTCTAGGTTTCTCGACTGCTTGTTGTTGTACCAACTATGGGTGCCCTATGGTCTCGATTTGGGGACCTGGAAAAGCATGAACTCAAAGCACGAAATCACGCGGTCAGAAGTCTAGCCGTCTGAACTGCCGACGCCGAATCCAATCGATTGCATCAGTTCGAGAGCATTGCTCGTCTTCACTACCCCCGGCTTCAATTTGTAATCGAAGATCAATTTGCCGTCTTCAAATCGATCCTCAAATTGGAAGTTAGCGGCCCGTTCTCCCATCGTTTCGGGAATCTTCGTCAACGCGAGGTCATGGGTGCTCACGATGCCGATCGCGCCTCGTTCCGTTAGACTCCGCACCACAAACTGGGTTCCCACAAGGCGGTCGTGTGAGTTCGTGCCCGAAAGCAATTCATCCAGCAGAAACAGAACTGGAACCCGCCTGCCTGTAAGAGCAAACACCTGTTTAATTCTGTGGATCTCCGCGTAAAACCGCGACACACCTCCCGAAAGCGAATCCAGAATGCAGATCGAGGCAGCCACCCGCAGCAGCGAAAACGAGCCTCCTGGCCCGCACCGGCGCACCGCACTGCGCCAACACCGCATTCACTCCCATGCTGCGAATGAACGTGCTCTTCCCCGCCATATTAGGCCCACTCAAAATCATGAGTTGCAGCCCATCACCCAACTTCACATCGTTCCTTACCGCTTTAGATATCGCAACAGCGGATGCGAAGCCCTTCTGCATCAAACAACGGAGCTATTCCCGTAGCCGAAACTGCGGCGAACTCCGGAAACACATCCTCGCCATGTTCATACGCGTATCCTGCCAGCGCGGTGAGCCTTCATTTTCTCCTACCGCTCCGAGCCAACCGCGTATCTTCGGACGAAACTCCTGCTGCCACCGTTCCGCCGCAAATACCAGTTGCGCACTCCAGAACATCAGATACATCCAGCAACCGGCCAAACGGATTGCGCCGCGATTTGAGATACTCCACAACTCGAGCGAGTTTCCCAATCGCCTCCGAAGGCACCCTCCCATGCCGCTTTAGCGCCGCCTGCAACTCCATCAACCTCGGGGCTACAAAGTGCTCGCGCATTCCACCAGCGCAAGCACTCCAGCCAACAATTCCAAATCCTCTGCAGCCTGCTCCAGCGCATCAGACGCGCCGTCCAGGCGCTCATAAATCCGATGCGCCCACGCCAGGTTCAAAATCGTCATCGCCCCGGCAACAGCGCCCAGATCCCACGCGCTCCAGCACACCAGGCTGATAATCCACAGCAAAGGCAGCGTCGAAGTCACAATCCGCGTCGCGCGCGCCTTGAATATCGGCCCCCGCTCTCCCCACGCCGACAGCACCTCCGGGTGAACACCCAGACGTACCGTCTCGCCAGAGAAAACAGTCTCTCTCGGAATTGCAAACGCTCTCTCAGATCGCCAAGGGCATTTTGTCGAGTTACCGCCTCTTCAACACTTGCCGAACCCAGCAACCACGCAGCCAGCGTCGCCCGCCCGCCCGTGTGGCGCGCCGTGCATAGAAGTTTAAAACAGCGAAGCCTTGCCGAACAGATCGAGATCGCGCGCGTACGGGTGTGAGGGATCAAGAAAACGCTCCCCCGTTTCACCCGTCCCCGCCCACCGATCCTGGATCCGTTCTAATCCTCGTTCTTGATAAAACTGGATGGCCCGACCGCGAAGCCCAATCGATGTCAGCACTCGCTCGTGCAGAACGGCCAAACCAATGAAGAGCGCAACCGGAATCAGAAGGAACTCAAGTGCGACCACTCGATGAATGAATACAGCCGCGCACAGGATCGTTGAGACGCCAAGCACCACCTTGGCATGCCCCAGCAGGCGCTCCCGCTTCCCTTCTGTTGCCTGCGCCAGGTGCAACTCGTTCAATCGCGCGGAATACACTTCCTCCGGGCGGTCCCCGCCGAACTTTACCACACCCGTATCTATTTGTTGCTCCATCATCGCAGCTCAAGTATCGCAGCTATGGCAGAACAATTAATCGGGCATAGAAACAGAAACGAACCCTGCACAAGTTCCAACGCGAATTCGGCTCGACATTCCGAGCGAGTCTCAATAGGATTATTGTCGGAAACCGAAACACGGGAAGCAGGGTCAGCCGACCTTCTTCCCATCCTTTTGTGCAACCAGGCTCTTGCGGTGGCGTACATCGTCGCCCTGCACCCAGAAGATCACGTCCTCCGCGATATTCGTGGCGTGGTCGGCCACCCGTTCCAATGCGCGCGAAATCATCAGCGCGTTCAAGGTCTGCGGAGCGATGTGGCTCTGCTCCTCCATCACCTTCGTCAGCGCCTTGTACGCCGCTCGATTCATCGCATCCACCGCGTCGTCCATCGTGAGCACGGCGCGGGCAATCTCGGGATCTGCCTCGATAAAAGCCTGCAGGCTCTTTATCAAACTCTCTGCGGCCAGCGTGGCCATGCGCGGAATGTCAACCGGCAAATCGGCTACGGCCATCTGTTCCACGCCGCGCACGCGTTCGCTAATGCTTTGGCGGAGTCGCCGACGCGCTCCAGGTCGGCGTTGATCTTGATTACGCGCAAGATGAATCGCAGATCGATTGCCATCGGCTGCTCCATCGCCAGCAGATCCAACGCCGATCTGGTCGATATCGCGTTCCAGCCGATTGATGGCCGTTTTCGGCGCCCCAGCAGATCGCAGATCGAAAGATCGCGCACGCGGTACGCTTCAATGGCCCGCTGAATAGACTGTTCCGCCATCCCCGCCATCACCAACAGGCTCTCTTTGAGTTCATCGAGACTTTGTTGAAAACGTTTACGTGTCATCCGAACCTGCCTGTGATGTAATCTTCCGTGCGCTTGTCGCTGGGGTTGGTAAATATCTTGTGGTCGAGTCAAACTCCACCATGCGTCCGTTCAAGAAGAATCCTGTCTTCTCCGCGACGCGCGCCGCCTGCTGCATGTTGTGCGTGACAATCACGATAGTGTAC
>CAVQZQ010000011.1:0-11721 GCA_963718435.1 uncultured Acidobacteriota bacterium | reverse complement strand
TTCCCGATACCTATCTGTCTTGCGATGCAGAAATGAAGCCAATCAGTGCATTCTCCGGTCGCCAGACGCCGGCCTTTTCAGGGCGTAAATAAGCTGTACTTGCAACTACTTACACACCGTGGGACACGTTGAAATACGCCGAAATACGTGTAAAACGGGGTGATCGCGGGTGAGGATCACGGGGGGAGATCTGGTTAAGCACGATACGGTTTCATTTCCAAATGGCCGAAGGAAGGTGGAAATGGCTATCATTCGTTGTGATTCTCTTATCCGAATTTCTTTCTTGGCTACACAACCAGGGACATGAAACCAGAGTCGTATCAGTTATGTCCCTGCGCGGACGTAAGTCCTTTACGAAAGAGAGAACAACATGAAGAGGGTTTTTGCGGCAGCTCTTTTTGCAGCCAGCTTCAGCTGTTTGGCCGTGGCTGAAGATATGGCGAAGATCGATGCGCGTATCGACGCGGCTAATGCGGTTCTTCACGAGTTGATGAACACACCCGATAAGGGCCTTCCGTTGGACATCGCCTCCCGAGCGACCTGCGTCCTCGTGGTGCCTTCTTTCAAGAAGGGAGCTTTCATCGTGGGCGGAGAGTACGGACAGGGTGTGGCAACGTGCCGGACGCACGGTGGCGGGTGGAGCGCACCGGCATTCGTTCAGCTTGAGGGAGCAAGTCTTGGTTTCCAAGTGGGGGGGCAATCAACCGATCTCGTATTGATTGGCATGAATCATCGTGCACTCGAAGATCTGCTGAAGGAAAAAGTGAAGTTGGGAGGCGATGCTGCCGTGGCCGCCGGACCCGTTGGCCGCAATGCGCAGGCCGCGACGACGGAGCTCGCAAATGCTGAGTTCATGACCTACTCGCGAAGCCGGGGGCTATTTGCCGGAATCGACCTGAACGGCGACGTTGTTCACCAAAACCACGCGGACACGGAGACCGTGTATGGTCACGCAGTTCCCTTCGAACGGATCCTTTCCGGAGGCGTACCGACTCCACCAGCCGCAGCGCACTTCATTGCCACTGTGAATCAACTCTTCCGTCGAGGCGAGGCGCACAGGGCTGCGGACAAGTAAAAGCGCGTGCTGATGTGGCAAGAGCACTTTGCGCTCATTGTTCTGTATCCGCGATGAGCCGAGTGCTCTCCCCGCTTTCCCGGGCTTAATCATCGATCTCACAACAAACGACATCCACCAAGCGTGCCGGTGTGCGCCAACCCTCAGGAAGCGGTGGTGCCGCCCGACGGGCAAGCCGGCCCATACGCCCGGAATCTCGGGTGATGAGCCGTATTGACCAGCGGTGTCATTTTCTTTCGTGGTCTAATTTGCCAGCGAGTTGGTCCGAGAGTGGAATCTATGACCACCAAAAGCCGTGGATTCAATCTGCAGGTCTTCCTTACGACCCCTTGAGATGGCCGGACGATGAAGACCTTCTCGAAGGGACAGGCGATCTTCCTTCAGGGAGATGCCGGCGACGCAATGTTCGTCGTTCAGGCAGGGTTGGTGACCCTGAGCGCAAAAACTCCAAGGCAAGAAGGTAACAAGCAGGGAAGCGATCATCGACATCGTCAGCGAAAGAGACTTCCTCGGCAAAGAAGCGATTGCGGGTCAACCCCTTTACACAGCATCCGCCCGGGCACTGACTGACTGCCGGCTTCTGCGAATTGAAAAAGAGACAATGGCGCTCGCTCTTGAGCGAGAATTGATGGCCTTCACACGAGACGCGGTCAGAATGTCAGGGGTTCTGCGTGGCTCTAATGGGACGGCGATTGTATGGTGTCGGCTACGAGGTCTTTAACGTGAGCTCGCAGTCCGATAAGCGTTTCATTTCGTGCTTACGTGGGCGCGCAAGACCTCTACGCTCGATGGGAACGTCACGCTATCGCTTTGTTCGGCGGTAATGAACACATCGAAATCCTTCGAGACCGTCTCCAATTTCAGTTCTCCACTCAAATTCTTGTCTACCCCGATCGCACCCTGTTTGAATGCCTCGCCGCCGTTTGGGCGGATCCAAACGAGATAGTTATTGGCAGAGGGAGTCAGACTAGCAGGTCTCGCAAGATGATCCACTTTTATATCAAGCTTCATGTTTCCGTTGTTTTTAGCTCTTTGAACTTTAACAATTCCCGTCGCGGCCGGAACACCGGCATCGGAAGTCATCTGGTATTCCTTCGCTTGAGTCAACGGCCATACCGCGAGCAACGCTACCATTGCGATTGTGATTTTCATTTGTTCTCCCGAACATTGCAGGATCGCGCGATCATTTGCGCTATCGATCTCGATCAACTCCATCCGAGATGCAACAGGCGCAAACGCGGTGCATGTCCTTCGCATTATCGAACACCACGATTGTCGAACACTGGTCACAATTGCTCATCTATAAAACTTCGGGCGTCGAGCCTCGTGTCCAGACGGGTGCTGGATTCGCACAGTTAACTGGAGTGGGTACCGAAGAGTACTGTCGGGCAGAAAAAGATTGACATCTGATTTTGCTTGCAGTACTTTTCGTGCGTTCCTCCGAGGTTCTTTTCTCAATCGCCAAACGGTCCGCCACGAACTCGATAGCTGGTGAGGAAATGGCAGAATGTAAACGTAAACATCCGGCTTGACCGCATCCTATTATGAGCAGCAATTGCAATGGGATAGCTCCGGTTGATAAAGCGCACAGCTCCAAGAGTCCTTGGGGATTGGTCAGGTTGGTGTCGCTGGTCACGCAGAGCCCCCGCTGAGGTGAGCCGAATGTATGATGTTCCGGTCAGGAACCTGCCTGACGGAAGAACGCCGTGAGAGTTCACGGTTCCAATGCGAACCTGGCGAAAGCCTGCCGAGTTCGCGCATGGGGCAGCTCGAGAAAGAGCGCCTGCTTCGAGGCAACCGCATTTGACAGGAGACGCTATGCAAACAAGGCAATGGTTCTTCAAGCAAAGCCTGGTGCTGGCACTTCTTGGTGTTTTTCTGTTGGCCGTGACCCATCTGAGTTTTGGACAGGATACAAACGCCTCTCTCAGCGGAACGGTCTCAGATCCAAGTGGTGCCGCCATTCCCGGGGCAAAGCTGACATTGACCAACCAGGCCACCGGTTTCCAATCCACGTTCGTGTCGGATGCCGCGGGCGAGTATTCCTTCCGAAATCTGACCCCCGGCAAGTTCGATCTGAGCGCGTCGGCGCCTGGATTCAAGTCTACCGATCAGAAGGGCATCGAACTCGCCATCAACCAGGCAGCTCGCCAGGACGTGCACCTGCCGATCGGCCAGACTGGCGAAACCATCACCGTTACTGCTGATGCCTCCTTGATGAACTACGAAAACCAGACCCTGGAAGGCGGCGTAGAACCCGAAGCGCTGCAGAGCTTTCCACTCACGGTGAACGGCGCTCCGCGCTCATCGGTGGCTGTGGCCATCATGATGCCGGGCGTTACGACGGCAGGCAGCGGAAACGCCTTTAATGCCCGCATTAACGGCGGCCTGGTCACGGGTGATGAAGCGGTTGTAGACGGGGCAACGGCCATTGAGGGCTTCATGAACCAGAGCGGCATGGTCAGTCTGCAGACCGACTTTGGCATGTCGCCCGACATCACCTCCGAAGTGAAAGTACTGACCGCCAATTACGATGCGCAGTACGGGGATACCACTTCCGGACAGTTGATCATCCAGACCAAGAGCGGCGGCGAGCAGTTCCACGGCGCCGGTTATGAATACCTTCGCAACGACGCCTTTAATGCGTTCGTGTACGGCGTCAGTCCCGGCACTAAGAAGCCTGGGGATAAGGAGAACGATTTCGGAGCCAATATTGGCGGCCCGATCTTCCTGCCCAAGCTGCATGGAGCCAACTCCTGGGCGAAGGGGTATTTCTATTTCAACTGGGAGGGCTTTCAGGATCACGGCAGCTCCACCTCTGCCACTGATTCGATTGCTTCACTCAATGATCGCCAGGGCAACTTCAGCGCCGTGACCAACCAGTTGTATTACCCCAGCGATCCCGCGAAGTACGGAGCGGACGCCGGTCAGCCGATTGCTTACCAGGGAGTGAGGAACCAGATCAACCCGGCGTATGAAGATCCAATCGCCCAGGGGTGGATGACTGCTTTGCCGACCCCCACCAACAGCGCGGAAACCAGCAACTATTTTATCCCCCATTCCGGGCAGGGCTCGCTTACCAACAGCGAAAACGTGTACTTCTGGCGAGTCGATTTCAACCTGGGCAACAAGGATCACCTCTACTACACGTATTGGTGGCAGTATGCCGGAGTGAACGCCCAAAGCGATCTCCCCCTCGCTATTTCGACGGCAAATCCGGCCAACCCCGAGAATGCTCCCATTCAGCGCCTGAATTGGGAACACACCTTCTCGGATAGGATGACCAACCACCTCACGCTCGGGTACCTGAACCGCAATGAGGGTTACTACGCCCTGAACGGGAAAGCGAATCTGCCCAGGGTGCCGGGAGTCGCCAATGCGACGTTCAACCCACAGATGAACATCGACGGCTTCAACCAGCTTGGGAACAGCAATGTGCCCGATTCGTCCCTGGACAAAACCACCCGCGGAACCTACGCGCTGAACGAAGTGCTGACCCGGATCATGGGCCGGCATACCGTGAGAGGCGGCTTTGAGTGGCGTCTGGCCGGTACCGCCATCCACGTCGGCGGTAACCAGGGCGGTACGTTTACTTTCAGCGGTGATACCACCGGGAACAGTAAAGCCGGCAACCCCGGCGACGCGATGGCGAGCTTCTATCTGGGAGCCGTTTCCAATGCCAACGTGAGCTTCTACAACGTGAAGGCCGAGTATCCACGCCAGCCCGCGTATGCGGCCCACCTCGGCGACTCGTGGCGGTTCACGCCCAAGCTGACGCTGAACTACAGTGTTCGCTGGGATTACATCGCGCCGTTCAAGGAGAAATTCGACCACCTGTCGTTCATCGATCCGCTGGGCGTGAACCCCGGCACCGGAAGCGCCAATCTTCCCGGCCGGCTGGCCTTTGCAGGCAACAAATATGGAGCAGCGAGCTATGGCAAAGACTTCCCTGAGATGCCGTTCAAGAAAGGATTCGCTCCCCGGGTCGGTTTTGCCTACACTCTGAACGAAAAAACAGTGGCTCGCGCAGGATATGGCATCTACTTCGGCCAGGCATTTTATCCCGGCTGGGATGGCGGCATGAGCCTGGAGGGCTTCAACAAGACGGTAAACATCAACGAGACCCAGAGCGAAACCAACGAGATTCCGGTGATCTATCTGAACAGCGGCCTAAGACCGAGCCAGGTAGGCGTCACGCAGCACATCGCTTCCGACTTCGACAACGGCCAGACCCCGGCGAAGTACAGACCCCTGGACGGAAATCGCAGGCCCTACTCCCAGCAGTGGAACCTCACGATTGAAAGGCAGCTACCCAACAACTTCTTTGCTGCAGTGTCCTACGTTGGCACCAAGGGGACCCACCTGCCGTCGTCCATGAGTCCGTTGAACATCCTCAACCCCTTGAATCCCGCCATCACCGCGATTGGGTCCGATCTGACGGCAGACTACAACACTGCCACCGGCCCCGCATTATTTACGGCCCACGGCGTCAGCATTCCGTATCCTGGCTGGGATTCGCAATTAAACCCGGCCAATGGGGCAGCCTGCTCGGCCACGATTGCTCAGGCCCTGATTCCGTACCCGCAGTTCTGCGGAGTGCTGCAGGGGCAGAATGAGCAGCACGCAACTTCAATCTACCAATCGTTCCAGGCCCACGTGGAGCGGCACCTGACCGGCGGCTTCTACCTCCTTGGTTCGCTAACCGTTGCGAAGCTCTACACTGACGCATCCGATACCACGCAGTCAGGCAATGACAACGGCACCGGCAACCAGGGAAACAACGGCCAGTTCTCGCCCTACAATCTCTTTCCGCGAGCTTGGGCGATCGCTCCCGATAACGTGCCTATCACCGGCCAGGTCGCCGGGGTGTACGAACTGCCCTTCGGAAAAAACAAGCCGTTCCTCAACAACGGGGGGCCAACCAATTATCTTATAGGCGGATGGCAGGTCAGCCCGCTGTGGCGCTATGAGTATGGGACGCCCTTCTCGTTCTACTCCTCGTCGTGCCCAACCTCCACTTTGGTTCCTCAATTCCGCGAGGGCTGCGTTCCCGGGTTCAAACCCGGAACGTCCGTTCAGCCGCATGGACGCAACGGATTCAATCCGGCGGGTGGGGCTACCTACTTCAACAGGGACGCATTCGAAACGGACTTCACGGCGTTTGGATACACCGGAACCGGAAGGGCGGTGACGACAGTCTACGGGCCGGCCTTCCAGGATTTTGACATCTCGTTTACCAAAAACACCAAGATCGCCGAGAAGGTAAATTTCCGGTTCGAATCCAACTTCTTCAACGCGTTCAACAATCACTACTTCCTGGCCACCCAGGGTGGAAACTACGGGGGCCCGTCGGTGGCATTCGTGACCGATGTCAACACCACCAGTTCTACCAACCCCTTCGGAAGCTGGACCCACTCGGTCACGCCGCCGCGAACCATTCAGTTTGCGGGACGAATCGAGTTTTAGCTCGTTCGAGGCCCCGAACGCTCTACCTCCGCGTCACCTGGCCTTACCTCCGTTCGGCCAGGTGACGTTCTTTCTTGGAATGGTGAATCGACAGGCGATATTACCGCAGGCGCTGAAGCGGGACTCTTCCGCTCGTGGGACGGCTAGGGCGTCGAGTGCGGATGAAGGCGAAGGTAGGTCTGGACCTCTTCACGCGCTGGCGCTTCCCGGCCAAGTTTGTGCAAGATCCGGGCCATGGCCATATGCGGCTCGGCATAAGCGGGGTCGAGGCGTGCGGCTTCGCGAAGCTCCGGGAGAGCCTCTTCGAGCCGCTGCTGATCTTCAAGAACGGTCCCTAACTGGAAATGGGCCTGGCCAAATTTTGGATCCAGACGAATGGCTTCTCGCAGATTCTTCTCGGCGTCAGGTAAGCGATTCAGGAATTGCTGCGTGATGGCGAGATTCAGGTACGGCCAGGGAGGGGGATGCTGCGATCCGCGGTCCAACTCGATGGCCCTCTCATAGTTCGTCACCGCCAGTTCATTCTGGTTCTGGTAGTAATAGCAAAGCCCCAGGTTGTCATAGGCTCTGGCCATTTGCGGGTTGAGCTCGATGGCGTGCTGGAAATGCCGAATCGCGTTGTTGTATTGATGCCCGTCATAATCCAGCCGTCCGAGCCAGTAGGGATAAAGAGCCTCTTTCTCATTCTGCGCCGCGAGAGCTTCGAGCGCGGGTCGAGCCCAATCGGGATGGGCCATGTGAATGTAGGCCATGGCCAATGAGAATCGGAGGCTCGCATCGAGAGGCGCTATGGCTTCGGATTTCTTCCACGCTACGGCTGCGTTCAGGTAGTCCTGATTGCGAAAATAAACGACGCCCGCATAAGCTAGCAAGCGCGCGGCCCGCGGCGAATGAGGATCATGGTCGATCTCGGCGAGCAGCAGTTTCTCGGCAGTAAGATAGTCTTGGTCGCTAACGGCGCGCCGCAGATGTTCGGCCGCCTCGGGCGTCAGTTGCAGCGACTCGATGGCGGAATGTCCCGGGATCGATTCGTCGCTTCCAGACTGCGCCCCCACCGGCCACCGCGGAAGAAGAACCGCCAGCGCCAGACAAGTTGCGCAGACCAGCTTCCTGCTTCGCGGGTTCATGGAGACTAGTGTAGTGCAAGTCAAGAGGAATTCGATTCTGAAGCGTAAAGGACGAAGAAGCCGGCCTCAATCGCTGATCGGAGGCTGCTTGTGCGCATGTCTGTTTGTGCTGTTTCACACGCTCATCGCCCGGGCTGCCGATGGTAATGCGTCCGCTTATGAACGGACCATCCTCGCCATTCAGCAGCACATCGAGAGCGGCAATCTGGAGCAAGCGCGCACGTTGATTTCCGATGCGGTGCGCAAGTATCCCCACGATGGGGGAATCGAGAATCTGCTGGGTGTGGTCGAGATCCAGGAGGGACATACGGCCGCGGCGAGCAAGGCCTTTTCCGATGCCATGACCGACAGCCCTCGCCTGACCGGCGCATATCTCAACTTGAGCCGCATGAAAATGGAGGCGGCGGCAAGTGATCGCGCGGCACGCGCCGAAGCTTTGCGGCTCAGCTTGAAGGTCCTGCAACTGCGAGCCTGCCAATGACGACGCGAACTACCAGGCCGCCACCATTTTCTTCTGGAATAAGGAATACCGTTCCTCACTCGGGAGTCTCGAACGGCTGAGCGCGGCGGCTCAGGGCAAGATTGGAGCGCAGGCGCTTCTGTGTGCCGATCACGCCGCGCTCGGGCAAAGCCAGGCTGCAGCTGAAGCGGCCAACGCCCTTGCGGCCAATCCCGATCTGACCGAACAGGATGCCGATACGTGTCTGCCTACGCTTCGCGCCGCCAGGAGAGCCGATCTCATCGAGACGCTTTTCGCTGCAGCCGCGAAGCAACACGCACTCTCGCCCGACGGGCTGCGCATCCTTGGCCTGGCAGAGGAAGCGGAGGGAAAGCTTGATCTCGCTCGCGCCATATTGGAGAGCGCCTTTGCCGCCAACGACAAATCAGTGGAGATTCTCGAAGACCTGACGCGGGTAGCAAAAGCCGCCAACGATAACCAGGGAGCGCTGGGCTACCTGGCGCACGCGCGCGATTTGCAGCCGGCCAACGCGGCTCTGCCCTATGAGTTTGGCGCCATCTGCGTGCGCATGGGACTTTACGCCGAGGCCCGCAAGGCTATTACCGAAGCGCTACGTCTCGATCCCGATAACGCCGACTACTACCTGGGCATGGGTATGGTAGTTTCCTTTTCGGAAGATCCTTCGCGGGCTCTCCCTTACCTCACTCGATATCATGCTCTGCGTCCCAAAGACCCCGAAGCCCTGCTTGCGCTCGGGGCTGCCAATTTCCGCGCCAAGGATTTCGAGAGTGCCCGGCCGTGGCTCCGACAGGCTCTCTCGAACAAAAAGACCGCGCCTGATGCCTATCTCTATCTCGGGAGCATCGCCCGCCAGGAAGGGCATCCTGACGAAGCAATAGCGGAGCTGAAGCAATCGCTGGCTCTGCGGCCCAATCCGGAAGCGCTCGCGGAGTTGGGGCTGTTGAGCCTCAAGACGCGCGGGTTTGAGCAGGCCGCGTCTTACTTCGACCAGGCCCTACACCAGGACCCCGACAACTACACAGCCAATTTTGGCCTGCTCCAGCTTTACGCTCGCACGGGTGATCCTCGACGCGAACAACAGTCGCGCCGGTTCGACGAGATCAAGAACCTGAAAGAGGAGCGTGACCGGCAGATGATGCGCGTGATCGAGATTCGTCCCAATGATTCGTCGAACGAGCCGAAATAACTTCGCTAGCCACCTCATCAGATCGATAATTCAGGGCCACCCTCGCGCCAGCACGGGCAAGGTGGAGTACCGCAGCTGTTTCGACTTCTCCACTACCGCCCGTGATGAGTGCCGGTCACTTGGAAGCGATTGCGACAAGATGAAATGGCGAAACGACCTCAGCCTCGGTATTCGGGCTGGTGACGGTTACATTGGCGAAGGCGGGCACAGCGCAGATGAACGCAGCCATCAGAAGCAAGGGGAAGTTCTTCATGAAGTATTCCCAGTGGAGGTTCGAAGTTTCAGAGTACGTGCATTCGGCTTGCAAGATCACACTTCCGCGAACTACTCGGAGACACCATTACGAACGGGGCTGCCAGAACTTTTCGCTGCTATCAATCTACTCGATCCACAATCCAGGGACGGTGGTGAGAGCGTATGACAAATTTTGGCGAACTGTCAGGCCATAACCGAGGCAAATGAGTCGCGTCGTGCTTTAACACGCTGACACACATAAAGCTTCTAGGCCTTCTGTAGAATCTCTCCCAGGGGCAACGGACACGGCCTTCTCTGCGAGCAAAATGGGCTAGATGACCTCCAAGGACAAGTTTCCTTTCGTCAGGCGGAATCTACTTTTGCAGACTTGCGGAATTACATCTATCAGGGGAAAAAGATCGATCAGCAGGTTCATCTAGGCTACGACCTCGCGGTGACGCAGCACGTTGGCGTCGAAGCATCCAACGACGGGATGGTCGTTTATGCGGCTCCACTGGGCATTTACGGCAATTGCATTGTGGTCGATCACGGCTACGGTCTACAGACGATCTATGGCCACCTGAGCCACATTGATGTCCATGTCGGCGACATCGTGAAACGCGGCCAGGTCATGGGCCAATCTCGCTCAACAGCCCACCGACTAATCTCATCAGTAGGGCCTCCCGCGAGTTCTTCCCTCGAAGAGCCAGTGCGGGTAACCCTGCTTTCGCGCTAACATGACGGACGAGGAGAATTGCGGTATGACCATATGTGTGCGCCAAACATCGGCGTCAGCCTCCGAGGCTACGATTCGCGGCCATCGCGTCGCGATTGACAGGCCCGTGGAGAAGGGGGGAACAGATCAGGGCCCGATGGGCGGTGAGTTGTTTCTGGCGGCGATCGGCGGCTGTTTTATGAGCACCCTGTTGGCGGCCATCAAAGCACGGGAGGCTCAGGTCTCGGACGTGCACACCGAAGTGATCGGCACGCCTGAGGGTACCCCTCCCAGATTCTCGAGTGTTGAACTAAGCGTTTCCGCCGCCTGCGAGGACGGGCAACTTCTGCAGAAACTGGTCGAAATCGCGGATCGCGGCTGCATCATAGTGAACACCCTTAGGGGTACTCTGCCCCTAAATGTGCGAATCGTTCCTCGGGTCTGACCCTATTGGGACATAAGCGGCCTTCCGGACCGCAATGCGCTAAGGGTCTAAACCGAGAACGCTTACTTCCGGGGCGCACTTTTTGATGAAATTAGCGCCGGGTCCTCTTTCGATCCTGCGACACTCTAGTCGAATCCGGAGAGATCCCCGGTCAATCATTCTTTCCATACCCGGTAGACACTCCCGTCAGGGATTCCTACTAATGGATATTGAGCAACTAGCGAAGCGCCAACTGGACGACTACGACCGCCATCAGCCCGGCGGCCTCTTTGCGGGTTATCCCATTCCGATGACCGTTGAGGATGCCTATGGACTTCAGATGGCGGTTGCGCGGCTTCGCGTGCAGCGAGACGAGCCGGTCGCCGGTTATAAGGTCGGCTGCATCAGTCCGGTGATGCAGGCGCAATTAGGGCTGGATCGCCCGGTATTCGGGTTCGTGTTCGAGACCGAAATGCGAAGCTCTGGAGCCGTGCTTAATCCCGGTGAGTTCGATGGGCTTGCGATCGAAGGAGAGTTCGCAGTGCGAATCGCCAGGGACATCCCGAATCCAGATTGGCTCAGAAGCCATCCGGATGAGGCACTGTCATCGGGCTTCGCGGTAATTGAACTTCACAACTACGCATTTCGAAACACTCCGCACAACGCGCAAGAGCTGATCGGAAACAACGCCATCCACGCCGGGGTCGTCATCCCGCAGGCCGAGCCACGACTGAGCAATTCCGCCGCACTGGCAGATGCCACGGTCCAGGTCTCGATAAACGGAACCACGCTCGGCACCGCTGACGGGAGAGCCT
This sequence comes from uncultured Acidobacteriota bacterium, assembly GCA_963718435.1. Taxonomy (GTDB): domain Bacteria; phylum Acidobacteriota; class Terriglobia; order Terriglobales; family Acidobacteriaceae; genus Telmatobacter. The sequence goes on along the minus strand of CAVQZQ010000011.1, from coordinate 198 downwards.
TACCGGAAGGACCGTTCGGCAGCGTCCTGCGGCTCGCCGAGCATCTCGCGGGATTTGGACGGTTACTTCAACGCGGACAACTCGTCCTGACAGGCTCCGCGCTTCCGCTCTACCGTGTGACCGTCGGAGAACGAATCGAAGTGAGCTGCGACAGGTCAGAAACAGTCATCGCCTTTGTTTCGCCAGGACAGAACTCGA
>CAVQZQ010000010.1:0-18749 GCA_963718435.1 uncultured Acidobacteriota bacterium | reverse complement strand
GGTCAGGCGAAGGTTCTCTTTTAGCGGCGAGCTTTCACTACCAGGCTATGGGTTGTTCGCATCAGCCGCTTAGGCAACTCTGATACTACAGCCTGTCGAGGCGGTGCGCAAGTCCACCTCTGCAGGAATCAAGGTTGACATGGCGGTTCCCATTACCAACCCCCAAGCCACCGAAGAGACCTGCCCTGCCTCGCTCGCGATCATTGACGCGGCAAACCAGGCGAACAGGTCAGAGTGGACTCAAACCCGTGCACCCAAACACAAAAAGCCATCCGCCGTGGCGGATGGCTTTTTGCTTTTCCGTGCTGGTCACTGGCCTCCCAGCAAATCATGGCCGGTGGTTTTGTCCACCGCGCCTCTCGCAGGCTATCCTGGCCGGTCTCCCCCTTTCAGGGCCGCTCGTTGGCGGATGCTCTTGCCGGGTGTCTGCTGCGTTTGTGGGCTGGCCGGATTACTCCAGCAGCCGGTACATCACTGGCACACTTCTTATAGCAATCGGCATGCCGTTCCTTGCCTTCTTTATTTTCAGGTACTTGCAACTCAAATTCTTCGGTCCAGGTCTGGAATCCAATAGTCTTTTTCCGCGAATCTTCAAAAAATCATACAAATCCAATTCCTATTGCTGGCACCGCGGACAATAATGTGTGCTTCGTCCCGCCAGCACGATACGCCGGATCGGGGTTTTGCAGACCAAGCATGGCTCTCCGGTCCTTTGATATACCCGGTGCTCGAGTTGAAAGAAACCCCTCACGCCGTCCGCGTCCACATAGTCCGAGACGGATGAACCGCCCCGCCGGATTGCCTGCCGCAGCACCTCGCGGAGAGCCAGTCGCAGCCGTTCGAGCTCTGCCCGTGTGAGGCGCCCCGCCATCCGCCGTGGACGCACCCCGGCGCGGAAGGCTCTCGTCGGCGTAAATGTTTCCCACCCCGGCCAGCAGCGTCTGATTCAGGAGCGCGGCCTTGATCGCGAGCCGCCGCCCGCGGAAGAGCATGGCAAATGCCTCCGTCCCGATCGTCAGCGGCTCCGCGCCCGGTGCGCCGAAGCGGTCGCCGCGATTGAGATCGCGAAATTCCAGCCGCCCAAACCGTCGCGGGTCAACAAACCGCAGCTCCCGCCGGCTGGCCAACGTGAGGCGCGCATGGGTGTGCGCCGCCACGGGAGCCTCGGGTGTGGTCACCAGCAGCCGCCCTGTCATGCCAAGATGCACGATCCATTCGGCGGTGGGAGGGCTGCTGGTTTGATCTGATCTCTGGTCTTGTTCAAAGGTTTCGAGGGCGCAGCGACTGGGCCGAGTTCGACGACGATGTGTTTTCCCTTGCGGTGCACCCCCAGAATCCACCGGCCTTCCAGGCCCCTGGCCTGTTCGACCGCCGGAGTCTTGAATGGCTCCCGATGCGACCCGAACCAAACCTCTACGATCTGGTCGCCGCGCACCCGCGCGTTCACGCCCCGGGCAATGGTTTCCACCTCAGGCAGTTCAGGCATTGTCTTATTGTATGGGGCGTCTAAGATTCATCGCATCGGGCGGTGAGCCGCCGCGCGCGCGAGTCGCCGGCGATCAGTGCGAGTCATGCTGAATGCGGCTGGCCTCGAAGCTCACAATCCTCCACTTCCCCTGATCATCCCGCACATAGACACGGGTATAGCGATAGCTCCCGGCAATATCGCCCTCCGGGCCGGTCCCGCTCACTTCAGCGCGCGAGGTGACCAGCGCCGTCTGCCCGTAGAAACGCACTTTGCGATCAGAGAATTCGATGGAATTCAAATGCACTGCGCCGTTGCGCAGATTGGCCAGCGTCTCCTCCCTCGACTGCAACATGCCGTTGGCAGTAATGGCGATGTAATCGTCGGAGAGCAGCGTGGTCAAAGCTGCGATATTCCGGTGCACAACGTAATCGCGCCAGTTGTCTTCAAGCTGATCGATTTCGTGCCGGCTTTCGTGGCGCTCGCCGCGTTTCATCCCCTGTGGCTGGTGGGCTGCTGCGCTCGCTGCTATCAACAGCACAAGACACGCCGCTATGCGGCAATTCCAGCCGATAGGTGAGTTGACCCTGGATGTCCACATAGGCGTAACGGATGGTAGACCCGCGACCGCGCGCAGGTCAATGCAGCGACAGAATGTTCCGCCATTTTCGGTCACAACAGATTGACGCATTTTGGCTCGTTTTGGAAGTAAAGCCTCAGGCCAATGCGATCAGGTCTTCGCGATTCCGATCCAGCATCTTTTGGAACAGGCCGCCCACGGCACACTTTTTGAAGTGCGCCGACTGGCGGTGAGCGGCTTCGGCGGCCGCATCCGTGTACTGTTCATAAATCAGGAACGTGTCGGGGTCGCCTTCCAGCCGATGCGGAATGTAGGATACGCATCCCGGCTCCTGGCGGGTAGCCACGGTCAACTGTCGCAGCAAATCGGCGATCTCGATTCGATCTTCAGGAGCGAACCTCATCCTGACGGTGAAACTGATCATATGCATCGCTTCCTTCTTGCCTGGTTGGATTAGACGCAGGTCGCTGCAACAGTTTACCTGTGAATTTCGTTCAGTGCAGCCGCAAATTCGGGCAGCACCATTGTTTGCTCGCGGTCAGGCCCGGTGGATACCATGCCGATCTTCGCGCCGCTCTCCCGCTCTTGAAAGCGCAGATACTCTTTGGCGGCTGCCGGCAGGTTTTCGAAGTCGGTAACGCCCTCGGTCGATTCGCGCCATCCCTTCAGGGTGGTAAAGCGCGGCTTGATCTGCTCGAGACCCTGCACGTCGGCGGGAATCTCGTCCGTCACTTTTCCATTGATCTCGTAGCCGACGCAGATGGGAATCTCTTCGAGCTCGTCAAGCACGTCCATCTTGGTAATCACCAGCCATTCCGCGCCGTTGACCTGGTTTGAATAGCGCAGCAGGGGAATATCGAGCCACCCGCAGCGCCGCGGCCGCCCGGTTACCGCACCATATTCGTTGCCGCGAGCGCGCAAATGGTCGCCCACCGCATCGTGAATCTCGGTTGGGAACGGTCCTTCGCCTACGCGCGTCACGTAGGCCTTGGTCACGGCAATCACGGTTCCGATCGCCGTTGGACCGACGCCTGTTCCCGTCGCCGCCCCGCCTGCCGTCGCACTCGATGACGTCACAAAGGGATAGGTGCCGTGGTCGATGTCGAGCATCGTTCCCTGCGCGCCTTCGAACATCACGCTGCCGCCGCCGGAAAGCACGCCGTGGAGCAGGCGGCCGGTATCGGTGACAAACGGCCTGACTTCTTCGGCTGCCGCGGCGTATTCGTCATACATCTTGGCCGGGTCCAGCGGGTCGGTTCCAAACAACGCGTGCGCGATCGCGTTCTTCTCACCGCAGGCCGCCTCGATGTGGGTCTTCAGCAGGTCCGGACGCAGCAGGTCCACGACGCGCAGGCCGCTGCGCGCCATCTTATCTTCATAAGCCGGCCCGATGCCGCGGCTGGTGGTTCCGATCTTCTTCCGGCCCGGCGCGCTCTCTGCCGCCAGCTCAATCATGCGGTGATAGGGCAAAATCACCTGGGCGCGGTTCGAGACGTAAAGCTGCCGGTCCACGTCGACGCCGAGGCCGCGCAGCTTGGCTACTTCTTTAAGAAAGGCAATCGGATCGAGCACCACGCCGTTGCCGATCACGCCTTTGCATCCCGGCCGCAGCACACCGCAGGGAATCAACTGCAGGACGAACTTCTGGTCGCCGTGGATGACTGTATGCCCGGCGTTGTGACCGCCCGCGTAGCGCGCCACGGCGGTAAACCGCTCGCTCAGCACGTCTACAATCTTGCCTTTGCCCTCGTCGCCCCACTGGGCTCCGAGCACTACCGCCGTCTTCGCTCGCATCACTCGTCCAATTCCACAAATTGACCCGACTCAGCTGGTTGAAGTGCTGCGCGGGCAAAAATCCGGCGCGAGCAGGAACCCGCGCCACGTCCGATTCTAAACCAGCGGTGAGCGCGCTGCCGTGAGCGCTGTCTGGGCAAATTTGCCTGCCATTTAAGTGCATTTAAGGCGCATTTGGTTGGATTTGCTTCACACGGAAACTGTGAAACTGTGCAACCGACTTGTGGAAGCGGCTGATTCGGCAAGGATTAGGAGGGGCTGTACAGTTGTACAGTTTTATCGCCCCCTAAACTCGTTGTTTGGGCCGTTCAACCAGGCGGGAGGGCGGATTCCTCCGCACTGTTCAACTACGATTGTGCGCCGGATGAAGGTAATTATCTGCAAAGCTGGGGAGGAAATTTCAGGGAGGCATTGTGGCGGAAGAGACCGTGAGTCCGCGGCACAGGCGAGTCTCCGGCTAACCACGATCGCGTAGATAGGTGTTTTCCCAGGTCTCAAAATCGAGACCTGGGGCACCCAAGTTGGTGAGCACGGTTGCAGTATCATCATGGTGTTTTCCCAGGTCTCAAAATCGAGACCTGGGGCACCCAAGTTGGTGAGCACGGTTACAAAATCATCATGCCGTTTTCCCAGGTCTCAAAATCGAGACCCGGGGCACCCAAGTTGGTGAGCACGATTACAGAATCATCATGCCGTTTTCCCAGGTCTCAAAATCGAGACCCGGGGCACCCAAGTTGGTGAGCACGATTACAGAATCATCATGCCGTTTTCCCAGGTCTCAAAATCGAGACCCGGGGCACCCAAGTTGGTGAGCACGATTACAGAATGAGCATGGCGTTTTCCCAGCTAACCACGATCGCGTAGAGAGGCGTTTTCCCAGGTCTCAAAATCGAGACCTGGGCCCAAGTTGGTGGGCACGATTACAAAATCATTATGGCCGTTTTCCCAACTCTCAAAATCGAGACCTGGGGCACCCAAGTTGGTGAGCACGATTACAGAATCATTATGGCGTTTTCCCAGGTCTCAAAATCAAGACCTGGGGCACCCAAGTTGGTGAGCACGATTACAGAATCATTATGGCGTTTTCCCAGGTCTCAAAATCGAGACCTGGCGTCCAAGTTGGTGAGCACGATTACAGAATGAGCATGTCACTTTACTAGTGGCTCAATTTGATGCCCGGGCCGAGGATGAAGACGTAGGCGAGAGCGAAGAGGGCGGCGGCGATCCAGAAGGCGGGGGCACAGTGAACCATGAGCGGCTGCTCGGGCTGTTTGCGCGGCATCAGGCTGTCGAGCCATAGCACGCCACTTTCTTCTAAAAAATCTCTCAACTTCCGGCGCCCATGGAGACATCGTCTTCATGGCGGTGGAGTTTTTCGCGGTAGGCGGTGCGTTCGGCTTCTTCGGCGGTGAAAGGCTTGACGCGCAGCACGTGGTCGCCGAGCTTCTGTTCGAGTTCTTCGACGCGATCGGCGAGCGCGATGAGGGCTTCGGAGAGCGGATCGTTGATTTCCTTGGGATCGGTGATGAGGACTCGCTTGCCGGCGTGGTAGACGATGTGTGCAGGTACGCCGACGACGGTGGAGTTGGGCGGCACATCTCGCAGCACGACCGAGCCGGCGCCGACGCGGGAATTCTCGCCGATGGTGATGTTGCCCAGCATGTTGGCGTTGTTGCCGATGAAGACGCCGTTCGCAGACGGTCGGGTGACGCTTGCCGTTCTCCTTGCCGGTGCCGCCGAGCGTGACGCCCTGGTAGAGGGTTACGTCGTCGCCGACGATCGCAGTTTCACCGATGACCACGCCCATGCCGTGATCGATGAAGAAGCGGCGGCCGATCTGCGCGCCGGGATGAATCTCGATGCCGGTAAAGAAGCGCGCCCGACCTGCGACAAGCAGCGCGCCAGGAAGCGCCAGCCGTGCATCCAGAGCCAGTGATTTACGCGATGAGACCAGACGCGCATGCAGCCCGGAGTAGAGAGCACGACCTCGAGCTTGGACGTCGCCGCGGGATCGCGCTCAAGGACTGCGGCTACGTCTTCGCGAATGCCCACGAAATGGCTCATGAGCTCACACATTGACCTCGACAGTGGGCATGCGCAAGCGCTTCTGTCGCGCAAGTTCTGGAACAGGATCGTGCTCAGGTAGCGCTCGCCGAAAGCTGGGCAGCACGACGACAATCAGCTTGCCCGCGTTCTCCTCGCGCTGGCGACCTTGCACCGCCGCCAGCACGGCCGCTCCCGACGAGATGCCGACCAGCAGGCCTTCTTCCTGCGGCAGTCGGCGCGCCATGGCGAAGGACTCGTCGTTGGTCACCTGTACCACTTCGTCGATCAGGTCGGTGCGCAGATGCTGGGAACAAAGCCTGCTCCGATGCCCTGGATCTTGTGCGGCCCGGGCTGGCCGCCCGAGAGCACAGGGCTCTCCGTGGGCTCGACCGCGATCGCCTTGAACGCCGGGCTTCGTTGGCTTGATGTACTCGCTGACGCCGGTGAGGTGCCGCCGGTGCCGACGCCGGAGATCAGGATGTCGACCTTGCCGTCGGTATCGTTCCAGATCTCCGGACCGGTGGTCTCGAAGTGGATCGCGGGGTTGGCAGGGTTGTCGAACTGCTGCAGCATGTAGCCGTCGGGGTCTGCGGCGACATCTCTTTGGCCTTGGCGATGGCGCCCTTCATGCCTTTGGGGCCGGGCGTGAGGACGAGCTCGGCGCCGAAGGCGCGCAGCAGCACGCGGCGCTCGGTGCTCATGGTCTCCGGCATGGTGAGGATGAGCTGGTAGCCTTTGACGGCGGCGACGAAGGCCAGCGCCGATGCCGGTATTGCCGCTGGTGGGCTCGATCAGGACGGTTTTGCCGGGCTGATCTTGCCGCGCTTTTCGGCCGTCTTCGATCATGCTGACGCCGATGCGGTCTTTCACGCTGGCTGACGGATTCAGGCTCTCGAGCTTGGCCACGACGGTGGCGGGCAGGCCGGCCGCAACGCGGTTCAGACGCACGAGGGGGGTGCGCCCAATCAGTTCAGTTACATCTGCAGCAATACGCGCCATCTTCTTTCTCCTTTTTGTGTCCGGGAAATTAGCGACGGACAGTTATGTCGGGTTTCTGGGGTGTGGGCATTCGCCGCGGCGGATCAGGCAGGGAGGCGTGTGCGCCAGTCGAGCGCACAGGTGCATCGCGGCAGACACCAAGTCGGCGTTAGCGACATCGACGCATGCAGATAGGGTATGCCCGGCCGGTGGATTATGGCAAGCGAGATTGGCCGCAGGTCAGTTGAGGCGCGAGAAGGCGGCGTTCAGCACCGCCGCAGAGCTGACCCAGGCCAAGTAGGGTGCCATCAACCAAGCGGCCAGCGGCGTAATCCGTTCGAACGCCAGGGTCGTGGCCCCGATCGCAGCCCATAACAACCCAATCTCGACCGCTGCAGCCCCGATGGCGTGCATTCTGAAAAAGATCCAGGACCATGCCAGGTTCAGCGCCAATTGCACCGCGAAGAGGACAAGTGCCCAGGTGCGCAAAGGCGACTCAGCCGATTCGGTGACGCGCCATGCGGCAATGGCCATCAGGAGATAAAGCAGGCTCCAGACCGGGCCAAAGACCCAGTTGGGCGGGGCGAATGCGGGCCGGTTAAGAGTCCGGTACCAAGCTGGAATCTCAGCCGTGGTCCAGAGTGCGCCGATACCGGAGACGGCGAAGCAAAGTGCGAGCCAGAAAATCAGGGAAATCCAACGCATTTCATTCCTTTGTGTTTATCGGAAATCAGGCGGATCGATGGACATTGGCGATTGATTTCTCCCCACATTGTTGGCGCCGCGCGTCCGCAGGCTCATCATCCTCGACTTGAAGCGCTTGAGGCAACTATCCTGTAAGAGTCCCGTGCGTTTGTTTTGATGAAGGTGAAAGCGGGGGACTCATCTATCCGTATGAGCAAACTGCGATGAGCAAACAATCATGAGCAAGGAAACCATTGCCATACATCTGCCCGATGGGGCGGTTCGCGAAGTGCCTTTGGGCACAACGCCCCTTGAGATTGCCAACGACATTTCGCCGCGGCTGGCCGCAGTCTCTGTGGTGGCGCGAATCACTCCGGTAGGCTCGGCCGAAACTCCGCCCGCGACGGCCAGTCACCCGATGAGTCGGCGGAGGCCTCCATGTATGCGGCCGAAGACTCGCCGCGCCTCGTCTTGTGGACCTGGCGACCCCTCTCACCGACGACACGCGCATGGAGCTGGTGAAGGAGAATGACCCGGAGGCGCTCAAGGTGGTGCGCCACTCGGCCGCGCACGTGCTGGCGACGGCTGTGCTGGAGCTCTTCCCGGAGACGAAGCTGGGCCACGGCCCTGCGACCGACTCCGGATTCTTCTACGACTTCTATCGCGAGAAGCCCTTCACGCCCGAAGACCTCGCCGTCATCGAAAAGAGGATGGCGGAGGTGGTCGCGCGCGACGAGAAATTCGTGCGCGAATACGAGCCGCGCGAGAAGGCGCTCGCCGAGTTCGAAAACGACGGCGACTTCATGAAGACCCACTTCGTGACGCAGGTTCACCCATCCGGGCGCAGAGGTCAGCTTCTATCGCAACGGCAACTTCGTCGACTTCTGCCGCGGCCCGCACGTGCCCTCCACAGGCCGCGTGAAGGCGTTCAAGATCACCACCCTTGCCGGCGCTTACTGGCTGGGCGACGAAAAAAATCCGCAACTGCAGCGCATCTACGGCACGGCGTTTTTCTCGCAAAAGGATCTTGACGAGCACTTCGCGCGCCTCGAAGAAGCAGCCAAGCGCGCGACCACCGCGTCCTCGGCAAGCAGCTCGACCTGTTCACCATCCAGGAACTGGCCGGCGCCGGCCTCATCTTCTGGCATCCCAAGGGCGGCCATCGTCCGCAAGGTGATGGAAGACTGGATGCGCGAAGAGTGCATGCGCCGCGGTTACGAGCTGGTCTTCACGCCGCACGTCATGCGCCGCGAACTGTGGAAGGTCAGCGGACACGAGGGCTTCTACGCCGACAACATGTACACGCCCATGGAACTGGACGACGCCGAGTACCGGCTGAAGCCGATGAACTGCCCCGGCCACATCCTCATCTACAAAAACTCGCCCAAGAGCTATCGCGATCTGCCGCAGCGCTATGCCGAACTCGGCAACGTCTACCGCTACGAGCGCTCCGGAACCATGCACGGCCTGCTGCGAGTGCGCGGCTTCACTCAGGACGATGCGCACATCTTCTGCACGCCCCGAGCAGATCGAAGACGAGATTGTCGCCTGCATCGACTTTGCCGAGTCGGTGCTGAAGACCTTCGGCTTCAACGAATATCAATGTCGAGCTTTCCACGCGGGATCCCGAAAGACCGGCGAACTTACGTGGGCACGGACGAGAACTGGAATCCGGCCGAGTCGAGTCGCTCGAGCAAGGTGCTCGACCGGCCGCGGACTCACCTACAAAACCATTCCCGGGCGAAGCCGCGTTCTACGGGCCGAAGATCGACGTCAAGCTGGTCGACGTCCTCGGCCGCCTCTGGCAGCTCTCGACCGTGCAGTTCGACTTCAACCTGCCGGCGCGCTTTGAGCTCGAATACGTAGGCGAAGACGGCGAGCGGCACCAGCCGGTGATGGTGCACCGCGCGCTGTTCGGATCGGTGGAGCGCTTCTTCGGCGTCCTCATCGAGCACTACGCCGGAGCATTTCCGCTCTGGCTCGCGCCAGTGCAGGTGGGCCTGGTGCCCATCAGCGAGCGGCACCTGGCTACGCGGAAAAGGTGGAGGCAGAGTTGCAAGGCCGCCGGCCTCCGCGTCGAGACCGACGCGCGCAACGAAAAGATGAACGCCAAGATTCGCGACTTCGCCATCCAGAAGACGCCCTACATTCTCGTCTTCGGCGACAAGGAAGAGGCGGCGGGCGCGGTGAGCGTGCGCACCCGCGGCAAGGGCGATCAGGGCTCGATGCCGCTGGCGGATTTCATTGTCAAGGCAAAGGCGCTGGTAGCGAGCCAGTCGACGGAGCTTTAGAAGCGCTGACCAATGCTGGTCGCGGTTGGGTACCCCCCCACTCGGTAGTTGCCTTTGCGACACTGCCGAATTGGCCACAGGCTGCGCAAAACAAGTATCACGGTGCAGCCTCTGACAGTCCCGATGAGCTTGCTGCCTTCGCAGACGAAATGTCGTCTTCGAGACGATATCTCGTCATAGAAACTTCGTCATCCTCGCCTCATCACTCCAACTCGCGGATGCAGTTCCACCTCCAACTAGCAATCGTGCCAGCAGTTTTTCGTTCAGGCGACATTTGGCAGACGAAATGCAAGGTCAAGGGTGTCCTGCGAATCTCGTACGCCGGAAAGAGGCGGTTCGAACAGGACAAATTGTTCGGTCGGAGGTGTAACACATGGCAATTCATCCCAATTCCAACTTCCCTCTTCTTGCGAGCGATCAGGCTGACGTAATCCGGATCTTCCTTGAACTGATGGGTGAAGGCAATTACGCCGAGCGCGTGTGCGAAGTGAGAACAACCAATCACCCACTCGAACCGCGTAACGATCTCAATGACTCAAGTTTCCCAAGCGAACTGCTTGATCTCGAATAGTGCGAAAACGGCCATGAGCCACGTGCAGGTTTCGAAATATTCGGAGATTCAACCAAGACCTGCCCAAGTTCTCGGCTGAGGCAGAAGATGCAAGTTGCTTTCGAGTGTGGTTGGTGGAGGCTCTGTCAAGTGAAAGAGCAGAAGGAAGTCCCCGTGAAGGATTCGATGAAACACGCAACGAATGCGATCCTGAGGCCGTCTGAGGGGTCGCTTGAGGTGACGGGCCTGGGCATAATTGCCTGCCTGATTATCGCGTTTTGGAGCCTGGTGGGCGACGGCACGGTGCCGATTTCCCAGTACCTCGTGTTTGTCGCCTTCCTACTGGTGGGCGCCGGCGGCTTGGTTTGGCGGATTTTGAAACTGGCTCCGACCCGCAGAGCAAAATCCGGGGAGCCACAGCAGCCGGGCACCTACGGCAATTCCTGAGTTTCTGAGTCCTTTCGTAGTTCTCTGCAGGGTCGCCGCTCCCTGATGGTGGCGTCGACTTGAGTGCGGCGGCTCCGGAGTACAGCTACTCAGCAATTGCGATAGCGCTCTCCTTCTCAAGCGCTTTGGTGGCTGCCGTTAAATCGTGTCAGGCCCGGCGCGCCAGGTCTCGACTCTAATTCGTTTCTCGCATCGCTGGAGTGAAGGTGAGCCCGATCAATAGCCCATCGGAATCGAGAAATCGACTCACAATCTGACCCCAGGGTTCCTTCTTGTTCCTGACAAGCATTCGATAGCCCGCCGATTCAAGTTGCGCCGTGGCTCTCTCGACATTCTCTACATCGAACTCAAGCCACGCGTGAGGCGCCGGCAAGTTCTCTGGCCAGATGCTGCTGCCAAAACAAGACTCTGCAGCCTGGGAGAGCGGCCAAAGAGCGAAGTGCTTTGCCCCTTGCAGGGCATCCGTGTAGAGGTAGCCACCCGTCTCTTCATTGAACGGAATTGCAAGGGCCTTCGCGTACAAGCTGCGGCTGGCGTCGATGTCGCGCACGATCGGCCCAAAGCCCGCGATGAAGAGAATTCCGATGTTTTCGAGTTCAGGCATTGCACCTCCTTCGGGGCGGCGGGCTGTGGCCAGCGCCGTAGAAGCAACCGCAGATCCCTCGACTTCGCTCGGGATGACAATCAAAATTTCGGTTACTCCGTTTGGGATGACAAGCAAATATTATTTGTTGCTTCGCTCGGGATGACAATCAGATTTTCGGTTGCTCCGTTTGGGATGACAAGCTTCGTGTTGTGAAGGGTCAAGCATTGATCGCCACGCCTTCTACGGCGGCGTAGGCGTCGAGCAGGGCTTCGGCCAGCGTGGGGTGGGCGTGGACGGTGAACATCAGCTCGTCGACTGTGCCTTCGAGGTCCATCACCGCGACGGCTTCGGCGATGAGCTCCGTGGCTTGTGGGCCGATGATGTGTACGCCGAGAATCTCGCCGTACTTTGCATCCGCAACGATCTTCACAAAGCCATCATGGCTGTTGACGATGGTGGCCTTCGAATTGCCCGCGAAGGGGAACTTGCCCACCTTGACCTCGTGGCCTTTCTCTTTGGCCTGCGCCTCGGTGAGGCCGGCTGACCCGATCTGCGGTTCGGTAAATGTGGCAGCGGGAATGCGATCGCGGCGCACAGGGCGGAATTTGCGGCCCGCAATTTTGGTGACGGCCACGATGCCGCTCATGGAGCCTGAGTGGGCCAGTTGCGGCAACCCGGCCACGATGTCGCCGATGGCATATATGCCGGGCTCGGCCGTCTCCTGGGTTTCGTTCACCTTCACAAAACCGCGGTCGAGTTCGATCTTGGTTTTCTCAATGCCGACATTTTGGGTGCGCGGCGCGCGGCCCACGGCGACCAGCACTTTCTCGGCTTCCTTCGATTGAGACGTGCCGTTGGCGTCGGTCCACGTCACTTTCACACCTGTCTCGGTCTTCTCGATCTTTTCCACCTTTGCGTTCGTATTCACATCAATGCCGCGCTTCTTGAACAAGCGCGTCAATTCCTTTGAGATGTCTTCATCTTCAGGCGGCACGATGCGGGGCAGGAACTCGAGGATGGTGATCTCTGCGCCGTAGCTGCGGAAGATGGAGCCAAACTCAACGCCGACCGCACCCGCGCCAATCACGATCAGCGACTTGGGCACCTGCGGGATGTCGAGAATTTCAATGTTGGTGAGAATGCGATCGTCGGGAGTGAGGCCAAAAACCATCTTCGCTTCAGAGCCGCTGGCGAGGATGACGTTTTTTGCGTTGAGCTGGCTTGTAGTCCCGTCGGCTGTGGTGAGATCCACCGTGTGCACGCCGTCTTTTGCCGGGCCGGTGAGTTTGCCGTAGCCGGAGATGACGGTGACCTTGTTCTTCTTCATCAGGAACTCAAGGCCCTTGGTGTGCTTGTTGACGATGGCGGTCTTGCGCTTGAGCACGTTTTCCCAGTTGAGGGTGGGCGCTGTGACGCCGTCGATGCCGAATTCGGACGCGTGCTTCATGTGGTCCCAGATTTCCGCATTGAAGAGCAGCGTCTTGGTAGGGATGCAGCCCACGTGCAGGCAGGTTCCGCCGAGTACATTCGCCGACTCGATCAGCGCCACTTTGAGACCAAGCTGGCCTCCGCGAATGGCCGCGGTATAACCTGCGGGACCGCTGCCAATAATTGCCACGTCATAAATTGTCTCTGCCAAAACAAGCTCCGTTCCGGGGGCTCCTGACACATTGGGAGCGCCTCATCTCACTGTCCAAGTCTAAAGGATTTGCCGCCCTCACGAGTCGCTGCGCGGCCGCGACGGAAATACGATTCGTGCTACTCTGTGCCCATTCAGCGTGGAGGTCCCATGCAGCGCTTCGCCCGCATTTCGGTCGTGCTTCTCGTGGCCGCGCCTCTCAGTCTGGCGGCTCTCCAGCAAGTCAACGAACAGCCGCCGCTTTACCGCGGACCTGTAACCGAGGTGCAAGGGGTGTTTGTCACGCCAATTGCCGGTGTGCCGTTCACAGCGACCGTCATGATCCGGAGCGAACAGCCCGCCGCAGACGGAACGATGGAGACACGGCACACGATCACGCAGATTGCGCGCGACTCCAGCGGAAGAATCCGGAATGAGCGGCACCTCCTGGTTCCCGACTCCTTTCGCGGCACTCCCCCTTTAATTGCCGTGCACATCTTCGATCCGGCCACCCGCTTGAGCGACATCTACAACCCCGCTACCATGATTTCCCGGCAGATGAAGATGCCGCCGCCCGCTCAGGCCCTACGCTCTGCCAGCACTTCGGGGACCGAGAAGCTCGGTACGACCACGTTGAACGGACTTGAAGCAAAGGGAACGCAGGTAACGCGCACGATTCCAGCGCAGTTCAGCGGCACGGGCAAACCGGTGCAAGTCGTAGATGAGATTTGGTATTCCGAGGACCTGCACATGAACCTCCTGGAGCGGCACACTGACCCCCGCGGCGGCGTTCAGACGGTGGCCATCACGACATTCCAGCGCGAAGAGCCGCCGCCATCGCTTTTTGAGGTTCCAGCCGGCTACAAAATCGTCGATATGACTCCGCCGGAAAAACCTGCAGGGCCCAACTGATCTGCACTGGCCGGTATCGGCAGTGAGAAGCAGGCGTTTCCGAATCCAAAATTTGTTCCGGCAACCCACGCGCCCCGGTCAGATCACCGGTGTGGGCGGCTCGTGAAATGCGGCCGGGCTAAGCTGTTTTCAACCAGTTCCGCCGCTGCACGGTGTGTTTCCGCCTCATCGCCGAAGCCCTGAATCCAGTGGACATCGGGCTCGCGGCGAAACCACGTCATCTGACGCTTGGCGTAATTGCGATGGCCTTGCTGGGCGGCGGCGACTGCGGCCTCTTCCGTTAGAGTTCCATCGAGCACGGCAAGTGCTTGCCTGTAGCCCAGGGAATCCAGCGCCTTCACCGGGCCGTAACGGGCGAGCAGGCCGCGCGTCTCTTCGACGAGGCCTGCGGTAAACATGGCGGCAGCGCGTTGGTCGAGCCGGGTATAAAGACCGTCATTGGGCAGAAGGCCGTCGCGGGAGGCTAGCGCCTGGCGGGGCGGGTTCAGTCCGATGCGGAGGAGGCGGAAGCCGGTGAGCGGATCCTTTGCCGTGGGGGTCGCGAGCACCTGCGACAGCGGCTTGCGCGCCGCGAGGCACACTTCAATGGCGCGAATCAGCTTGGACGTGTCGTTGGCGTGAATCCGGGTGGCCGACGCTGGATCGAGGCGCATAAGCACACGGTGCAGCCACGCGCTTCCACGTTTTTGTGCCTTCAGTCTCAATCGCGCGCGCAAATCTTCCTGGCGCGAAGGCCCGGCAAAGAGTCCTTCGGTCAGGGCACGCAGGTAAAGCCCTGTTCCCCCTGTGACGATGGGCAGTTTTCCGCGACTGGCAATGTCGCGCAGCGCAGCCCTCGCCTGCCGGCTATACTCGCCCGCGGTAAAGGGCTGGTCGGGGTCGGCGATGTCGATCAAATGATGCGAGAGGCGGGCACGTTCTTCGTGGCTAGGTTTGGCGGTGCCGAGGTCCATAGCGCGATAGACGGCGACCGAGTCGCAACTCACGATTTCGCCCTCGAATCGGTCGCCGAGGGCGAGAGAAAGTGCCGTCTTGCCGCTGCCGGTGGGGCCGAGGAGCAGGACGGCGAGAGGGTCATGTGGCGAAGAAAGAATGGGCGAGCTTGGCAATTTTTCCCTTCGGAGGTCAGAACGGCGTGGAAATTCGGCGGCTTGGCCCCGTTTTATTTTCCCGCACTCGCACGACTGAATGGTAAACGCAACGTACCATCGCCCCTACGGGGCTCGTGGGTTAGGGTCGCCGCTTTCCCAGGACTTCGTCCTGGGCTAATTTCCCATGCTCCCTTCCGGGAGCCGGTACTTCCTGCAGCGCAGCCGCTGCCGGTGGGGCCGAGGAAGACGGCTAGAGGGTCCGGTTGCTAAAGAAAGAATGGACGAACCTGGCAATTCATTCCTCAGGGGCTAAAGCCCGCATTCTTTGTGGCGTGTTTGCGGCACGGCTGAAGCC
The DNA here is from genome assembly GCA_963718435.1 of uncultured Acidobacteriota bacterium. GTDB lineage: Bacteria > Acidobacteriota > Terriglobia > Terriglobales > Acidobacteriaceae > Telmatobacter. The sequence continues at coordinate 3,352 of CAVQZQ010000010.1, read as the reverse complement.
ATGCCCTTTCAAGAAGGCACGCATCGCGGCACGGCTTGAAGCCGTGCCCTTTCAAGACATGCACACATCGCGGCACAGCCGCCGCCCGCCGTCCGCGGAGGACTCACAGGCGCCACCAGCCTGGTGGGAAGATCCATTTTGGATTGGTGTGAACGAGCCACCAGGCAAGAATCGCCGCCGCCAGCAGCAGCATGCCCAGCACCTGGTTGCGCAGGGTTTCCCGTCGCTGCACTGCGCGCCGGGCTTGTTCGGCCACCTGTTCGCGGTGCGGCTTGATCCGCGTTTCGACCATGGAGATTTCTCACCGCCGGCAGATAGAGAAGCATTTGTCGGTGGTCCACGCATCAGTATAGGGGAGCGGCAACTTCACGCGCCCGTTTCCCCGGTTTTACTTCCCAGCCCCCCATTGCGGACGATAACTTGTCGGGAGAAAGCAGAACAATGAAAGTTTTGATCCTGGGTTCCGGGGGCCGCGAACATGCGCTGGCCTGGGCAATCAAGCGCAGTGTTCGAGTGACTGAAGTGGTGTGCGCACCGGGCAATGGGGGCATCGCCCAAATCGCGCGCTGCGTTCCGGTGGACCTGAAGGACAGGGACGCCATGGTGCGCCTTGCTGAAGCCGAGCAGCCTGGGCTGACCATCGTCGGACCGGAATTGCCTCTTTCTCTGGGCATTGTGGACGCGCTGCGGGAGCGCGGGCTGCGCGTCTTCGGCCCCACCCAGGATGCGGCGCGCCTGGAATCGAGCAAGGGATTTGCCAAGCAGTTCATGAAGCGCAACCACATCCCTACCGCCAACTACGCGGTGTGTACGAGCGCGGCAGAATTTGAAAAGGCCATTGAATTTTTCCATCCGCCCATCGTGGTCAAGGCCGATGGGCTGGCCGCCGGAAAAGGCGTCATCATCTGCCCTTCTCGCAGCTTCGCTCTCGAAGCTGCCCACGGCCTGTTCGAGGGGACCTTGCTGGGGCACCCGGAAGAGCAAGTCGTGATCGAAGAGCACCTTGAAGGCGACGAAATCAGCTTTCTCTGCCTCGCCGACGGCCGCAACGTGGTGCCGCTGGTTCCCGCGCAGGACCACAAACGCATCGGCGAAGGCGACACGGGCCCCAATACCGGTGGGATGGGTGTCTACTCGACCGACGAGATGCTGGACCCCGGCATGACGGAGTGGATTCTGCATCATATCGCCCGGCCCACCGTGGCCGGAATGGCCGAGGAGGGCATGCCATTCAGCGGTGTGCTCTATTGCGGCCTGATGATGACCGCCCGCGGCCCCGAGGTACTAGAATATAACGCCCGTTTCGGCGATCCGGAGACCCAGGCCATTCTGATGCGGCTTGAGAGCGACCTGGTTGATGTGCTCGAAGCCTGCATCGACGGCCGCCTCAATGAGGTCGAGCTGCGCTGGAGCCGGGGGGCCTCAGCCTGCGTGGTGGCCAGCTCTTCCGGCTATCCCGGCAGCTACAAGACCGGCTTTCCGATCTCCGGGCTCAGTGCAGCCGCGCAGGTCCCGGAGGTCCAGGTCTTCCACTCCGGTACGTCGCGGGTGGGCAGCCAACTGGTCACAAGCGGCGGGCGGGTGCTGGGCGTGACCGCGGCGGGCGATTCGATGGAGCAGGCTCTGGCCCGCGCTTACCAAGCCCTCGACAGAGATTGAGTTTGAAGGAATGTATTATCGCCGCGACATCGGCCATCGCGCGCTCAAGCCTTCCAAGAGGTGACTCGCCGGAAGGTCTGGAGGGAATCATGACCCCTGCCATCACGTTTGAAGAACTGCTGGGCTGGAACGAGGAGTCCTCCGCATTCTGGAAGGCTCACCTCGCCGCCCACCCCGCCCTGCTGCAGCTCCCCTGTGATATCGTCGGAACGGAAAATGTGCAAGAGTTCGTGCGCCATATCTGGGGAGTGGAATTGCGGTGGGGCCAGCGTCTGGCCGGCCTGCCGGTGACGGAACGCGAACAGATGCCGACCGGCCCGCTCGACACGCTATTCGATCTGCACGTACAAGCCGGGAGGATTTTTCGCGGACTGCTGACCGCCCCTGCTGCAAGCTGGGACGAACCGTATGTCCTTGATGTCTCCTGGGCTCCGCCTGGGTCGTCGCGGAGTATGACGCGCCGCAAGATCTTCGGACACGCAGTCTTCCACAGCCAGCGCCATTGGGCCCAATTGGCGACGCTGGTTCGTGCGGCTGGCTTTCCGTCTGAATTTAGGGGGGACCTTCTATTCAGCCTTAGCCTGCGCTAGCCACCGGAGATTTCCCTGCCTGCTTTTGGAAGCAAGACCGGCACAGCACTGGCCTGCCTTGCGTGGGCTTGAAGGGAACCGTTGTGGCGGTACCGCATTCCGAGCACGTGGTACGCGTTTCCGCGCGCACGCGTCCGCCCCCACTTGCGCGCTTCGCCTTACATTGCTTGCAGCGCTTGGGGTCGTTGGTAAACTGTTTGTCGTGAAAGAAAAGTTGCTCACCTGCGGTGAACACAAACTCTGCGCCGCAATCGATACACGTCAGTACTCGATCGGTAAACTCCATGGCCGGCTTCCCCAAAGACGGGAACTACGAAGAGTTCGGCCATGATCCTGAGAGCTGCGCCGGCCCCGTTTCCCTGTCTTCGAACTCTTTCAACAACGAGGGCCCGGGCCGCAACAAGCTTAGCGGCAAATGGAATGGTCTTGCCGCCCCCCGGCGGAAGACTGAGATATTCCCGCCCTGCACAGCACGAACGCGACGGGAAACTGAATGTTGAAGGATCGTAACCAGCCGCCCCGATCTAGCTGGTCTTTCTGGCGTCGACTGCCTGTTTTCAGCAGTTTGCCATGGCGGCTGGTCACGATTCCTTTGTTTCTAACTAGTCCTGCTCCTTGCGAGCTTTCTTACGATTCCGCTTGCGCGCCAATGCGGCTTTGACGCGACGCTTTTCACCGGGTTTCAGGTAGTAGGAGTGACGCTTTACTTCCTTAATGATGTCCTCCTGCTGTACCTTCCGCTTAAACCGGCGCAGCGCATTTTCGAGCGGCTCGCCTTCTTGAATGCGAACCTCTGCCAAAGAATCCCACCTCCAAACCTGCCAAAGGGGCACTTCAACTTCAATTCTACGTGATTGATTGAGTGCCTCGTCAAGCCGCGAACCCTTTATTTGTGACGGTTCTCGCTGTTTAACGACGAAATGACAATACTTCATCCTGTGCGCGCAACTCGGTTCGATATCGGACATAGCGGGACGGATACTTTGCCTTGCCGTAAACTGCCGGTGGGGGTTTGATCATGATTCGCAGTTACCAGGGGCTGCTTCCTCAAGTTCCCGCCAGTTGCTACATCGACATCTCGGCCCAGCTCATCGGCGACGTGA
>CAVQZQ010000009.1:0-17763 GCA_963718435.1 uncultured Acidobacteriota bacterium | reverse complement strand
CGGGTGCTCGTCGCGGAAGGCGAGCAAATCGCCGAGGGGGACACCCTCGTTCTACTGGAATCGATGAAGATGGAGATTCCCGTGCTCGTGGAGTACGGCGGCGTCGTGTCCAGGCTGCACGTGTCCGAGGGTGACGTCGTGCAGGAAAACGACGTGATGGCGGTCATCGAGGAGCACGTGCACCGTGCTGGCACGCCGGACTCGCCCGACGGACCCCGGTGATCGTGCTGAGCGCCTTCGAGTTCCTGATCGGACCGGGACGCCGAGCTCGCCGCGGCGTTCGACGGCGTGCTCGTCTGACCCCGCCGAGGCCAGACTGCGGGCAAAACGTCGGCGCAGTAGGCCGGACGAGCGCATAACCGGATTCTCCGGGCATCGCGCGGCCGTAACCCGTGCATGCAGGCTGAGCAGGCCGGACAGCGCGGCGTTCAGGAAGGTCACGGCGGCGGCGCCGATCGGCGAGCGCGCCAACCGTGGCCTGGCGGGCCGCCAGCAGCAGGCCAGGCCAGTGGTTCAGCCTTCAGACCACCCGTGCTGCTTGGCGAACTCAAGGACTGCTGCACCTCGCCTGGATAATCTGGTACCCGGTCAGCTCCGGCACGGCGCAGCACGGACAATATTCTTGGTCAGAAAATACTTCTCGATCGGAAGCCCTACGAAATCATCGGCGTTATGCCGCGCGATTTCGAGTTTCACACTCGTTGCACGGCCAACTGAACCGCAGCGAACTCTGGGTGCCCTTTGAGCCTCACGCCGCAAGAGGGCGCGGGCTCGTGGAATTTTCAGATGGTGGGGCGGCTCAAGCCAGGTGTGACGCCTGTACAGGCGCAACAGGATGCCGTGCCTGTCGCGCCCGAGATCATGCGTGCCTTTCCCGCATTCATGTCTAGTCTCCGTATCCAGCCGGTCGTGAAGTCTTTGCAGGAATACAGCGTCGAACAGGCCCGCCCGCTGGTGCGTACGCTTTCCCTGGCCGTCGCTGTTGTGCTTTTTATTGCCTGCGTCAATCTTGCCAGCTTGTTGCTCGTGAGGGTGATTCGCCGCCGCCGTGAAATCGCTGTGCGTCTCGCGCTGGGCGCAACTTCAGTAGCAGTGATTCGCCAGAATCTGATCGAAGCTCTTGTTTCTAAGCATTTCCGGCGGACTGCTTGGGCTTGCCCTCGCGGCCGTCGCGTTGCGCGTGGGTGTCAGCTTTCTGCCGGAGACACTCCCGCGTGTCAGCTCGATCGGCCTCGATTGGAAGGTCATGGCGTTTGCCCTCCTGCTCGCCGTGGTCACGGGATTCTTGTGCGGGCTTCTTCCGCCTGGTCCGCTGCCCGCACCAGCGTGAACGACGCCTTGAAAGAGGGGGGCCGCACAGGTACCGCCGGCGCAGGGCATGCACGCGTGCGCTCAGTGCTCGTCATTGCCGAGATCGCGGTCGCCCTTGTGCTGCTCACCTCGGCGGGGTTGCTCCTGCGTAGCTTCGACAAACTGCGCTCCGTCGACCTCGGCTTCCGCACAGATCACACATTGACAGCGTCGTACAACCTGCCGCAACGGCAATATTCTACCCAGGCCTCAGTGGACGCATTTAACAACACACTTCTAGAGAAACTGCAGCGGTTGCCGGGCATCAAATCGGTTGGTGTCACCTCACAATTGCCTTCGGTGGGAACAATTCAAACACCGTGTTCGTTGTCGAGGGTTACGTCCCGCCCAAAGGCGCGGATAAGTCTCGCGTGGCCTTCCTATCTGATCGGTAACTATTTTCAGGCAGCCGGCATTCCATTGCTGCGCGGGCGAGAATTCACTACCGCGGACCAGACGCGATCGCCACTCGTGATCATCGTGAATCACACAATGGCTCAACACTACTGGCCCGGGCAGGACCCGATCGGCAAACGCGTGCGTTGGGGCCTGTCCGAATCGCCTACGCCCTGGATGACCGTAGTTGGTGAGATTGGCGACATCAAGCAGAGCGGGGCCGACGCGCCTACTCGCGAGCAAATCTATCAGCCAGTCAGTCAGGGGAGTGTCTCCTTCGGCTCGTTGGCGCCCGCAGGCACGCTGGACGGCAATGGCGGCGTCATCGTGCTGCGAACCATGCTGCCCCCCGAGCAGATGGGGAGTGCCTTGATCTCTACCGTGGGCTCCATCGATCCGCAGCTTGCGCTTACCCACGTCGAGTCCATGGACAAGGTAATCGAAGAAGGGGAAGCATCGCGGCGGTTTAATACCGTACTGATTTCCAGCTTCGCTACGGCAGCCGTGCTGCTGGCTCTGCTCGGCATTTATAGTGTCATCGCCTTTTCCGCAGCATTGCGTGCGCAGGAGATGGCCATCCGCCTCGCTCTAGGCTCGCAGCGTTCAAGCATCGTTGGGCTTGTTGTCACCTCCGGTGCCAAACTCGGTCTCGCCGGCTGCGCCATTGGAGCCGCGGCGGCAGTGTTCGCCACGCGCCTGATGCGCTCGCTTTTGTTCCAGGTCAATCCGCTGGACCCTTACGTTCTCCTGTTGGCCGCGCTTTCAATCTTCGCGCTCGCGCTCGCGGCATCCGTCATACCTGCGCGCCGTGCTGCGTCAATTGAACCGATGCAGGCATTGCGAGACGAATAGCCGTCAAGCTTGAAGTCCACGAAGCGGAACTCAAAGACCACGAGAGAAACACGATGAACAAGATGCTCGAAAACTCGGCTCGCAACCTCCGTTTCGCGCTTCGCCAGTTGCGCAAGTCGGCGGGATTCACAGTGACGGCAGTGCTTACGCTGGCGCTGGGCATCGCCGCTTTGACTACCGTGGCCACATGGACCAAGGCAGTCCTTTACGATCCCTGGCCGCATGTGGTGGCGCCGCGCGCTCTTCGTTTTGTTGATGCAACGATACTCGGCAACAATGGCTATTCGGTGCATTACGATCAATATCGCTATTTGCGCGATCAGGGCCGCTCCATTGAAAATGCGGCTTCCTTCTCCCTCGACTTCGTGAATCTGACCTCAGCCGGGATGCAGCCCCAGGCAATTTCCGCTGGTATCGTTTCGTCGAACTATTTTCAACTCCTGGGGTTCAAGCCGCAGATTGGCCGATTCTTTTTTCCTGGCGGCAACGACCGATCCTATGGCGCAAGCGATGAGGTCGTGCTTTCCAACGGCCTTTGGCGCGAGCGTTATGGCGCCGACCCCAATGTCGCGGGCCGCAGCATTTCAATCAACGGCCACGCATTCACCATTGTCGGCGTAGCGCCGGCCGAGTTTGCTGGAATCTTTGGCGGCATTGCGGAGTCGGCATGGCTGCCGCTCTCAAGCTCCGCGACCTCTCTGCCGATTCGCCGCCCGATCCGCTTCTTCATTATGGTCTGCAGGTAGTCGTTCGTCTTCGTCCCGGAGTCCAGGATTCAGTTGCGGCGGCCGAGGTGCACACGCTTGCCCACAACTTTCGCGAGCCAGCAGCACGATAGCAAATACAACGGATGGGATTTGAACCTGGGAGACTCCGCACATTTTCAGCGAGGACTTTTTGGCATCGTTGGCGAGCAGTTGCCTGTCCTCTTCGGAGCATCCGTTCTTCTCATGGTGCTGGTGTGCATCAACATCGCGTCGCTCCTTGGACAACATGCGGCACGCCTGGCGCCGGGAAGTTGCCATCAGAACTTCTACTCGGAGCGTCGCCATCTAACATTGCCGCGCAAGTCCTGACCGAGACAGGACTCTTAGCCGCGATGGGGGCATTGGCGGGATGGGGCGCCTAGCACCGGCATATCGAAAGCGCTCTACGTGCTATTACCCAACTTCGGATTCCCCGTGGCATTCAATCTGCACAGCGATGTGCGCATTATGGTCTTTGTTATTGGCATTGCTTCAGTGGTCACACTGACTTGCGGCATGTACCCGGTACGTCAATCCCTGCAAGTCGCGCAGAGCGAGGCACTGCACGAAGGGGGTGCGGCCGTTGCCGTCGTATACGCGCAACAGGCTTGGACATTTTACGGGTCCTTCTCGGCCTTCAACTCGGTATCTGCTTTGTCGTGCTCGTTTGCTGCGGACTCCTCACGCGCACAGCGTTCAAGATCGTTACGCTCGATACCGGCTTCGATCGAGCTAACTGTCTCACCGCGAGCTTCGATCTTTCACGCTCGGGATACAAAGCCGAACGCGGCCTCGCTTTGCAGGCGGCGCTCCTTGATCGGCTCCGCAACGCCCCCGGCGTCATTGGCGCCACTCTCACTTCGCACCTGCCCATGGGTGATATGGGCTCTGGAAATACTCGGGAGTTCAGCATTCCCGGCTATGTGCCGGCGAAGGGCGAGGAAATGGCGGTGGTTACGGACCTGGAGGGCCTCGATTTCTTTCATACGATGCACATTCCGTTGCTGCAAGGCCGCGAGTTCAATGTGCATGACAATGCTGCTTCGCCTAACGTTGCGGTCATCAACGAAAGCATGGCAGCGCCGCTATTGGCCCAAAGGCGATGCTATCGGCCACAGCGTGATGGTAGGCGACAAGGCCCGGCAGATCGTGGGCGTTGTGCACGACTACACCTATTACAACCCGCAGATGACGGCGCAAGACCCCGTCTTCTTCCTGCCCCCTTTCACAGGAATATTCGAGCCTTATGTTTGTCGCGATCCGCACCCGCATCCCGGAGTCAGGGGCGGTAATGCTCCTGCGTGGGGCAGTCGGAGAATTGGACAGCAAGCTCCCGATCGAAAATGTAGAGACTCTCGATACAGTCGTGGGAACACGTGATCAATTATGGCGAGTTCCGGCTGAACTGCTTGGCGTGTATGCCCTGTCGAGCTTGATGGTGGCCATGCTTGGTCTGTACGCGGTGATGGCTTATTCCGTCATCGAGCGGCATAGCGAGTTCGCTTTGCGCATCGCCCTTGGCTCGTCGCGCGCAGGAATCTTTCGGCTTGTGCTGGGCGGAATTGGTGTTACCGCGGCAATCGGGTTGGTGAGCGGCACGCTCGGCTCCGTTGCCGCCGTGCGGCTGTTGAGAGCCATGCTGTTTGGAGTCACGCCCTTCGATCCCGTCAGCTACTGTGTGGCAGCGGCGTTCCTGCTGTTCACCGTGTTTACCTCCGGCATGGCACCGGCACGCCGCGCGGCTTCCATCGAACCCATGCAGGCGCTTAGCGCAGTGAATAAGGAGGCGAACCGATGCGATCTCTAATGCATAGGACCTTCGCTACGCGCTCCGCCATGTTGCGCAAATAACACCGGGGTTCGCTTAGACGGCAGTTCTCACGCTGGCCCTCGGCATCGGCGTCACCGCGGCCGTATATAGCGTTGATTCAAACATGTCCTGTTGAAGACCGTTCTGCCTTAATCCCGGATCCGACCAGTTTCATATGGGCGTAGCCTTTACATTCCCACAGGAAAAACCGAACGCCGAGCAAGTCGGCACCGCTGCGGATTTTCTTCGCGAACACAACCAGGAGTTTTCCTCTCTCGCCGTTCTGGATGACTCCGGTGCCGCAGTCAATCTCTCGGTCAACGGTGGCCATGCGGTGCAAGTCAACGCGCTGCGCGTCTCTGAGGGCTACTTCCGAACGTTGGGCGTGGCGCCTGCGTTGGGACGGGGCTTTTCACCGGAGGAAGACCGGCCCGGCGGTGGCAGATCAGTGGTGTTGAGCGATGGCCTCTGGAAACACGCTTTTGGCCGAGATCCCAACATTGTCGGCCGTGCCGTTCACATCAACGAAGACGCCTTTACGGTGGTGGCCGTGATGCCTGCCGGGTTCGAAGTGACCGCAGAGACCGCGCCCGGCGTGATGGGCGCTCCGGATCTCTGGCAGCCGCTGCAACTAAGCCCCGCGACTCCCGGATACGAAGGCGATAACTTTGAGATGATTGGACGCTTGCGGGATGGCACAGACCATTTCACAGGTTCAATCGCAATTGAACGCGCTCAATTCCGCCTTCTATCATTCAGGATCCGGAATACAGGACTTCTGGACCAGCCGCGACAACGAACTCCACCAGTTTCGTGTGTATTGAGAAACTGCAGGATGTGATGGTTATGCAACGTAACGTCGCAGCCTGCTTACCGTGATGGGGGCTGTGCTGGCCGTTCTGCTCGTTGCCTGCCTCAATCTGGCCGGTCTCATGATGGCGCGTGCCATGCGCCGTTCACACGAGATCGCATTGCGTTCCGCACTGGGCGCGTCCAATACGCAACTCGTACGGCTGATGGCCTGCGAAGGTGTTCTGCTGACCCTCGGCGGTGGTGTGCTCGGCGTGCTGGTGGCGCGCGCATCAGACCTGTCGATGCGCGCGCCACCAGCACGCCGAGCACACCACCGCCGAGGGTCGGCATAACACCTTCGCAGGCCATCAGCCGTACGAGTTGCGTATTGGACGCGCCCATTCAGAAACGCGATGCGATCTCGTGCGAACGGCGCATGGCACGCGCCATAAAGAGACCGGCCAGATTGAGGCGGGCAACGAGCAGAACGGCCAGCACAGCCCCTATCACGGTAAGCAGGCTGCGACGTACGTTGCTAACCATCACATCCTGCAGTTTCCACACACGAAACTGGTGGATTTCGTCGTCGTTTTTTGTCCAGGTCCTGTATTCCGGATCCTGATGATAGAAGGCGGAATTGAGCGCGTTCAATTGCGATTGAACCTGTGAAATGGTCGTGCCATCCCGCAAGCGTCCAATCATCTCAAAGTTATCACCTTCGTATGCCGGGAGTCGCAGGGCTTCGTTGCAGCAGTTGCCAGATGATCCGGAGCGCCCCATTAACGCCGGGCGCGGTCTCTGCGGTCACTTCGAACCCGGCAGGCATCACGGCCACCACCGTAAAGGCGTCTTCGTTGATGTGAACGGCACGGCCGACAATGTTGGGATCTCAGCCAAAAGCATGTTTGCCAGAGGCCATCGCTCGACGCCGCTGATCTGCCACCGCCGGGCCGGTCTTCCTCCGGTGGAAGGCACCGTCCCGAGACGCAGGCGCCACGCCCAACGTTCGGAAGTAGCCCTCAGAGACGCGCAACGCGTTGACTTGCACCGCATGGCAGAACCATTGACCGAGAGATTGACTGCGGCACCGGAGTCATCCAGGGAAAACGGCGAGAGAGGAAAACTACGTGGTTGTGTTCGCAAAGAAAATCCGCAGCAGTGCCGAGGCTTGCTCAGCGTTCGGTTTTCTCCTATGTCGGAATGTCAAGGCTACGCCCAGCTAAACAGATCGGGACTCCGGGAGTCAGGCAGGACGGACTGAACAGGTACAGTTTGAATCAGCGCTATATACGGCCGCGGTGACACCGATGACCGAGGGCCAGACGTGAGAACTGCGATGCAAAGTGAACCCCAGTGATTTCCGCGCAACTTGGCGGAGCGCGTCAGCGAAGGTCCTACGCATTAGGAATCACATCGGTTCGCCTCCTTATTCATTGCGCCAAGCGCCTGCATGGGTTCGATGGAAGCCGCGCGGCGCGTGCCGGTGCCTCCCGGAGGTAAACACGGTGAACAGCAGGGAACGCATTTGCCACACAGTAGCTGACGGGATCGAAGGGCGTGACTCCAAACAGCATGGCTCTCAACAGCCGCACGGCGGCAACGGAGCCGAGCGTGCCGCTCACCAACCCGATTGCCGCGGTAACACCAACTCCGCCCCAGCACAAGCCGAAACATCCCTGCGCGCGACGAGCCAAGGGCGATGCGCAAAGCGAACTCGCGATGCCGCTCGATGACGGAATAAGCCATCACCGCGTACCTACGGAGCGTCGGCCACCATCAAGCTCGACAGGCGAGTACACGCCAAGCAGTTCAGCCGGAACTCGCCATAATTGATCACGTGTTCCCACGGACTCTATCGAGAGTCTCTACATTTTCGATGGGGAGCTTGCTGTCCAATTCTCCGACTTCCCGACGCAGGACGTTACAGCCTTTGGACTCCGGGATGCGGGTGCGGATCGCAACAAACATAAGGCTCGAATATTCCTGTGAAAGGGGCAGGAAGAGGACGGGGTCTTGCGCAGTCATCTGCGGGTTGTAATAGGTGTAGTCGTGCACAACGCCCACGATACTCCCGGGGCCTTGTCACCTCGTCCTACACGCTGTGGCCGATAGCATCGCCTTTGGACCGATAGCGGCGCGCCGTGTTTTCGTTGATGACCCGCAACGTTAGGCGAAGCAGCATTGTCATGCACATTGAACTCGCGGCCTTGCAGCAACGGAATGTGCATCAGTATGAAAGAAATCGAGGCCCTCCAGGTCCGTAACCACCGCCATTTCCTCAGCCCTTCGCCGGCACATAGCCGGGAATGCTGAACTCCCGAGTATTTCCAGAGCCCATATCACCCATGGGCAGGTGCGAAGTGAGAGTGGCACCAATGACGCCGGGGGCGTTGCGGAGCTCGATCAAGGAGCGCCGCCTGCAAAGCGAGGCCGCGTTCGGCTTTGTATCCCGAGCGTGAAAGATCGAAGCTCGCGGCGAGACAGTTAGCTCGATCGAAGCCGGTATCGAGCGTAACGATCTCTGAACGCTGTGCGCGTGAGGAGTCCGCAGCAAACGAGCACGACAAAGCAGATACCGAGTTGAAGGCCGAGAAGGACCCGTTGTCCAAGCCTGTTGCGCGATCCGCCGGCAACGGCCGCACCCCTTCGTGCAGTGCCTCGCTCTGCGCGACTTGCAGGGATTGACGTACCGGGTACATGCCGCAAGTCAGTGTGACCACTGAAGCAATGCCAATAACAAAGACCATAATGCGCACATCGCTGTGCAGATTGAATGCCACGGGGAATCCGAAGTTGGGTAATAGCACGTAGAGCGCTTTCGATATGCCGGTGCTGGCGCCCCATCCCGCCAATGCCCCCATCGCGGCTAAGAGTCCTGTCTCGGTCAGGACTTGCGCGGCAATGTTAGATGGCGACGCTCCAAGAGTAGTTCTGATGGCAACTTCCCGGCGCCGGCGTGCCGCATGTTGTCCAAGGAGCGACGCGATGTTGATGCACACCAGCACCATGAGAAGAACGGATGCTCCGAAGAGGACAGGCAACTGCTCGCCAACGATGCCAAAAAGTCCTCGCTGAAAATGTGCGGAGTCTCCCAGGTTCAAATCCCATCCGTTGTATTTGCTATCGTGCTGCTGGCTCGCAAAGTTGTGGGCAAGCGTGTGCACCTCGGCCGCCGCAACTGAATCCTGGACTCCGGGACGAAGACGAACGACTACCTGCAGACCATAATGAAGAAGCGGATCGGGCGGCGAATCGGCAGAGAGGTCGCGCAAGCTTGAGAGCGGCAGCCATGCCGACTCCGCAATGCCGCCAAAGATTCCAGCAAACTCGGCCCGCGCTACGCCGACAATGGTGAATGCGTGGCCGTTGATTGAAATGCTGCGGCCCGCGACATTGGGGTCGGCGCCATAACGCTCGCGCCAAAGGCCGTTGGAAAGCACGACCTCATCGCTTGCGCCATAGGATCGGTCGTTGCCGCCAGGAAGAAAAATCGGCCAATCTGCGGCTTGAACCCCAGGAGTTGAAAATAGTTCGACGAAACGATACCAGCGGAAATTGCCTGGGGCTGCATCCCGGCTGAGGTCAGATTCACGAAGTCGAGGGAGAAGGAAGCCGCATTTTCAATGGAGCGGCCCTGATCGCGCAAATAGCGATATTGATCGTAATGCACCGAATAGCCATTGTTGCCGAGTATCGTTGCATCAACAAAACGAAGAGCGCGCGGCGCCACCACATGCGGCCAGGGATCGTAAAGGACTGCCTTGGTCCATGTGGCCACGGTAGTCAAAGCGGCGATGCCCAGCGCCAGCGTAAGCACTGCCGTCACTGTGAATCCCGCCGACTTGCGCAACTGGCGAAGCGCGAAACGGAGGTTGCGAGCCGAGTTTTCGAGCATCTTGTTCATCGTGTTTCTCTCGTGGTCTTTGAGTTCCGCTTCGTGGACTTCAAGCTTGACGGCTATTCGTCTCGCAATGCCTGCATCGGTTCAATTGACGCAGCACGGCGCGCAGGTATGACGGATGCCGCGAGCGCGAGCGCGAAGATTGAAAGCGCGGCCAACAGGAGAACGTAAGGGCAGCGGATTGACCTGGAACAAAAGCGAGCGCATCAGGCGCGTGGCGAACACTGCCGCCGCGGCTCCAATGGCGCAGCCGGCGAGACCGAGTTTGGCACCGGAGGTGACAACAAGCCCAACGATGCTTGAACGCTGCGAGCCTAGAGCGAGGCGGATGGCCATCTCCTGCGCACGCAATGCTGCGGAAAAGGCGATGACACTATAAATGCCGAGCAGAGCCAGCAGCACGGCTGCCGTAGCGAAGCTGGAAATCAGTACGGTATTAAACCGCCGCGATGCTTCCCCTTCTTCGATTACCTTGTCCATGGACTCGACGTGGGTAAGCGCAAGCTGCGGATCGATGGAGCCCACGGTAGAGATCAAGGCACTCCCCATCTGCTCGGGGGGCAGCATGGTTCGCAGCACGATGACGCCGCCATTGCCGTCCAGCGTGCCTGCGGGCGCCAACGAGCCGAAGGAGACACTCCCCTGACTGACTGGCTGATAGATTTGCTCGCGAGGCGCGTCGGCCCCGCTCTGCTTGATGTCGCCGATCTCCCAACTACGGTCATCCAGGGCGTAGGCGATTCGGACAGGCCCCAACGCACGCGTTTGCCGATCGGGTCCTGCCCGGGCCAGTAGTGTTGAGCCATTGTGTGATTCACGATGATCACGAGTGGCGATCGCGTCTGGGGTCCGCGGTAGTGAATTCTCGCCCGCGCAGCAGAAGGGATGCCGGCTGCCTGAAAATAGTTACCGATCAGATAGGAAGGCCACGCGAGACTTAGATCCGCGCCTTTGGGCGGGACGTACCCTCGACAACGAACACGGTGTTTGAATTGTTCCACCTGAAGGCAATTGTGAGGTGACACCAACCGATTTGATGCCCGGCAACCGCTGCAGTTTCTCTAGAAGTGTGTTGTTAAATGCGTCCACTGAGGCCTGGGTAGAATATTGCCGTTGCGGCAGGTTGTACGACGCTGTCAATGTGTGATCTGTGCGGAAGCCGAGGTCGACGGAGCGCAGTTTGTCGAAGCTACGCAGGAGCAACCCCGCCGAGGTGAGCAGCACAAGGGCGACCGCGATCTCGGCAATGACGAGCACTGAGCGCACGCGTGCGTGCCCGCGCCGGCGGTACCTGTGCGGCCCCCCTCTTTCAAGGCGTCGTTCACGCTGGTGCGGGCAGCGGACCAGGCGGGAAGAAGCCCGCACAAGAATCCCGTGACCACGGCGAGCAGAAGGGCAAACGCCATGACCTTCCAATCGAGCCCGATCGAGCTGACACGGGGGAGCGTCTCCGGCAGAAAGCTGACACCCACGCGCAACGCGACGGCCGCGAGGGCAAGCCCAAGCAGTCCGCCGGAAATGCTTAGAACAGAGCTTCGATCAGATTCTGGCGAATCACTGCTACTGAATTTGCGCCCAGTGCGAGACGCACAGCGATTTCGCGGCGGCGGCGAATCACCCTCACGAGCAACAGGCTGGCCAGATTGACGCATGCAATGAACAGCACAACGGCAACGGCCAGGAAAAGTGTGCGCACCAGCGGGCGGGCCTGTTCGACGGTGTATTCCTGCAGAGATTTCACGACCGGCTGGATACGCAGGCTGGACATGAATGCGGGAAAGGCACGCATGATCTCGTGCGCGACTGGCACCGCATTCAGTTGCGCCTGCACAGGTGTCACTCCCGGTTTGAGCCGACCCGCCATCTGAAAATTCCACGAGCCCGCGCCCTCTTGCGGCGTAAGGCTCATGGGCACCCACAGTTCGCTGCGGTTCAGTTGGCCGGGAACCAGCGGAAACTCGAAATCGCGCGGCATAACGCCGATGATTTCGTAGGGCTTCCGATCGAGAAGTATTTTCTGACCAAGAATATTGTCCGTGCTGTGAAAGCGGCTGTGCCACATCTGATAACTGATGACGGCTACCTGCTGGCTGGTTTCGTCTTCTCTCTGCGTGAATCCGCGGCCCATTTGCGGCGCAACGCCCAGCACCGCGAACATGCTGCCGGTAAGGCGGGACCCATTGATCTGCGCGGGGTCGCCTGCGCCGGAGAGTTCATACCCGCTCTGTTGATAGGCGCCGAGGGCAGCGAACCCGCGGGTGTCCTGCATGTAGGTACGGATCTCCGGAGCCGTCACGCCGGAGATTCCGCCGTTGTCGCTGCCTGTGCCTTCTCGATGTCGCCGAGCGTCACCAGCCGATCCGGCTGTGGAAACGGCAGAGGACGAAGCAGCACGCCTTCGACAATAGAGAAAATTGCAGTCGTGGCGCCGATGCCGAAGGCAAGCGTAAGCACCGCCGTCAGGGTAAACCCCGGCGACATGCGGAGTTGGCGCACGCGTAACGAAGTCCTGAAGCACTGTTACGCCTCCACTTCTTCCGTAAGCTTCTTCAGCTCGTCCTCTGACACAACCTTTCCGTCGAACAGGTGCACTTCGCGCTCGGCATGCTTGGCGAAACGCGGATCATGCGTCACCATGCAGATGGTCGAGCCTTCGCGATGCAGGTCCGCGAGCAGATGCATCACAGCTTCGCCGTTCTTTGAGTCGAGGTTTCCGGTAGGCTCATCGGCCAGCAGGATCGAAGGAGATCCAGCCAATGCGCGAGCTACGGCGACACGCTGCTGTTGTCCGCCAGAGAGCTGTGCGGGATAGTGCCGCATGCGGTGCGCCATGTTCACGCGCTCCAAAGCTTCCTTTACGCGCTTCTTGCGCTCCGCTGAGGGCATGCCGGCGCGATAAGTGAGCGGCAGTTCCACGTTCTCTTCGACGGTGAGATCGCCGATGAGATTGAAGCTCTGGAAGATGAAGCCGATCTCCTGGTTACGGATGCGAGAACGCTCGCTGAAACTGAGGTTCTCGACCGGCTTGTTGTTGAGCAGGTATTTGCCGCCCGTGGGCGTATCGAGCAGGCCCAGGATGGACAGTAGCGTGGATTTGCCGCAGCCCGACGGCCCGGACATCGCCACGTACTCTCCACGCGAAATGGTGAGGTGAATGCCAGAGAGCGCATGGGTTTCCACTTCATCGGTGTAGAAGACTTTGGTCAGTTCTTCGATTTCAATCAGCTTGTCGTTGATGCCATCCTGTACCCCTTTCCTATTTTTCAGTATTCAGTTGTCAGTAGCAACTATCACTCAATCCGGGCTCTGCAACTACCCGGTGCCTACTCCAGACGGATGCGGTCGACGCTGTCGTAACGCGACATGTCGGAGAGAATCACTGTGTCACCTTCCCTGAGCCCTTCAAGCACCTGGATCTCGTTGACCGATGCGCGACCCACCTTTACTGGAACGCGCGTTGCACCTTTGCCCTCAGGATCGACCTTGAACAGACTCAGCGTGGAATTCTCGTTTCCAAGCGCCGGGCGGCCCACGCGGAGCACATCCGTCATTCGCTCGAGGTCGATTGTCCCATCCACACTCAGGTCGGGCCGAGCACCCTGCGGCAAAGGCCCTAATAGCTCTACGTCAACGGTGACCGTTCCGTTCTGTACCGCGGGATCAATTCGTGTAACCCGGCCCGGAATTACGCCATTATGGGTGTCAATTGAGGCTGGTTGCCCAATCTGCACGTCGCGCGCCTGGGTTTCAGCGATCTTCAAGGCAGCCTTGAGCTTGTCGCGCTGAATCACCTCGGCCACGGAGGTTCCGGTGCTGACGTGCTCGCCTACCTGCAGCGGCGTAGTCAATGGTGCGAGGGTTCCGGAGATTCCGGCCCTGACTTCAAGCGCCTGTGACTGCTTTTGATAAAGGTTGAGCAGGGCCTTGGCCTGGTCGACCTTGGTCTGGGAGGAGGCAAGCTGAACTTCGATCGCTTTCTGATTTACGTCTAGCTGTTCCTGGCTGAGTTGGTGTTGCGTGGTCAGCTGGTCAGCGGTGTTTTTTGACTTGTTATACGTCAGGCCGGAAATGACGCCGAGGTCGAAGAGCGCCTTGTCGGTCTGGGCCTGCAACTGGTCTTGCGTGTAGTTGGAGTTCACTTCGGCGGCGGCGGTCTTCTTGTCCATCAATGTGCTTTGGAGCGTCGCCTGCATGCTCTTGTAGTCGGCCTCCGCGGCTTTCAGTGCCAACTGCGCATTGAGCAATAGCTGGTCAAGCTGAGGATCTGCCAGGTTCAAAAGGACGGTATCCGGAGTGACCTCCGTGCCGGGCAACACCCGGATACGGACGACGGTCGCGTCGGTCTGCGCGGGAATCAGCTCAATACTGTCTTCCCGGGGAACCAGAGAACCCGTCGAGGCACGGACCTGGCGGATCATCGGGCCGCGTTTGACGGTGTCAGTCCAAATGGTGGAGCGATCTACGGTAGGCGCTGCCGGTTTGAGCCGATAAACGGCAACAGCAGCAACGGCAATGATCACCGCCGCTGCGCCAGCCCAAATTACCAGGCGGCGCTGTTTCTTTTGCTTCAGGTCTGGGCGTGCGATATCCATCACACCCTGGATATTGCATTTGACCTGCCAGAAGTTCCCTGCGCGCTCGTCGCTGAAAACAAAGATGTTCAACGGAAGAAACGGGTTGGAGTCGGAGTGTGATGTGACCGGTTGCGGGGTAGGGTGTCCGATTCCGGACACTCAGGCACGAAATTCGCCCCCTGAAAATGGAGGAAAAGGGTCTCCTTTCAGAGGCTCTCAACGGCCAGGGCAACGGCATTTCCCCCACCCAGGCAAAGGGCAGCAATTCCTTTCGATTTGCCATACCGCCGCATCGCATAGAGAAGTGTGACCAGCACCCGTGCGCCACTAGCGCCGATGGGATGGCCCATCGCAACGGCTCCCCCGTGAACGTTGACTCGGGCTGGATCGAGGCCTAACTCCCTGAGGACGACGAGGGCCTGCACGCTGAAAGCTTCATTCAGCTCGAATAGCTCAACATCGGCGAGCGCCCAGCCCGCTTTCACGGCTACCTTGCGCACGGCGTCGATGGGAGCAAGACTGAACCACTCCGGTTCGCGGCCGCTGGTAGCCTGTGCGCGAATGAGAGCCATTGGCCGCAGGTCCAATTCCCTTGCCCGTTCGGCGCCGGTGACAACCAGGGCTGCGGCTCCGTCGCTGACGCCCGGCGCATTACCCGCAGTCACTGTGCCGCCCTCTTTGAAAGCGGGCTTGAGTCGGCCGAGAGCTTCGACGTTGGTCTCAGGGCGGATTGCCTCGTCGGCATCGAATACGCGAGGGCTCTCGCCTTTGCGAGGGTTGGAATCTCGACCGGCAAAATCTCATCGCGAAATACGCCCTGCGTGGTGGCGGCCGCAGCCCGACAGTGCGATTCGGCGGCGAAGGCATCCTGTTCCTCGCGTGTGATACCGAACTTTGCAGCTACCATTCCGCAGCCGTGCCCATGTGAAAGTTGTTATACGCATCCCACAGGCCATCCTGAATCATTGAGTCGACCAGCGCGCCATTGCCCATGCGGTAGCCGCCTCTGGCCTGAGGCAGAAGATAGGGCGCATTCGTCATGGACTCCATGCCTCCGGCCACAACGATATCTACATCACCCGTTTGAATGCCTTGGGCGGCGAGAGAAACAGACTTGAGCCCGGATCCGCAAACTTTGTTGATGGTAAGCGCGCCCACCTCCGGCGGCAGACCGGCAAAGATCGCGGCCTGGCGGGCGGATCTGGCCAAGACCGCCTGAATGACACAGCCCATGATGCATTCATTGACCTGCGCGGCATCGAGGCCCGCCCGGCGCACTGCCTCACGCACCACCATGGCGCCCAATTGGGGCGCGGAAAACGGCTGCAACGAACCCTGAAATTTGCCCAGCGGGGTTCGCACAGCCGAAACGATCACGGCCTCGTTCATGCTCGACGCTCCGATGGATTGGGTGAATGCACTTTGGGATTAGATGCGCCGGCAGCGCGTAGTTCCGCGATCTCGGCATCATCAAAGACGCGCGAACGGATCAGGAACCTGAGACCCTCCGGCCCGTCGAGCGAAAACATGCCGCCTCGGCCTGGAACCACGTCGAGAATCAGTTGCGTGTGCTTCCAATACTCGAATTGGCTGCGGCTCATGTAAAACGGCTCTCCGTCCACCTCGCCCAATTGCACATCCGAATCGCCAATGAGAAATTCGCCGCGTGGATAACACATCGGGGAACTGCCGTCGCAGCAGCCCCCCGACTGATGGAACATCAGCGAACCATGCTTTTCGCGCAGGACCCGGTCAGATGGATTGCCAGATCGGTTGCCAACACCTGCTGCGGTAACTCCGGCATAACTCCATCCTTTGGTTAAAAGAACCCAAGCTTCTTGGGGCTATAACTCACCAGCAGGTTCTTGGTCTGCTGATAGTGATCGAGCATCATGCTTGTGGGTCTCGCGACCTATGCCCGATTGCTTGTATCCGCCAAACGCCGCATGCGCAGGATAAGCGTGATAGCAGTTGATCCACACGCGTCCAGCCTGGATGCCGCGGCCCAAACGATGGCAGCGGTTGATGTCGCGGGTCCACAAACCCGCGCCGAGCCATAGAGCGTGTCATTGGCGATTTCCAGCGCGTCCGATTCGTTTTTGAACGTCGTGACAGAAACCACCGGTCCGAAGATCTCTTCCTGGAAAATGCGCATGCGTTGTGGCCGCGGAAGACGGTGGGCTGCACATAGTAGCCGCCGTCCAGCTCGCCGCCAAGCTTGGCCCGGCTGCCCCGGTTAGTAACTCAGCGCCTTCCTGCTGACCAATGTCGATGTAACTCAGAATCTTCTCAAGCTGCTCGCTGGATGCCTGAGCGCCGATCATGGTGTCGCTTTCCAGCGGATTGGCCTGTTTGATGGCCTCCACCCGCTTCAGCGCCCGCTCCATGAACTATCGTAGATGCTCTCCTGGATGAGCGCGCGGCTGGGGCACGTGCATACTTCGCCCTGGTTGAGGGCGAACATCGACGAACCTTCAATTGCCTTATCGAAGAATTCGTCGTCTTCCTGGCAGACATCGGCGAAGAAGATTTGGGTGACTTGCCGCCCAGTTCCAGCGTTACCGGGATCAGGTTCTGGCTGGCGTATTGCATGATGAGGCGACCGGTAGTGGTTTCGCCCGTGAAGGCGATCTTGGCGACGCGCGAACTCGACGCCAGCGGCTTGCCCGGCTTCAGGCCAAAGCCGTTGACGATGTTCAGCACGCCCGGAGGCAGCAGATCGCCAACCAGTTCCGCCCATACCAGGATGCTGGCCGGTGTCTGCTCGGCCGGCTTGAGCACCACGCAGTTGCCCGCGGCGATCGCCGGCGCCAGCTTCCACGTAGCCATCAGGATCGGGAAATTCCACGGAATGATCTGGCCGACTACGCCGAGCGGCTCGTGGAATGGTAGGCCACGGTGTCATGATCAATCTCCGAAATCGTGCCTTCCTGCGCGCGGATGCAGCCGGCAAAGTAGCGCCAGTGATCGATGGCGAGCGGCAGATCGGCGGCCGTGGTCTCGCGAATGGGTTTGCCGTTATCCTAGGTCTCGGCCAGCGCCAGCATGTCGAGGTTGTCTTCCATGCGCTGCGCGATCTGGTTCATGATGCCGGCGCGATGGGTCGGGCTTGTGTGCCCCCATGCTTCGCGTGCCGCGTGTGCCGCATCCAGCGCGCGCTCGATGTCCTGGGCATTGGAGCGGGGAATCTCGCAAAATGTTTTGCCGGTAATCGGCGTGACGTTCTCAAAGTATTGGCCGGAAGCGGGCTCAACCCACTTGCCGCCAATGTAGTTGCCATAGCGCGGGCGAAAGCTCACGCGTATCGCTGAGCTTGCCCGGATGCAGTGCAGTCTCTGCCAA
>CAVQZQ010000008.1:0-51413 GCA_963718435.1 uncultured Acidobacteriota bacterium | reverse complement strand
GCGGAAAACAGCCGCAGGATCGATAACATCCTCCTCCACCGCATCTGGGGACCGCTCCTGTTCGCTGCTGGGCGTCAGTGGCATCTTTGAGGTGGTCTTCTCCATCGGCCAGCCGCTCTCCGACGGATTTTGGCGATATTCTCGCCCGCATGGCTGACCTGGTACGGCCCCTGCTGCCCGTCGGCTGGCTCCAATTTTTCCTTCTCGATGGCGCATGGAAGGGCATCTCCTCCGTTCTTGTCTTCCTCCCCCAGATTCTGCTCCTGTTTTTGTTCATCGGAGTTCTCGAAGACTCCGGATACCTCGCCCGCGCAGCGCTGATCGCCGACCGCGTGATGCGCACCATCGGGCTCAACGGCAAGGCCTTTATTCCGTTGCTCTCTGCCTACGCCTGCGCCGTTCCGGCGATCATGGCCACGCGGACCATCGAGAACAAGCGCGACCGGTTCGCGACCATTCTAGTTGCGCCGTTCATGACGTGTTCGGCACGCCTTCCGGTCTACATGCTGCTGATCGCCGCGTTTATCCCCAACATCGCTTTCCTGCACGGATTTCTTGGGTTGCGCACTCTCGTCATGCTGGGGCTCTACCTGGCTGGGTTCGTTGCCGCCATGACCACTGCGTGGCTGCTCAAGAGTTCAATTCTCAAGTCGAGCGAGACACCCTTCATCCTCGAATTGCCGCAGTACCGCATGCCGACCCTCCGCTCCCTTGCCCCTGCGATTGATTGATCGTGCAAAGGTCTTCCTGCGCCAGGCCGGCACAGTCATCCTGTGCGTCACCCTGGCCCTGTGGGTGTTGGCGCATATCCCACCGATTCACATGCTGGGGGGTTCCTACGCTGCGCCCCAACTGGCTGACAGCATGATCGGCCGCCTCGGACACTTTATTGAGCCGGCCATCGCACCCCTCGGTTTCAACTGGAAGATCGGGATTGGATTGCTCTCCAGCGTGTTGGCTCGCGAAGTCATGGTCAGCACCATGGGCACCTTGTATGGCGCCGACCCCGCCACCCAGGCCATGCACCTGCAAACCGCCCTGCATCACGACATGACTCTGGGCGGAGCGTTGGCCCTGATGATCTTCTTCGCTTTTGCCATGCAGTGCACTTCCACCATGGCCGTGGTTCGCCGCGAAACCAATAGCTGGAAATGGCCCGCCCTCCAGTTCACTTACATGCTGGTGCTGGCATGGAGCGCGGCCTTCGTAGTCAACCACGTCGTCATGGCCTTCCTCGGCTAGTTTTGTTGCGCCCTCAAGCACAAAATGGGTGCCCCATGTTTGGATTCTCAGACATCGGAAAGCGCAAACCCAGCAGCGGCCGGTGAGTCTCCCCCTTGTGAGAAACTAGAGTTACGGCAATTTCTCTGGGGCTGCCCGTGTGTGCGCCCAAATAATGGCCTAAATTCACCTTCATCCGGCCGGCGCAGCCGATACCAAACTGCGGCCCCATCTAGGAACCAGAAAAAAATGCTCAGCGTCAGCAATGTCACCATGCGTTACGGCTCGAAGGTGCTCTTCGAGGAAGTGAGCGTCAGCTTCGTGCCCGGCCGCCGCTATGGACTCACCGGCCCCAACGGCTCCGGCAAGTCCACATTTATGAAAATCCTCACCGGCGAGTTGGACGCGCAGAAAGGCACCGTTGTACGTCCCCGCAAATTCGGCGTTCTGCGCCAGGACCAATTCGCCTTTGACGCCTACCGCGTGATCGATACCGTCATCATGGGCAACCGGCCACTGTGGGCCGCCCTTGAAGAGCGTGACCGCATCTACGAGAAGCCCGAGCTCTCCGACGCCGACGGCATGCGTCTGGGCGAACTCGAAGGCGTGATCGGCGACGAAGACGGCTACACCGCGGAGAGTGATGCCGCCGTGCTTCTCGACGGCCTCGATATCTCTGAAGAACTGCACGACCGCAAGATGGGCGAGTTACAGGGCGGGCAGAAAGTCCGCGTGCTCCTGGCGCAAGCTCTTTTCGGCAAACCCGAAGCCCTGCTGCTCGACGAGCCCACCAACTACCTCGATCTCGACTCCGTGCATTGGCTGCAGGATTTTCTCAACGGATACGATGGCACCTTGATTGCGATCTCGCACGACCGCCATTTCCTCAATTCCGTCACCACCCATACCGCCGACATCGACTATCAAACCATCATTACCTACACCGGCGGCTACGACGAGATGGTGATGGCAAAAACTCAGATTCGTTCAACGCTGGAATCGCAAAACGCGCAGCGCGACAAGAAAATTGCGCAACTGAATGAATTCATCGCCCGCTTCGCTGCCGGAACCCGCTCCAGCCAGGTCACCAGCCGCCGCAAAGAAGTGGAGCGCCTGCAGACCAACGAACTCGCCCGCTCCAACATTCAGCGCCCCTACATTCGCTTCGATCAGGTGCGTCCCAGTGGGAAGCACGTGCTCGAGTTCAAGCACATTACCAAGCTTTATGGCGATCTGAAGGTCATCGACGGATTCACCGCCAACGTCTTGCGCGGCGAAAAGATCTGTCTCATGGGCCGCAACGGCGCCGGCAAAACTACTCTGCTCAAGAGCCTGCTAGCCAACTATCCCGGCCTCGCCGACAAGGAATTCACGCTTGATTCAGGAGCCGTGTTTTGGGGCCACGAAGCGCAGATCGGCTACTTCCCGCAGGATGTAGGCTCGACCATCGAGCACGGCCTCACCGTGGCCGAGTGGCTCCATCGCTGGAACCCCCAGGCCCACGTCGAAGAGATTCGCGGCATCCTCGGCCAGATGCTCTTCTCCGGCGAAGAGGGCGAGAAGCAGACCAAGGCGCTCTCCGGCGGCGAGCAGGCGCGTCTCGTTTTCTGCAAGCTCATCCTCACCAAGCCCAACATCCTCATCTTCGACGAGCCGACGAATCATCTCGACCTCGAAGCCATTAACGCGCTCAACATCGCGCTGCAACGCTACGAAGGCACTGTCCTGCTGGTCACCCACGATCACGATCTGATCGACGAGGTCGCAACGCGCCTTTGGAACTTCAAGCCCGATGGCATCGAGGATTTCCAGGGGCCATACGCAGAGTGGAAGGGCAAGCACAACTAAGCAATTGAATCGGCTTCAGGGCTGTTCGATTTGCAGCTACACGGCCCCCGTGCGCGGTCTCACCGGAATCGATCTGCTCTGGAGATTTCCCTTCCAGAAGTTCTTAAGCTTCAGCAAAAACTCGCATATAATCCGCACCAATGGGTTTAAGGCTGAATGTCGTGCGCAAACTGGACGTCACCGTGATGGAGTTCAACGGACGGGTGACCCTTGGTGAAGGATCCGTGGTTTACCGCAATGCCGTTCGCGAGGCAATCTGGGCCGGTCAGAGGAAGCTGGCACTTGATTACGGAGACATCACGTACCAGGACTCGAGCGGGAACGGCGAAATGGTTTCGGGCTACACCACCGTCGCCAACTTAGGAGGGCAGTTAGTTATCTTCGATGTGACCAAACGGGTATCTGATATGTTCCAGGTCACGAGACTCTATAAAATCTTCCCTGTTTTCGATTCGCTCAGCTCTGCACTCGCATACTTTGATTCGAGGCGCAATCCGGAGATCATCGTCAGCGAGCGCCGTTTTTTCCACGTCTCTGTCATCACCATTCAAGGAGCTCTGACCGAAAAATTCGGCGCCTCGCGAGTAACTGCTGCGATTCAATCCGCGGTCAATTCGGGAGCCGAGTCAGTGATTCTCCTGTTCCCGCAGGTGTTAGACATCGATCGCTACGCGGCGGACAGGTTGATCGCTGCTCGGCGTGATATCCAAAGCCATTCCGGTGAATTGCTTCTCGCCGGCGTTGAGCAGCGTCTGTTATCCACCATCTCCGATGTCGCCTTGCTACGCGATGTGCCCATGTACGAAACCGTCGACGCAGCACTCGGCGTCTTCAAATTGACGGTTGAACATCAAAATTTCGAGGTTTCTCGTGCACGCTGAATGGCGTCGGTTTCTCAGAAGCCGATCGGCAAGGCATTTCATCACGGGCACGCGCAGCATAGTTCCTTACATCCTGGTGCTCGTGGTGAGCCTCGCCACGCTCTCGGCCATCACACTGCTGGTCACCCGGATTCCGCAGTGGCAGACTTCCATCGCTTCTATCAGGGACTCAAAGGACCGCATCGCCGCCGAGAACGACATTTTCCGGACCGTCATCCAGGTACTTGGGGGCGCCTTCTTCCTGTTGGGAGTGTATTTCACCTGGCGCAATTTTCGGCTCGCGCAGGAAGGTCAAATCACGCAAAGGTTCAACGATGCAATTGAGCACTTCGGGAGCGACAAAGCTGAAGTGCGGCTGGGCGGCATTTACGCCCTGGCACGCATCGCGCGGGACTCTCCCAAAGACCACACTTCCGTCATGAATGTCTTCTCTTCATATGTACGTGAAACGACAAAGAAGACACCGATGGAGCCAGTAGCAGCCGAGGTTCAGGCTATCCTCACGATGATCGCGCACAGAACCGTAGAGTATGAATCAGAAGAGGACAGGATCGATTTAAGGGATGCCTACCTCCCCGGCGTGAATCTGCGCAATGCTCAGTTGGAAGGCGTTCAATTCGATGGCGCGAATCTGTCGCGCGCAATGCTGGCAGACGCATTCCTGCGGGGTGCGACTCTTCGTTCCGCCGTAATGGTGGAGGCGTATCTGCGGCACGCAGACCTTCGCGATTCAGACCTGATCGGAGTCGATCTTCGCCAAGCAGTGTTGCGGGAGGCGCTCTTGAATGGGGCCGACATCTTCGGCGCGGAAATGGATGGAACAACCCTGCTGCACACTGATCTCTCAGGTGTGAAAAATGCCATCCGGCGGCAAATCGACGCCGCGATGACGGACGAAACGACGATCCTGCCCATCTACTCTGAACTCGCCCGGCCTTCGAGCGGCGATAGCGAATAACCGAATCCATCACTGATCGGACCCAGGACTTGGCCCTGCGTCGTGGACGCAGACATAGATTTCCGTTACTCCGGAATCCCCTCGGACTCGGTTCTCGCTTGACGTTAACCCTCCAGCAATGAAAAACTTCGCCCAACAGGTGCGCGCATAGCGCCTTCCGAATCGACCTTGTCTCGTCTATGAGGGGCTGTGAACACCAGCATATTCAGTGCATACAACGAGTCCAGCAAGAGACAACTCGCCTCGGGAATCACGATCGTCGACTCAGTCAATGAGCCGATCAAGGTCCTCAAAATTCTGATGGAGGGACTCACTCCTGCCGCCGGAGCGGGACACTGGGTTACTCGCTTCCACGGCCTTCCCATCGCGCGATCCTACTCTCCGTTTGACCTGATTTATCTCGACGATGAGTATCGCGTTGTCCACGATGTCGAAATAACGCAGACCAGCAATTTCGTGCCGTTCAAAGGCCTGCCCACCAGCGCGCTCGTTCTTCCGCCCAAAAGCATCGCTTCATCGAAGACCTTCACCGGAGATCGCATCGCTCTTCGCGCTCTCGAAACTGCAACGCCTCAATCCAAAGGGGCAAAAGGTCCGCCGCATCCTGAGGGAGTCGCCCCGCTGGCGGCCGGTGCTCCTGCCTCCGCAGCAAACCGCGTGAACATCACTTTTGAACTCGTGCAGAAACCTGCCGCTCCAGCCCCGGCTCCCACAGACGCCGTACTGAGGCCTGCGAAACGGTCAAAAAGCTCGCCTCCCTCTTCCCAACCCGCGATTGCACCCCTTGCTTTCCAGAACTCGAATATCCCCAGCCCTGCCGTAGAGTCGCCGGAGATTCTTCAGCGGCCAAAGAAAAAGCGCTCCGCTCCAACCTCCGCGGTTGATAACCCGCCCGTGCTGAATTTTCCGCCTGCGGTAGATAGCCCCTTCGTGATGGATTGCCCGCCCCCTCCGGCCGTCGAACCCGCGTCTCAACCTGCGACCGAGATAACAACCACTGTCGACTCCGCATGGCCAGAAGTCGCCACAAATGTGTCCGTCCTTCCTGAACCGGATCTCGCACAGGAAGCGACCGCTCCCGCTTCTCCAGAACCCGTCCCCGCAGAGCTTCTCGCCGCAGAACCAACTCAGCCACCGCCGTCCGAACCCGATCCCGTATCCTCCGCGCCCGCATCCGCCGATCCAGCTTTCGCCGATCCACCTCTTGTCGCATCGGTCGCGAATGTCTCTGACCTCCCGATCGACGCGCCGAGCGAGCTTCCGATAGAAGACCAGCCGCTTCCGGCAATCGAATCAACTGAGCCTTCTGTGTCTGGCGATGTCCAGCCAGAACCGCTCCCGCATCTCGGGCCCGAAGACACACTCACCTCTCTTGATGAAGACACTGACACGGGCGCAACCGCGTCAACTGAGTCGCCCCTTGGAGATCCAACCACGGACGCAATTCTTCTTGAAGCTTCCTCAAGTGCGAGCCCTGTAATTGAGGGGCAAGCTGAAACTCCGAAGGTAGACAAAAAACAGCAGCGGAAAGCCATGAACCTGGCCAGGCGCTGGGATGTGAAACTCCTCTACAGCGTGTTTCCTGAGCTGCATCCCTCCTACAGGCCGGAACTCCAGATGCCGAGCGTCGACCCTCTCAAGCACATGAAGACCGAACACGACGAAGCCAGGCTCTCTGCAAAAATCCAGCTTCTCTCCTGGCTTTATCCCGAGCTCGAACTTGAAACCGTAGAAGAGAGACAGCGTTCACAGCGTCGCGCCCCTCGAATCGCGAACCCTGGGCTGGTTGGTTACTTCTATACCTCCGGAAGAGCCGAGCCGCATGAGATCAGGAATTTTAGCGTCACGGGATTCTATATGAAGACCGATGAACGTTGGCTGCCTGGCACGGTAATCCGCATCACGCTGCAAATGGCGGACACCGACGGTTCGAACCCTGGGGATACCCTCACATTGCATTCGAGGGTGGTCAACTGGGACGAGCACGGGGGGGGGTTCGAGTTTTGTCCTGCCCGGATTCCTTGAGTAGCGCCTTCCCTCGACGCAGTTTCCCGTCGTTGAATGTGATCGTCGCACAGAGACCACAAGCTTCTTCGGTTGACACTGACCCTCATCCCATCGTGTAATTGATCTGTTGTTAGTGGTGATGGAGTTCACCCTAAACCGCTGTCCCCTCCGATAGGCCGGACAGATGATGACTCCTGACAGGGGTATCCTGTCGGAGTTATGTCCCGGCGCGATCCCCGCAAAATTGACGATTGGAATCTGGATTCCCCAGGGTCTATGTGCTCAGACCGGGGAGGGCGTTTCATTTGCCGATATGCTTCGGCTTGAACGGAGGAACTCCTTTGCAGAAATATCTGCTCATCGCGCTGGGCGGCGCGCTGGGCTCCATCGCGCGGTATTGGGTCGGCTCCACCATTGGCGGCCGCATGGGTTCGAGGTTTCCCTACGGCACCTTCGTTATCAATATGACCGCATGCATTATCGTTGGCTTCTCGGTCACCTGGCTCAGCAAACACGTCGAATTGAGCCCGGCGTGGCGGTATCTGATCCCGGTCGGCTTTGTCGGCGCTTACAGCACCTTCTCCACCTTTGAATGGGAAACACTCTTCACCCTGCGTTCAGGAGCCTTTGCTATCGCAGCGTTGTATGCCCTCGGAAGCGTCATCCTCGGCCTCGCCGCCGTGTGGTGCGGAGCGCAGTTGGCCGACTACATTTAACCGTCGCTCGACTGTACCTTCCCATTGAACTAGAATCCTCAGTTGCTCGGCCGGAGAGTGCATGTTAAATCCAGGAAAAGCCGTCAAGGTCACCATCTACCTGAGCGACGGAACCACCCATCATGGCGTCCCCGTGTACTCGAGCATTCTCGATTTCCTCTTTTATCGCGGCGTGGCTGGCGCCACTGTCATGAAAGGCATCGCCGGATTTGGCGCCGATCATCACATGCACTCCTCAAACCTCATCGACATCTCTGACCATCTGCCGCTGAAAATCGAGTTCATTGAGTCGCGAGAAAAGGTAGATGCAATCCTCGGCAAACTGGAGGAACTGGCAGGCACCGGCTTGATCGAGATGCACGAAACCACCGTGGCCAAGCCCGCCCAGCTTTCCAAGCCTGCCAGGCTGCCGGCCCCTGCGCATTTGAAGATCCAAGGGAAGGCGCAGATGATGCGCATCTTTCTGAGCGAGGAGGATCGCTGGAAAGATAAGCCGCTTTACAAGGCACTGGTCGAGGCGATGCGTGCCAACGATATCGCCGGTGTCACCGTCTATCGCGGCATCCTCGGCTACGGTGCGCACCGCCGCATGCACAAGGAAAAAGCCCTGCTCTCGCCGCATCACGGCTCCGTGATGCTGTCGGCAGTCGATACCGCCGAAAAGCTCCGCGCTTTTCTGCATATGGTGGACCAGATGGTCGAGGAAGGCCTGGTCGTCTTCTCCGACGTCGACATTATCAAGTATGCCTATCGCGCAGTCGATGCAGGACAGGAAAACCCTGCCACTGTGCCAGATGCCGCTACGGAGTAAAAAAGCTGCCATGAAAGAACAGTTTTCCGCCCGCATGTTGCGCATCCATTTCGGCGAAGACGACCGCTGGCACGGCAAACCGCTGCACGAGGCCATCGTGACCAAATGCAAGGAACTGGGTATTGCAGAGGCCATCGTCTTTCGGGGCATCGAGGGCTACGGTTCCGGCAGCCGGATTCGCCGCTCGGGCCATTGGACCTTCTCAAAGGATGCGCCGATCCAGCTCAGCATCATCGATACTGAAGAGCAGATTGCCAGGCTTCTTCCCTTCCTCGACACAATGGTCGAGGAAGGCCTCGTAGCCGCCTCGACCGTTGAAGTCGTCCGCTATTTTCGCCCCTAGGCCGCCTGACTCGCATAAATGTGAGCACAATCACCGTATCAGCCCAATGGACCTTTCCCACAGAAACAGGGGGTGATTCGTATCACAGCATTGAATTTGAGCCATCCATAGGCTGAAAGAGCACTTTCGGAGTAGGATGAATGCCAGCCCTTATGATTGCAACTGGTAATGAAACCACCATCAAGAACCTCCTTCTCGCCTACGCAGGCGAATCGAACGCCCGTGAGCAATACAAGGCGTTTGCCGCCCAGGCGGATGCCGAAGGCCTCCCCGGAATCGCCAGCCTGTTTCGCGCGGCGGCGCGAGCTGAGCAGATCCACGCCACCAACCAGGCCCGTGTGCTGCGCCAGATGGGAGCAGAAGCCCGCGCCGAGATCTCCCCATTCAAGGTGCGCAGCACCCTTGAAAACCTGAAGACTGCCCGCGCTAGTGAAAAGTACGAAATTGAATCGATGTACCCGCCCTTCATCGCAGAAGCGACAGCCCACATCAACAGCACCGCTTCACGCGCCTTTAGTTGGGCTCTCGAAGCCGAAAAGACCCACGAACGCCTCTACAATGAGGCCATTCCCCTGGTCGAAGCCGCCCAGACAGCCTCCTGGATCAGTGCCACGCGCGAATTCTATGTCTGCCCGGTTTGTGCCTGCACGTCAGAACAGAAGGCAGCCGACAACTGTACGATCTGCGGCTACCCCGCTGAGCGAGTTGAAGCCGTCAGCTAGACAAACCAGCCCTGCGATCCCTCGCGCGACCTGTTTCAGACCTGTCCAGCCCTTCAGCGAACTGAAGTGAACGGCGAGGCCGGCAGTCTATCACTATTGAACAAATTGCACTGCGGACTGTTGGCCCAGCCGTAACGCACAAACATAGGCTCCGCGACCTCCGGGCTGGTAGCCACCACCGTCAACCCATCAACAGTGGCTGTGGCCGGCGAAAACTTGCCGTCAGCGCCCGCGACTTCAAAACCTGTCAAGTCGCCGCCCTTGGCCGTCATCCCCTTGCCGTGATCAAACCACGCTCTGATTGACCCGCCCTCCGGCGTTGCTTGTCGAAAGATCGGCCCCGAATCCTCCACTGTTTCGCCATAGCTGAGCACCCGGGCAGCCAGTGCCAGACGGTCGCCCACATCCACCTTGTCGGTCGGGTGCACGTCATCGGGATTACCGATATCGATCGTGACAGCCATCGCGGTGTTGCGCAGCCCCAGCGTCTTCAGCTGCTGCTCGCGCAGGCTGGCCCAGGCTTCGGGAGGGGAAGATTTGTAGTTGGAAATCTGTACATAGAGAAACGGGAAATCGCCCACTCCCCACTGCCGGCGCCAGTCCTCG
Organism: uncultured Acidobacteriota bacterium; assembly: GCA_963718435.1. Classification (GTDB taxonomy): domain Bacteria; phylum Acidobacteriota; class Terriglobia; order Terriglobales; family Acidobacteriaceae; genus Telmatobacter. Next base: position 41,300 of record CAVQZQ010000008.1, on the reverse strand, counting down.
ATCAGCGTGCGCATGATGCGGTCGTAAAGAGGAAAGCGCTCCAATGCGCTGTTGCTCTCACCCTGTACCAGATCACCCCGCGAATCGGAAACGGAGTCAGCGGCGCAATCATGCCGTTCCAGAGCAAGCCCGGCCCCCAGCTCTCAAGCGCCGGATGCCATCCGAATTTGGGCTCTGGCTTCCCCTGCGCCTTCGCCTCGTCACGCTGGCGCTGCTCGTCTTTCTCCTTGAGCAGTTCATCGGCCTCAAGTTCAGTCATCTTGCCGCGCGAGACGAAGAGTGGAGCCAATGACGCGTCTTCGCCCAGCGCGGTCAACCGCGTCCACGACTCGGCCACCGTACCGCCCCAGGTGGAGTCAATCACTCCGACCGCTACATGCTCACGTTGCACAATCTCGCGAACAAAATACCAGGCGACGGCGGAGAAATCGCGCGCTGTCTCAGGACTCGATACCGCCCAGCCTTCCGTATCGACATTGTCCAGCGCATAATCAGCCGCCTTCTTCTTCACCATCAACAGCCGAATTTGCGAGTTGTCCGCATGCGGCAGATCCTCACCCGCCGTGGCTGCCCGGCTCATCGGAAATTCCATATTCGACTGCCCCGACGTAACCCATACGTCGCCGACCATCACATCATCCAGCGTGATGGTCTGCGCGGCGGCCCCGCCTCCCTCGCCCGCCGGAGAAGACCCCTGCACCGTCAACTGAAACGGACCTCCCGCCGTGCCTGGCTTCAGATAAATGCCCCAGCGGCCCAGTTGCCCGGCTTTGGTGGTGCGCGTCTCGCCTCGAAAGGCGACGCTGACTTGCTCGTCCGGCGCAGCCATGCCCCAAATGTGAACGGGCAAGTCGCGTTGAACGACCATATGGCTCGTAAGCACGGTAGGAAGTGCCACTTGCGCCGAAACTGCCGTTCCCGGAATCAATAGAGGAGAAGAAGTAACCCGTTTTTCAACACAAGCCTCGCAATCCAAATTGCCGGACGACTGCCACGTCTTTTTTGAGGAGTTTTCCGGAAGGGTCCACGTTATCAGAATTGGCCGTCCAAACGCACGTCACTCATTTGTCAACCAGGTTCCACAGCAACAGTTACCGGTTGGCGGTGTCCAACTTCTCAGCCGCATTCCTCCTCCGCATCATCGCGGTGAGAATGCGACTGATCGCTGAGACGGGATCTCCTTTTACACCGCGATCTGGTTCGGCGTATAGCCATTTCTTCAGTTCTTTTGCATCCTGGTTCGATGGAAAACCCGCATCGCCAAGGAGGACAGATGCCTTTCACGTGCACACCACGCGCCATCGCATTCGCTCTCGTGGCCTTATTGAATTTTTCATTTTTCTGCGCGCGCTCTCATGCGCAGGCCGCATTGTTAATGGAGGAGCCTTACGGATTCTTCGGAGCCGTCAATCCAACCGGCCATACAGCAGTCTATTTCGAGCGCATCTGCGCCGAAACGCCCATTCAGTTGCGCCGTTGCCATGCGGGAGAGATGGGCGCCGTAATCGCCCGCTACCAGGGCATGTCCGGCTATGACTGGGTTGCGATCCCACTCATTCGTTATCTCTATTCGGTCGAGTACGCATCCGAAGTTCCCGCGCGCGTCGACCGTGAGACGGTAACGCGATTCCGGGCACACTATCACGAAGCTCACCTGCTGAGCCTGGGTGAAGACCTGCCTGAAGGGGGTCTCACGCGGGGCGGTTGGAAGGAGTTGGTGGGCGTGGCCTATGAACGCCGCATTTATGCCTTCCGCTTTGAAACCTCGGAGCAGCAGGACGACGCATTGATCAAAGGAATGAACTCCGGGGAAAACCGCACCCATTTCCAGCTGCTCTTCAGCAATTGCGCCGATTTAGCGCGCGTCATTCTCAACGAGTACTTCCCCCGCACCTTCAAGCGCAGCATCTTTCCCGATGCCGGCATGACCACGCCCAAACAGATCACCTACAAGTTGGTGCGTTACGCGTGCAAGCATCCCGAGATGCAGCTTGCAGTGTTCGAAATCCCCCAGATTCCCGGCTATCGCCGCATGAGCCGGTCCAACAAGAGCATCAGTGAATCCCTGGTCACCACCGCGTATGCCGTACCCATCATCATTGTGAATCCCTACCTGGCCGGAGGACTGTTCGTGGACTACCTGGTGCGCGGCCGCTATCATCTAATCCCGCGCCATCCGGAACATCTTGATCCCAGCAACATTGCTGCATTGACATACTCTTCCTCTCCCGAGCAGAATCCTGAAAGCGCGAGTGCCCAGGCCAAACGCGCCGCTGGGAACGGAAGGTCGGCGATGCTGCCGGACGAAACAGCCAATCCAGGCCTGAAGGAAAACGTGTCCGAGCATGAGTAAGGCCCCGCAGAGTCTGAAGAACCACGGTAAGTTCGATCCTCCATTTCACTTTTTTCTCGCCCCGATTTTCATCGCAAACCTGATCATCGCCATCGTCCACCTGGTGCACCATTTCAACTTCTATTGCTCGTGGCTGGTGGTGTTGTCGGTCGCTGCGATCGTCCTCCTTTTCCGGCTGCGCCAGTACCCGCTCAGGGTGCAGGACCGCATCATTCGCCTTGAAGAGCGCCTTCGCCTGCAGTCTCTCGCTCCCGTCGAGTGGCATGCGCAGATCTACCGGCTCACTGAAGATCAGTTGATCGGCCTGCGCTTTGCCGGAGACAACGAAGTAGTTGAGTTGGCCAAGCAGGCTCTCGAACAAAATCTGAATCGCAAACAGATCAAGGAACGCATCAAGGACTGGCGCGCCGACAACTGGCGGATCTGAGCAGCGCTCAGGCCAGAATGCCGCTCCGCAACACAACGGGCGCGCCCAGATTGGACGCGCCCGTCATATTTCCAGATCAGCTACCAGACTAGTCGTCCGCCTGGCTCCCCGCGGGTTCTCATACCGCTCGCCTTAGCACGGGGTTCTGTTCCTTCGGGCCCGGCCTCCTTAAGCGACTCCGTATCCAACTCATGCTCATGCCGATAGTGCTCCACGGGCATCTTCCCATCCCACCATGCCCAGTTCATAGGATAGAAGTCGGGATCGAAGAAGACCTGATAGAAGTGCCAGACCACAATCGCAAGCGTTGCGAGAATCGCCTCGTAGAAGTGCACCGCGGTGGCCACGTCGACCCACCAGCGCGCCAGCAAGTCGCCGACCAACACCTTGGCCCAAAGCATGATGCCGGTAAGTCCCATCAGCGCTGTACCCCACACCAGCGCCCAGTACTCCGCCTTTTCCCCATACGTGAAGCGTCCGAATTTGGGCTTGTCGCCGCCGAGACCAAGGTAGTAGCGCATCGTCTTCAACGCATCAAACGCGTCCTTCGGATTCGGCGCCAGGTCGCGAATCAATCGCCGTCCCTCCCGCGATGCCGCAACATAGAAGACGTGATATATTCCCGCGCTGATCAGCACTACGCCGGCCACGCGATGAACCACGCTGCGCAGCCGTTCGCCCATGCCCAGTAATTCAGCAAACCACGAATCGGGGAACTTGAGCGCAAACCCCGTGATCACCAGGATGATGAAGCTTGTAAACAGAATCAGGTGCTGCCAGCGCTGATTCGTCGTCATGCGCACCATCATCGGGTTTTGCATCCTGCGCCGCGCCGCTGCCTTGCTGCGCCAGATGATCGCGTTATGCAGGAACATCGCTCCAATCACTAGCAGGATCAAACCGATGTAAATAACCCGCACCCACCGCACAGCAAACGAGCCGACATCGTTCGGAGGAACTCCATCCTCCAAGTGAACGCGGGTCAAAGTGAACTTCTGCGTAACTCCCTTGTGGCACTTGCCGCACGTGGTATCGAGATTGGCTCGATTGATGGTCGAATGCGGGTCGCGCGACGGCAGAATATTGTGGACACCGTGGCAGCTCGAGCAGTTGGCCGCAACCAGAGATCCGCCCTCTGCCGCCAATCCGTGATAACTGTCCATGTAGCTCGACACCCGGTTTCCCGGCAGGCCGAACTCCCGCGAAAGCCGCACGCCCTCATGGCAACGTGCACATGTATCGCGTGAAATGTTTGCTGCCGCAACCGGCGAATTGGGATCGGCATGCGCCTTGATCGAGTGAATGCCGTGGCAATCCGTGCATACCGGCGACATCCCGTTGCCCCGCGCAATCGCCTGCCCGTGAACGCTTTGATTAAATGTCTGCTCGATGTCCGCGTGGCACTTGCCGCAGGTACCCGGAACATTGAACTTGGCGATCGGCGACTTGGCGTCGTTGGCTGCGATAATCTCGTGCGAACCATGGCAATCCGTGCAGACCGCCGCTTTCGCTGATCCCTTCTCCACCGCACGACCGTGCACGCTGTCCTGGTAGGAGATGAAGGGCTGCGTGCTCTGGCCATTCGACTCCATCAGGAACTTCTGCCCATGGCACCGGCCGCACGTAAATGGAATGTTCGAGTGATTCACAGGCGATTTGGGATCGCCGCCCGCCAGCACTTCGTGCGCTCCACCATGGCAATCTTCGCAATTTGCCGCGGGCATCGCTCCAGTCTTGCTCGCTTTCGCGTGCAGACTGTGTGCGTAAGCTTGCTGCGCGTTCGTGTGGCACTGCGCGCAAGTCACCTTTTGCGGCGGCGTCTCGTGCGCCAGGCTCTTCACATCCTTGTGGCAATCCACGCAGTCCAGCTTCATGGAGGCGTGGATCGAATGCTTGAGCTTCTTTCCGTCCACAAACAGGCTGACTGTCTTGCCATTCACTTCCGTCGTCAAAGTCGAGTCGGAGTGACAGCTCAGGCAGTCTTCATCCTTGAGTTTGTGTTGTGCGCGAGCCGCGCAGGCCGAAACCAGGAGGGATAAAACCAGCGTAAAGCACAGGAATCTACTTGCAGAATTCACCTATCAAGCTGATTCCTTCGCAAAAACACCCGCAGTGACTGGAATCACAAGGAGCACGTCCATGCATCACGACCACAGGTTTGATTCCATCGAATCGATGCAATTGGCACGCAGACCGTCGAAGTGATGAGCAAATATGAATTCGCTCATCGCCTTCCACGCAACCAGGCTCCCGATCCTCTCGCTAGCTGAAGTACGCGCTTAACGTCAGAACCAGTAGAGTCAATCCAATCAAGATCGCCGTGAAGCCAATCACTTTGGAGAAATTCAATTGCCAGGTCTGCGGAGCCTCTCCAAGTTTCGCTTCCAATTTCCCCTGCGCGGCGAGCCTTTTGTATTCCAGCGGGCGCTTCGACTTGAATTCCTCTTCGCTCTCCACGCCGGTAAAAATCACCATGTCCATGGGGAAACTGTCAGGCCGCAAATGCGTGTTGACGAAGTGAATTGAAAAGATGAACAGGATCGCGAGCAGCCCTTCTTCGCTGTGAATCACCAGCGCCGCATTCAACGCCCAGCCCGGCAGGAACCGCGCGAAGAACGGGGCAAACCACATCGCATAGCCCGAAAAGCCAATCACGATCATGCCCCAGAAAACCGCCCAGTAGTCGAACTTCTCCCAATACGCGTAGCGCTCAAACTGCGGCTTTGGTCCCAGTCCCACAAACCAGCGAAGGTGTCCGAAGAGATCCTTCACGTCCTTCCAGTTAGCGACCATCGAGGTCGATCCCCAGAAGATCCCTTTTTCATGACGGAAGATCGCGCGCGTAACGAGATCCTTCACGTGAATGAGAAACGCCAGCGTCAGCACCAGTGCACAGAACTTATGAAAAAAGAGAATTGCTCCGAATCCGCCTACGCCCTTCGCCAGCCCGCGCGCCCAGATGCTCTCGCTGAAGCGCAGTGGCAGCCCCGTCCCCGCCAGCCCAAGAAAACTGGTAAATAACGCCGCATGAAGGTATCTCTGTTCCCGCGTGAAGCGCATGAAGTGGCGGCCCTTCGCGTGGGTGGTCTCGGGGCGGGCTGTCTCGGCATGTGTTTCTTCCAGTAGCTCTACATCAGGCATTCTTGCCTCCTTCTGCCGACTTCCGTCTGATCTGGTCGTAGCGCGCGCGGATCAGCCACAGTATCGTGTGAATCACAAAGAAAGTCAGCGTTCCCGCCAGCAGCAGATTCATGAATAGCCGCACAAAATAAAGCGCCGGGTTCAGCTTGCGATCATGCGCATTGGCATGTGGCTGGTATTGAACGAAGCTGAGATTCGCTCCCTTATGACACCGGCCGCAGGTCGCCACAAGATTGGCCTTCGAAATCGGTGATCGCGGATCGGATGCGGGCAAAATCTCGTGCGCTCCATGGCAGTCCCAGCAGCGCGCCGTCTCCACATAGCCGCCCAGTGAGCCCAGTTGCGAGTGGAACGTATCTCGGTAAGTGGACAGCTTGTCCTTGTGGCACGATCCGCAAATCGGAGTGGACTGCGTGCGGAAGGCCGCTTCCGTCGGCTGCAGAATCGCATGAGCCGTGTGACAGTCCGTGCAGACTGGCGCCTTCAAATTCCCGGTAAGAACGGCGTGACCGTGTGCGCCACCTTGGTAGTCGTCGTTGATCTTCGCGTGGCAGCTTCCGCACGTCTTGGGAATGTTGGCCTTGTTGGTCGGGCTCTGCAGGTCGGTGTGGCTCAGGATGTGATGCGATCCATGGCAGCTCTGGCAGTTTGCCGCCACCAGCAGACCTTCCTTGCTCAGCGCAAACCCGTGAATCGAGTCCATGTACGACGGATAAACGCTCGCCAGCCCGTGCTTCTTTGCCATCCCGTCCGTGCTGTGGCAGGTGCCGCAGGTACGCGGCACATTCAGCGGATAGACGGCCGACCTCGAGTCGGACTTGGGAAAAATCGTGTGCGCATCGCCATGGCAGCTGGTGCAGGGATGGTCTTTCCCGTCTGCATGCACGCTGCCTGCGAGAGCGGATGCCTGCTCGGTGTGGCACGTCTTGCACTCAACGGGTGCGATGTGATCCGGATGCGGATAGTCCTTGATGTCGGCGTGGCAATCGTTGCATTTCATGCTGCCGTGAATGCTGGCGCTGAACGTCTGCCCATCCACGGCGATGCTGTGCCCGGCGGAGTCCTGCATCGTCTTGTCCGCATGGCACGTCAGGCAATCCGTCTGCGCGTAAAGAACCCGAGGCCCAAGCGCGATCAGCAATGCGAGCAGCCCAATCGCTGAAACTCCGGAATGGGCGGTTGCATGCACCCTCTCGCCCAGCCACTCGCCCAACCGTAGCGGAATTGAAATCAGGAATGCTGCGATTCGTGCGGCTTCGGTCATTCTGCCGTCTTCTTTCCCCAGGTGGAAAAGAGGAATGTCCCCTTCTCACATGGCTCCCCCGCCGTGGATCGCTCCACTTCGCCTCAAACCTTCTCGCGGGGATTGCACTTCTGAGGAGAGTCCTTTGCAAAAAAACCCGCAGTGATAGGGGTCACAAATGCATCACCGTCAACCAGAATCCGCTACGTCTTTCGCGTGATCTACCGCACTTCGACCAATGAAGACGCTCAGCGACCGGCACGGGCTGACAGATTCGGAATCCATGCCCGTGTCGAAGGCCGCTCCAATCTATGATTCGCCCGTGAAGGTGATGCGGGTCACATGCCTTCGTGTTCCCGGTCGAAGACAATAAATCCGCTGCATGAGGAACACCTTATGTCCACAGCTGCGGTAACCGAGCCAAAAACAATGATGCTCACCCTTCCCGGCGACGCGATCCGCCAGATCCTGTGGCATTTTGCCGACCGGTTTGATCTGCAAATGCTCGTACAGTCCGCGCGCGGCGTCGCGCGAGGGACCGTAGCCCACCTGGTTGCCGCCGGAGAGCGCAACAACCATGAGTGGACTCCCGCAAAAAGCGACATGATCGAAGCATTCGACCGCGCCGGTCTCACTGCGGTCTTCATGGAGCCCGAAGAGGGCGGGTTCATCATCGGACCCAAGAACCTCGCGCTCGCCCTCTCCGCCTTCGAACTTGCATGGGTCGATGGCGGAGCAGCCACCGCCAGCCTGGCGGGCTTTCTGGCCCTCTCCCCCATCCACGAGCGCGGCACCGCGGAGCAGTCGCGCCACTACAAGACGCTTTCCGCCCCTCCCCAGGTGGAGAGAATCGCAAGCCCTGGCGCGGCGCCTTCGTGCTCACCGAGCCCATACCTTACGTTGGCGTCGACACCGGCATGTTGAGTGGCAAGGTTCGAGTGGCCGATTGGGCAGACGGCGAAGAACCCTGGCTCCAGGTCGACAAGCGCGGACGCTTTATCACCAACATCGCTTTCGCCAATTTTGTCACCGCTGCAGTCAACTCTGACGATCCCCGCATCAAGGGCAGTTGCGTCGTGATCCTCGAAGAGACCGACGAAGGCACCTTCGACCACGGAACCGCAACGAAAAAGCTCGTGCATCAGCTTTCGTCCACCGGCGACCCCATCTTCAATTTGAAAGTTCCGGCGAATCGCATTGTCGGCGGCTACACCGTCAAGGATGGTGTGATCGTTCCCAACTTCAATCATGGCGAAATCATCGAGGCCGTCTTCCGGCGCACCCGCGTGACTGTGGGCCTGATGACTGCGGCCAAGCTGCTGTCGGCTGTCGAACCGGTGATCCGCTATCAACGCGGCCGCTTCCGCGGAGCCGAGAGCGCCAAGCCCGGCTCAATCCGCTACGAACAAGGAATCCAGCAGCGCGAAGACGCGCTCCATCGCCTGGTTGACATCTGGGCCACCGGCGAAGCTGCCGCGTCTCTCGGCTTTGCCGCCGCGCGTGCCTTCGACGTTCTCGATCCCATCGAGAAAGAGAAGACCGCAATCCTGAAAGAGCGCGGCATCCAAGGTGGGCGAGCGGAACTCAAAGCGCTCCGCGACTGCGAGCAGCGCGCCATCGAATTACTCGCCTTCAAAGACGACGATCTGCGCAAAGCTGCCCTGGCCGCCGAGCCGCTGGTAGATTTTGTCCTCAAGGATGCTGAAGCCAACGTGCTCTGCCCTGCCACGAAATTATGGAACACCGGCCACGGCGCCAACATGATGCGCGAGGCCGTCAGCCTGATGGGCGGCTACGGCATCACCGAGGATTGTCCCGGCTTTCTCGCCAACAAGTGGATGGATGCGCAACTCGAAGCCACATATGAAGGGCCCGAAGCCGTACAGCGCCGCCAGTTGACGGTCACCATGGCCTCTGAGGTCTTCCTCGCTCAGTTCCACGCTTGGACCGCCGAAATGCGCACCATCGCCTCGACTCGCCCAGGCACCGGCGCATGCACTTTGGCCTCCGCGATGCAGATGTGGCAATGGACGCTGAACCGCCTCAGAAAGGCTACCGATCCCGACGGCGACAAGCTCTACCACGGTCAACGCCAGGGTGTGACCTTCCCCATGGCCGACGCGCTTTGCTGGCTCCTTGCCTCCCGCTGCCAGATTCTCGATGTACTCGAACTTGAATCCAGCGGCGCAAGCGATGCCGTGGCCTCGGAGGGCCTCGCCGGCACAGTCCAGTTCCTCAGCGATCTCTGCCACACCCAGGCGGCGCAGGCTGCCCTTGAAGTAAACCGCATCTGCGCCGAACTCGTCTTCGGCTACAACCGCCATCCCGCATGGGACGAAGAGAGCCATACCAACTGCTTCCTGGCCAGCGAACTCGAGGAGTACGAAGAGACTATGCCCGGCATCTCGGCCTTTGCCGTAGACGTGCTCGCAGCAGACGGAACCCATCCGCACAAGGCTGGCCCCTGTGCCGGTTGCGCCGGAAACAGTGATTTTCTCCGCCTTCAAAATAAGCTGTGCTCCTGCCTCAGCGGCTCACGCCTGGCCAAAGACCGCGCCGCAGACACGGTTAGCAAAGTCATGATCCCTGAAGCGCTGGATTACCCCGCATGAACAAGGGATTTCAATCAGGCAAGGACCTGGGTGCCCCATCCTTGCGAAATCTTTTCGCCGCAAGGGTGGGAGACCAAAGACCCCAACAGGGCTATTTCCAAAGGAGGCCAACATGAGCGCGATTCCCGTGGTTGAAGAAGAGATGGCTCCCGAGATCGAACACCCTTCAATGGAGGTCGACATCGCCTGCGCCGGTTTTGGCCCTGCCATGGGCGGCTTTCTTACCACGTTGACCGGTGCGTGGAATGAGAACCCAGCCGACCCTGCATTTGAGAGCAAGGTCGCCCCTGGCATGCCGTTGCAGGTGCTCTGCTACGAGCGTGCCGACGACCTCGCCGCCGGTGTCAGTGGCGTGGTCACCCGTGCCCAGGGAATCCGTGCAAGCTTTCCGGACCGAAACCTGCTTGAGATCCCGATGGCCGCCAAGGTCAGTCAGGAGCGGATGCTCTACCTCCTCGACCCCATCGGCGCCAGTCGTCGCTCCGTCACGTTGCGCGCGGCCGACTCTGGGTTGCGTGCCCTTTCAGCCGTACTCGGCGTCCGCAATCATGCCTTCCACCTGCCCTGGACACCGGCGTTCCTGCATAAGCATGGCGGCATGGTTTTCTCGATTGGCCAGTTCAACCAATGGGTCGCTTCGCAGCTCATGACCTCGGGTCTCGTCCAGATCTGGCCGGGGACCCCCGTCAGTGGCCCGCTCTTTTCCGGCAACGTGATTGAGGGACTTCGCCTCGCCGATCAGGGAGTCGACAAGCTCGGTGCGCCCGCTCAAGACTTCATGCCGGGCCTGGATGTTCACGCGCACTTGACGGTCGTCGGCGATGGTCCAACGGGAGCAGTGGGCCGGGCCGTTGACCAGCAGCTAGGGCTGCCTGCCGGGGATGCCGGTCATGAGTGGGCATTGGGTATGAAGATGGTGATTGAGCTGCCCTCCGAATTACCTGCAGATCTCCGACTTCAGCCCGGCACCGTCTGGCACACCTTTGGCTATCCTGAGCCGGAGATCTTCGGCTTCCTCTACGTGCATCCTGAGCGGCTCGTCTCCGTGGGCATCTTTGTTCCCTCGTGGCTCAACGATCCTTCGCGCACCGCTTATCGATATCTGCAGCACTACATCCAGCACCCTGCTCTGTGGAAGTACCTGAAAAATGGAACGCTCCGTTCATGGGGCGCGAAATCGCTTGAAGAGTCAGGTCGCCACCGCGAGCCATTCCTTACCCGCGACGGCTTCGCGCGCATTGGCGAGGGTTCAGGCTCAACCAATATGCTCACCGGCTCGGGCGTCGATGAGGCGTGGACCACAGGCGTCCAACTCGGCGAATCGGTCGTCGAACTGTTGCGCGCGGGCAAGCCTTTCACCGACGAAAACCTCAAGGCCACCTATGTCCAGCGCCGTCGCGCAAGCTGGGTTGAAACCGGTGCCCGCGAAGCGGAGAACGCGCGGAACGGATTCCAAGGGGGCCTGGTTAAAGGCCTGATCGGGATGGCCCTCGCCGGGCTTACCGGGGGACGCCTTTGGCTCAAATCGCTGATTCCGGCAGCGCCCAAACAGAATGAGTCGTGTCCGGTGGGCGTCAATCAGGAGAGATTCACGGAGCTGGCCAACGCCGCGAAGGCAGGCGGCCGGCTCCTCCACGATGCACTCCTCTCCGAGCGCGGCTGGCCTGAAATTCCATTCGACGACAAGCTGCTCGTCACGCAGCAAGACGCGTTGCTCGTGGGCGGCAAGGTTCAGGCTATGTCCGGGTTTGCTGATCACGTCGCGTTCCGTGACACGCGCCTATGCTCTGCCTGTGCCGAAAAGACCTGTGTCGCCATGTGCTCGGGACAGGCCATCACCCAGAGTCCGGATGGGCTGCCCATCTTCGAACGCGAGAAGTGTGTGCATTGCGGTGCCTGCCTGTGGAACTGCGCTCGCTCCCTCGACGGAAATCGAAGCAATATCCAATTCAGCGCCGGAGCCGGCGGCCTCCACTCCGCCGAGAACTAAGGTTTGAATAAACTTCATCCATCAGAGGAACAATTCATGGCAAATATCTTACACATAGTGGTTTGTGCTGGCATTGCCCCCGATCCGCTTCAAACCCTGGAGCCGATCAGCGGTGCAAATAGCCCGGCCCTGAAAAACGAAATGGTCCTCCCCGCGGTCCTCGATCCCTGGGCTGCCAGCGCCCTCTATGAAGCTGCCAATTTGGCCGCAAAAAATCCCGGCAGCAAACTTTGGCTCGTCTCGCTCGGACCCAAGGCGAAGCTCCAGCAAGTCATGATGACCGTAGCCCAGAAGGTCCCCTTCGAGTTGGTCCCCATCGACGGTCCCATCGGCGGATTTCCCGATGCGCACTCCACAGCCGCCGTGCTGGCCGAGACCATCGCCGCGCTACCCGGCCTCGACCGCACCGAGTTGCTGCTCTTCGGCGGCTGGGAATCCGCCACCCGCGGCGCCGGCGTCACCCTGCAGTTGATTGGCGAGCGACTCGGCATCACCGACCAGTTTCAAGGCGTAGACCAGATCGAACTTCGCGACGACGGCTCTTTTGAAGTGCTGGAGCGCGTCGAAGGCGGCAAACATCAGGTCGCCATCTGCGCCGGTCCACCGGCTGTTCTCGGATGGGCTACAGGCAATCTTCCCGAGCCTCGCAACAATCCGCAGATCGGCATGGCCAACATGCGCAGCATCATGCCCGCACTGCAAAAAGCCAGGCCCGCAACGCTCGCTGCCAACGGTCTGCACTACACCTCGGTAGGTCTTCCCAAACAGCAGCGCACCACCCGTGTCGTTAAAGACAGCACACCCGGCGAGATCGCGCGCGAAATCGTCGAGTGGATGGGAGCGGAGTAAAGATGGAATCGATTCTTGTACTGACCCATGTGGACGAAACCGGCTTCGCCCTCACGCGCGGATCGCTTGAGGCCGTCACCGCCGGAAAAGCCCTGGCCTCCCGCCTGGCCGCATCGATCACCATCGGCATTGTCGCCGCCGACCCAACCCCGGCAGCGTCCGTCCTTACAGCAGCCGGAGTCCGCATTTTGGCCGTTTCCGGCGAAGCCTTCGCGCAGCCCCGTTATGCCACCGATGCGGCCGCGTGCGAAGCCCTCTGCCGCGCCGCACAGGCCACAATCGTTCTTGCCCCTTCCAGTTCGCGCTTAGTGCGCGTCGCCGCGGGCGTTGCGCATCGGCTCGGCGGCTACATCGACACCCACATCACGGCTCTTGCGTGCATTAGAAACGACACCTCTGACTCGATTGAGGCCACTCGCTGGTTTTACCGTCAGCGGATCGAAGCCGTCATCAGCCGCGCTGCCCGCCCATGGTTCCTGCTGCTCGACGGAGGCACACACTCCGCTTTTTCAGGAACACCCAGGCCGGTTGAAGTGGAGCACGTGCCGGTCAAATTGCCGCCTTTGCGCACCACAATCACCGGCGTGCGCGCCCCTGCGCTCGGCGCCCAAACCATCCGTCCCGACGCCCGCATGCTCTTTGTCGCTGGTGCAGGATGGACGAAGAAGCAGCCGGATGGCCAGGTTCATCCGAACGAGGCCGGTGAGCTAATCCTTGGTTTTCTTCGGTCGACGGGCGCATCGCTCGGCAGCAGCAAGTCCCTCGTCGATCAAGGCACCGAAAACCAGCCCGTGCTCCCCTTCCTCACCCACATGAACCAGATTGGCCAGACCGGCGCCACACCGCGCCACCCCAAAGGCCTTTCCACCTGCTGTCATGGGGAGGAACCGCACGTAGTGGGCTGGCGATTCATTGGAGAGCGCCGCGCCATCAGTCTGGATCCCAACTGCGGCTGGACCCGTGGCAAAGCCGACGTCGTCTACGTTGCCGACGCCTTCCAGGTCATCGCTAGAGTGAATGCCCTGCTTGCCGGCACCAAACCGTAAGGCTCATTTGAAATTGTTCGACGAAAACATTTTCGGCTTATCGCGGTCCTAGCCAAGCAACAAGGAAGCCCGGGTGCCCCATCCTTGAATCGTTTTCTGATTCAAGGGTGGGAAACCACAAATCCCAATCCGCATTTTTGAAAGCGCGCAGCTTTAGTTTCTGCTCCGCATTTTTGAGAGCAGCCGCAGAATCTCAAGATAGAGCCACACCAGCGTCACCATGATGCCGAAGGCGCCGTACCACTCCATGTATTTGGGAGCCCCATACTGCACGCCCTGCTCGATGAAATCGAAATCGAGCACCAGGTTCAGCGCCGCAATGCCCACCACCAGCAAGCTGAATCCGATGCCGATGGGCCCCGAGCCGTTGATCGCGATGAAATGGACGCCAAAGAATCCCAGCACCATCTCAAGCAGGTAGAAAACCATGATCCCGCCCGTCGCAGCGATGATACCCAGGCGAAATTTCTGCGTCACCTTGATCATCCCTGAGCGGTACGCGAGCAGCAGCACAAAGAGCGTTCCAAAGGTCAGGGCCACTGCCTGCATTGCAATGCCGGGATACCGCAGGTCGACCACTGCCGACAATCCGCCCAGCACCAGTCCCTCCAGCAGCGCGTAGATCGGCGCTGTGATCGGAGACCATTCCTTCTTAAAGACGGTGACCATCGCGCAAATAAAACCACCCACAAGTCCGCCGAGCATCAAGGGCGCTACGGCCGACGCATCGCGTGATTGCAGGAACAGGTGCCATGTCCAGGCTGCGGTCGCCATCGCGCAAACCAGCAGAATGCCGGTCTTGTTCACGGTGCCGCCCAAGGTCATACGGCTGGCCTCATCGACGAGCCCCCCATAGCGCGGTCCCGAAAGATCGCGGAACGTTCTTTCGCTCAGTGCCGGATTCGATGTCTTCATCAGTGCCATTTGAGTTCTCTCCCGGTGGATGCTCTTGTCTCTCAGCAAGGTTCCACCACTTCTTCAATCTTACCTTGCGCGGCAGCGAAGTCCTTCAAACCGCAGGGATTTAGACGGCCAAGCAATTGTAAGAGGTTCACTTACGCCAACTTCAATTCACTGGCCCTTCGTCCGGCATTTGCAATGCCCCTGCGGAGGCAACCACTTTCCTCATGCCGGCATCTATTCGGGGATTACCTTTATGGCAACCCAAAAGCCGCTGGAGATGCGCACCTTGAAACTCCCCGGATCCCCTGCGTCGCTCCCCCCTCCAAGCTCTGGGAAGTCAATCGGTTACTGCGCTCAGGAGACGAAGTATGAAGAGGGCCCGAGAAGCGCCTGTCGTTGACTCCACGACTGCGGATGCCGCCTCTAATGGCGTGAACGGTGGCAACGGACATCTGGCCACATCCCCCCACCTCTGTGGACCTGGGCCTCATCCTCGCTGGATTGCAGACCATGCGTGACGGTGATTTCTCCGTCCGCCTGCCTGTCGCCTGGACCGGCCTCGAAGGCAAGATCGCCGACACATTTAACGACATCATCGCGGCCAACGAACAGATGGCGCGTGAGCTGAAACGCGTCGGCTTGGCCGTTGGCAAAGAGGGCAAAACACGGGAGCGCATTCGCTTCCAGCAACTCCGGGGCGCATGGGGCGAGATGGAAGTCTCGGTGAATACCCTCGTAGAAGACCTGTTGCGGCCGACGAACGAAGTGACCCGCGCCATCGCCGCGGTTGCGCAGGGCAACCTGACCCAAACGGTGCGCCTCGATGTCGACGGAAGGCCCCTCGAAGGTGAATTCCTGCGCTCCGCGAACATCGTCAACACCATGATTCAGCAGCTCGGCGTATTCACCGCCGAAGTCACGCGCGTCGCCCGCGAAGTCGGCACCGACGGAAAGCTGGGCGGCCAGGCGCAGGTCCCCGGAGTTGCCGGTACATGGAAAGACCTCACCGACTCCGTGAATTCCATGGCCAGCAACCTCACCGGCCAGGTCCGCAACATCGCTGAGGTGGCAACCGCCGTCGCCAGCGGCGATCTCTC
This sequence comes from uncultured Acidobacteriota bacterium, assembly GCA_963718435.1. Classification (GTDB taxonomy): domain Bacteria; phylum Acidobacteriota; class Terriglobia; order Terriglobales; family Acidobacteriaceae; genus Telmatobacter. The sequence continues at coordinate 25,639 of CAVQZQ010000008.1, read as the reverse complement.
CCGCAAGATTACCGTCGACGTCCGTGGCGAAATTCTCCAGCTCAAAGAAGCCATCAACACCATGGTCGATCAGCTCCGCTCCTTTGCTTCGGAAGTGACGCGTGTGGCTCGTGAAGTCGGTACCGATGGAAAACTCGGTGGCCAGGCTGTCGTCCCCGGAGTCGCCGGCACTTGGAAAGACCTTACCGACTCAGTGAATGCAATGGCTGGCAATCTGACCGCCCAGGTCAGAAACATCGCAGAGGTCACAACGGCCGTGGCCCGCGGCGATCTCTCAAGAAAGATAACCGTCGACGTAAAAGGCGAAATCCTCGAACTCAAAGACACCATCAACACGATGGTCGATCAGCTCAATGCATTCGCCGGCGAAGTCACACGCGTCGCGCGCGAAGTGGGAACAGAAGGCAAGCTCGGCGGCCAGGCCCAGGTGCCGGGCGTCGGCGGAACCTGGAAAGACCTTACCGACAACGTCAACTTCATGGCCAGTAACCTTACCGGCCAGGTAAGAAACATCGCGGAAGTCGCAACCGCCATCGCCAATGGCGATCTTTCTCGCAAAATCACGGTCGATGTTCGCGGCGAAATCCTGCAACTCAAAGAAACTCTCAACACGATGGTCGACCAGCTCAACCGCTTCGCCGGCGAAGTAACCCGCGTAGCCCGCGAGGTGGGAACCGAAGGACGACTCGGCGGTCAGGCAAACGTCCCCGGTGTCGCCGGCACGTGGAAGGATCTCACGGACTCAGTCAACTCGATGGCCGGCAACCTCACCGGCCAGGTCCGCAACATTGCAGAAGTAACAACCGCCGTCGCGCGCGGCGACTTATCTCGCAAGATCACGGTGGACGTGAAAGGCGAGATTCTCGAACTCAAGAACACCATCAACACCATGGTCGATCAGCTCAACGCATTCGCGGGCGAAGTAACTCGCGTCGCGCGTGAGGTTGGCACTGAAGGTAAGTTAGGCGGGCAGGCCCAGGTATCCGGCGTCGCCGGTACATGGAAAGATCTCACCGACTCCGTCAACTTTATGGCCGGAAACCTTACAGCACAGGTCCGCAACATCGCCGAAGTGGCTACAGCCGTTGCGCGTGGCGACCTCTCGCGCAAAATCACCGTCGATGTCAGAGGCGAGATCCTCGAACTTAAAGACACCATCAACACCATGGTCGATCAGCTCCGAGCCTTCGCCTCCGAGGTCACGCGTGTGGCCCGCGAAGTCGGTACGGACGGCAAACTTGGCGGCCAGGCCCAGGTGCCCGGTGTCGCCGGTACATGGAAAGATCTGACCGACTCCGTCAATTCAATGGCGAGCAACCTCACCGGACAGGTAAGAAACATCGCCGAAGTTTCAACCGCCATCGCCAGCGGAGATTTGTCAAAGAAGATCACCGTCAACGTCAGCGGAGAGATTCTCCTACTCAAAGAAACCATCAACACCACCGTCGATCAGCTCAACGCCTTCGCCGGTGAAGTTACTCGCGTGGCGCGCGAAGTGGGCACCGAAGGAAGACTCGGTGGTCAGGCAAACGTTCCCGGTGTCGCCGGAACATGGAAGGACTTGACCGACTCCGTCAACTCAATGGCCGGCAACCTTACTGGCCAAGTCAGAAACATTGCAGAAGTAACTACGGCTGTCGCCCGCGGAGACTTGTCGCGCAAAATCACCGTCGACGTCAAAGGCGAGATTCTTGAGCTGAAGAACACCATCAACACCATGGTCGATCAGTTGAATGCCTTCGCCGGCGAAGTCACCCGCGTCGCTCGTGAGGTTGGCACTGACGGCAAGCTAGGCGGCCAGGCGCAGGTTCCCGGTGTCGCCGGAACATGGAAAGATCTCACCGACAACGTAAATTTCATGGCCAGCAACCTTACCGGCCAGGTGCGCAACATTGCAGAAGTTGCAACCGCCATTGCCAACGGCGATCTCTCCAAGAAAATTACGGTTGACGTGCGTGGTGAAATCCTGCAGCTTAAGGAAACACTCAACACAATGGTCGAGCAGCTCCGCTCGTTCGCCGCTGAAGTCACGCGTGTGGCTCGCGAGGTTGGCAGCGAAGGCAGGCTCGGAGGTCAGGCCAATGTGCCCGGAGTCGCCGGTACATGGAAGGATTTCACCGACTCCGTCAATGCCATGGCCGGCAACCTTACCGCGCAGGTCCGCAACATCGCTGAAGTCACAACGGCCGTTGCTCGTGGCGATCTCTCGCGCAAGATCACAGTCGACGTCAAGGGCGAAATCCTCGAGCTGAAAAACACCATCAACACCATGGTCGACCAGCTCAACGCGTTTGCGGCTGAAGTCACGCGCGTCGCTCGCGAAGTGGGCACCGAAGGCAAGCTCGGAGGCCAGGCGCAGGTGCCCGGTGTCGCCGGCACATGGAAAGACTTGACTGACAACGTCAACGTGATGGCGGCCAACCTCACCGAACAGGTGCGCGGCATCGTCAAGGTGGTCACAGCGGTCGCAAACGGCGAGCTGACTAAGAAACTTACCGTCAACGCAAAAGGCGAAGTAGCCGCCCTGGCCGAAACCATCAATAACATGACCAATACACTCGCCACTTTCGCCGATCAGGTTACGACAGTAGCCCGCGAAGTGGGCGTGGAGGGCCGTCTTGGGGGCCAGGCAAACGTACCCGGCGCATCCGGAACATGGAAGGACTTGACCGGAAATGTGAACCTGCTGGCCGACAATCTGACCAACCAGGTAAGAGCCATCGCCGAAGTGGCAACCGCCGTAACCAAGGGTGACTTGACGCGTTCCATTCAGGTTGAAGCCAGCGGCGAGGTTGCCGATCTGAAAGACAACATCAACACGATGATCGATAACCTCCGCCTGACAACCGACCGCAACACCGAGCAGGATTGGCTGAAGACAAACCTCGCAAGATTCACCGGTATGTTGCAAGGCCAGCGCGAACTCACTACTGTCGGTCGAATGCTTCTCTCTGAGCTTGCGCCATTGGTCAATGCCCAGCAGGGCGTTCTTTACCAAATGGAATCGGAAGAGTCGACCAGCATGGTTCTCCTTTCAGCGTATGCGACCACCGAGGATGGCCACTTGGAAAGGATCGGGATCGGGGAAGGCCTTATCGGCCAGTGCGCAGCCGAGAAGCGCCGAATGCTCATCTCCGACCTGCCAAGCCACACTGCGCCGATCCGCTCCGGCCTGTTTGAAGCCACGCCTCGCAATGTCATTGTCCTGCCAGTCCTGTTTGAAGATCGCGTGAAGGCGGTGATCGAGTTATGCAGCTTGAGCACATTCACCGCCTCGCACTTAGCGTTCCTCGAGCAACTTACTTCGAGTATCGGTATCGTCCTCAATAGCATTGAGGCAACCATGCAGACCGAGGGGCTGTTGAAGCAGTCGCAACAGTTAGCCATCGAGCTTCAAACCCAGCAGAAAGAGTTACAACAGACCAATGAGCAGTTAGCCCAAAAGGCCCAGCAGCTCGCCGAACAAAACGCGGAGGTCGAACGCAAGAATCAGGAAATTGAACAAGCCCGCGGCGCACTTGAAGAAAAGGCCAAGGAACTGGCCCTAACCTCCAAGTACAAGTCAGAGTTCCTCGCCAACATGTCGCACGAGCTGCGCACACCGCTCAACAGCATCCTCGTTCTGGGCCAGCAGCTTGCCGAAAATCCTGACGGCAACCTCAGCGGCAAACAGGTCGAATTTGCGCGTACCATTCACGGGGCCGGCACTGACCTGCTGAATCTGATTAGCGACATTCTCGATCTCTCGAAGATTGAGTCCGGCACTGTCTCAGTGGAAGCTGAAGAAGTGTTCTTCAATAGTCTGATCGAAATGGTTGCGCGTCCCTTCCGGCATGAGGCGGACAATCGCAGGCTGGCGTTCGAAATCCACTCCGACAGCCGCTTGGCTCGCAGCCTGGTCACAGACTCCAAGCGTTTGCAGCAGGTGCTGAAAAACCTGTTGTCCAATGCATTCAAATTCACTGAACAAGGAAAGGTGCGGCTATCGGTATCGCTCGCCACATCAGGATGGACAAAGAACCATCCGATTCTCAATGCCAGTGGATCGGTTGTTGCCTTTGAAGTGTCGGATACGGGAATCGGCATCCCCTTCGATAAGCAGAGAATCATCTTCGAAGCCTTCCAGCAGGCAGATGCCGGCACCAGTCGGAAATATGGTGGCACCGGATTGGGCCTCGCAATTAGCCGTGAATTGGCAAGCCTGCTCGGAGGAGAGATTCAACTCACGAGTACTCCCGGCAAAGGCAGCATATTCACTCTCTACCTGCCTCAGACTTATGTCGGTCCTTCATCTCCCAGCATCACGGTGAAGAACGAGCCTCATCACGGTTTCTCTTCTGCGCTGCCCATCTCAACTGGCAGCGTGGTGGAGTTTCATTCTGAGCAGATCGAGGACGACCGGCACACTTTGCAGCCCGATGATAGTGTTCTGCTCATCGTTGAAGATGACTTGCATTATGCGCGCATCCTCTGTGACCTTTCGCGCGACAAAGGCTTCAAGGTCCTGGTGGCGACTCGCGGCGCCGATGCATTGGCCTTGGCCCATGAGTTCCATCCCACGGCCATCTCGCTCGACGTATTTCTTCCGGACATGTTGGGTTGGACTGTGCTGAACCATTTGAAGCAGGACGCAACCACGCGGCATATTCCCGTGCAAATGCTAACCCTCGACGAAGATCTGCATCACGGCCTTTCTCGCGGAGCATTTTCGTTTGTCACCAAGCCCACAAGCACTGAAGGACTCGAGGCCGCGATCACTCGCATCAAGGAATTTACCAGCCCTCGACGCAAGCGCCTGCTTGTCGTTGAAGATGAACCTGCGCAACAACTCAGCATCCAGGCCTTGCTGGGCTATGACGATATTGATGTGTCCGTCGTTTCCACGGGTGCTCAGGCGCTTGAGACGGTTCAAAAGGATCCGTACGATTGCCTGGTTCTCGACTTGCGCCTGCCCGACATGAGTGGATTCGAGGTGATGGAACGCCTTCGCGATATTCCATCTCTCAGCGAATTGCCGGTCGTAGTCTTCACCGGAAAGGACCTTTCCCCCGAGGAAGACGCTAGGCTCCGCATGCTGGCGCGCAGTGTCATCGTCAAGGACGTGGAATCGCCGGAGCGCCTGCTCGATGAGACTGCTTTGTTCCTCCACCGCGTTGTGGCCGACCTGCCCCGCGACAAACAAAACATGTTGGACCGTCTGCATCGCTCTGACGAAGCCCTTGTGGGTAGAAAAGTACTGATTGTCGACGATGATGTGCGCAACATCTTCGCGCTCAGCAGCGTCCTCGAGCGGCGCGGTATGACCGTGCTCACGGCGGGCACCGGTCGGGAAGCTATAGAAACCATCAAGTCAACGCCTGACCTCGGAATCGTTTTAATGGATATCATGATGCCGGAGATGGATGGCTACGAGACCATGCAGGTCATTCGCCAGAATTCAGCCTTCCGTCGCCTTCCCATCATCGCCCTTACTGCAAAAGCCATGAAAGGAGACCGTGAAAAATGCCTGGAGGCCGGCGCCTCCGAATATCTGGCCAAACCAGTCAATACGGAGCAGCTGCTGTCTGCGCTGCGAATGTGGCTGCACCGGTAAATGTGGCTCAGTACTCTAGCCGGATTATAACGATGCTATCTTCACGGAATCGACCAGGGGAAGAGACATGAGCGTCAGCGAGAAAGCCAATATTTTGATGGTTGACGATCAGCCCGCGAAGCTTCTCAGCTATGAGGCGATACTGGCAGATTTGGGCGAGAATCTGATCAAAGCCAGGTCAGGAAGAGCCGCCCTGGAGCAACTCCTTAAGCACGATGTCGCCGTTGTGCTGCTTGATGTCAGCATGCCCGACATCGATGGCTTTGAAATGGCCGACATGATGCGCCAGCATCCGCGGTTCCAGAAAACGGCAATTATTTTCATCTCTGCCGTCCATCTCACCGATCTTGACCGGATCAAGGGATATCAGAGCGGAGCTGTCGACTACATCTCCGTGCCTGTTGTTCCTGAAGTCTTGCGCGCCAAGGTGCGTGTCTTTGCCGAACTACATCGCAAAACGCGGCAACTCGAAGCCCTCAACCAGGAGCTCGAGCGGCGAGTCGATGAACGCACTCGCCAGTTGCAAGAAAGTGAGAGTCAGTTTCGAACCCTCGCTAACTCAATTCCGCAGCTTGCCTGGATGGCTGATTCTTCGGGAAAGGTATTTTGGTACAACCATCGCTGGTACGACTACACGGGACTGTCGCTCGCAGAATCGCAGGAGTTGGGCTGGAGGCAAATCCATCATCCCGAGCATGTGGACCGTGTCATGCAGAGCATCGACCACTCCTGGAAAACGGGGGAACCTTGGGAAGACACTTCTCCAATGCTCGGCAAAGACGGCCAGTATCGCTGGTTTCTTTCGCGTGCAGTGCCCATCCGGGATTCGCAGGGGTTGGTCGCCCGATGGTTTGGGACAAGCACCGACATAAGTGACCAGATAGCAGCCGAAGAAAGAATCCGAAACCTGAATGCTCAACTCGAACAGCGTGTGGCGGAACTCGAAACCATCATGCAGGTCCTCCCGGTCGGCGTAGCTGTCGCACATGATCCTGCTTGCAACTTCATGACCGCAAACCAGGCCCTGTCTGACTTACTTGGAGTTATACCAGAAGAAAATATTTCTAAGAGTACAGATTCCGAAGCCGCCGCGCTCTACGACCTATATCAGGATGGCCGCGTTCTCGCACCCGGGGATCTGCCGGTTCAACGCGCAGTTACAACGGGAGCACCCGTGCCCACTGCGGAATGGGAGATTCGCCGCAAGGACGGGAAAGTCATCCAGATTCTTGGCGCCGCTAGCCCACTCTTCGATGGAGAAGGACACGTCCGCGGCGCTGTTGGCTCGTTTTTCGATGTAACTACTCGAAAGAAAATGGAAGACCTGCTGCGCGAGCGCGCGGATCTCCTGGAGTTAGCCTCCGAAGCAATCCTTGTGACGGACAGTGCCGGGATCCTTCAGTATTGGAATGCCGGCGCGGAGGCTTTGTATGGCTGGAATCGGAGTGAAGTGATTGGCAAGCGCGTACACAGCATATTGAAAACCGAGTTTCCGATGGATAAAGCAGCCGTCGATTCGACCTTGCTCAACTTCGGCAGATGGGACGGAAACCTCGTACAGCATACGCGGGACGGCCGGGACATTACCGTGGCCAGTCGCCAGGCATTCAAGATGCAGGCTGACTCTATCTTGGAAATCAACCGTGATATTACCGCACAATTGCACGCTGAAGACGCGTTGCGTCGAACCGAGAGACTCGCTGCCATGGGCCGTGTCGCTGGCATTATTGCGCACGAGATAAACAACCCATTGGAAGCTATTACCAATACATTCTTCCTTCTTCGAAACCACCCCTCCCTCGATGAAGAGGCGCGATATTATGCCCGGCTTGGCGAAGAAGAGCTGATGAGGGCTTGTCACATCACCAAGCAGACGCTTGGTTTCTATCGGGAGTCGCAGCACCCGGTAAGTGTCTCGATCGTTGAATTACTCGATGACTTGCTTGAGTTGCAGGCGCGCCGTTTACAAGTAAACGGAATCAAGATCGTAAAGAAATATAAGTCCAAGGGAATGGTTCGTGGCTTTCCGGTGGAGTTGAAGCAGGTATTTCTCAATCTGATCGGAAATGCGATTCAGGCAATGCCCGAGGGCGGAACGCTTCGTGTGGGTGTCTCCGAAAATCCGGACCGAAAGGGCCAGCACGCAGAAGTCAGCATTTCAATTTGTGACACAGGCCTTGGCGTCCGTCCTGAGCATGCCAAGCGCGTGTTCGAGCCATTTTTCAGCACCAAGGCCGCCAAGGGGACGGGGCTGGGGTTATGGATCAGCAAGGGAATCATTCAAAAATATGAGGGCTCGATTCATTTCCGAAGCATTCCATTCAATGGCGGTAACATCACATGCTTCAAGGTAACTATTCCGCGCGTAGAACAACCCGGAGAAGCTGAAACGGCGATGATACTCGCAGGAGTTGCGGAAGATGACTCCACAACAAGGGGCGGCCTTGGTTCAGAGTGACATAGTGATTCTCTGCGTTGACGATGAGGAAACCCCTCTTACCTTGAGGAAGCTTGTCTTGCAGAGGCATGGCTTTCGGGTGATGACTGCCAATTCCGCGGGGATGGCAATTGAGATGCTAAATTCCTCCCACGTCGATCTGGTCCTTTCAGATCAGTTGATGCCGGGCGGCACCGGAACCGAGTTGGCGCAAAAGATCAAACAGACCCGACCCGAGTTGCCGGTTGTGCTGTTGTCCGGCGTCAACGAGATTCCGCAGGATGCCCACTTTGCCGATTCGTTCATCAGCAAAGTGGAAGGCCCGAAGGCGATCTGCGAAAGAATATTGGGAGTTCTGGCAGAACGCGGCTTCGCTCTATAAACTACTTACCATCGACTCATTGAATTCTGCTGCGCCTCTTAGACAAGACCGGGCAGTCGGCTCACAATGTTTCGAGCGAACTGCGCGGACGAAAGGAAAGTCATGAACCGGCGTAAATTTCTCGGCGTTGCATCCGCCGCCATCCTCGCCAATGGGCTTCAACCTTCTACATCTTTTGCTGAAGAAAAACCGCTGAAGCCGATGGCCCTGGGCCTGCTCGTCAGCCCCTTCGGTGCTCCCGATGCTACCATCCGACGTGTTCACGATCTCGGCTTCACAAACTGTTTTCTCTCCCTCGACGGATATATCGACGGCTTCACGCCCGCGATTGCCTCGCAGCTGCAGGATTCGCTCGCGAAGTACGAAGTAACTGCAACCACCGTCGAGGTAGTCGGGCCTCCTCCCATGGTGTGGGACTTCCTGCAAGGGCCTTCCACAATAGGTTTGGTTCCTCCCAAAACCCGCGCGGCTCGCATCGATGCCCTGCGCCAGGTCTCTGATTTTGCGAAGTCGCTCGGGGTCTCGCAAGTGCAGACCCATTGCGGCTTCATCCCCGAAAATCCCGCCGACCCGCTCTACCCCGACGTCGTCGAAGCCATCCGAGCAGTCGCGCAGCATTGTCACGGCAACGGACAATATTTCCTGATGGAGACAGGCCAGGAAACCCCGACAACGATGTCGCGCATGATCCGCGATGTGGCCCTGCCTAACCTTTCCGTTGGGCTCGACACGGCAAACCTCATCCTTTACGGCAAAGCCAATCCGGTTGATGCGGTCGACATCCTCGGACCGCACGTGCGCAGCATTCACGCAAAGGACGGGCGCTGGCCCACTGACCCCAGCAAGCTGGGCGAGGAAGTACTCATTGGAAAAGGGCTCGTTGATTTCAAGGCCGTGTTCACAAAGCTCCATCGTATTGGCTACACGGGGGCAGTCACCATCGAGCGCGAGACTTCAGGGCCCCAGCAAATCGAAGACGTCCGCCAGGAGAAACTGTATCTTGAAAGAATTCTCCACGAAGTTCTTGCCTGATCTCCGCACATTCGCAAACAAAGGAACGCGAGGTAATATGAACCGTCGGCAGTTTCTCCAGACAGGGTCGGAAGCCGCTTCAGCCATGCTTCTTCTCAAGGCACACACTGCATTTGGCTACCAGGCTAACTCCGCAATACGACACGGCCTGCTTGGCTGCGGGAATCGCGGCACGTCCGTCGCCACTTCGTTCGCGCAAAACACATCCGCCCAGATTGTGGCGCTCGCCGACCTCTTTCCCGATCAGCTCGCGGCAGGTCACGATCACTTCAACAAAGTCAACGCGGATCTCAACCGGTCGCCCATCGACAGCAAACTTCTTTTCCGCGGCCCGCATGCGTTCGAGCAACTTGCCGCTTCGCCTGACGTCGACCTGATTCAAATCTCCACGCCGCCATACTTCCACGTGCAGCATCTTGAGGCCGCTGTAGCTTCGGGCAAGCACGTTTATTGCGAAAAGCCGGTAGGCATCGACATTCAACAGGCAAACCACGCGCTCGAAATCGCGAAGCGCGTCAAAGCCACGCAAAGCGTCGACGTCGGCTTCCAGTGCCGCAATGCGCCTCCCATCGCCGCCATCGCAGAGAAGATCAAGGGCGGTGCGCTGGGCAAAATCGCCGCCGTGTCGGGCAGTTACAACGCACCGGCATCCCTTGAAAAAACGCACCCCGGCATCACTCCCGATGAATACCGGCTGCGTAATTGGCTTTGGGATCGTGCGCTTTCGGGAGACATCCTGGTTGAACAGAATATTCATATCATCGATTTATGTAACTGGCTGCTTGGTGCTCGTCCGCTGAAGGCAGCCGCCTCCGGAGGCCGGAACATTCTCACCCACTTCGGTGATATCTGGGATAACTACCAGGTCGACTTCACTTATCCCGGCGACGTGCACTTTTCATTCTCATCCACTCAATTTGGTAACTATGGTTACTTCGATGCCGGCCTCCGGTTGTTCGGAGCAGCCGGGTACGCCACTGTTCCTTACTCTGGCCCGGTTCAGATTACCGGTGCACAACCATGGGCATGGCAGGAGTCGACAGGCACTGCGCCTGGTTCAGGACAGTTCGCAGCCAACGGCGCATTCAGTGACAATCTCGCCTTTGCTGATCGGGACAAAGAGCGAACCTTCATCGACAGCATTACATCGAGGCAGTTCCACAATCAAATCGCCGCCGGCGTCGAAACCGCACTTAGTTGCATGCTTGGCCGCATGGCTGGATATCAACACCGCGAGGTAACCTGGGAAGAACTGCTCGCTCACGGGGAGAACTACCAACTCGGATTCAGCCTCGACCAGTTTGCGTGAGTGAGCGCAGCGTGCAGTCCGGATTCAGCCGCACGCCAAAACCCGGCGCATCTGAAAGCTTCAGCCGGCCGTTCTCAGGCACAGGTTCATCCAACAGCAGCGGCGTAAACATCGGAACCACTCTGTCCGCCTTGGGCGCCATCATCAGAAACTCCGCAAATGGGCTATTGTGGCGCGTGATAGAGAAGTGGTAGCTATACACGCTCGACCCGTGCGGAACGACCAGCACCCCGCGCGAATCAGCCAGTTTCGACACCTTCATCAGCTCCGTAATTCCGCCGCACCAGCCCACGTCAGGCTGAAGAATGTCCGCGCATTCCATCTCAAGCAGCATCCTGAAGCCCATGAATCCCGCCTCGTGCTCGCCTGTTGTGACCAGCATTCCGGGCGGTACTTTCTTCTTCAGCTCCGCGTAACCCCAGTAATCATCGGGCAACAGAGCTTCCTCAATCCACTTCAACTTGTAATCTGACGCGGCATTCGCCAGCCGAACCGCATAATCCAGATCAAGGCTCATCCAGCAGTCATACATTAGCCAGAATTCCCCACCGACGCGCGATCGCATCGTGGCTAGCAACTCAAGGTTCTTCGCCAACCCTTCGGCGCCTTCCGCAGGGCCATGATGCAAAGCCAACTTTCCGCCGATGAATCCCAATTGCTTTGCGATGTCGGGACGGGCGCCCGTAGCATAAAAAACCAGTTCGTCCCGAATCGCTCCACCGAGAAGGTGATAGACAGGCTCCTGTCGCAGCTTCCCCAGCAGGTCCCACAACGCAAGATCGACGCAACTGATTGCATTCAACGCCAGACCCTTGCGCCCATAGAAGAGCGTCGACAGAAACATCTGTTCCCAGATCTTCTCAATGTCCGCAGCGTCCGCTCCCACAAGAAACCGCGAGAGATGCCGTTGACGATCCATGCAGCGGGCTCGCCGCCAGTCGTCACCGCGAATCCGGTCACGCCATTCTCTGCTTCTATCTCCACAACCAGGGTGCCCAGCACGTTCAACCCGAAAGATTGCCGGCTGGCGCGATACTCTGGATACTTCGCCATCGGCGTCGCGATGTGGTCATCAATCCAATGATCGCCGCCTTGATCGTGGTAGTCGGCCCCGCCTCCTTGAACATAATAAGCGCGAACGCTGCGAATCGTGGTTGATGCCATTGAATCTTCCTTTTCTTCCAGGTTAGACAAGTCGGTCGTTTCGCTTCACCCTATTTCAACGTGAGAGCGCCCTGTTTTGGTCAATGCTATCAAACCGGCATTTAGGACCGTAAGTCCCGCCAGCAGGTACAATCCCGCCCGTTGAGAGTGAAAGTACTGGTCGGTCAAGACCTTCACATTCGGCGCGAGGAATCCACCCAGATTGCCCGCGCCGATCAATGCGATTCCTCCGGCCGCGGCTCGGTCCGCAAGGTAGCCCGTAGGAAATGTCCAGAACAGCGGCTGCACCGCAATGAAGCCGGAAACAGCAATCGAAAGTGTAACTAACCCCAGACGCGGCCCCGCCGTAGGAAACACAAAGCTGGCGAAGCCCGCAACAAATAAGGTCAAGGCAGCTAGTTGGCGATGCGTACCCCACTTATCCGCGAAACGCGGCAACAAGTAAATTGCGACCAGAGCGCAGAGCCACGGTATCGCTGACACCAGGCCCACTTCAAGTCCTGCGGGCTTGTGCATAAGTGCAGATATCTCCGCCGGCAGGTAGAAAATCGCGCCATAAGTGCTCATCTGAATCAGGGTATAGATCAGCACGAAGCGTGAGACTCGAAGATCACGCAGCATGGGTAAAAGGTTCGCGGGACCAATAGTGCGCCGGTCAGTCTCCTCGCTTGCCAGGGCATCGGTCAGCGCCTGTCTCTCACTGGCGGGGAGCCACTTGGCATTGGATGGCTTGTTATCCAGATACCAGAACGATGAAACTCCCAGGACAACTGCCATGAGTCCTTCCACCAGAAACATCCACTGCCAATTCTGCAATTGACCCCATGGATGCATGTCAAGCAGCAAACCCGAGAGCGGTCCACCAACAATCAAAGCGATCGGCACCCCTAAATAAAACAATCCCAACATTCGGCCTCGAACGCGATTCGGAAACCAATAAGTCAGATACAAAATCGCACCCGGAAAAAATCCTGCTTCTGTTACGCCAAGAAGCAGTCGCAACACGTAGAACGATGCACTACCCCTCACAAACATCGTCGCCATCGACACCGTTCCCCAACTCACCATGAGAAAGGTGAGCCACACCTTGGCGCCGATTCTGTGCAACACAAGATTGCTGGGGAATCCGCATAACGAGTAGCTGATGAAGAAGAGGCCTGCAGCGAGAGCATATGCACCCTCGGAGATTCCAACCGAAGTATGCAGTGCTTGCTTCGCGAAACTGATGTTTGCCCGGTCGAGAAATGAGACGACAAACATCAGCATCAAATAAGGCGCGAGCCGCTTCAGCGCCCGCGCGATTGCCCGATCCAGCTCACTTCGCGACGAGGCGGGCAGCAGATCCGCACTCTCTCCCGAGATAGGCTGGATGGGCATTCGAATCAATCAACTCCCTGTTCAACTCGAGGACCTTCTGCAATGGGATCGCGGCAAGCCGCTAACGTTGAGGTGCGGAGCTTGTCGGCATTGCGCAATCACCCTCCAGGAGCGGTCAAACAGCAACGCTTGGCTGGTCGGCCTTCCTTGGGCGCCACTTGTATGCGGCAATCGAGTTCTTCCAGAAATACTTCTCCGCCGCTCCAGATGATTTCCGCGCAATATATCCTCTTACGATCGACATCGTATCCGCGAAGGGTGCCACGTGATCGCTGTTCGGCCAATCGCTCCCGAAAATTATGCGGTCCTCTCCAAATACATTCCAGATCGCGTCCAGCGCGGCCTGATAGTAGCCGGGATCCTTCACCAGTTTCCCATTCGCCACCACGGGGATCTCCGAAAGCTTCACAAACACACGATGATTCTCACCAAGGCTGCGAAGATTCGCCTCATATTCCTTCCGCGCAGAGGCATCTGTCGGAATCGGCGCATGAGGAAGGTGATCAATAACGATGCGCAAACCGTCGATCCGCTCAGAAACTTCGAGGATCGCTCGGATCAGGGACGGATCAGGATTTGCGCTCTCAAACACCAGCCCCGCCTGGGCGAGAGCTCTCAGTCCGTCCATGAATCCCGGCTTCTTGAGATCGACTGCGAGATCGCGACTCCAGAGATTGCCATAGCGAAATCCAAGGAACAATGGGTTGGCATGCAGGCGTTCCAGGTCGCCCAGGTATTCGGGTGTCCCAGGAACCAGGTCCCCAACAATACCCACAACGACCGGATGATTTGCGGCGACGTTCAAGAGCCATTGATTGTCCGTAGCCAGGGGACTGGCCTCGATCGCAATCGCGCCAACCACTCCAAACTTCGCACTCATCGCCACATATCGCTCGGGCGTCGAGGCCTTGTAGAGCACCGCGTCGTCCTTCTCAGGCCAGGGAACGCCACCAGGGCGAAATGGATCAAAAAGGTGGATGTGTGCATCGATAATCGGGTGGTGGATCGGTGCAGGCTGGGCTACTCCACGCCGGCCCACAGCCAACGCTCCTGTACCATAAGCAGCCAATTTCAATAGGTCGCGACGCTGCATGAGGACCTTTTCCTTTGAAGACTGGGAAGCAAGCGAGTCTGGGTACACCCCAATATACAATTTGGGCATCCCGATGCAAGAATCCCCGAGCCTGCCGAATTAGCATCGCTTATGGTATGAGGAGTCTCATGTGTTTCGTCTTTTGAGCATCTCGTCTCTCATCATCCCGCTCATCGGCGTTGGGCCGGCCCTAAGATCGGCCATCGCCCAGGCGGCCCCTGTACCTCCGGCGTCCACGCGCCCTTTCCGCCCCACGCCCCCGACCCGCGATCCCAACACCTCTGGCTATGTCACGGCGAAGGAATTGCCCGATGGTGTCAATCCACCCGCAAACACCGACGGTAACTTCATCATCGGCCCAACCCACAATCCCGCCCCGGAAATCGACCACGATAACGTGCCGCACGGAACGGTATTTGAGTTCACCATGAATTCGACCGACAGCAAAATCTATCCAGGCATCGCGCGAGAAGCCGATACCTGGGTCACCGTCGATCCCGCCGATCCAGCCAAACCTGTGGTCACCACCAGCCACCCTGCTCCTTATATTCGTCACGTGACAGTCTACGTCCCCCAACAATACGTCCCTGGGACAGTCGCGCCCTTCATCGCCGGAGCAGACGGGCCCGACAAAGCCCTGTTCACGGCCCTTGATAATCTCATCGCCGAGCACCGGGTTCCAGTCATGATCGCCATCTCCATCGGCAATGGCAGTGGCGATGCCCAGGGCAGCGAACGAGGCCTGGAATACGACACCATGTCACCCCGGTATGCGGAATTCGTAGAAACTGAAGTTCTCCCGCGCGTGGAGTCGCTGTACCATGTCAAGCTGACCAAAGATCCTGAGGGCAGGGCCACCATGGGCGGCAGTTCCGGCGGCTCGTGCGCCCTCATCATGGCCTGGTATCACCCCGATCTATACCACCGCGTCCTTACGTATTCAGGAACCTATATAAACCAGCAGTGGCCCTATAATCCGCAGACCCCGCACGGCGCGTGGGAGTTCCATGAGCACCTCATTCCCAACAGTTCGCCAAAGCCTCTGCGTATATGGATGGAAGTGGGCGACAAGGACCTGCTCAATCCCAACGCCATGCACGACAACATGCACGATTGGGTCGTCGCCAACGAACAAATGGCGAAGGTCCTGGCTGCGAAGCACTACCACTATCAGTTTGTTTTTGCTCGAAACGCCGGCCACGTGGACCACGCCGCCAGACTACAAACCCTTCCCGAGGCCCTCGAATATGTGTGGCAGGGCTATCCCGTCGAAGGAGCGAAACACTGATCTGGAAGCTTGCCATCGCCGTAACGCAGTGAATTTCGCCGACAGTCTTTCGAATGAACGATCTCCGATTACACTGATCCGAGGACGATGAGCGCAGCCATCGAATTCCGAGACGTCTTCTTTGCGACTCCGCAAGGCCGTCTGCTGCTCGAGAACATCTCGCTTTCTGTCGAAGAAGGAACCACCACGGCCATCCTTGGGCGCAGCGGCTCAGGAAAGACTACTCTGCTTCGCACCGTCAATCGCCTTGTCGAGCCCACCAGTGGCGACGTGCTCGTCCACGGGAAGAGCGTCAGTACAGCCAATCTCATCACACTTCGGCAGAGCATCGGCTACGTCATCCAGGAGACGGGCCTGTTCCCCCATTTCAATGTGGACCGCAACGTCGGCGTTGTTTTAGAAGCGCAGGGCCGCCCTCGCGAGCAGCGCGAACGCCGCAGCCATGAGCTGCTTGAAGCGGTTGGCCTTGACCCGGCAACCTTTGCGCACCGCTTTCCACACCAGCTATCCGGAGGTCAGCGCCAGCGTGTCGGTCTCGCCCGCGCTTTGGCCGCGGACCCAAACGTCTTGCTGATGGACGAGCCCTTTGGCGCGCTCGATCCACTTACGCGAACTGAAATGCAGGATATGCTCCGTGATCTACTCGATCGCCTCAGGAAGACGGTATTGCTGGTGACCCACGATCTCGACGAGGCGCTCTTTCTTGCTCATCGCATCGTATTGGTGAGCGAAGGCAAGCTGCTCGCCAACCTCCAACCAAACGAATTCGTCACCTCGCGGCATCCTGAAATCCAGGCTTATATCCGTGCCTTTCATCGCGGCGAGCGAAACGCGGCCCACGAGAACACTTCGGTGGAGAAGAAATGATGAGCACCAGCTTCTTCTCGGAATACGGCGGCGAAATTGCCACGCTCACCGTCGAGCACCTCTGGCTATCCGGAGCCGCGATGCTGTTCGCCGCTGCAATTGCCGTGCCCGCGGGCATCTGGCTCACACGATCGCCGCGATGGGCAAAGCCCGTCATCGGCGTAGCCAATGTACTGCAAACCATTCCTTCACTCGCCATGTTCGGCTTTCTCTTGCCCCTGCCGTGGCTTGGAGAGCGGGCCGCGCGCATCGCAATCGTCGCCCTCACTGCTTACGCCCTTTTGCCTATCCTGCGCAATACCTATGCGGGAATTCGCGGAATCGACGCCTCGATCATCGAAGTCGCGCGGGCATTGGGACTCACGGATTCGCAGCGTCTCTTCAAGGTTGAACTCCCTCTCGCCACCCCCTTCATTCTGGCCGGCCTTAGAACCGCAACCGTCACCTGCATCGGCATCGCCACCATTGCCGCCGCTGTCGGCGCCGGTGGCCTCGGCGAACTGATCTTCCGCGGTGTCGCATCTGTCGACAACCGCCTCGTTCTCGCTGGTGCGATTCCCGCCGCGGCCTTGGCCTTGGTCGCCGACGCCGCGCTGGGATGGCTCGAACGCTGGTTCACGGTGCCCGCGTAACGATGCGCCGCACGTCGCTCTTCATCACTAGCGCGCTTTGTATCCTCCTCGCGGCGTGCTCTCCTCCACGGGCCGATCATCCCGTGATTGGCGCAAAAAACTTTACTGAGCAGGTAGTGCTCGGCGAACTGCTGGCCCAGGAAATCGAAGCCACTTCCCATCTCAAAGTCGAGCGCCGCTTCTATCTCGCCGGCAGTTACATTTGCCAGCAGGCATTGATCTCCGGCCGAATCGACGCCTACGTGGAATACACCGGCACCGCGCTCACCGCTATCCTCAAGCAACCCATCGATCGCAACCCACAGTCCGTTCTCGAAACCGTCCGCCGCCTCTATGCCTCTCGCTACAGGGTCACCGTCGGCCCGCCGCTGGGTTTTGAAAACACCTTCGCCATGGTGATTCGCGGCGACGACGCGCGCCGGTTGCACCTGGCCGCACTCAGCCAGGCCGCACAGTACACCCCTCAATGGCGTCTCGGAGTCGGCTATGAATTTGAGCAGCGCCCAGACGGTCTTCCTGGTCTGAGCCGGGCCTATGGCCTCAGATTCGCAGGTCCGCCCCGCGTCATGGATCTCGGCCTGCTCTATCGTGCACTCAACGCTCATCAGGTCGATATGATCGCCGCGAATTCCACTGACGGCCCCATCCAGGCCTTCGGGCTCACCAGTCTCCAGGACGATAAGCATTATTTTCCGCCTTATCAGGCGGTGCCATTGGTGCGCAACGAATCGCTCCAGCGCTGGCCCCAGATTCAAGTCGCTCTCAACGCCCTCGCCGGAAAGATTACCGCGGACGATATGCGGACCATGAATGAGGCCGTCGACGGCCAGCACCGCGATCCAGCCGATGTGGTGCGAGAGTTCCGCGAGCAAAAGGGCCTTTAAGGAACACACAAGCCGGCACCACCTCGTCGTGATTGCCTGCGTCCGCACAAGAGTGAACCGTCCGATTCGGACAGGTGGACAACCGCGCCTGAGGCAAGTAATAATCGTCCGGAGTATCCAGCAACATCCTTGTCAGGCACGGCAACGGTTCGTTTTAGGCATTGGGCCCACTTGATCTTGCATCATCGACATAGCATTCCCCGAGCCCGGCATTCGACCGAATTGGATTGCCGCTCAGAATCGACCCGAAATGACCATCGCACCGAAATTCCTCCACGAACTCAATCGCGCGCACGCACTCCGCCACGTCTCCGAAGGCATAACCATGCTCGATCGAGCCGAAGCGGCTTGGACAAAGCTCCTTCCAAGTGATCCCCATGCCACCGAGTTACTGCTCCTGATTGCGCAGTGGATTGATATCGGTTACCGTGATCACCATCTGCTCGACTCGATCCTCAAGAGATTTCCCGTCGAGTCCCGCCGCAAGTTGCCACTCGACGACTACCTCCGTCTCCGCATGGTCGAAGCATTCCGGGCACTCAGTGCCGAGGAGGTCGACACCGCCATTGAGACACTCGATTTTGTTCTAAAAGCAGAGAACGGAGCCGCGGAGGAACACCTCGTCACCCTCGCGCATTTCTGGAAAGGTCGTGCGCACCGCAAGAAAGGTGAATACGAGTTGGCTCTCCAGGAAATCGTGCGCTCGCGCGAACTCTCACAGAAATCGCGCGACAACGCCATCTTTACCTCGGTCATTCAAGTTCACGAGGCCTGGCTGCAATTCCAGAAAGGTCTGAAAAAAGAAGCTCTGCGCCTGCTCTCCCACGCCGAGGCTGCCCTCAGAGACACCGATCATTACCTTGCCCTCGGCAACATCGAGTCGGCCCGTGGCCGCATCGTGCGACGAGCCGGAGAATACGCCCGGGCACTCGAGCACTTCGACCGCGCCATTGCAATCTACTCCGCGGGAAATCCGAATCATCGCAACCTCGCCCGAACCCTGGTCAATGCCGCATATGTAAAACGGCTTCTCGCCTTGCAGATCAAGAAGAGAATCGACGCCCGCGCCCACAAACCAAATTCGGCCAGGGCCGCCGGCAAACTCACCCCGTCGCCAAATAACCCGGCAACCTTGCGTGCCCGATACCAGCAACTCTGCGAGGAGGCGATGCTCCAGTTGCAACGGGCGCGCGAGATTTATAAGCTCCATGGCCACTCCGGGGGTCTCGGCGCAGTCATTGTCAACTCGGGATATCTCCATCTCGATGGCGGAGATATTGATCGCGCAGCCTTTGAGGCGTTGGAAGCCTATCGCCTTGGCCATGAGAAGAATGATCAGATTCTCATGGCCCGCGCGCGTGTCTTGCTCACCACAACCGAAAACGCCCGGATCGAAGAGCAGCTTGGCGAAGACGTCGATATCGCGCTCCATGCGAACAATGCGAAGCAATTCAGCGATGAGGCTTTGGCGCTTGCCAGGCACACGCAGAATCGCCGCCTGCTTGCCGCGGCTCACATCGCGTGCGGCATGACTGCAGCGAACGAGTTTTTTCAGGAGTGGGACCTGGCCAAGCGTTGCGCGGGCGCTGCCAACGACCTGATCGGAGCAGGCGAAAACGACCATCTCGTCGACGACCTGGCCGCGCTGAAGTCGCACATCATGCAGGCCTCCGGCATTAACGACACTCTCCGCGGATGGTCCGAGGGCATGGTCGGCGACAAAACCTTTCAGCAGGTCACCGAGGAATTCGCTGAAATTGTGATCCCCAAGGTCTGGTTGCGTGAAGGCAGAAAGATCTCCCGGGTTGCCGAAAGTCTGTCCGTCTCGCCAAAGAAGGTGCGCCGCATTCTCCGCAACGCCGGATTCCTCGACACGTTCGGTTCAGCTTCAGACCAGTAGCCAGCTCCCTCTGGGTTGCCCAGCGTCCTTACTGCCGCTGATACAAAAAATAGCTCTCCTTCCAACTCGATCTTTTTGAAATCAGCATCCGCGAATTTTGCCCGCCGTGCGGCGCTCGCGGTTCATTTTCCATTGATTTCACTGTGGTAGCTTGGTTAACGGGAGTAAGTAAAGAACAATGTCATCCATCACTTCGTTTATCAAGCACCACTATCGTCATTTCAACGCCGCCGCCCTGGTTGACGCGGCAAATGGCTACAACGATCTCCTCGCATCTGGCGGCAAAATGTTCGTCACCATCGGCGGCGCCATGAGCACCGCGGAGTTGGGCCTTTCTCTCGCTGAGATGATTCGCCAGGACAAGATTCACGCCATCACCTGCACTGGCGCCAATCTTGAAGAAGATGTTTTCAACCTCGTCGCCCACAACTTCTACGAACGCGTTCCCCACTATCGCGACTTGACCCCGGCCGACGAAGCCAAGCTGCTCAGCCGGCACATGAACCGCGTCACCGACACATGCATTCCTGAAATGGAAGCCATGCGCCGTATCGAGAATGAGGTGCTCAAGGAATGGGTCCGCGCCGATCAGGCCGGTGAGCGTTTCTTCCCTCACCAGTTCATGTATAAGATCCTGCTCTCCGGCGACCTCGAAAAGTCTTACCAGATCGATCCGAAAAATAGCTGGCTTCTCGCCGCGGCACAGAAAAATCTGCCCATGTTCGTCCCCGGGTGGGAAGACTCCACCCTCGGCAACATGTATGCCGGCCACTGCATCTCGCGCGACGTCGAAAAGGTCCACACCGTCCGCACCGGCATCGAGTACATGATGGAATTGGCCGAGTGGTACACCGAGACCACCGCCACCACGCCCCTGGGCTTTTTCCAGATCGCGGGCGGCATCGCCGGCGACTTCCCCATCTGCGTGGTCCCCATGCTCCACCAGGACCTGCAGCGCGAACATGTTCCTCTCTGGGCCTATTTCTGCCAGATCAGCGATTCCACTACCAGTTATGGTTCCTATTCCGGCGCCGTTCCCAACGAAAAAATCACCTGGGGCAAGCTCGGTGAATCCACTCCCAAGTTCATCATCGAGTCCGACGCCTCAATCGTGGCGCCGCTCATCTTCGCCTACGTGTTGGGCTGGTAGTTCCAGGCTCGCTCCATAAAACGACGAAGGGCATGGGATCAATCCCATGCCCTTCGTTCAAAACGAAACCCTTCGCTATTTCAAAGACCAGCCATCACTTCTCCGGCATAATCGCAAAGGGCCCAGACATCTTCCCGCCCTCATACGCTGCCTGACCGATGGAAGGCATCCCGATCTCCCACTTAGGCCCCGCAAGCTCTGGCATCGGCTTCGCCTGGAACAGTCTCTTGCATTGCCGCGCCGTCCATCGCGCCCACCTCTTCGACTTCTTGCGGCGGGCGCTGTCGGTCGAAATTCCAGTCCCCGCGTACATCTGCCGGTAAAGTTTCGAAAGAAAAATGAACGCGATCCTTGCACTCAGATTCGGCGTGCAGGCCGACCGCTGCCAGATGGCGCTCCAGTTATAGAACCTGTCCCAAACCTTCTGCGTGCGCTCCCGAATCTCATCCGAACTCATCGTGGGATGCGGAGTAAACATCTTGGGGCGAACCTCGGTCGGAATCAGCCAGTACCGCGTAATCGGCACATCGCCCACCATGGTGGGGTCCTTCGCCTGTTCCTTCTCCCAGCGCCCAAAATCCACCGTTCCAGGAAACGGCGTCATCATCACAAACTGCGCAAAAGTGACCCCCGCCTTCAGCGCCATCTCCACTGTCGCATCAAACGTCGCCGGCTTATCCGTCGGCAAACCGAAGATGAATGAACCGAGCACATGGACACCGTGCTGTTTGAATGTCTGCAACTGCCGCGCCAGCGCTTCGCCCGAGTAGTTCCAGTCCTTGAAGACCGCCTTGAGGCCCTCCGGCGTCACCGCTTCCACGCCCACCAGCGCGCCCTTTATATTGGCCTTGCGCATCGCATCCAGGTAGTCGCCGTCCTCACCCGCCTCCATCGTGATCTGGGTAAAGAACACCATGTCCTTCGGCAGCTTTGCCAACTCTTCCATCAGTTGAAAGCGTTCCTGCCGGATGGTCGTCAGCTCTTCGAGCTTGGCGAAGTTCTTTTGCTCCCGGGCCTGGCGCAGATCGGTCAACGTCACCGGATAAAAGTTGTCATCGGCCAGCGCGACAAACCGAAACCCAAGCCGCCGCAAAGCGACAATCTCGTCAATCACGCTTTGAAACTTCCGTTGCCGTGGCTTCTGCCCATCCGTCCGCCACACGCTGCAAAAGGAGCAGTGCTTTGGGCAGCCGCGGATCGTCTGCACCGAGGCCCACATGTACTTTTCCGGGTTCATCAAGTCCCAGCGCGCAGGCAAAAATTCGCCGCCCTCGATGCGTCCGCCTTCGTACACTCGCTCCGGCTTGCCCGCCAGGATATCGGTGACTACCTTGCCCCAGGCAACATCGCCGTCGCCTTTCACAACCGCGTGCCCCTCACCGCGTTCCAGCGCTTCTTCGGGAAACAGCGTAGCGTGAATGCCGCCATACACAACCCAGGCGCCCCGGCTCCGCGCCATTCTGCCGACCTGGTAGCCGCGCAGTGCGTTGCCGGTGTGCACGCTGATGCCAACAATGTCGCCAGGCTGGATCGTCTCCGGATCAATCTGCTCCAGAGATTCGTCCACCAGGATCGGATCGCCCGCGATTTGCGGTGTAGCCGCCGCCAGAACAAAAAGCCATCTCGGCGTGATAACGGCCGTACCAAAGGAATTGTCGCTCGGATTTACGAGGTGAACGCTCATCAGTTCCAATCTCCACTCTTGCGAGAGCAGTTGCGCGAGCCACTACGGTGGATTCGGTAGAGCGTCTGCGCAAGGGGCGCGAGTGCCGATTGGGAGCCGTTCTGAGGCGGTATGTCTAATATCATACATAGCGCCTGCGAAAACGGAACATTTTCGAAGTAAATAATGCGTCGTGCCCGCCGGCACCACCTCGCAGGAGAGAGACAAAAAAAGAGCAGATGCTGTCTCAAGCAAATAAAGCATTTAGTGAGGGGTGGTCCTATAAGGTCGCGAGCATCTACACCGAGCTGACCCGGCTGCACTCCTCAACCGGGATCGGAACTTGCTCCACGATTTCCAGCCCAAAACCCTCCAGTGCTGGAATATGCATGGGCGTATTCGAGAGCAGGCGAATGCGTTGGATGCCCAAATCCGACAGGATTTGGCCTCCCAGACCAATGGCACGCAAAATCCGCCCACTCCGGTCCTGCGACCCTTCGCGTGCCCGCAATTCCTGGTGCAGAATCAAGCGAGAACTACCTTCCGGCGCTTCAGTCGGAATCGCCGCGCCTCCCGGCTCAAAAGGAGACGGATCATTCAGCGTATGGTCGATCTCGAATCCCCGCGACGTGTTGTGGAGATAAAGAATCGCCCCGCATCCCTCTTCCGCGACCATGCGCATCGACTGGTCGAGGATCTCGCGGCAATGGCAGTCGGCCGAACACGTCGCCCGCCGTGCAGCGCGTGTGAACCCTCACCAGGACCGGATGCGTGCAGGGTGGCCGCGACGTCCCGTTTTCTCCTGGCAGTATGGCCGGCCCCTCGTGGAATGCCGGGCATCCCGGGCAAATGTCGCCGCGAACCAGGGCGATATGGCTCTCGCCTCCATTCACCTGGCTCTCATATGCAATCATCCGGAATTCGCCGTAACGCGTCTGGATGCGGCTCTCACCCGCGCGCACAATGTAACGCTCGTGCCGCAGCCGGTACCGGATTAGCTCGGCTACTGTCAGAATCAGCAGTCCGTGTTCTTCGCAAAACGGGATCAGGTCGGGAATCCGCGCCATCTCCCCGTCGTCGCGCATGATCTCGCAAATCACACCAGAGGGATTCAGCCCTGCCATCCGCGCCAGGTCGACGGAGGCTTCCGTTTGCCCGGCACGCACCAGTACGCCACCCTTCCGCGCGCGCAGCGGAAAAATATGCCCCGGCCTGGCCAGGTCGCTGTAATTCGACGTCGGCGCAATCGCCGTGCGAATCGTGTGGGCGCGGTCCGCTGCTGAAATCCCCGTGGTCACCCCTTCGCGCGCCTCAATCGTCTCTGTGAAAGCCGTGCCAAACCGTGACGAGTTCTGCTGTGTCATCGGGAAAAGGCGCAAATGGTCGGCGCGATCCTCGGTCAGGGTCAGGCAGATCAGGCCCCGCCCGTAGCGTGCCATGAAGTTGATCGCCTCCGGCGTCACGTGCTCCGCCGCCAGCGTCAGGTCGCCCTCATTTTCGCGGTCCTCATCGTCCACCACCACGACCATCCGCCCGGCGCGAATCTCCTTGAGCGCTCCAGGAACGTCGGTGAAAGGAAGCTCAATGATGCGTGCTGTATCTGGCATAACGACCATCTTATTCTCGCCCAGCCCGTCCTAAACAGCAAAAGCGCCGCCCAGGGGCGGCGCTTTTACCAATCACTTCCCATGAACCTACAACGTGGATTCGATCTCAAAGCCCCAGGCTTCCAGAAGAGCCTCCGGGATGTACTTTGAGTTTTTGTTCCGGCGAGCCCACTCCCGCAACCGAGTAGAGCGGATATATTGATCCGGGGTGAGCTTGAACTCCTTCACAATCTGCTCGAAGGAGGTCACTGTGGGCACAACTGGGCCGATGGGCTCAGGCTTGCCCCAATTCGGATTTCCACGACGCTTTGCCATTGAATCATTGTCCTTTAGAAGGATTTTGTCATTTTGGTTACATCCTCAGGACTTAGGCGGGGATCCCGTGATCCCTGAGGGAAATACCAGGTTCTTATTTTAAGGATTTTTTCTTCAAAAATCAATAGCAAATCGCCATTTTCCGGCGGAAAAGCGCGCTTTTCGCCCCAGTCCGGGAATCAGCTCCATCTCTATGATTTGCTTGCACTTAGTTGTCCTACTCTGCCTCCGCTCGACCGGCCTGGCGCATAGTTGTCGGTGCAAAACTGGCCCTTCGCTGCCCCATGGTGGCAAGATAGTCCTAGATACTTTTATGACAACAGCAGCCGGTTCCTGGCTTTTGGCCTTCTGCTCCTGTCCCTGGACACACCTCCCTGCCGGGCCGTGGAATTGAAAGTCAGCCGCGACGCGCTCCAGCACACCCTGAAAGAACAGCTCTTCAGCGGTCCGGGTGGCCGTTACTTCCTTAAAGGAAGCGCCAAGTCCGCCTGCGCCGTCTATGCCGACGACGCCCAGCTCAGCTTTGCCGCCGACCGCATCCTTGTCCGCATCAAAACCCACGCGCGTCTCGGCAAGTCCATGGGCGGCGGCCTGCCTCGGCGTCTCCCTCGCACCCACCGCGGAAGTTTCTCTTGCGCCCTATGGCGAGGGCGAATCCATCGGCTTTCGCGACGCCCAAGTCGTCAAAGTCAGCGATCAGCGCGAACTTAATTTCCTCCTGATGCCCTTCCTCAGCCACCAGATCCCTTCCAGCATGAAAGTGGATGCCGCCGACCTGCTCCGCAAAGCCCTTGAAGGCTCCACCGTAACCTCCGGATACAAGGTCACCCTCGACCGCCTCAAGATTCATTCCGTGCAGATTCAAGGCGACGCCCTGATAGTCGACGCCGACGGCGACCTCAGCGTCAAGTAGACTGGCAAGCCCGGAGCTTTCTGATTTGCGCCT
>CAVQZQ010000007.1:0-11486 GCA_963718435.1 uncultured Acidobacteriota bacterium | reverse complement strand
CGCCATCCCTCACCGAGCCGATGGTGCGCATAACTTGCCGCCACTCCCTTTAATGCGCTGCCGGGGATACAAGGCACACCATAAGTACGATGCAAATTGATCGATGCCTCCAACACGCTCTCACTTCCCAATCCAACCACCATGCGCCCTCGCACCCGTAATTACGCGTCTGGACATTCTCCTCTGGAACGTCGCCTCCCATCGTCGATAAAAGGCTGAGACCTGGAGGTTTTGGCAGTTCCACCACCTCGTTGATCAGCTTCACGCCGACTTTCCGTATCGTCGCGGTGCTGAGTGCGAATGTATTTGTCCAGCCATAACCTATTGGTTCCCATCGCCACGCGGGTGACCGTCTCGCCCTGCCAGCTCTGGCGCGTGAGCAGCGTACACGAGATCTGAGCGCGGGTCTGCATCACATGGCCCCGGTGACCACGGCTAGCCAGCCATCCACGATGCGCGCGACCAGCGCCCAATCGGCACTGCCGAGGTCGCGGTGCACGCGGCCCAGCCGTTCGACGGCGCTAGCCAGGTAGGCCAGCTTGTCGTCCGGCGTGTCCACTCGCTCATAGGCCTCCAGCGCCCCCCGCGACCTCGGCCAGAGCGGCGAAGGAATTGATCCACCTGGGTCCGGGCCGTTCTACAACAAGTTGCCCATCGTCGGACCGGCGAAAGACGGTGAAGAGAACCTGCACGTCCCTGGAGCCCCGCCGCCGAATTCTTTAGGGCCGGACGATGACGACTTGGGGCATATGACGAACTGGCTTCAGTCAATGCGAACGCGCACCGAGCCGAATGCTACCGTCGATCATGGCTTTTCCCATTCGCTCGTATGCATCATGGCGACCAAGGCGTACTGGAGTGGCAAGAAGCAGTACTGGGACCCTTATAAGGAGCAGATCGTCGAACATCCGGTTGAATCTCATGCCGGTTGATCGGCATGCCACTCCGTGTGCAAAGGCGGTCCTCTACATTTCTTGCATCGATCGTTCCTTCTCCGCTGGTTTGCGATTCCACGATTGACCTCGCGAAGGGGGGAAAGACCAAATGAGTGGCACGCAACAATCGGCGAACCAAATGCGTGGCGGCGCAAAAACGGGAAAATCCGTGAAGCTTCGCAACTCCGGACGAGTCCGCTGGTGGATCGTTTGGACGCTCTTCTTCTCGACCGTGATCAATTACATCAGCCGCCAGACCTTCTCCGTCCTGGCGCCGCTGATTACCGCACAATACCATCTGTCACATACTGACCTGGCCAGAATCCTTGGTGCATTTCAGATTTCCTATGCAGTCACATGGCTTGTGGGCGGAGTTATCCTCGATGCCGTTGGAACCCGACTAGGGTTGGCGCTGGCCGTTGTCTTCTGGTCTGTCGTCAACATCCTTACCGGCTTTGCCTCCTCCGTTTTCGGCTTCGCAGCGTTTCGATTTCTACTCGGAATCGGGGAAGGTTTTAATTGGCCTGGCGCGAGCAAAACGGTTGCCGAGTGGTTCCCTTCCGAGGAGCGCAGCTTTGCAGTTGCGACCTTCGATAGCGGCTCCAGCGTGGGCGGAGCCATAGCTGCGTTCGCAATTCCTTTGGTCGCATTGGCCATGGGTTGGCGATGGGCTTTCGTGTTCTCTGGAATGCTCGGCTTCGTTTGGCTAATTCTGTGGTTGCGCGTGTACCATCCCATCGACTCTCATCCAACCGTGTCGCCGGAAGAAGTCTCGCTGATCCGTGCCGGCCAGGAAGTCCCTTCGATTTCTTCGCAACGCGGCCCACGCCGTTGGCTCAATCTCGCCCGGCAGCGCAATGTGTGGGGTGTGGTTCTTGGCCGCGCACTTACGGATCCGATCTGGTGGTTCTACGTTTTTTGGCTGCCTCAATACCTGAGTGATGCGCGTGGTTTCACCTTGAAGCGAATCTCCCTTTTTGCCTGGATGCCGTTTATCGCTGCCGATCTGGGTAATTTTACCGGCGGCCTAATCTCCGGCTATTGTGTTCGACGCGGTGTCTCCGTCGTGCGCGCCCGCGTCTGGGTATGCGCCTTCAGTTGTTTGCCGATTCTCGCAGGCATCCCCGCCGCAAGCGTGCACAGCGTCTATTTCGCCCTGGGGTTGATCTGTTTTGCGCTTTGGGGATACGCGAGCTGGTCGACCATGGGCCTCACTCTGCCCTCTGACCTTTTCCCCAGGATGTTGTAGCCACGGTAACAGGACTCAGCGGACTCGTAGCAGGCCTGGTCGGCGCCGTCTTCACACTTGAAGTTGGTATGCTGGTCGATCGCTTTTCCTATGGGCCTGCGTTTCTGGTCGCAGGATTGATGCCGCTCTTCGCAACTGCATCCCTGGTTTTGTTGATCCGCCCACCCAAACAACCATCGGAATCCGGAGAATCCATCGCAGCGGGTCTCTAATACGAGGATGGTCCTTTGCGCTCTGGTTACCCGCCGTCCCATGCTATCCAGGGAAGATCGGCGACACGACCGTCTCTGCAATCGGCAGCGTGACTCGAAACTCCGTGCGGCCTTTCTTCGACTCGACATCGATTGCACTATTGTTATGCCGCACGAGGCGTCGGACAATATCCAGCCCCAGCCCAGTGCCCTGCCCCATCGGTTTGGTCGTAAAAAACGGGTCGAAAATCCGCGCGATATCCTGCGCAGGAATACCCGGCCCATTGTCGATAATGCGGACAACCACGCGCTGATCTTCGCGGCTCGCAACCACGTCGACGCGACCACCGGCGGCTACTGCATCCAATGCATTGTCGATCAGGTTTCCCCATATCTGGTTCAACTCGCCGGCGTAGCCGCGCACTTGTGGCAGATCGCTTTCCAACTCCACCAACACCTCTATCGATTTGTCACTCGCCTTCGCATTCAGCACAGTCACTGTATTACCGAGGCTGGTCGCCAGATCCACCGCCTCGGCCACCAATGCCTGGTCCATATTTGTAAAGCCCTTGATCGCCGTCACCAGGCCGGAGATGCGCATTGCCGCACCCTGAATTCCGGAGGCCAATCTGCGAACAGCACAACCAGCAGCTGCCCACTGCAGCACCGCGTTCAAGGCTGATCCCGACACCGCTGCGGCGAGCTGGTCGAGCGCCTCGAATGTCACTTCGGTGTCGGCCAGCATGCCTGCATTCGCGGTGACCAATCCATGGTTGGCAAGCCACTCGGCAATTGCCTCCTCGCGGTCCGACTGTTCCAGACAAGACAGCACCGCCTCTGTCTCTTTGGCCGCGCAGGAGGCGCGAATCGCATCTACGGCATCCAGTTGAGCATCGCTCAGCTTTGCTTCGCTCAGCGCTCGCGTTGCATTTTCGGCGTCTTCCAGTCGGTCTTCAAGCAACGCAGCAATGCGTTCAATTGCCGACGCGGGGTTATTCAGCTCGTGGGCAAGGCCCGCCGATAGCTTGCCCAGCGAGATCAACTTCTCGTTGTGCAACTCACTCGATGTGAACAGCCGTGCGCGATCAAGCATCGTGCCCACCAGGATCGACGTGATCTCAAAGCACTCGTGGGTAAGCGCGCGGATGTCCTTCCGATCGAGCGACAGAATCTCTGTGGGTTCCTGGGCAATCGCATCGCCCGGCGGGCTCACCAGCCGCGAGTAAGGCAACACTCCCGACACATCACCCGTCCGCCATTCAATCATCTTCTGCGGCCCCGCGCCTCGGTCAACGGACAGCGTTACGTGCCCCGATAGCACCACATAAAGACCCTCGACCGGAACCCCTTTGTGAGACAGTGCCTCGCCGGCGCCAAGCATGCGAAGAGACCCATGCGCCGCCAGCCATGCCAACTCTTCCCGGGGTGCCGTGCCCAGCGTCTTGTGCTGCACCAACCGATCAGTAAGATCGCTTGCCGTCATACCAATGCTTTCTCTCAATTCGGTGGCTCATTCGTTCTTCATCAAGGTACCAGATCAAATGTCAGCGGCGCCGGGCCTCCGGTCTCAGGGCTTCGCGAAACAATTCTTCGAGCGTAGGGTATTTCTCGGTTGGGACACGAAGATCGGAACGAAGCACGCGCGTACTTCACGATCAACGCGGCAGATGACCAAGTCGTTTTGAGCGGAGGTTCGCACAGCGACCGAAGATCAGATCTAAATTAAGAAGGAACCTAAGTCCCGGGATCCAGCTACTTGTTACTTTCCGCACATGGGAATGCTCAGATCGCTCGTGGCATCCGTGTCCACGCGATTCCCATCGCGATCCACAGGGTAGCCCGCGACCTGGGTCGCCGCTTCGTCCACCGGCTTCGGCGGAGTCGCATAGCAAGCCTTCCCTGTTGTCGTGTCAAGTACCAGCGGATAGCCGACATAAGGCACGTAGTGATGGCGAGGCATCTCGCGTCCGGAAACGAATCCGTACAGCCCGGCAAATGCCACGATCGCAACGAGGGACCAGGCTGGAATCTTGAGCGGTGTACGGACGGCCCGCAGCAATGCAAGGGCGGACCACGTTTCTAGTTTCTGGGTGAGTACGGGCATCAGTAATCCTTCAGTTTTTTCCAATATTGGCCGATCTATCCCCTGCAAACGCGCTTCCGCTATTCATTCTCTTCGCCCCAGCGCGGACTCTGTTCTATCCCGGTGTTTTGCAAATAGTATATGACGGCCTCAGGTACTGATTGTCATCTATCTCACCCCAAAGTACTCCATAGTGCTAGTCGGCATCTCCCCCCAAATCGCTATTCAGGCAGGATACCTCCCTTTTGCCCAACTTCGCATCTGCATGTGAGGCAGACTTTCGCCCTGATTCTGCCCCACATGCAGCTACGGCTCCGGCGGGGAAGCACCTGCGTGTCCCGGCCGAAGCCGTTTTGGGAAGCCGCTCTTCTACCTTTCTTCACTCGGCCGGAACGCCTGCTTCCACCGGTCGCCCGGCCTTCACCGATCCCGCCCGAATGCCAGCGCCGTGCGCCGGAAGGTCGAAGCGGTCAAGGTTCATCACCTTGCTCCAGGCCGCCACAAAGTCATGCACGAACGCCTCCTGCGAGTCGCTGCACGCATAGAATTCCGCGAGAGCCCGAAGCTGAGAGTTTGAACCGAAGACGAGATCGACTACCGTGCCCGTCCACTTGAGATTGCCGGTCGCCCGATCCCGCCCCTCCAACACGCCTTCAGAGGTAGCGGACTTCTGCCACTTCGTGTTCATCTCGAGGAGGTTGACAAAGAAATCGTTGGTCAATGTTCCGGGACGCTTGGTGAAGACGCCATGCTCCGACTGTCCAAAGTTGGTATTCAGTGCACGGAGGCCACCGATCAGAACCGTCATCTCCGGAGCTGTCAGCGTCAACAGGTTTGCTTTATCCACCAGCAGTTCCGCCGCCGCTCCTTCGTGTCCCTTTCGGATGTAGTTTCGGAAACCGTCAGCGATTGGTTCGAGTACGGCGAAGGAATCTACATCGGTCTGCTCCTGCGACGCATCGGTACGCCCTGGCGAAAATGGAATCTTCATGTCGTGGCCGGCCTTCCTCGCAGCTTCCTTGACAGCTGCGCAGCCGCCCAGGACGATGAGGTCAGCGAGCGAAACTCTTCTTCCCACCGGATTGCGAGCCATTAAAGTCCTTCTGAATCGCTTCCAGTTTTTGAAGAACCGTCGCCAGTTCGGCCGGCTGGTTGACTTCCCAATCCTTCTGCGGCTTGAGGCGAATACGCGCCCCGTTAGCCCCGCCTCGCTTGTCACTGCCTCGGAACGTTGCAGCCGAAGCCCAGGCCGTCGTGACCAGTTGGGAAATGGTAAGTCCGGATGCGAGGATCTTTGCCTTCAGGGTCGCAACGTCCTGCTCATCAATCAACTTGTGATCCACCGCCGGAACGGGATCCTGCCAAATCAGATGCTCTTTAGGAACGAGCGAGCCAAGATACCGCGAGAGAGGTCCCATGTCGCGATGCGTTAGTTTGAACCAGGCCCTGGAGAAAGCGTCCGCAAACTCCTGCGGATGCTCGAGGAATCGACGGGAAATCTTCTCGTAGCTCGGGATCCAATCTCAGCGAGAGGTCCGTCGTGAACATGATCGGGGCGTGCTTCTTCTTGGGGTCGTGCGCATCCGGCACGGTATCAGCCGCAGCCCCATTCTTCGGCGTCCATTGGTAAGCACCGGCAGGGCTCTTAGTGAGTTCCCAATCGTAGGCGAAAAGGTTCTCGAAGTAATTGTTGTCCCACTTCACAGGGTTCGTGGTCCATGCGCCTTCCAACCCGCTGCTGATCGTATCCACGCCGTTGCCATTGCCAAAAGTGCTCTTCCAGCCCAGGCCTTGCTCTTCAATGCCGGCGCCCTCGGGTTCGTGACTCACGTACTTGATCGGATCGGCTGCGCCATGTGCTTTGCCGAATGTGTGTCCACCGGCGATCAGGGCAACTGTCTCCTCGTCATTCATCGCCATGCGAGCGAACGTCTCCCGGATATCCACGTGCCGCAGCCACTGGGTCAGGCTTGCCATTGGGTCCTTCCGGATTCACATAAATCAGGCCCATTTGGACAGCGGCAAGAGGATTTTCGAGCTGTCGGTCGCCGCTGTAGCGTTCGTCTCCCAGCCACTTGCCTTCAGATCCCCAGTAAATGCTCTCATCCGGCTCCCAGATGTCCTCCCGCCCACCGCCAAATCCGAAGGTCTTGAATCCCATCGACTCCAGCGCCACGTTTCCCGTGAGAACGATCAGATCAGCCCAGGAGATTTTCTGGCCGTACTTCTGCTTGATCGGCCAGATCAACCGGCGCGCCTTGTCCAGGCTCACGTTGTCCGGCCAGCTGTTCAGCGGGGCAAATCGCTGCGCCCCCGCGCCCGCGCCGCCACGGCCATCGGCAATCCGATACGTCCCTGCACTGTGCCATGCCATACGGATGAAGAACGGCCCATAGTGGCCGTAGTCCGCTGGCCACCAGTCCTGCGAGGTCGTCATCAGTTCACGCAGATCCTTGATCACGGCATCTCAGGTCCAGGCTCTTGAATTCTTCCGCGTAGTTGAAATCCTCGCCGGTGGGATTGGAGAGCGGAGAGTTCTGGTTCAAGGGCCTCAGGTCCAGTTGATTGGGCCACCAACTCGCGTTGGTCGGCGTTTCGGCAAGGTTGTGCTTGCGGGCGCCGTTTGAGAACGGGCATTTGGCATCGCCTGACATGGCATTCTGATCGTCGAGTATCGGCGGTCCGGGAGTCTTCGTTGTGCTTTCAGACATGAGTACATCTCCTTGGCTTGCGTGTGAAGAATTCTTGTGCTTTTCCATCAGGCCGCTATAAAAATCCGGGATCGAATTGGCCCTGCCGCGCGCGAACATCCGGTGCAATAATACGCCTGCTGCTTAAACCTAGTTTGTGTAGTTCGATAAGTAAAATCAATTGTTTCTACAATCACGATTTCTCTGCTCTATGATGGGGCCAGGCAAGATTCTCCGGCTCAACATGAATCTCCAGGACCTCCGCTATCTCGTTGCAGTCGCCGAACACCGCCATTTTGGCCGCGCTGCCGAAGCCTGCAACGTCAGCCAGCCCACGCTGAGCAGCCAGATTCGCAAGCTTGAAGACCAGCTCGGCGTGACTCTCCTCGAGCGCACCAACAAGCGTGTCGAAATGACTCCGGTCGGCAGTCGAATCCTGACCCACGCTCAGCGTGCCCTGCGCGAAGCCGGCGCAATGGAGGAGGTAGCACGGGCAGCGCGTGATCCGTTGGTCGGCGCCTTGAAGCTAGGCGTGATTCCCACCCTCGCGCCCTACCTGATGCCTTTGATCTTGAATCCCCTCCGTCAGGCATATCCCGACCTCACCATCGAATTGTGGGAGGACCAGACGCACGCGCTCATCGACGGCCTGCGCAATCACCGCCTCGATGCCGCACTCCTTGCCACGGCCGCCGAAGCGCCCGAAATCACCGAAATTGCCCTGTTTGCAGAACCATTGCTCGCCGCTCTGCCCCTCAATCACCCCCTGGCCGCGGCCCGGACAGTGAAAGAGGATGCCCTGCGCGAGGAACTCCTGGTTCTGGCCGAAGGTCATTGCCTGGCCAATCAGGCTCTTTCGGCTTGCGGAACCAAGCATGGCCCCCGAACCGGATTCCAGGGCACCATGCAGGCAGCGACCCTTGAAACGCTGGTCAATTTGGTGGCGGCCGGCTACGGCACCACGTTGATTCCCGCCTTAGCTGCCGATTCGCTTGGCCAGCGTGGCATCGCTCTGCGTTCCCTCGCCGGGCGTTCTTCCCGCACCATCCGTCTAGCCAGCCGCCCCGGCTTTCCCCGTCCGCAGGCTCTCCGCGCTCTCGAGAAAGTGATCCGCAAGGCCGTCAGTTCCGCATTCAAAAATGCCTGATCCGCAGGCATTTGCCCCCTGTGGAAAAGACGGGCAAAACTCCCTCAATTCCCGAAAATCCAGTACAAATTCCCGCAATTCTCGAAGAACCTGAATTCCGGACCCTATTATCCACAAAAACACCCCTTGCGCCCGTTGACCCCCCTTTCCCCGCTCCTTAGAGTCTGTATTCGAAGGACAATAAAGGTATCGGGCGGCCGAGCACCAAAGCTGCGCTAGTTCAGCTAGCGGTCGTTTCAAATCCCCTCGCGTCCCGGAGTAAACATGCTGAAACTGAAAAAGGTCCACATCCTCGGCTTCAAAAGCTTTTGCGATCGCACGGAAATCACCGTGCCGGGGACCGGAATCGCCGTTGTGGTGGGACCGAATGGGTGCGGTAAATCCAACATCCTCGACGGAGTGAGTTGGGTACTGGGTGAGCAGAGCGCCAAGACCCTGCGCGGCACCCACATGCAGGATGTGATCTTCGCCGGCACGCGCGAGCGCAAACCCCTGGGCATGGCCGAGGTCACACTCACCATGGTCGACCCCGAAGCCTACGAGGGCCCCGTGCCTGTCGAACCTGAAGTGGTCGTAGACCACGAGGGCCCACCAAGGCGGCCGCGGCCGCGGGAGCGGACATCGTCGCCGTCATCCGCGCCACGGCCCAGTCGCTGCTCGACTACGTCCCCCACGGGGCGACGACCGAGGGATACGGCGGCACCTTCGCGACGCAGGAGAACTTCCGGATCATCCGGCGCGCGCTCGACGAGGCGACCGAGGAGCACGGCCGCTACATCAGCAGACGAACTACTCGTCGGGCCTCTGCATGGCCGAGATCGCCTGGATGGCCGCGGTCGAGCGGCTCGACATGCTCCTCAACGACGCCATGTACGGGATCCTCTTCCGCGACATCAACATGTGCCGGACCTTCGTCGACCAGTACGTCTCGCGCCGGTTCATCGCGCGCGCCGGCATCGTCATCAACACCGGCGAGGACAACTACCTGACGACCGCCGACGCCGTGGAGAAGGCCCACACCGTCCTCGCGAGCCAGTTCATCAACGAGGCGTTCGCGCTGCGCGCGGGCTCGGCGAGGAGCAGATGGGCCTCGGCCACGCCTACGAGATCGACCCCTGGCTCGAGGACTCGTTCCTCCTCGAGATCGCCCAGGCGCAGCTCGTTCGCCAGATCTTCGACCGCCACCCCATCAAGTGGATGCCGCCGACCAAGCACAAGACCGGCGACATCTTCTTCGCCCACGTCCACGACGCGATGTTCGATCTGGTCGGGATCACGACGAAACAGAGCATCGAGCTCCTCGGCATGTTCAGCGA
Source organism: uncultured Acidobacteriota bacterium (assembly GCA_963718435.1). Lineage (GTDB taxonomy): Bacteria > Acidobacteriota > Terriglobia > Terriglobales > Acidobacteriaceae > Telmatobacter. The sequence continues at coordinate 1,875 of CAVQZQ010000007.1, read as the reverse complement.
GGCGATCCACAACCCGCTGCTCATGGACCGGTACCTCGCGCTCAAAGCCACGCGCTACGTCCACAGCGCGGCCAGACACCTGGGCGACGAGATCGAGTTCAAGCGCCGACGGGATCGTGGCCCGGCGCGCCGAGCTCGTTCTCCGCGAGGGTCTCGAGCTGCTCGACAGGTCAAGCGCGAGTCGATTTGGGACGCGATCGGCCGGGGCGCGTTTGCGGACGTGAAGCGCACGCGGACCGGCGGGAGGGTACGCCGGCGTCGTCGCGCGAAGCCGAGCGATCTGAACCCGGTGCTCGACGCACTGGAGGCGCCGCGCTAACAGCCCGTCGCGCATGGCGCGCCGGCTCCGTCGTGACGTCCCTGGACGCGGGCACGGCGAGGAGCGCCGCCGCGAGCCGCAATGCCGTTCGGATAGGCCGCCAGAGAGGAGAGCCGCAGAGGACGCAGAGATATTGAGGGAGTCCAAGCGTGACCCCTTCAATCCTCTGCGTTCTCTGCGCCTCTGCGGCTTCGATTCACGACCGCGCCGGCGCCCAAAGCCATCCTGTTTGCCTTAACCGACCGGCATTGCCGCTAGCCGGCCTTGGGCGGCGCGAGCCGCCCCCCGGCGCTATCCATCCGGGTGGTGGCCGTGTCATCCACGACCCCGACCAACCCGCTTCGCGCCTATGGGGACCGCGAGGGGGACGGGATGGTGCAGCTGTCGTTCGTCCTCGAATTGCCGCCGAGCGTGCGCGCGCGCGAGGCGGCCAAACGCTTCGCCGAGATGCACGGCCTCTCCGAGCCGATTGTCGCGACCATGGAGGCGTCGCGGAGGGTGCGTCTTCTTCGTCGTCTACGGGATTCGCGCCACCAGGTGGACGTCGCGTCGATTGATGTCCCCGAAGTGCGAACGGAAGCGCTTTCCCGCGACGAGATCGAGCACCGAATCCAGACGCGCCTCGGGCGGAAAATCATCCGTGGTCGGCGCGTGCACGGGCAGCGACGCCCACACGGTCGGGATCGACGCCGTTCTCAACTACAAAGGCTACGCGGGAGACAAGGGCCTCGAGAGCTACAAGGGCTTCGAAGTCTACAATCTCGGCGCGCAGGTAGAGAACGAGACCCTCGCGGCGCGCGCCAAGGCCGTCGGCGCGGACGCCGTTCTGGTAAGCCAGGTCATTACCCAGAGAAATTGCCACAAGGAGAACGGGCGGTCCTTCGTTGAGCTCCTCGTGCATCAAGGATGGCGGCGCGAGGTCATCCTGCTTTTCGGCGGCCCGCGCGTGGACCACCAGATCGCGCTCGAGCTCGGATTCGATGCCGGCTTTGGTCCGGGCACCAAGCCCGGGGGACATCGCGCTGTACCTGGTCGATTCGAATGTGCTCGCCTACGCCGCCCGCTCCCTGACTACGGGCAGCCGCACGGCCGGCTCCGCTGAGGAACCCCAGCGGTCTTCGATCATGTCCTCAATCGTGCCGCGGCACGCGCCGCAATCGTCGCCGGCGCAGCAAGAGCCGGTGACGGCCTGCACGGTCTTCGCCCCTTCGTCGATCGCCGACCTAACCTCGTGCTCCGTCACCGCGCGGCAAATGCAGACGTACATCCAGAACCTCTTCCCTAAGGATAATGAATGCCGTTATCAAAATCCAGGAGCTCCACGGGAAAAGAGCGGCGGCAGAGATGTATCTACTTAATCTCTTAGCGAATTTGCTGAGCAAGATAGTGGGCGTCCCCCATCTGGCTGACGAGCTCGAGCTGAGACTCCAGCCAGTCCACGTGCTTCTCAGACTCGACGAGGATGTACGTCAGGAGCTCCTCGCTCCCGTTGTCCGCGAGGTCACGGCAAAGTTGAACGCCCTTGTTGAGGCGGGGCACGGTGCCCGATTCGAGAG
>CAVQZQ010000006.1:0-13940 GCA_963718435.1 uncultured Acidobacteriota bacterium | reverse complement strand
CAAATTGTAACCCTGCTTTCGTTCAGTTACGTATTTGTATTAGTGCTCTCGGAATAGTTGCGACGCTCAAGCTCTTCGAGCATCATTTTGCGAAGACGAGTCACAGTAGATACCTCCTGTGACTCAGACCTATCCCGGCCACAAAATTACTCGCCAGCCACTACCGCAGCGGCCGCGGCGCCTGCGGCTTCGTTCTTGTGGGCAATCCGTCAGTAACTTTGTAATTATCACACTTGTAGTTGATACATCCATGGCGGCCGAAATCAGTCAAATTCGGTGAACTCCAGATCTTGTCCGAAAGGTCGAGATGTCGTCCCAAACACCTTCCGTATTGCCCAAACAATCAGAGTTCTTTGGCAAAGCCCTTCACTCCACCGGCTTGGCCTTTCTGTTCTTCAGGCTCTCATCGATAATCGACTTCACCTTCTGATCGGCCTGCATCGCAAGTCTTCCCTGCTCGGCACCGAGACGACCCTGTTCCGCCCCAAGCTTGCCTTGTTCCTCTCCCAGCTTGCCTTGCTGCTCGCCGAACCCGCCCATCCTGGAGCCCATCTCGCTCTGCAGTGCGCCGAGCCGGCCTTGCAATTCGCCAAGTTTGCCTTGCAGATCGGCCAGTTCATCCCGAGTGACCGTCTTGCCCATCTTGGCCTGGAGCTTGGCCATCGCCGCGTTTAGCTCGGCCATCTCCTTGCTGATGTCGGGAGTGGGCACGCTCGCCTGTTCCTGCTGACGGCCGATCGCTTCCTGCTGCCTTCCCAACGCTTCTTGCTTGCGGCCGAGTTCTTCCTGCTGCTTGCCGAGCGCTTCCATCGGCTTGTACATCGCCTCAATCTGGTCCACGATGGCGGGATCATCGACAAGGTAAGACTTCCCGTTGCGTGTGAACCAAAGGAAGTTGCCATGAGCCATCTTGCGCGCCTTGTCGATTTCGCCGGTATGAATATCACCGGAGAACGACATGTGCTGGCGCTCGTCGCCCGTGATGACGGCGTAAGAATCACCATTGGAAGAGTAGCGATACGAGTACCCCCGGTGAGAAGCCGAATCCTGGCCAGCGCGCGCAATGACAAAAGCGCGACCTTCAAAAGAGGGAACGTGAATGTCCATCGAAGGAACGTGGAGGTTAATAGCGGGAGCATGGATATCGACGGCGGGACATGTACGTCTACCGGTGGCTGATGGATGTTGATCGCCGGCACGTGCACGTTGACGGGCGGCTGGTGAACTTCGATGGCGGGTACATGAACGCTGATGGGCGGGACAGGCTCGCTGGGGTCACCAATGGGCGCGGGGGGAACGGGCGGGGTTAACTCAGCGCCAGGAGGAATGACAGTGGTTCCCGCGCTGGCCGGAGGCGCCTGCGGGGCGGGCGCTGCGTTGGGAGTAGCAGGAAGGGTTGGCGCCTGCTTCTGATCTGGCAGCGAAGGAGCAGCGTCGGGCGCCTGATCCGGGTGGGCTTGCCCGGTCACAGGAGTCTCCGGCGAGGCAACCGGCGCAGCTTGCGAGCCGGTGCGGGCTCCTGTGCCTGTCCGCGGCTTGCACGCGAATGAGAGCCGTTGCGGCGAACAGCGCCACGGGCACAAGGAGCACGGCCAGCAAGGCGCGGCGGCGAGTGCCTGCAAATGCCTGGCGGAAGGAATGGTCATTAAGCAGCCGTTCAATGCGTTGCGAGAGGCTACCGGAACGAGCCATGGCGACTCCTATGAGGGTCGGGCGCGGCGCAGCCGCGAATTCGAGCAAGATCTGTGCGTAGACGGATCGGCTGGCGGCTTCGCCCAGTGCGGCGCGGTCGCTGATAGCCTCGGCCAAATCGGAAAGTTTGCGTTTAAGCCACCAGCCCAGCGGGCTGAACCAGAAAATCGCTGCGTAAATCCAACCAGCAGTTGCAGGTAAAAGTCGCCTTGGCCAACATGGGATCGCTCGTGAGCCAGCACGACGCGGAGCTTCTCAGCGTCCCACTCGGCGTAGTCGGCGGGGAGCACAATGGCCGACCCGATAGTCACCGGAGAGGCCACTGCGCTGCTGGAGCGCAATGGAAGCCCTGTGGCGATGGCGATCCCATCATTGATAGCGACTGGCTGGGCCGTCTGCCAGATATGAAAGGCGGACCCGAGGCCATAGAACAGCCTGCAGAGCAGCGCGACAAGAACCACAAAGTAAAGCAACACAGCCAACGTCGCCGGCGAAACAGCGAATTGGCGAGTTACAGGCTGCGAAGGGGCGTATTCCACGGGGTGAGCCACATCAGGATTCGAATCGACCGGCAGCGGAGCACGGTCACCGGATGCTCTGTCGGGCTCCGGCGCCGCGGACTCTTCCACCTGCGGTGAACGAGGTTGTGGGGCTTGCGCGGCAATCAACGATGGCTTGCGGGCTGCGGAGCTCTTGGCCTGAATCCTTGCCTGCAGTTCCTCAAGAAGAGTCTGGGGATCGGCAGGAAGTACGACCCCAGCGTTTGCAGGCAGAAACGACCAGCGTGCGACCACAGGCAGCAGCAATGGCATCAAGATCGCCGCTGCCAGCACAAGGCCCCATGCAGCCTTTTGAGCCCGCACGTTGCCCACGCGAAAGGTCCAAAGACCAGCCAACACAAGAAGCGCCACCAGCAGGGAGCGCGCGGCGGCTTCAATTAACAACGCGATCATGGCTTCTCCTCCCCTTTCCTGCCCGCGGAGCTCTTTTGCGCTTCTGCGATCCGCGCGGCCAGGCGCTGCAATTCAGAACGATCCAGCACTTTCGAATCGACCATACCCACCAAAAGGGCTTCCACGGAGCCTTCGCAAAACCAGTCGACGATACGCTTCACCGCGCGCCCGGCCACCCTTTGACGCGATTGTGCAGGACGATACAAGAAGGTGCGATCCTCCACCGCATGCGCCAGGTAGCCTTTCTCTTCAAGCCGCCGCAGAACCGTGCGAACGGTTGAGTCCTTGAGCGGCCGGTCGAGTTCCTCTCGGACCTGTTCCGCGGTCACCGTGCCCATTCGCCAAACAATCGAAAGGATGCCGCGCTCCAGTTCCCCCAACTCCGCCGGATCGTGCCCTGATGTAGTGTTACCCGCCATAGTGTTACTGACTGTAGCATATGAGAACGGTGAGCGCGCAACAGAAAAAATTTTTGGATGCGGCGTCCGCCTTCATCGCTCATCCATACTGTTGAGGTGGCAATCCACGAAAGGACGTCGCCATGGCTATCATCCGAAATTGCCCATCTTGCCGGAAGCCGAATCGAATCCCGGGGAAACATCTTGCCGACACGGGAAGATGCGGTGCCTGCAAGAACCCGCTGCCCCCGCTGGCTGAGCCGGTTGAGGTAAGTCCCGAGGAGTTCGATGAAATTATTCGCGACAGCAAAGTTCCTGTCTTCGTTGATTTCTGGGCGTCATGGTGCGGCCCGTGCCGCATGGCGGCGCCCCATGTTGCAGAAGTTGCGCGAGACCTCGCGGGCCGAGCCGTCGTTCTGAAGGTCGACACAGAGAGGTTTCCGGAACTTGCCTCCCGCTATAACGTCCGCAGCATTCCGAACTTCGCCGTATTCGCTCAAGGTAAACTTCAGTTCCAGCAAGCGGGTGTGGTCGACGCCAACACGATGAAAAGCTGGTTGGCACGCGCCGCGTAGAGCAAACGCACGGAAACGACACGAATGCGAGCCGTGAACCGCGCACGCTTAAGCCTGACACTTGCAGAACCGGAGATTTTTGGAAGAACTGGAACAAAGCGAAAACGCCGGTGTGAGGGCTCCGGCGCCAGACTAAGGAAGCTGCGATTTACGCGCGGCTGAGGTAGGCGCCTTCGCTTGTGTCTACGCGGATTTTCTCACCCTCGTTGATGAACGCAGGCACCTGGACTACCAGTCCAGTCTCAGCTTCGCGGGCTTGGTCACGCTGGAGGCGGTGGCGGACTTGAGGCCCGGCTCCGTCTCAACGACTTGCAACTCGACAGCCGACGGAAGTTCGATGCCCACAGCCTGCCCATCGTGGTAGCTGACCTTGATCTGCAAATTGGCTGTGAGGTACTCGACCGCATCGCCGAGCGTGGTGCTCTTCAGAACGGTCTGTTCGTAGTCGACAGGATTCATGAAGTAATAGTCGTCGCCATCGGCGTAGAGAAACTCCATCGAAACTTCATCGACGACTACCTTCTCAATGGCATCGGCGGAGCGGAAGCGATGCTCGAACATGGCGCCGGTTCTCAAGTTGCGCAGCTTGGCCTGAATGAAAGCGCGCAGGTTGCCGGGCGTGCGATGCTCCACCTTGAAAACCAGATGCAACTGGTCGTTGTGCTTGATGATCATGCCCGGACGCATTTGAGTGGCGGGAATCGCCATAAGGGTAAAACTCCTTGTCCGCCGCGGCGGACTTGCACTGATAGCGCAAAAAAGATTGGCCTTGGCCCATCGATCATTGTAGCTTACGGCCAACTGTGACGGCCCAGGATGACAATGCTCCTCGGGCGCGTGGAGATCGGACGGGCGAGTGTGTTTTGATCGAAAACATGATGGCGAGGCGACGTGGAACTACGAAGTTCAGAGTGGCCCCGGCTGCGGGGCTTCTTCTTCTGTGTTTCTTTTGGTCTGTGGCCTCGCTGCGCTCGGATCTATTTCCAGGCTTGGTTCCGAATAATTTGCCTCCGATGGAACGACAGGCGGTGCCCTTTGCATTGTTGGGACTCGCGGCGGCGCTATTTTCTCTTTTGCGCGGGGCGGGATGGCCGGATCGGCCGCAGCTTCTGATGTCAGCCGTGGTTGGTCTCGGCTTGTTTGTTGCGCCTGCGGCGGCGTTCTGCCTTGCGAGGGAATGGGTTGGCAACCTGACGCAGGTCGCCTTGCTTTCCATCACGCCCGTATTTGCGGTCGCCTTTGAGCCGTACATTGGCAGCCGCGATCTTGTTTCGCAGGGCAGAGGCGGCCTGCTGGCTGCTCTTGTTGCCGTGGTCGGGACGCTGTGCGTTATTCCCGCTGGCGCTCCGAACTCGATGAGGGCCGGCGGCGCCTTTTGTGCTGTGATTCTGGCTGCGGCGTGTGCGGCAGCCGCTAACTGCGTGGCCGTGAACATGGCGACCGAACTGCCTCGACAATCCATCGCGCCGATGGCCGCGATTGCGGCGTTCATCGGCTTCGGAGGGCTCGCGACGTTGAGCGCGCTCACCGAACGGCCCGTGTGGGGAATGGACGTGCTGGGGCCGGAGCTAACCTGGTCTGCTGCGGCGGAGATGCCAGAACTCTTGCTCCTATTCTGGCTGCTGCGGCGGATGTCTGCTGTGTGCATGACCACGCGCTTCGTGCTGACGCCGCTGATGGCGAGTCTCATCGGGCTGGTCTTGCTGCGGCCAACCGTGGAGCTACGTGCGGGCGTGGGTCTGCTGATGATGGCCGCCGGAGCGGGCTGGCTCTTGTTCGCGCCTCAAGACATTTCCGAGTCAGAAACCACGCCGCTGAACCTCAATCAACCATCACAAAGATAAAGGCGCTTAGCTTCCGCCACTCCATTTCGCTTCGCAATGTTGTGCGAGGGCAGTGCCGACTCGCGGCTTATGATCGTGTTGTGGAGACCCACTTCAAACTGGGCGAGATTCTTGCTAACGCGATCACGCATGGCGTGGGAGCGGCGCTGGCCCTTGTTGGCGCGGTGTACCTCATTGCCGTGTCCACCCGCGGAAGCGCATGGCAAATCGTGAGTTGCGCCGTCTTCGCCTCTACGCTGGTGCTCGTCTATCTGTGCTCCACTCTCTATCACTCCCTGGTGCGTACGCGGGCACGGCATGTCTTTCACGTGCTCGATCACTCGGCTATTTACCTGCTCATCGCCGGAACCTACACGCCCTTTACCCTGGTATCTCTTCGAGGACGGGTGGGCTGGGTGCTGTTCTCGGTGGTCTGGACGCTGGCGCTGTTGGGCGTTGTCTTCAAGAGCCTGGCCGTGGGTCGTTTTGCGGTTGCATCCGCACTGGTCTATCTTTTCCAGGGCTGGTTCGTGGTCTTTGCCGCACGCCCGCTCCTTCAGGCTATCGGCTGGCATGGAGCATTGTGGCTCGCAGCCGGCGGATTGGCCTACACCCTCGGCATCGTCTTTTTCGCCCTCGATCGCCGGCCCTATTTCCACGCCGCCTGGCACCTTTTCGTCCTGGCCGGCAGCGTGGCGCACTATTTTGCGATTCTTCTCTATGTCGCGCCTCTGCGCGCCTGAGCGGGAATCGGATATTCCGGCTCGTAATCCGATGGGCACTGGGACAACGCACCCCTCCTGCGAAGGCCATGAGCATTGACCTTGGCCGCAAAGCCGGTAAACTACTCTAGTTTGGCGATTCCTGCCTGTCGTCGTGGAGCCAGACGTTCGCCCAGAAATTTGGGCTTGAGCGTACCGCGGCGCAGAAGTTTCCGCCCGAGCTATTTTGAGTTTCGAGCGCGCATCCGCCGCGGCGGGAACAGCGCTGGAGGGTTTATGTACGCAGTTATTCGCACCGGTGGAAAGCAATATCGTGTCGCTCCCGGCGACGTTGTGAAGATCGAGAGCGTTGTCTCCATCGGTGACCAGACCATCGAGTTCAGTGATGTTCTGGCCGTCTCGGGCGAGCCCGGCACCATGGCCAAGCCGGCAGCGCCAAGGTGACGGCCGAGGTTCTCGGCGAAGGCCGCGGCGACAAGATCCTGGTCTTTCACCTCAAGCGCAAAAAGCAATACAAGAAAATGCAGGGACACCGGCAGAACTTTACCGAGGTGCGCATCAAGGCCATCGAGGCCGATGGCGTCACCTACACCGCCAGCCAAGTAAGCGCGGAGACCACTTTCAGAAGGGGAATTCGGCAATGGCACATAAAAAAGGTGGAGGCAGCTCCACAAACGGACGCGATTCCAATGCGCAGCGGCTGGGCGTGAAGGCTTTTGCCGGCCAGCTCGTCACTGGCGGCTCCATCATCATGCGCCAGCGCGGCACCCGATCAAGCCCGGCCTAAACGTCGGCATCGGCTCCGACGACACGCTCTTCGCCAAGGTTACCGGACGCGTAAGTTCGCTGATCGCGGCAACCGCGGCCGCTTTGCCTCCATCGAGCCGGTCGCAGCCGAGTAGCGCCGCAACGAACCTATTCGACGCCAAAAGGCCACGGCAGTCCAGCCGGCTTTGCGTGTCAGTCTGAGCCGATCTCGTATTCTGTTGCTCGCTAAAACAAACGGGCCGAACTCGAAGGTCCCGACCCGCCTCTCGCTGTCTCGCCAAGGAGCTCGCTGCTAAACCCTCTGCCTAAGACTTCGATTCGCTCTCTGCAGGTTGCGGGTCAGCACCTTGTCCACCACCTTCTCGACGTCGGTCAGGAAGAAGCTGTTGGCCGGTTGCTGCACGGCAACCTGGGTCCCGGGTGGCCCAGGGCCGAAGCGATCTCGTTCCAGCGGTAGATGGTCGAGTTCGCCGGATCACCACTGGCTTGCGCACCGGCTCAGGCAGGGCGCATAGGCGATCCAGATTCCCAGCGAGACCAGAATCAGCGATTCGTTCACGAACTGAAGCGGAGCGGTGAGCGACGTGATTGCGCGACATCAGCGAGACGACAATGAAGTCGTTGGAAGACAGCAGGCCGAATCCCAGGGCAATGCCGAATGCCATGTCGCGCACCGAAGCTGCAGCGCGTTCATGCTCAGGCAGAGGAAGGCCAGCAGGCAGAGTTCAAGGATGCTGACCGAACGCATCAGCGCCGTACGCAATATCAGGAATGATCAGGATGCCGCGGTGCGAGTAGGAGATGGAGGTGAGGCTCACGATCGACGAAACCACCGCCGCCCAGCGAAAGATCACCGTCCCAACTTCATGAGCCCGGGAAAGGCGAGTCAGCGCCGAGCGGAAGACCTCGATGCAAATGAAGAACAAGATGACCGCACTGGCGATATAGACCGCCCAGTACGCGAAGAAGTACATCGGGAAGCAATGTCCTGTCGCCCAGGGCTGCGCCTGGACGAACAGAAGCGCGCAGCAGAACCGGCATCGAGGCCGAGCGGAGAGCGAGATACGCATTCATCGCGGGAAAGCGACGATGCAGCTCCTCTTGGTCCAGAAAAGAAAGCCGATAGCAGCCCAGAGGAAGAACTCCGCCGCGCTCATCAGCGGACATTGCAAGATTTAGAGGCATAGGGTCCTTTACCGATCCTGAAGAGTCCTACAGGATAGCGCCTATGTCCTTCAGACTCAAACAGAAAAAGAGCGTTGACGCATAGCACTTTCGTGCTATTACCGCTAATTCGTCATTATTACTGTTCGTCCGCGGAGGGGGCAGCCAGCATTCCGGGTCCGCATGCCGGGCGTCGGAAGCGCCGCGGTCGCAGACTGATGGCTGCAGAGTAACGCGGTCGTTGGAGGATGAGAGGCAGCTGCAGCGGCACCGGCGACGACGACGGACAGAGCGAAAATGCGAAGGACAGTTTTCATGATTAGTAACTCCCTGATCAATTTGCGTCGACAGGATACTCTCCCCGCGTTACTAGAATGGTAGCTACAAATCCACTTCTAAGTCCATCTTTTTCAGATATATCGAACAACTTTTACTTATTACAGTTACTACGGTTACGCTACGCGACGGGTAATCTGCTCACAGTATACCGCTGGCTCAGATCCACTCTCACCCCCTTTTTGCGCCGTCTTCACATGGTAAAATAGTCCCAGGCAAATTCGCGTCAAAGCCCCCGTTTTTCAAGCGGTTAATCCCCCGAACCGCCCGTGCCCGGAAGTGAGCTCGGGAAACACAATTCCTGTGGACCGCTAAGCGAAGAGCCTGACGCGAAGGCCGATCGGAATCCTATGGCGACTGAAGCACCTGAGCATCTACCCCATCTCCGGCGACAACGACAGCTACACCGGCGAAAACATCAAGATTCTTGAGGGGCTCGAGGCGGTCCGGCTCCGTCCGGCCATGTACATCGGCTCGACCGGCGAAATGGGCCTGCATCACCTGGTCTATGAGGTCGTCGATAACTCCGTCGATGAGGCCCTCGCCGGATACGCCAAGAAAATCGAAGTCATCATCCATGTCGACAACTCCATCACCGTGGTCGACGACGGACGCGGCATCCCCGTGGACATGATGGCCCTGCCCAATGGCGCAGATGATGCCCGCCGTCCAGGTGGTTCTCACCAAGCTCCATGCCGGCGGCAAATTCGATGCCTCCACCTACAAGGTTTCCGGCGGCCTGCACGGCGTGGGCGTCAGTTGCGTCAACGCGCTCAGCCAGGAATTCAACGTCGAGATCTGGCGCGACGGCCACACCTGGGAGATGGACTTCAGTTGCGGCCTGCCGATCAGCGAACTGCGCCAGGCCGGCACCAGCAAGAAACGCGGCACCAAGGTCCACTTCCTGCCCGACAAGAGCATCTTCGCCGTCACCGAATACAACTACGACACGCTCGCCCAGCGCCTGCGCGAAATGGCCTTCCTGAACAAGGGCCTTGAAATCACGCTCACCGACGAGCGCACCGCCGATCCCAAGACCGGCGAATCGAAGCGCGCAGAATTCCGCTACGCCGGCGGCATCGCCGAATTCGTCAAGCACCTCAATCGCGGCAAGTCAGTCCTGCATGACAAGCCCATCGTGATGGAAGCTACGCGCGACAGCGTCGAAATCGAGATCGCGCTTCAGTACAACGACAGCTACTCCGAGACCGTCTTCAGCTTCGCCAACAACATCAACACGGTCGATGGCGGCTCGCACCTCTCCGGCTTCCGCACCTCGCTCACCCGCACCATCAACGCCATCGGCCAGTCAGCTGGGCCTCTTCAAGGATTTGAAGGAAAACCTCAGCGGCGACGACGTGCGCGAGGGCCTGGTGGCAGTGGTCAGCGTCAAGCTTTCGCAGCCACAGTTCGAAGGGCAGACCAAGGGCAAGCTCAACTCCGACATCGCCGGCATCGTCCAGGCCTTCGTCAACGAGCGCCTGGGCATGTTCCTTGAGCAGAATCCCGCCCGTCGCCAGCAAGCATCATCAACAAGGCCATCGAAGCCGCGCGTGCACGCGAAGCCGCCCGCAAGGCCCGCGACCTGACGCGCCGCAAGGGCGCGCTCGATGGCGGCGGTCTGCCCGGCAAGCTGGCTGACTGCAGCGAACGCAACCCCGACCGCTGCGAACTCTACCTGGTCGAGGGCGAAAGCGCCGGCGGCACCGCCAAGCAGGGCCGCGACCGCCGCTTCCAGGCCATCCTGCCCCTCAAGGGCAAGATCCTCAACGTCGAGAAGGCCCGCTACGACAAGATGCTGGGCCACGAAGAAATCCGCGCCATGATCACCGCGCTCGGCTGCGGCATCGGCAAAGACGACTTCGACCCTACCAAGATTCGCTACGGCAAGATCATCCTCATGACCGATGCCGACGTCGACGGCTCGCACATTCGCACGCTGCTGCTCACCTTCTTCTTCCGCCATATGACGGAACTGATCAAGCGCGACAACGTCTACATCGCCCAGCCGCCGCTCTACAAGATCAAGAAGGGCCGATTCGAGCAATACATCAAGGACGACCGCGAGTTTGTGAAGGTCATGGTCAAGCGCGCCTCCGAGGGCATGATCGTGCGCCACGGCGAGAACGCCAGCAAGCATCGAAGGCGCCGACCTCACCCGCTTCATGGGTTTCCTGAATGAATATCTGGGCTTCGTTGAAAAGGTCGACAAGCGCATCCGCAACGAGAAGCTCACTGAGCTGCTGGCGCGGGCCGAGCTTATCCACCGCTCCGACTTCACGTCGAAGGCCGAAAGCGAAGTTCCAGCCAAGCTGGTCGAGTTGCATGCCCAGTTGGCCGAGCTGGCAGACGAATTCGCGCTTCAAGTCGCTGAGCAGCCCGGTCGAAGACGAAGAGCACCACACCTGGTCCCTCTGCTTTACCGATTCGCAGGGCGCGCATCGCTGCATCGATTGGAATCTCGCCTCCAGCCCCGAGTTCCGCCAGATGATGTCCAAATACTCGCAGATCAAGGAATACCTTGAGCCGCCATTCCTCATCGAATTTGCGCCCAAAGGCGCGCCGCAGCCGAAGCCAGCCCGGAACGAGAAGAAGAGCCCGACGCCGAGGGTGCCCCTTCGCCAGGCAGCGCAGAAGTCCGCGCAGAAGCCAAAGCGACCGCACGCAGCGCTCGCGCATTGCGCGAACCGGTGGAGAAGCAGACGGCGCGCGAACTCTTCACCTACATTGTCGAACAGGGCAAGAAGGACTACCAGGTCCAGCGCTACAAGGGTCTGGGCGAAATGACTGCGTCGCAGCTTTGGGAGACGACCATGGACCCCGAACATCGCACGCTTCTTCCGGTCAAGCTGGAGGATATTGCCGAAACCGAGGCGATCTTCACCACGCTGATGGGCGAAGACGTTGAAGCACGCAGAAAATTCATCGAAGACAACGCGCTGGATGTGAAGAACCTCGACATCTAACTTCGCAAGCGGCGGCGGTGGTGGTGGGCTGGCGCGTGGGGCGGAGTCGTTCTTTGCTTACAAGCGCTTGCATTTTCGTTTCGAAAGCCGGCTTCTTAGTCGCGTAATCCCGGCAAGCTCCTTTTCGTCCATCTCAGGTGGAACCCGCGAGAGTTCTTTATCGATGCCCATGCTGCGGCAGCCGGACACTGGAGGCTCCCGCCGCCATGGCGCTTTGCCCTGTCTGCTGGTGGGAGGACGATGGCCAGGAGGACGCAGACGCCTCCGAGGTGCATCACACTGTGAACGGTGGCCTGAGCCTCCGGGAGGCACGGGAGTACTACGATCGCTGTGGCGCGTCCCATCCCAGGTTCCTGCCGTACGTACGTAAACCCGAAGTCACTGAGGAGTAACGTGACTTTCGCGGTGCCGTGGGCATGAAACCCGCCTGCGCGGTTTGACCCTGCCAGCAATCCCTCTTACCATGAGATGAGGAATTTTCCCCGCCAGACGGCGCTGTAGGCTTCATGCGTCAGCCCGCTGTGGCAACTGGTTTGGCGTCTGACGCGCCCGGAAGGCAAAACGATTGAGTTCTACCGACACTCTCGAAAATGATCCGCACCCCGAAACGGCCGAGGAACCGAACGCGAAGCTGGCCCTAACCACGAGCATGACCACGAGCACCAGCACGGACCCGATCATCAGCATGGGCCGGTTCTCAATCCGGAATGCACCCGCGAACTGGTGCTGGATATCCCCGCTGAAGATGTTTCGAAGGCCTTCCAGACCGTGGTTCGGAATTATCGCAAGTACGCCAAGATCCCGGGCTTCCGCGCCGGGCAAGGTGCCGGAGTCGGTGGTGAGGAGCGGTTTTGCCAACAGATTCGGAAGGATGTGATTGACGGCCTGCTGCCCGAAAAGTTCAACAAGGCGGTCCGGGAGTTGGGTGTGGCGCCGGTGGGTCAGCCGCAGGTGACCGAGCTGACGGTGGATGACGGCCAGCCATTGCACGTGAAGGCCGTCTTCGAGTACATTCCCCGTTTTCGATCGAGGGCTACAGGACGTACGGTGCCGAAGCCTTCGGTTGAGATCACGGAGGAGGAGTTTTCAGCAGGAGATGGCGCAACTGCGCGAGAGTCCGCGCGACGGTGGAGCCGGTGGAAGATGATCGGGAAATCGGGGATGGCGACTGGGCGGAGATCAGCTATACGGGCCACCTGGAGGGCGATGCCGATGCGGCTCCGCTGTCCGGCGAGGACACGTTGGTGGAATGGGCGGCAAGGACACCGTGGAGGCTTTCACTTCGGCGCTGCGGGGCGCCAAGCCCGGCCAGCAGCTAAACGTGTCGGCGGCCTATCCGGCGGACTATCCCGAAGCGAAACTTGCGGGCAAGTCCGTGGATTACGAGATCGACGTGAAGGCCATCAAGAAGCGCATCATGCCCGAGCTCAATGACGACTTTGCCAAGGAGATGGGCGAGCTACGAGAACCTAGCGGAGTTGGAAAACCGGGTTCGGGAGCATCTGGCTAAGCGGAAGCGACGCAGTGTCGAGGGCGAAACCAAGGACAGTTGTTGCCGCTCTCACCGAGCGCTATGCGTTCCCCGTGCCGGAATCGATGGTGCAGGAGCAGATCGATGCGCGCCTGGAACGCGGTCTTCGGGCGCTGGCGGCCCAGGGTATGGACACCGAACAGATGCGCAAGCTGGATTTTCGCCGGCTACGCGGCGCCCAGCGCGATAGCGCCGTTGCCGAGGTGAAGACATTTATCCTGCTGGATCGGATCGCCGCGGCCGAAAACATAACGGTAAGCGACGAAGAGTTGGATCGGGAAGTGCACCTGGCCGCTCTGCAGTCCAGGGAGCCGGTTGAGACCCTTCGCCAGCGTTTGACTGATGACGGCGGGCTAGCTAGAATCCGGGAACAAATGAAGCGCGAAAAAACCGCGAGTTTGCTGTATGAGAGGTTACCGCAGTAAAGCAGCGAGAATCGCCACGAAGCCCACAGAAGGTGTGGGACGGCGCGGCCAAGCAATGAACGGGGAGAACAGGTCCCGACGGAACAGTGAGAAGAACACTCAATGGCATTGGTACCCATGGTGGTGGAGCAGACGAGCCGAGGCGAGCGCGCCTACGACATCTACTCCCGTTTGCTTCGCGACAACATTATCTTTTTGGGAACGCCTATCGACGACCAGATAGCCAATCTCATCGTAGCCCAGATGCTCTTTTTGCAGGGCGAGGATCCGGAGAAGGACATTTCGCTTTATATCAATTCACCGGGCGGCTCGATCACCGCAGGCCTTGCCATTTACGACACCATGCAGTTCATCAAGAACAATGTGGTGACTTATTGCATCGGGCAGGCGGCCAGCATGGGCGCATTCCTGCTGCTGGCCGGCACCAAGGGCAAGCGGTTTGCGTTGCCCAATTCGCGCATTCTGATCCATCAGCCTTCAATGGGCGGCCTCAGCGGCCAGGCGACGGACATCGATATCCATGCGCGCGAGATTCTGCGCATTCGCGAGATCACCAACACCCTGATGGCGAAACACACCGGGCATCG
>CAVQZQ010000005.1:0-11239 GCA_963718435.1 uncultured Acidobacteriota bacterium | reverse complement strand
TAGTAGTACTGTGCCCAACCATCCGCGCCAAATATAGGGGGTGTCGGGTCTTTCAGCCAGAATCGCACCATTCTTCCAGCACTTACCTGATTCGGTGGAAGAACAGCATAGTTACCTTGATTGCTGTGACCCTCTTCGAGAATGAGATCGTACGGACCACCTTCGTTGGAGATTTCAACAATGCAGGAGTAGTCCAGGTTCACCCCCAGAAAGTTCTCTACAGCACCGACCCAGTTTGAAAACGTGTAACCAGCCTGAGCAGCCACGTCAGTCGCCTCGGAAGTCCCCATACCGGAAACGCTTGCGCTAATTTATCGATCAGGTCATACGCATTCACGCCTGCGATGTTCGCCAGGCTCGATACTGCTTTCGTGAAGAATTCCCAGACTGTCAATACTTACAGCGTTCAAGATCGTGGCAAGTGCCGAATCAGGGATAGTGTTTGGATCGTTATTTCAAGTCCGAGCGCCTTATATCCGCTCACAGCTCCCTGGTCGGTAACCTCGACGGCTTGAACGATCGCAGGAGTATCCGAACGTGGTTGATGTGAGTTCGGGGTCGCGAATCGGAAGCTAACCGTGTTCGATGAAACCTCGACGCTGTAGCCCAAAGCTTGCAAAGCATCGACAAGCGCTGTGCTCATCGTGGCGTCAAGGGATGTGATTGCCACGTCCATCGTCAGTTCTTGCGGAAGTGAGTAAATCCCCCACTTGAAGCCGGTCAGCCACCAATGCTGCTCTGGTCCCCGGAAAAAAAGCAGTTGGCCATCCCTGTATAAAGTAGAGGACATTACCAACAACTCGTTATCGTTGGCGCAGTCGAAAAAATAGGTTGTGCGACGGATTGGGTCGCCCGGCCGGGCGCCAACCGTCGCATCCAGCAAAGAATACACAGGCGAACTGGAGCCGATGGGCCGGTTATAGACGCCGATTTCGCAACCGGTCTCCAGCCCATATTGACCCTTCCACAGTTCGATCATCCAGTGCTTACCCGCGTAATCGAAGAAAATCGGCTCGCAATCCAGGATCGCGTCCATGCCGATCGCCGCGACATCATATCCGTACGCATACCCTGGAACTCCTGTTGCAGTGGATCCTTTCTTAATAGATAATGTCCTGTCCCGGATGTATAAGAACCCGGCAGCATAGACCGCCTTTGCCAGGAGGCTGGTTGGAGTCCACTGTGGGAATGTATTGCCCAATGATGAGCTGATGAAATCCCTGAGACTGATGTAGGGAACGTCCGGACCAAAGTGTCGAATTCCTTCTGCTGGATCTGCACCCATTCCAGAAAGAAACTGCTTAAGGCTTAGGTCACTCATAACGAAGTCTCCTCCTGCGCGAAGGAACCATAGCGGCTAAAAGCCACACTTTGGCGAGACAGTAGTGTGCGCGCCCTCCATCTGTTTGGGCGGGGACGCTTTCATACACGAAATAGCCCCTCACGGTGCGGCAGCTCGTTTTGCTCACTCAACGTCATCACGCAGCCCCACGGAGCGTTGGCCAGTCGCTTTGCACTTCTGACTGTTTCAGGAAAAAACTACAGGGAATCGAATAGCTAGAAAACATACCATAGTTTTGAAGCGATTGCTGAAAGTTTTTATCAGGGCACCGCCGCGATTCCACTTCGAAATGAGTTTCACGTGTTCAGGCATGTTTTGTGGGTTAAATAAAGTGCTGAAAATCAGTGACTTTTATGTGCAGATCAGACCCGTCTTCACGCCGGAGCTTTACGGATTACCTGTGATTCAAGCTATACCTTCGGAGACAGAAGAATGCAGCGAGACCGTTTCACAAGCACTTGTCAACGCTCTCGGACTCCAAATCAGACCGATCTGGAGAAGTTACTTCCGACTTGCCAGCCTTGCCGAGGCGGGCGGCGTACCGGGAGTCAACCCTGCCGGAGTTGCTCAAGGACATAACGATAACCCCAGAATTGTTGGATGTCAGTCTGCTGGCGCTTGCCCGCTAGAGTCCACGCCCACGGGAGGATGAATTACAGCGCGTCCGTATCTGTCCACACTTGGACGATGGTGCCGGACGCGCGAATTCCTCGCTGAGCATGGAAACATGTCGCTGCCCCGTCTCGCTGCCGAAAAGCTTGTTGAAGAGTTCATTGCCGACGAGGCTCATATCGTCGAGGAATTTGTCGACCGAATAAACGCCGGCATCCGGATGTTCATACGCACTGGTCAGGAGGCGCAGTGCGGAGCGAGTGCGGACGAGATAGCCTGCGATCTCAAGATCGGAGATTTCGACTCGAAGCGGAAATGCGCGCGGGACAGGTCCGCTGCTGCGGAGAAAGAAGACCAGGTCAAACATTTCGGGCGTGCGGCGATGAACAGCGTATTGACCGACAAACAAGAGGGTAAGAGCGGCGGGGGCGGTGGGTGGTCAGAGAAGTTCCGGCACCCCCAAGCCATGACCGACAGGCATGGCGTAGTGTATGCCAGGTCACGCTGCCGAGTTCGAGTTTCTCCACCACCGGCTTGAGGTTCTTCTGTAGCAGCATTGAGGCGCTTCTAGGACCTCCGGCGTGGGGAAGGGAACAACCACTCGCTATCTCCTGTCTTCTGCTTCCAGATGGCAAGGACAGCCAGCAATCGATCTCACAATGGAAGATTGGCGTCGGATGCAACAGTCTTGGTCTTGCCCAGAGCTCCGTGGGTGAACTTGCGCTGAATCGTGATCTCTTTGTTCTTCCAATCGATATCCTGCCATTGCAGAGCGACCAGTTCAGTAGGGTACTTCGCGCCGTCAAGGGTCAGAGTCCGCTGGAATCGCTCGCCATTCCTCTGTTCGCTGAAGCGCACTTTCCAGACAAATCCGCCAGCCGCCCTTTGGGCTTTGGAAATGCTACCCTGTTGATAGCGCGGTCGTTTGGTCTTCATCTCGTACTACCCTTTCATTTCATGGGGGAAAGCGGGAATGGAGCGATTTGAGCACTAGGGTGACCCAAAGTGACCCAGCATTTTTGCGCATCGTTCAACCTTTTGATTCTAAACATGGCCCCGTAGCTCAGGTGGATAGAGCAGCAGTTTCCTAAACTGCGTGTCGGAAGTTCGAGTCTTCCCGGGGTCACCACTTTCGCCCCCTTCCCGAGACCAAGCGATCCGCGGCCTCAATCTACACAGGCCGGGTTTTTGACTTGACCGCCCGACCAAGTTATAAATGTTCATGTCGTGGAAGTCGCTTTCATGGCGTCACGATCGCTCCATCATGGAGCATGGAGCGCAGTTCACAACGGCAATCGTCAGGATGCTCGGGAAGGCGGTGAAATCCCGCCACTGCCCCGCAACTGTGAGCGCCCTTGCCATCAAAGCCGTCGTATCGGCTTGGGCAGGAGGCCAGCCAAGGCTTTTCCGCCTGCCGCGGAGATGCCACGCAACCACTGGAGTCACGCCAGTACGGCGTGTCTTTGGGAAGGTGGCTGGAGAAGGCGCAAGTCAGGAGACCGGTCCTTGGCGCCCAACCCGCTTGCGTTCCGAGGGGAACGGAGGAGCCTTCATGCCTTTTCCTGGACATCTTCACACTATCCCTTTGCGTCTTTTCACTGCCATCCTGCTCATTGTTGCGCCTATCGCCAGCCACTCGCGCGTCAATTCGCGGCGTCGTCACAGACGCTACCGGCGCCAAGGTTACAGGAGCCAACGTGTCCCTCATCAGCAAGGGAAGCGTAGTTGCCTCGGCGGTCTCGGCAGCCGACGGCAGCTTTCAAATTCTTACCGGCATCCAGGGACGCTTTTATCTTGTGGTTTCAGCCAGGAGCTTTCGTCAGTTGGAGACGCCCGGTTTCTACGCCGGCCGGCTCGACACCATCGAGCGAAGTCTGGTTCTTGAGCCGGAATGGGTGCGCGAATCCATCGTGGTGACTGCGACAGGCACGCCCACGCCTGAGCCGCAAACCAACGCGGCGATCACTGTGCTGGGCCCAACGGATCTCGCTCTGAGCGAAACACTCGTGAACCCGCTGAGGCTGATGCCGGGCACGTCTGTTGCGCAGGATCGGGCAGCGCGGCGCGCAGACCTCTCTGTTTATCCGCGGCGGCGATTCGGATTCAACAAGATTCTGATGGATGGGGTGAGCATCGGCGATCTGGGCGGCCGCTTCGATTTCGGGCCGCTTTCAACCACGGCCATCGAGCATGCCGAAGTCTATCGCGGACCCAACTCGAGCCTTTACGGCGCCGATGCCGCCAGTGGCGTCGTGAGCATGACCACGCCGCATGGCACCACCAGCTTTCCTTCGGTGCTCTTCCATGGCGATGTGGGCAACTTCATACCTCACATGAAGATCTGGAACTCGCCGGCGCGCACAACAAACTCGACTACCTCGGTGAATACAGCTGGCTGCAGACGGCGAACGACCTGCCCAATGATGAATTCCACGTTGGCACAGCGGCGGCAACTTGGGTTGGCAGCCCAACGGGTCCACCCAGATTCGCGGCACCGTGCACTATGGCGTCGATGCACCGGCGTTCCCAACGCATGGCAGTTCTATCACGTTGCCGACAACGCCACAGCAGAAAGATCAGGACCTCTACCTGAGCGCCTCGATCGAGAACCAGACCACTCGCGGACTTTCACAACCTCGTGCGCTATGGCCTGACCCGCAAGCGCGAACAATACAGCCTGTGGCAGCCTATCGGGTCAGCGTCATCGAATATGACGCCATTTGGCTATTCAGCATATTACGGCGACCGGTTACGATCACCGGAGCCAACGGATACGCAGTCACAGGGCAGCGCGCATGCTTGATTTTCGCCCAGGCCTATCCCTACCAGTACCAGTTGGCTTCGAATCGCGATCAACTCATCTACCAGGGCGATTACCGGTTCACGCCGCACCTGGCCGGCCTGATCGGCTTCCACTATGAAGATGAGCGCGGCCTCGAGAACATTCCCGCCTTCTTCACCCACGATGTAACCGAACGTACTAACTACGATTACCTCGCAGCGGTCCACGGCGACTTCAAGAACAGGTTCTTTTACTCGCTGGGCGGCAGCCTGGAGCACTATTCGCTTTTCGGCGTGCAGACATCACCGCGGGCGGGCTTTTCGGTTTACGCATTGCGGCCGCGCAAGGGTATCTTCAGCGGGACGCGCATCCTGTTCAACTACGGCGATGCGGTGCGTGAACCTGCGCTGACCGACGAGTTCAGCTCTCTCTACCAATTCCTTGTCGGCAATGGCTACCAGTCGGTCGCGCAGCAGCTCCACATCACGCCCCTTGCAGCACCCACGGCGCGCACTTACGAGGGTGGTGTGGAACAGTCTTTCCTCAGCGAGCGAATCATCTTCCGCGCCAGTTACTTCCACAACCAATTTGGCAGGGAGATTGAATCGGTGGGTGGCAGGCTGCTCCCCAATCTCATTCCCAATCTCACCCCGACCCAGCAGCAGGAACTGGAAACCGCACTCAGCTACTACTACACCGACGACTTCGGCCTTTCCGTCAATACAGAGGCTTTTCGCGCCCAGGGGATTGAATCCACTGTCGAGAGCGGCATCGGCCGCAACATTTTTCTGCGCGGTGGTTACACCTATCTCCAGGCGGCCGTTCAGCGCTCCTTCGACAGCGACAATGAGGCGTTCCTCGGCGGCTATGCGCCCACCTTAAACGGCATTCCCATCGGCGCTTTTTCGCCGCTTAAGAGCGCCCGGCCGTTCCGGCGTCCTCCCCATACCGGATTTTTCTCTGCCACTTACACGGGCCGTAAATTCGCTGTCCTCTTCAATTCCGCTTTCGCCAGCCGCAGCGACGACTCCACCTATCTAGAATTTGAAGACCTTTATGGCGGAAATAGCCTGTTGTTGCCCAACTGCAACCTGGACTACGGCTACGCCCGAATCGATTTGGGCGGCAGCTACCAGTTGCTCAGCTGGTTGGGCATCTACGGCCAGGCGGAAAACCTCACGAACAACCAACACATTGCGCCCATTGGCTATGTGAGCTTGCCCACAAGCATCCGCACAGGCTTGCGCCTCCAGTGGGGCAAGGGAAGCGGACACTGAAACTCTTCCGTCACACCTGAACACAACTGAAGATTGGCCATCGGCAGGCGAGACAACTGAATTGAATTCCGTCAGCCGGTGTGCTTAGTTCCTTGCTCCTTCCGTTCCAGACAAGAGGAAAAAGCTCTCCGGGAGTACTCCGCTAGGGTTCTGTCCGTCGATTTCCACAGACCCGCGCCTGGAGTTGATCACATTCCTTCATTTCCCGCTTGGAAAACCCGCAACACTGTCCGAAACTATTCATATTAAAGTCATCTTCCTACGAGAGTCTCTTCAGCAAACAGGTCAACCCGACTCTAAGCAGTATCGGAGTCTCAATCGGTGCAAACGCCTAAAACCCCGCGAGCCAAAAACAGCTGTGAGGAGAAAAATGAAACCAAATTTTTGGAGGAGTGTCGCTCTGTGCGGCCTGGTACTTTCGACCGTGTTTATCTTGCTTGTCCCTATCTCTGCTCAACAAACCCTCGGATCCATCAACGGAACCGTGCTTGATCCTACCGGAGCCGCTGTGCCGGAAGCCACGATTACGGCAACCAATGCCGCAATCAATTTTGCCCGAAGCACGACCTCCCAATCCACCGGATTCTTTCAGATGTTCAACCTTCCAGTCGGCTCCTACACCGTCACTGTGACTCACCCCGGATTTGAAACCACACAGTTGAAGGGAATCACGGTCCAGGAGGCCCAGGCAAAGACTCTCCCCATTTCGTTGAAGATCGGCCAGGTTTCGGAGTCGGTGGAAGTGACGGCCAACCCTCTGCTCAACGCGACTGATGCGACCAACGGGTACACGCTCGATAGCGCACAGATCGACCTGACTCCCCTGGCTACCGGGAGCTTCACGCAGGTCGCGGTCCTTTCGCCGGGCGTGAACGCGGAACTGTTGTCGAACCTGGATTCCAACGCTGGGTTGGGGAATCAGCCCATCTGGGCCAACGGGCAGCGAGACACTTCAAACACTTTCCAGGTTGACGGCGTGGACTCCACAAACCTGTTCAACGGCAAGAGCTCCTCGGGTTCCAGTTCGCAGCGTTACAACTTCAACATCGGCAGCGCGCCTACAACCGGCGGATCGTTCTCAGTCGGCACATCGGTTTATGGTTCGAACGGCAACAGCCTGCCTTCTCCTCCTCCGGAGTTTACGCAGGAACTGCGCGTAAATGCCTCCATGTACGATGCGCAGCAGGGTGCAACGAGTGGTGCGCAGATCGACGTCAACACCAGTACGGGTACCAACAATTGGCATGGCCAGCTCTACGGTTCCTATGCCAACAACCTGATGAATGCCTCGCCGTTCTTCTTCAACCAGGCCTATCAACTGACGCAGCAGGGAATCGGAGTCTTTCCGCGGTCGATGGTCAACCCGTGGCTTCGTCGCTGGAATTCCGGCTTCACAGCGGGCGGTCCACTCAAGACCGACAAGCTCTTCTTTTTTGCTGCTTATCAGCGCGGTGTGGATGAGGATAGTGCGACGGGACTTTCGGAGATGACCGTCCCTTCGGGCTTGACCGATGATCGCAGCAGTGCCGGCCTTGAGAATGCCGATCTCTCATGGGGAGGCACTGGCACCGTAACAATCGATCCCGTTGCTGCCCAACTGTTGAACACCAAACTGCCGAATGGCCAGTACATGATTCCTTCGGCACAGTCCAGCTCCTCCTACCAATATGGTGTGCCCAATGTGTACCTGCTTGGAACCTCCCGCTTGAACTCGGATCAGGCCACGGTGTCGCTCGACTACGACGCCACCAGCCACGATCGCGTCTCGGCAAAATACTTTTACCAGAACGCTCCGGTTACTCGTCCCTTCGGCTTCTCGGAGGTTGGCGGCTTCCCGGTTACCGCGCACAATGGCTCGCAGGTCTTTTCGCTTGGCAACACCACCGCCATCGGGCAGAGGTTCAACTGGGAGCAGCGTCTCGGATTTGTCCGCATGGGAACCTTCAGCAACTATCGGCAGACGGTCGCCGGCGGCAATCTCGGTGTTTCAGGCGATCAGACGACAGGCCTGACTGCAGATACTTTGCCCGGTTTGGCGATCGGGAATTTCGGCTACTTTGACCAATACTCCCCAGAACTCGACATCGGCCCGGCTGGAGTGCCCGGCGCCTTCGTGAATATGGGTTACTATCAAAACCGCCTGAACCCTTCAACCAACGTGATCCTTACGGCAGGCAGGCACACAATTGTCGCCGGTGGCGGATACAGCTACACACAACTGAACATCACCAATAATCGCACCGGTCATGCGCAGCTCGTCGTCAGAAACTTTGACACGTTCCTGCAGGGACAAGTGAGTACCTCCGGTGTAGTTGAGAGTATCGATCCCACCACGCATCGCAACAATGGGGATCGCTACTATCGCACCAATGAATTGAACGGCTATGTCCAGGACAAATGGCAGGCTCGCTCGAACCTCAGCATCACCGCCGGTGTTCGTTATGACTACCACGGTGGCATGACCGAAAAGTACGGCGATATGTTCAACTTCGATCCGGCGTTGTATGACGTGACCGGCGACACGACCAGCGGATTTAATGTGGTTAATTCCGGTTTCGTCATCGCCGGCAATAACAAGCAAAACCCGACAAAGGGAGTTTCTGCGTCAACCCTGAATGGACGACAGTGGGGCATTTCGCCACGACTTGGCTTTGCCTGGTCCCCAACGAAGTCCCATAGCAATCTCGTCATCAGTGGCGGAGCCGGAATCTACTATGACCGCGGCGAACTCTTTACCTATCTCTCGCAGCCCGCAGGCAGTTCCATCGGTGGTCCCTTTGGTGTAACTGAATCCTCCCCGCTGGTCAGCCTCGCTACCGGAAATTCAAGTACCGGTTTGACGCTGGAGAATCCCCTGGGTGACCTGGCGTTCAACACTCCTACCCAGGGCGGAATTTACACGCCGCCGAGTTCAGACCCTGGCGTTGTGGGGCAGGCCTTGCAGGCTCAGTTGAATGAGATGACTGGAACACCCACAGGAAAATATGCCCAATTCGGCAAGGATTGCAGCGGCTGGCAAAGTCAGGAAGGATACTTCCTTTGCACTTCACCGCTGAACTTCGGTATCTACGACAAAAACAACGTTCTGCCTTACACGATGAACTACACGCTGAACGTGCAGTGGCAGCCGAGAAATGATCTTGCCGTCACTCTCGGCTACACGGGAAATCGTGGACGTCATTCGGTGATTCCAATTCCTATCAATGAGCCGGGCATCGCAACAGAGAGCAATCCGATCTGGGGCGAAACGGCGTCATACGGTATGGAAGTCATGAACCAGAACTCTCCGAATTGCGAAATCCCAAGTCTTTACGTTTACGATTACTGCCCGATTGCTGTTGAGCCCTGGAGCACGTTTGACGCCGGCAATACCGACTTCAGAACGCCGTATGTCGGGTATAGCCCGAACGCAGCGGATTTCAAGACCGTGGGCGTTTCGGCTTACGATGCCCTGGAAGCTCACGTAGAGAAGCGGCTTTCGCACCGCTTCCAACTCGGCGGCAGCTACACATGGAGCCATTCTCTCGATGAACAGAGCGACATCGGATTGTTCTTCACCGGCGACAACCCGAAACGCTTGCGCGACTCCTGGTCATCGTCCGACTTCGACCGCACCCATGTGTTTACGGGCAACTTCCAGGCAGACGTGCCCAACGCGGTGAAGAGCAGCAATTTTGTATCTTACTTGACAAATGACTGGCACCTGACCGGAATCGGAACCTTGCAAAGCGGGGAGCCGTACTCTCTCTATGAGTTCTACGGCGCCGTCGGCAGCATTAACTTCGGAAATTTTCCGACGTTGATGAACCCGGTTCTCGGCATCAAGGATCCGAAACATCCGAAATCCGCGCTTACCGGAAACAAGGGCTCCCTCCGCGGCCCGGGAGGCAACTACATCCCAACACTTGACCCCTCGCAGATTGCCATCAGCTACCTTGCGCCGGGCACGAATGGAATTCCAATTTCAACGGGCAGCGATCCGTCGGATATCTACCAGACTGCTTTCAATGTGGGGCAGCGCAATATCTTTCGGCAGTCACCCCAGAAGCGTCTTGATCTCTCCATCCGCAAGGGATTTAAGATTACGGAGAAGATCAGGGCGCAGTATGAACTCAATGTGTTCAACGTGACCAACACGACCAGCCTCGACATTCCCCAGGATCAGGCGAAGATTCGCCAGACCAATGGATGCTCGGCCACGGCGATCATTGCTTTCGACGGCGGAAACAACTGCAACCAGTACCGTGGCTACCTCGGTTACGGCCAGATCGTGACGTCAAGCGATCCGGCGGATCAGCAGTCCGCTCTGGTCAATCTGGACCAGGTGCCCTTCTCGACCGGCACTGGCAAAGGAACACAGCTTCCCCTGCAACTGTCACTGAATCCGCCACAGGGTACTTGTACTCTTTCAGCCTTGACCATTGTGAACCCCAAAAATCCGAACCAACAGAACTGCCCCAACAATGCCGCGAACTTTGGTTCAGTGACCGGCACGATCGGCGGTTCCAGGGCCTTCACCATGGGCTTCCACATCACCTACTAACATCGGATGCAATTACAAAGCGGGAGCCCGTGGCTCCCGCTTTTGTTTTTGCGGTTAGATCTGGTTGCACACAGGGGCTTTGAAAGGGCACGACTTCAGTCGTGCCGCAGAAAGACCAATAAAACTGCGGGCTTTAGCCTCTGAGGGACGTTCTTTTGCCGCGGGATTTATGCAACTGGAACATATTATTCCAATCACCAAGCGCTGTCGGCAACGATGAACAGATTCGATCCCGATGCAATTACTTCGCGATCGGGATTCGCATGTCGCCGCCGGTCATCTGCTTCGGCAGCCCCAGTTTGAGCAGGTTGCAGCGTCGGCGAAATATCGCGCAATGACCCATCCATACGCAGGCCGTAATGGCTGGCTTCATCGGCCACATAAATGAACGGAACCGGGTTCGTAGTGTGCGCCGTGTGCGGCCCGCCGGTCACCGGATCCACCATCATCTCGGCGTTGCCGTGGTCGGCGGTGATCAGCCAGCTTTCCGTTCTTCTCTTTGATCGCCCCGTAGATTCGCCCCAACTGCGCATCAACGGCTTCGCAGGCCTTGATGGTCGGTTCCAGTTTGCGGGTGGCCGGCCATGTCGGCATTGGCGAAGTTAGCCACCACCAGGTCGAAAGCGGTGTCGTTCACCGCCTTCACAATGGCGTCGCCGATCGCTTCGGCCTTCATTTCCAGC
>CAVQZQ010000004.1:0-12925 GCA_963718435.1 uncultured Acidobacteriota bacterium | reverse complement strand
TGGGCGTACTGACTTGCGCTGCACGCCGACGCGGGCAGCGCAGGCTGAGTCGGCAGGTTCGCGCAGGTCCACGCCGGTCCTTGACCAGGTCAGCATAAGGCTCGATGCGGGCAACGCGGGCTGCATCGGCAGGTTCGCGCAGGTCCACGCCGTCCTTGACCAGGTCGCGTACTGGTTCGCGCCGCAGGCGCTCGCGGGTAGCGCGGGCTGAGTCGGTGCATTGGCGCACACCCAGGCCGTGCCGGTCCAAGTCGCGTACTGGTTCACGCAGGCGCTCGCGGGCAGCGCGGGTTGAGTCGGTGCATTGGCGCACACCCAGGCGGTGCCCGTCCACGTCGCGTGCTGGTTCGCGCCACAGGCACTCGGCCTTTGTTGTAATGCGCGATAGCGCTGGCGGGATCGAGGCGAACAGCCTCTGGGAATTCAGCCAGCGCCCCATCCAAGTTGCTTTGATCGGCCAGTGCGATTCCGAGGTTCAGATAAGCTCCGGGCGAATTTGGGTCCAGCTCCGTAACCTTGCGAAAAAACGTCAAAGCTTCACTGGCCCGATTCAAACGCACCAGAACCATCCCGTAGGCGCTCATCGCGCTGGTGTTTCTGGGTTCAAGCTGCACCGCGGTGGCCAGCGCCTGGCCGGCCTCGGAGAACTTCGTTTCGCTCGCCAGCATCAGCCCAAGATTCGCGAAGGCCTGGCCGTATTGAGGATTGTTTTCCGTGGCCTGGAGAAACAGGTGCTCTGCCTCGGCATTCTTGCCGGCCTGTCCATAGAGAACGCCGAGGTTGTTCTGCGCCTCGGCGTATTGCGGATCGAGCGCGATCACCATCTTTGAACTCCTTCTCCGCCCCTGCCGCTTGATTTGCCTGGAGATCGAGCATCCCCAACTGATTATGTGGCGGAGCCAATCGCGCATCCAGCTTGGCCGCAGTTTCGAGTGCCTCGCGCTCGCCGCGATAGTCGCGGGTCCGATCCAGGGCGAGAGCAAGGTTATAGTACGTGCGCGCGTTCCCGGGGTCTTCAACGATCGCATCCTGGTAGAGAGCGACGGCCTTTTGCGGATCTCCAGACTGCAAGTCCTCATTGGCTTCATTGGCTTTTACCAACGCCGTGAGTTAGCTTCATGCCTTCCTGCTTTTCTTGTTGAAAGGCATTGAACTCCTGGCTGGCTTGATCCTTCAGTCCAAGAGTGCGCAGTACGGATGCAAGCTGAAAGCGCGCTTTGCTCGAGTCGGGACTCAGCTTTAGCGCCGCCTCAAGTTCCGTCCGCGCCTCGGCAGGCCGGCCCAGATAAGCCAGACGAACCCCAGGTTGTAGCGCGCCTCGAAGTGATTGGGATCAATGGCCGCCGCCTGTCGCAGCACCGTCTCGGCATCCGCATTGTTGCCGAGACCTTTCTCCACCACGCCGGTAAAATAGAGTGCATCGAAATCGTGCGGCCGGCGGCGCAGATAATCGCGAATGATTGGCGCGGCCGCTTCGAACTGACCAAGGACCACCAGGGTCTTGACATAGGTGAGGCGAGCAACGTCGTCGGACGGATTGAGACGCACCGCTTCCTGGAATGCCTGCGCTGCTTCGCTGAAACGCTCTTGCTGGGTATAGACGACACCGAGGTTGAATTGCGCCTGGGCATAATCAGGGTGTTCCTTGACAATTGCCAACACCGTTTTCAATGCGTCGTCGATATTGCCGTTCTTCGAGTAGGCGACGGCAAGGTTCAATTGCAGCACTTCATCGGGAGGCGCATCCTTGAGTGCGGCAATCGCGGCAGTGTATACTCTTTTCAGCGATCAGCGCCTTCGTCCATCCGTCGAGCGCGTTCACCGATTGAGGGTCCAATTTCAGCGCGGCCTTGAAAGTATCGATTGCTTCGTCCTGTTTGGTTCGACTCGCTGAGGGATGCGCCGAGAGGCAGAAGAATCTGCACCGAGCCGGGCTTCATGCCGTTTGCAGTTTGCAGTTCATGAGCCGCCCGCCTGGCATTCCCGTTACTGAGCAGCGCGATGCCAAGTGGTTGAGTGGCTCTGCCACGAATTGGGATCAAGGGGCAAAATCGCGGATTCGAAAGTGGAAATGGCGCAGGAGAACCGGCGCTGCGTGGCGAACCAGGAACCCAGGGCTTCGTAGGCACCCGGTGAAGGATGTGACGCAAGTGTTTGCTCAAGAGTGGCCGGCCCGGTGCAAGCAGAGGGATTTTGTGCTGCTACAGTCACCGGTAATGCAGAAAGCACTATGAACGCGACTCGTGCAGCGCGCTCAGCCGATCTTCGATGGATGGTTCGCACAATCATCGCCAGCCCTTGAGTAGAATGCATCTGCACACGCAAAAGCGGCAAGGCCGGCCACTCTCAATGGGGCGATCGAAATGACCGGCTCGCAACCATGCCATTGCGAAGCTGCGTCGTTTCGAAATCGCTCGCTCCCCGGTGTTTCGATCGCTCTCGATGTCCCGGGAAGTCAGGCGCACGAACAGAATAAACCAGAAGAGAGCCGCATCCGATTTCCTGAGCGGCCGGGTGCGAGAGTGACCGCGAAGAGAGCCGAAATGCGATGCTAGAATTGGCGTGACTATGGGGAAACACCATTCATTCGCAATAGCACCCTCAGTTTGTCCTTACATTTCCCCATTGCGTTTTGCCTCGCGGTCGCGCTCGCCGCCTCGTGCCACGCGCAAATTGGAGTGGCGACAGGCAATGGTGCGCAACGCCTGCAAAGCCCCTGCCGCCGGGAATGAAACCGCCGGAAGTACGGTATGAAGACATTGCGGCTGAGGCTGGGCTCACGAGCGTGACGTATCAGCGCCACCAGCAACAAGCAATACATTGTTGAAACCACCGGAAACGGAGTCGCGATCCTCGACTACGACAATGATGGCCTCCCCGACATTCTCTTTGTGAATGGCGACCGCTTTCAGCAGGGTGGATCCCCGCCCACTCCTGTGCTCTATCACAACCTAGGCGGCCTCAAGTTCGAAGATGTCACCAGCAAAGCCGGCCTGGCACATAACGGATGGGGGCAGGGCTTTGCGCCGGGGATTTCGATAACGATGGTTATGTCGATCTGTTCATCACGGGATGGGGACGAGACGTTCTCTACCATAATCGCGGAAATGGTGCATTTCAAGATGAGACCGAAGCGCGAGGCCTCGCTTCCGCCACCACGCGCTGGAGCTCGGGATGCGCATTTGTGGACTTCAACCGCGATGGCGCTCTAGACCTTCTGGTCGTGCACTATCTGGATTTTGATCCGGCCAAGACGCCGCATCCGGGGGAGAGATCGCAGTGCCAATGGAAAGGCATGTCAGTCATCTGCGGCCCGCGAGGGTTGCCCGGCGAAACGATCTCGCTTTATCAGAATGACGGACACGGCCACTTTACCGATGTCTCGGACCGCATGCACATCACCACGCGCAAGGACTATTACTGCTTCAGTCCGCTGGTCGACGATTTCGACAACGATGGCTGGCCCGATATTTACATCGCCTGCGACTCAACGCCGAGCCTTTACTACCATAACGTCAAGGGGGAGCGTTTCGAGGAGATGGGCGTAATGGCGGGCGTTGCCTACAACGAGGAGGGGCGCGAACAAGCCGGCATGGGCGTGACCGCGGCCGACTTCAGCCATGACGGGCGATTCGATATCTTCAAGACCAACTTCGCGGATGACACGCCCACCTTCTATCGCAATCAGGGGGATAACAGCTTCAGCGACGCGACCATTGAAAGCGGCCTGGCGGTCAACACGAGATACCTCGGGTGGGGAACCGCGGCGGTAGACGTCGACAACGATGGATGGAAGGATATCATTGTGGCCAACGGGCACGTGTATCCCGAAGTCGACAACGGGCACAGCGCGGAGCACTTCAAGCAGAATCGGCTGCTCTATTGGAATCGAGGTGACGGACAGTTCTTCGACTTGTCTCCACAGGCCGGAGGCGGCATTGCCGCGGCGCATGCCTCGCGCGGCCTTGCCATCGGCGATCTGGACAACGATGGCAATGAAGAAATTGTGATCGTCAACATGGCAGAAGCGCCTTCTCTGCTGAAGAACCTTGCGCCATCTGCCGCAAACTCCATCCTGATCCGTTTGTTGACCGCGACCAACCGCGATGCGATCGGGGCACGCGTCACCGTGACAGCCAATGGGCAAAAGCAGATGGACGAGGTTCGCAGCGGCGGATCCTATATCTCGCAGAGCGACTTCCGCTTGCACTTCGGCCTCGGCAAAGCGGTTGCGGCGAATCTCTCCATCCGGTGGCTCGATGGCAAGACCGAAAACCTCTCCGCAGTCGCCGCGGGACAGATCGTAACCATTCAGGAAGGCAAGGGGATCGTCAGAAAACAGCCCTACAAGAAAAAGCCTTAGGCGGAATTCACGGCTGTGAATTCTTCCCCTCGGCGCGAGCCAGCATCTGGCGCATGAAGTCGTCCTGCGGAAAGACTTCGAGATACTGTTCAAGCGCCTCGTGAGCTTTCGCATATTGCTTGGCTCCGATGAGCCGCACCACCAGCATCTTCCGTGGGATGGGATTGAACGGGTCCACTTCGACGGCTTTCTCGATCAGGGGTAGGGCCTGGTCCGTCTGTCCGAGGTGCTCCAAAGCGTCGGCGAGGTCCGCATAAGTTGTTGCGGCGGGCGTGCCGCTCTCCAGAGCGCGCCGCAAATGGTCGGCGGCAGCCTGATAGTCGCCATTCTTCAAATCTCTGCGTCCCAGTGCCGCCTGCACCAGGGCGTCGCCGGGCTGCGCCTTCTCCAACTTGCCAAGGACTTTGAGATAGGGCGCGATGTATTCCGGCTTATTCTCCGCGAGTTCTCCGTACGCTGCGAGCAGCGTCAGCGGCGGCGGCGGAATAGCTTCCTTCCCCGGTGCAGGATTGAGATGAATCAAGTCCGGCAGCGACTCGGTTGTCTGCCGAAATGTGACCTCGGGATACGGCTCGTCAGGCGTGGCCACAATGCGATGGTTGGTGGCGCTTGAGTGGGAGATGACCTGAATGTCGCGCTTCGGCATATGACAGCCCGTGCAGTCGTTGGCCGGTGCTTTCTGCATGCGCGTTGCGAGCGGCAGCTTGCAGCTCTGGTTCGTATGACAGGTGAGGCATTTGCCGTTGAAATTTGCCGCCGCCTCTTCGCGGGCCGGCTCCGTGTGAGGATCGTGGCAGGTGATGCAGCTCAGCCGTCCCTTGCTGGCGCGGTAACACTTGCTCAGGGTCATGGAATAGTAGTGCTCGACGTGGTCTGCCGTGGGAGGCGACTCTCGCGTGGGAGGAACAATCAGGATCGACAGAGTGTCGTCGAGCGGAGTGCCTGGGCGGAAATCCCCATAACTTTTCCCAGGCTTGAGAACCCGCGCATCTCCAGTCTGATGGCAGCCCATGCAAATGTTATCTGCGAGGTACGGAGGAAGCCGGGCGGGATTGACAATCGCGAGAATAAATTTCTCTTTCTCCGATGAACCGCTCGCGCTGCTGCTCATGGAACGCAGATGAGCCGCGCCTGGGCCGTGGCAATTCTCACAACCAATCGACAGTTCGGAAAAGGGCGTGCTGTCGAATCGCCCATTACCTCCGGCCACCGGGTTCGACCGCCCGCTGTGGCAGAAGATGCACCCTGCCGTGATCGGACGGTTGAAGCCCAAATCGGTAAACTCATATCCGGGCTTCAACCGTCCGATCACGGCAGGAGCATCTTCTCCACAGCGGGCGGTCGAACCCGGTGGCCGGAGGTAATGGGCGATTCGACAGCACGCCCTTTTCCGAACTGTCGATTGGTTGTGAGAATCGCCACTGCCAGGCGCGGCTCATCTGGGTTCCATGAGCAGCAGCGCGAGCGGTTCATCGGAGAAAGAGAAATTTATTCTCCGATTGTCAATCCCGCCCGCTTCCTCCGTACCTCGCAGATAACATTTGCATGGGCTGCCATCAGACTGGAGATGCGCGGGTTCTCAAACTGGGAAAAGTTATGGGGATTTCCGCCCGGCACTCGCTCGACGACACTCTGTCGATCCTGATTGTTCTCCCACGCCAGAGTCGCCTCCCACGGCAGACCACGTCGAGCACTACTATTCCATGACCCTGAGAAGTGTTACCGCGCCAGCAAGGGACGCCTGAGCTGCATCACCTGCACGATCCTCACACGAGCCGGCCCGCGAAGAGGCGGCGGCAATTTTTAACGGCAAATGCCTCACCTGTCATACGAACCAGAGCTGCAAGCTGCCGCTCGCAACGCGCATGCAGAAAGCACCGGCCAACGATGCACGGGCTGTCATATGCCGAAGCGCGACATTCAGGTCATCTCCCACTCAAGCGCCACCAACCATCGCATTGTGGCCACGCCTGACGAGCCGTATCCCGAGGTCACATTTCGGCAGACAACCGAGTCGCTGCCGGACTTGATTCATCTCAATCCTGCACCGGGGAAGGAAGCTTTTCCGCCGCCGCCGCTTACCCTTCTCGCAGCGTACGGAGAACTCGCGGAGAATAAGCCGGAATACATCGCGCCCTATCTCAAAGTCCTTGGCAAGTTGGAGAAGGCGCAGCCCGGCGACGCCCTGGTGCAGGCGGCCCTGGGACGCAGAGATTTGAAGAATGGCGACTATCAGGCTGCCGCCGACCATTTGCGGCGCGCTCTGGAGAGCGGCACGCCCGCCGCAACAACTTATGCGGACCTCGCCGACGCTTTGGAGCACCTTGGACAGACGGACCAGGCCCTACCCCTGATCGAGAAAGCCGTCGAAGTGGACCCGTTCAATCCCATCCCACGGAAGATGCTGGTGGTGCGGCTCATCGGAGCCAAGCAATATGCGAAAGCTCACGAGGCGCTTGAACAGTATCTCGAAATCTTTCCGCAAGACGACTTCATGCGGCAGATGCTGGCTCGCGCCGAGGGGAAGAATTCACAGCCGTGAATTCCGCCTAAGGCTTTTCCTTGTAGGGCTGCTTTCTGACGATCCCCTTGCCTTCCTGAATGGTTACGATCTGTCCCGCGGCGACTGCGGAGAGCTTCTCGGTCTTGCCATCGAGCCACCGGATGGAGAGATTCGCCGCAACCGCTTTGCCGAGGCCGAAGTGCAAGCGGAAGTCGCTCTGCGAGATATAGGATCCGCCGCTGCGAACCTCGTCCATCTGCTTTTGCCCATTGGCTGTCACGGTGACGCGTGCCCCGATCGCATCGCGGTTGGTCGCAGTCAACAAACGGATCAGGATGGAGTTTGCGGCAGATGGCGCAAGGTTCTTCAGCAGAGAAGGCGCTTCTGCCATGTTGACGATCACAATTTCTTCATTGCCATCGTTGTCCAGATCGCCGATGGCAAGGCCGCGCGAGGCATGCGCCGCGGCAATGCCGCCTCCGGCCTGTGGAGACAAGTCGAAGAACTGTCCGTCACCTCGATTCCAATAGAGCAGCCGATTCTGCTTGAAGTGCTCCGCGCTGTGCCCGTTGTCGACTTCGGGATACACGTGCCCGTTGGCCACAATGATATCCTTCCATCCATCGTTGTCGACGTCTACCGCCGCGGTTCCCCACCCGAGGTATCTCGTGTTGACCGCCAGGCCGCTTTCAATGGTCGCGTCGCTGAAGCTGTTATCCCCCTGATTGCGATAGAAGGTGGGCGTGTCATCCGCGAAGTTGGTCTTGAAGATATCGAATCGCCCGTCATGGCTGAAGTCGGCCGCGGTCACGCCCATGCCGGCTTGTTCGCGCCCCTCCTCGTTGTAGGCAACGCCCGCCATTACGCCCATCTCCTCGAAACGCTCCCCCTTGACGTTATGGTAGTAAAGGCTCGGCGTTGAGTCGCAGGCGATGTAAATATCGGGCCAGCCATCGTTGTCGAAATCGTCGACCAGCGGACTGAAGCAGTAATAGTCCTTGCGCGTGGTGATGTGCATGCGGTCCGAGACATCGGTAAAGTGGCCGTGTCCGTCATTCTGATAAAGCGAGATCGTTTCGCCGGGCAACCCTCGCGGGCCGCAGATGACTGACATGCCTTTCCATTGGCACTGCGATCTCTCCCCCGGATGCGGCGTCTTGGCCGGATCAAAATCCAGATAGTGCACGACCAGAAGGTCTAGAGCGCCATCGCGGTTGAAGTCCACAAATGCGCATCCCGAGCTCCAGCGCGTGGTGGCGGAAGCGAGGCCTCGCGCTTCGGTCTCATCTTGAAATGCACCATTTCCGCGATTATGGTAGAGAACGTCTTGTCCCCATCCCGTGATGAACAGATCGACATAACCATCGTTATCGAAATCCCCGGCGCAAACTCCCTGCCCCCATCCGTTATGTGCCAGGCCGGCTTTGCTGGTGACATCTTCGAACTTGAGGCCGCCTAGGTTGTGATAGAGCACAGGAGTGGGCGGAGATCCACCCTGCTGAAAGCGGTCGCCATTCACAAAGAGAATGTCGGGGAGGCCATCATTGTCGTAGTCGAGGATCGCGACTCCGTTTCCGGTGGTTTCAACAATGTATTGCTTGTTGCTGGTGGCGCCTGATACGTTCACGCTCGTGAGCCCAGCCTCAGCCGCAATGTCTTCATACCGTACTTCCGGCGGTTTCATTCCCGGCGGCAGGGGCTTTGCAGGCGTTGCGACACCGTTGCCTGTCGCCACTCCAATTTGCGCGTGGCACGAGGCGGCGAGCGCGACCGCGAGGCAAAACGCAATGGGGAAATGTAAGGACAAACTGAGGGTGTCTATTGCGAATGAATGGTGTTTCCCCATAGTCACGCCAATTCTAGCATCGCATTTCGGCTCTCTTCGCGGTCACTCTTCGCACCCGGCCGCTCAGGAAATCGGATGCGGCTCTCTTCTGGTTTATTCTGTTCGTGCGCCTGACTTCCCGGGACATCGAGAGCGATCGAAACACAGGGGAGCGAGCGATTTCGAAACGACGCAGCTTCGCGATGGCGTGGTTGCGAGCCGGTCATTTCGATCGCCCCATTGAGAGTGGCCGGCCTTGCCGCTTTTGCGTGTGCAGATGCATTCTACTCAAGGGCTGGCGATGATTGTGCGAACCATCCATCGAAGATCGGCTGAGCGCGCTGCACGAGTCGCGTTCATAGTGCTTTCTGCATTACCGGTGACTGTAGCAGCACAAAATCCCTCTGCTTGCACCGGGCCGGCCACTCTTGAGCAAACACTTGCGTCACATCCTTCACCGGGTGCCTACGAAGCCCTGGGTTCCTGGTTTGCCACGCAGCGCCGGTTCTCCTGCGCCATTTCCACTTTCGAATCCGCGATTCGCCTCGATCCCAATTCGTGGCAGAGCCACTACGATCTTGGCATCGCGCTGCTCAGTAACGGGAATGCCAGGCGGGCGGCTCATGAACTGCAAACTGCAAACGGCATGAAGCCCGGCTCGGTGCAGATTCTTCTGCCTCTCGGCGCATCCCTCAGCGAGTCGAACCAACAGGACGAAGCAATCGATACTTTCAAGGCCGCGCTGAAATTGGACCCTCAATCGGTGAACGCGCTCGACGGATGGACGAAGGCGCTGATCGCTGAAAAGAGATACACTGCCGCGATTGCCGCACTCAAGGATGCGCCTCCCGATGAAGTGCTGCAATTGAACCTTGCCGTCGCCTACTCGAAGAACGGCAATATCGACGACGCATTGAAAACGGTGTTGGCAATTGTCAAGGAACACCCTGATTATGCCCAGGCGCAATTCAACCTCGGTGTCGTCTATACCCAGCAAGAGCGTTTCAGCGAAGCAGCGCAGGCATTCCAGGAAGCGGTGCGTCTCAATCCGTCCGACGACGTTGCTCGCCTCACCTATGTCAAGACCCTGGTGGTCCTTGGTCAGTTCGAAGCGGCCGCGCCAATCATTCGCGATTATCTGCGCCGCCGGCCGCACGATTTCGATGCACTCTATTTTACCGGCGTGGTGGAGAAAGGTCTCGGCAACAATGCGGATGCCGAGACGGTGCTGCGACAGGCGGCGGCCATTGATCCCAATCACTTCGAGGCGCGCTACAACCTGGGGTTCGTTCTGGCTCATCTCGGCCGGCCTGCCGAGGCGCGGACGGAACTTGAGGCGGCGCTAAAGCTGAGTCCCGACTCGAGCAAAGCGCGCTTTCAGCTTGCATCCGTACTGCGCACTCTTGGACTGAAGGATCAAGCCAGCCAGGAGTTCAATGCCTTTCAACAAGAAAAGCAGGAAGGCATGAAGCAGACCACGGCGTTGGTAAAAGCCAATGAAGCCAATGAGGACTTGCAGTCTGGAGATCCGCAAAAGGCCGTCGCTCTCTACCAGGATGCGATCGTTGAAGACCCCGGGAACGCGCGCACGTACTATAACCTTGCTCTCGCCCTGGATCGGACCCGCGACTATCGCGGCGAGCGCGAGGCACTCGAAACTGCGGCCAAGCTGGATGCGCGATTGGCTCCGCCACATAATCAGTTGGGGATGCTCGATCTCCAGGCAAATCAAGCGGCAGGGGCGGAGAAGGAGTTCAAGACGGCGATCGCGCTCGATCCGCAATACGCCGAGGCGCAGAACAACCTCGGCGTTCTCTATGGACAGGCCGGCAAGAATGCCGAGGCAGAGCACCTGTTTCTCCAGGCCACGGAAAACAATCCTCAATACGGCCAGGCCTTCGCGAATCTTGGGCTGATGCTGGCGAGCGAAACGAAGTTCTCCGAGGCCGGCCAGGCGCTGGCCACCGCGGTGCAGCTTGAACCCAAGAACACCAGCGCGATGAGCGCCTACGGGATGGTTCTGGTGCGTTTGAATCGGGCCAGTGAAGCTTTGACGTTTTTTCGCAAGGTTACGGAGCTGGACCCAAATTCGCCCGGAGCTTATCTGAACCTCGGAATCGCACTGGCCGATCAAAGCAACTTGGATGGGGCGCTGGCTGAATTCTCAGAGGCTGTTCGCCTCGATCCCGCCAGCGCTATCGCGCATTACAACAAAGGCCGGGTTCTGCTCGATCTCCGGCGCAATGGCGATGCCAAGCCGGAACTGGAAACGGCCACCCATCTTGACCCCGGCCAGGCAGATTCCTGGTATCTGCTCGGATTGATCTCAAGAGAGGCGGGGGATTCTGACGAGTCGATCCGGCTGTTTGAGAAGACGCTCGCCATAAAGCCCAACAACGCCGAGGCCCTCTACATGCTGGGGCAGGAGCTAGTGCGTAAAGGCGATACAGCCGGAGCAATCCAGCGATGGCGCAAGGCGATCGAGATCCGGCCGCAATACGACGAAGTGTATTACAGCCTTGCGCGGCTTCTGGCTAAATCCGATCCTGCCGAAGCAAAGCGCCTCCAGGACCGATTTGAGGAGATGCGGGCACAGCAACACATCATGGATCGCGCACAATTGCTTGGCAACTTTGCACTGACTTCGGCCGATGCGCATGACTGGCCGCAGGCCGTCGCACAACTCAAGGAAGCGATCGAGACGTGCGGAAAGTGCAGTGTGCTGCCTCAACTTCACAAGGATTTGGGCCTCATCTACTGCCACTCGGGCAACTTTACAAATGGCCGCATCGAGCTGCTTGAAGCGCAGAAGCTTTCCCCGGGCGATGAGGACGTTGCAAAGGCGTTGCGCCTGCTCGAACCGGCAAACAGAACACAGTGATTTCCATGTGATTCGGAATCGTCAAAGAAAGTCACGCAAAGATGCGGCGGGTGAGGCATTTGGCACGGACCATCTCATGATCGATTCCGACTGGCCGGTCTCATGCTCTCGGCAGACTGTGCAAATCGTGATCGACCATGCAGAGCAGTTCCCGCTGGAAGTGCGAATGGAAATCCTTGGCGGGAACTGAGCGCGCTTCTATGGAATCGACAGCTGTCGATCGTAGACTTCCAAGTACATCGTCCTGTCAGTTCTTTATAGAATTAGGGCTCCGGCGGCGCATCCTGGGTTTGCGCGGGTGCGCCACTTGATATTGCTTAGTCGCTTCAATTATGTGCTGCACCTTTTCCGGTCCCTTGGTCCATTCGAACGGCCGAGGATTCTCGTTGTGTCAGCAATATAGTTCAACAGGAATTCCTTCAGTTGGCGTTTGGAGTTGTGAACGCTTTGCAACAAGCTTTGCTTACCCAGGATGCTGAAGCATTCCACCATGTTGACCCAGGAAGCATGGGTTGAGGTGAATTCTGATAATTCGATGGCGAATGCTGGGATGTCACCGTGTGTCTCGATGACATCGCAACGATTTCCTTATGCCTCCATCGCAGACTTCTTATGGAGTAAACGATCCAATATATCGAGAGACGGCTTCTATGCCAGCCTCTGATCATCATGGGTATATATCGCACTTCGAGACCAATGGTTGTGGACGCCCTGCAGTGCAAGCAGTCAAAGACAATCGCGACAGATCTTGGATTCATCAACGTAAAACCGGGTGAATGGGTTGTCTGCGGAGAGGGCGGCGAAACTTACATCGTTGATGACGAATACTTCCAAAGGGCATTCGTCCTAACCCCAGACGCCCCGCAAACCTCAATTCCCGAACCAGGTGCCGCTCAATGCGCGGTGCCGGCAGAGTGCGCTCCCGCCCCATTCGTTTCGTCGCGAACCTGCTTTAGTTGGAATCGAACCCACGGGGCGGTTCGTCTTGCTCGTAGGCGCAAGGCCAGGATCTCTCGGTTATCGAACACATCAGCCCCACACGGAAACAAGTGAATAGTCGCATGACAGAGCCCGAGCCGTACTTCGTGATACCGACGCACCGATTGCGCGACGTCGGAGCAACGATCCACGAATATGATGAACATTTCTGGAGGAATGGCCATTCCGTCCAGATGATCGTATTTGATGATTCCACCCAGGCCAATGTGGACAAATATTTTCCCGTCTTCCAACAAACCACAACTGATCTGAACTCTACTATGTCGGACCACGAGAGAAAGAAGAGTTCATTGCATACATCAACTCCCGATTGCGTAATAAGAGGCTGGAACCGTTGCATCAGAGCAATCAAAG
>CAVQZQ010000003.1:0-29481 GCA_963718435.1 uncultured Acidobacteriota bacterium | reverse complement strand
AGCAAGAGTCAGTGTCAGGAACTTCATATTGAGTCCACCCCGGTTGAAATTCATGAGCGCGGCCTCCAAATGTGAGTGGGTGTTTTCAGGCAGCAGTGCGTGACGCCCCCCTCGCCAATCTAAGAAAGTCCGACCGTGGTCTGATAGGAACTCTCTCAGCAGTTTTTGTGATAACACTATCATTCTCCAACATAGATCGACCGCTCCAGAGCCGGAGAACCGCGGTTCCTCAGTTACCGTGATATAGAAGAGTCGCTGGGGAATGCATTTCTCAATCGCTGAATCGCCTGATTAGCTTCATGCTTTATTGAATCGCCTAACATCAGGTAAGGGAAGCGGGAGCTGGTTGCGTCAGAACATCCCTTGCCGAGTTGACAGCGAGAGTCCATCTACAAATGCCGCCTGCGACGGATGGATCTGCCCGCGATCCGTCGAGTTCGCCCTCCGGAACTGTCGCCGATAGGCTAATGGTGTCATTCCCACAACTTTGCGAAAGACTGCGCCGAAATGGCTCTGATCACAAAAACCCATTTCCCAGCTAATGGCGGCCATGGAATCATCTGTGTCCGCGAGAAGCGCTTGTGCCGACCGATCCGATAACGCTTGAAGTATTCCACGAATGATAGACCGGTTGCCCGTCTGAAGAAGCTCATAAAGTAAGACTCGCTCATGCCGCAGATGCCCGCAGCTTCTTCTACGTGAATCGGGTTCCCAGGATTAGCACCAATGAAGCGAAAAAGCGGAACAAGCCGGTCGACTGCGGTTTGTTGGCGATGAAACAGGTCTATCGTGTCTGCGTGAGAGGCATAGTGGTTCACCAACAGCATGAGAACCATTTTCAAATACGTGGTCAAGGCAAGACGGCTCCTGGAGGAGAGAGCCGGCAGTTCCGAGTACACACGCAGCATCATGTCTAAGACCAGTCGGGGGACTCCAGTCTCTGCAGGAACAATATGAGGAAAGTGCGAATCCTGAAGTAGAAAAGGGGTTAGATACTCCGCGCTATCGCTGCCGCCATCGCACCGAATCACTTCTGGGTCAAAGAAGAGCACAGCGATTTTGACATGGGGAGACCGGCACTCGATACGGTGGTAAAGCGTACTGCCCACCACAGCCAAATCTCCTTCTTCGAGCGACAGTATCCTCTCTTCGATCCGGCAGTCCACAGAACCCGAAAAGGCATAGAGAACCTCAAAATACTCATGGCGGTTCATTCGGACATGGTGGCGCCCATCTCCGGTTAGAAATCGGACGTCGACGGGACATGAGACGTTGAAGGGCCATGCATGAACGCCGTCTGCGCTGATTTGAGGCTCCAAAAGATTGAAGTGATCTGTGCAGACCTCCGGAGGAAAAGAAACTAGGCCAACGGGCGCACGCGGGCCTGTCATGAGGGATTTCCTGTTTGGAATGTCAAGTTCCGGCATATCGACTCTCGATTCGGAATCCCTCTTCGATCTGTGCGTGGTCAATCCGCGAAGAAAATAATGTAAATTTACAGCCACGTTCCAGCAGTGTCAACGGTATATGACTCGTCGAAACGGTGATCTCCTTCAAATCAAGCAGATCGTAGGAACGCTCAATCGGCCGCGACTCCGTGCAACCAGTCCAGACCAGCACGATATTGTCCTTATTGGTGAAATAGAATCCTTGCAGTCAAGGGAGGAAGGGCAGTTATGATCTTTGGGCGAACCGATCACTCCTAACGTGCGGGTCATTCTTTCCAGGCGCCCAGCTCCATCCGAGAGGGTCAGGCGGCCGAAGTTCACAATGGTCAAACTGCAGTAAGTCCGCCGTCGCACATATAGGTGCCACCTGTGCAGTATGCCGATTCATCGGAGGCGAGGAACACGGCGATGCCTTCGATATCAGCCGGTGTCCCAAGCCGGCCGAGGGGAACCGCCTGTCGGTACTCCTCACGGGCTTTCGGGTCGTCAAGGAGATATCGATTCATGGGGGTGTCCATTGTTCCAGGCACAATCGAATTCACGCGTATCTTGTCAGGCCCGTAAGCGGCGGCCATCACCCGGGTCAATCCGGCGATTCCGCCCTTACTCACGCTGTAAGCTGTGAGTTTAGGCGCGCATCCAGTGAGGCCAGTCGGCGAACCCGTATGGATAATTGATCCCCCTCCCTTTTTCAACATGGAGGGTATGGCGTACTTTGAACACAAGAATGGGCCCCGCAGGTTGACTCCGAGCACGTATTCCCAGTTCTCCAAGCTAAGCTCGTGCACAAATGCCTCGCGGTCAGCGCACAAGACGGCTGCGTTGTTATAAAGAATGTCGATTTGACCATACCTGTCGATCGCGGTGCTCATGAGCCTGACAACTGCGCTTTCCTCGGATACATTGGTCGGAACGAACAGTGCTTCAAGGCCGGCCTGCTTGATTTGATCTACTTGTGCCGCCCCGTCTCGATCGTTGATATCCGCCGCAACAACGGCCGCACCTTCGCGGGCAAACCGCCCCGCAACAGCGTGCCCGAGGCCAACCGCCGAACCAGTCACGATCGCCACTTTGCCCTTTAGTCTCATTTGTTTCTCATCGCCAGTCTTGAGCGACTGTTCCTTTCGAAGTTAGAAACAGCATGAACCCAGAAGATGGTATTTACGGATTGAACCATCGGTCTCTGAGAATCAAGGAGATTCTTTGTTGGAAGAGCACGGAAATGTGTCTTGATTTCGTTCAGCGATTTTGGCCGCACCAGCAGAGAATGCCTAATCGCGTCCCAGGGTGGGCTTACCATTCCCTTTGGCGCCATGCTGCTCGAAAAGGCAGAGTTTTTCAACACTCATTCGGTCATTTCTTATAGCCAATTTCCTGATGCGACTGAAGAATTGAAATACTTTCATGGGGCCAGGTCTACTTCAGGGCCAAACCCAGAGGTTTCCCAATGAAACTCCAAGGTCAAGTGGCAATTGTGACTGGGGCAGCCTCGGGAATTGCACGCGCCACGGCGATCCTCTATGCCCGCGAGGGCGCGGCTGTTGTGGCGGTAGATCGCGATACTGAAGGCTTGTCGGGAACCGTCAACCAGATTCGAAGCGAAGGCGGTCAGGCAGAGTATTTTCGGGTAGATGTCTCGAAATCTGACGAAGTTCTGGCAGCTGTCGGCTCGACGCTCGAAAGATTTGGGGACTTGCACATCTTATTTAATGGCGCCGGCATTCTGGTTTATGGAACCGTGTTGGAAACTTCAGAGGATGTCTGGAATCGAGTTATGGCGGTCAACCTGACCGGGACATTTCTCTTCTGCAAGGCCGTTCTGCCGCACATGATGCAGAAAGGCCGCGGCTCGGTCATTAACGTCGCCTCCACCACCGGAGCACACGATGCGTGCGCTCATGCGGCTGCCTATGTGAGTTCCAAGGGAGGAGTGACTCTTCTGACGCGGTCCATGGGGATCGATTATGCCCGGCAAGGGATTCGCGTGAACGCAATTTGTCCGGGGCCTACGGACACGCCCATGCTCCGAAGCGCCCTGACGCCGGAGCAACTCAGCGCTTTTGCCCTCTCATTCCCGATGGGGAGGCTGGGGCAATCGGAGGAGATCGCCAAGGCGGCGGTATTTCTCGCTTCAGATGATGCTTCGTTTGTCACCGGCGCAACGCTGTATGTGGACGGCGGACAGACGGCGGAGGTTTGAGTCTGCAAGGAGGTCTCCACGCCTTGGCCCCGATCAATTGCTTCATGTGAACGAGACCGTCACGGGCAATATTTATCACTAAGAATGATGGACGCAAGAAGGATGGGTTGTGACCGCATGAATCTACCCGCAGCCGCGCCCGCTCCCAGTGTTGGCCCCGTGCGGCTTCGCAGAGTACTGTCGCTTTGGGATCTCATTTTCTATGGAGTAGTCGCGGTTACGCCCAGTGCGCCGGCCACCGTTTTCGGACTGGCGGAAGTGCGATCGAATGGGCACGTAGTATTAACCATCCTGGCGGCGATGGTTGCGATGGTTCTAACCGCGATCAGTTACGGGCGAATGGCCGCGCTTTACCCCTCAGCGGGTTCTGCGTACTCATATGTGAGCAATGGCATCCATCCGTATTGCGGCTTCGTAGCTGGCTGGGCGATGCTGCTTGACTACATGCTGATTCCGCTCTTCTGCGTCATCTATGGATCGCTGGCGCTGGAGCGGGCCGTCCCTGGATTGCCTTACATTGTTTGTACAGTGCTGTTTGCCGGGGGAATCACGTTCTTGAATCTGCGTGGCATCCGTTCGACGGCCCGCGCCAACCAGGTGCTTCTGCTGTTGATGTTCAGCGTGCTGGGCTGGTTTATTGTGGCGGCCATTCGCTTTATTGTGTCCCGGGACGGAACCGCCGGACTGTTTGTACCCAGCGCCGTCTTCAACCCCGCCACGTTTAACTTCCGCGCCGTGGCCTCAGCCACCTCATTTGCAGCCCTCACCTATCTTGGATTTGACGCAGTGACAACATTGGCCGAAGACGTGGAGAATCCACGCAAGAACGTTATCCTGGCCGCAGTCTCCGTTTGTGCATTCACGGGGGTGTTTGGCGGCTTTCTGGTGTATCTTGGCCACCTGGTCTGGCCCGAGTTTCATACCTACCAGAACATTGAAACGGCCTTTATTGACGT
The DNA here is from genome assembly GCA_963718435.1 of uncultured Acidobacteriota bacterium. GTDB lineage: Bacteria > Acidobacteriota > Terriglobia > Terriglobales > Acidobacteriaceae > Telmatobacter. The sequence goes on along the minus strand of CAVQZQ010000003.1, from coordinate 24,877 downwards.
GACCGGCAGAGCCGGAGGGATTGCCCTGCTGAAAGCCACAGCCGTGATGCTGATCCTGGCAAACATTGGCGCCGGGCTGACATCGCAGGTAGGGGCGGCGCGCCTGCTGCTTGGCATGGGCCGGGACGGCGTGGTTCCCGAGAAGATCTTTGCCAGGCTGCATCCGGTGCGCAACACGCCAGACGCAGGGATCCTGGCCACAGGCATTTTGGCGTTCGCCTGCGCGCAGTTCATGGGTTATGAGCTGACTGCTGAACTGTTAAATTTTGGCGCCTTTCTGGATTCATGGGCGTGAACGCCGCCGTCGTGTGGAAGTTTTGGTTTTGCAATCCCGTACCGGGACAGAGGAAGCTCATCCTGGATTTGCTTTTGCCAACGTGTGGATTTGTTTTCTGCGCCATCATCTGGATTGGGTTGAATATGCCGCGAAGATTGCGGGAAGCGCGTGGCTGTGTGGCGGTTTCGTCGTGATTGCGATGCGGACGCACGGTTTTCGTAAGCCCATGGTCCTGACCAGTCTGGCTGGGGACGAATAAGGAAGAGGATTCATCTATGCGAATGAAAAAATTCATCAATGATCCCAGGCGCATTGTTCCTGAGCTTCTGGAAGGACTTGCGTTGGCCTTTCCCGACAAGATTGCTCTCGCCAGGGAGGGCATCGTAGTGCGTGCCCATGCAAAAAGCTCGGATAAAGTTCGTATTGTCACGCTCGGCGGCAGCGGGCACGAACCCGGCCTGAGCGGCTTTGTCGGCAAAGGCATGCTGGACTACAGCGTGGCCGGTGACATCTTCGCGGCACCTGGGGCATCGAAGGTGATTGAAGCCTTGCGGATGGCTTGCGCGGGCGGGGCCGGCGCGCTTCTGGTGGTACTGAACCATGCAGGAGACGTACTATCAGGCAATATCGCCATGGATACAACCGCGCGCGAGGGGCTGAACGTCAAGATGGTGCTGACACACGAGGACATCTCCGGCGGGCCGAATCCGGAGGACCGGCGCGGCCTGGTAGGATTTCTGCCGGTATATAAGGTTGCAGGGGCCGCCGCGGAACAGGGAGCCACCCTAGAATCATGCAGTGAAATCGCCGAAAGAATGCAGCGCAATATGCGGACCCTCGCTGTCGCGGTCCGTACAGCGACGCATCCATCCACCGGGAGTCCGATCTTCGAACTCGGCGATGAAGAAATGGAGATCGGTATGGGACAGCACGGCGAAGCCGGCACCGGACGCATGCAACTGAAGAGTGCCGACGAAACTTCCTCCATCATGCTCGAAATGCTGCTCAATGACCTTGCCGTGTCAGCGGGCGAAGAACTTCTCGTTCTCTTTAAATGGCGCCGGGGCTACGACCTTGATGGAGTTGCTGATCGTGTTCCGCCGCGTCTCGCAAATACTTCAGGAAAAGGGAATCCGGTTGGTGCGAAGCGCGGTAGGTGAGTTCATCACCACCCAGGAGCAGGCCGGTTTCCAAATGATGATAGCGCGGATGGACGATGAACTTATAAAGCTGTGGGATGCGCCAGCAGATACGCCGTTCTTCACCAGATTATGACGGATCGAATTTCCACGTCCGACCTGAAAACAATGCTCGCTGAAGCTGCGCTCTGCCTGCGCGGACAGTGCGGGCATCTGTCGCAGTTGGATTCTGTTGCCGGCGATGGAGACCACGGAACGACCATGATGAGGATTGCCGAGCAATTGGAAGCTGCCGCTGAAGATGAAGCCTCGCAAAGCCCCGCGGCACTACTCAGGAACTGCGGTTGGAAAGTCCTGAATGTAGACGGCGGTGCTTCAAGCGCGTTGTTGGGCACGTTTTTTAGAGGCATGGGCGAGGGCGGGGGAGAAGACGATCCTGACTGCGAAGCGCTCGCCGGTATCTTTGAATCGGGTATGGACGCACTGTTGAAACAGACCAAGGCGAGAGCGGGGGATAAAACAATGGTGGATGCCTTGGCGCCGGCAGTCGGCGCGTTCCGTAGCGCGGCGGCGGCAGGCAAGTCGATACCAGCGGCACTTGAAGATGCGGCTGCCGCTGCCCGTGCCGGGGCCGATGCGACCAAGGCACTTGTGGCTCGTTATGGCCGGGCCAAATTTCTGGGCGAAAAGACTCTTGGCCATGCGGATGCGGGAGCGACGTCAATCGCGCTTCTTTTTCACGGATTCAGCGATGTATTTGCGGCAAAACGGGAGATGGATCATGGCGGATATTGAAGACCTGCAAGATGGCAAGAACTACTATTTCGACGTACCACATACAAGCCCACGCTTTGAACTCAAGGGCAGTGGCTCACTCGACTGGGGAATGAAGAATCGCCTGGCGCGGATCTTCGATCCCAGCGACGGGCATACCTTAATGCTGGCCATCGACCATGGCTACTTTCAGGGCCCGACGACCGGCCTGGAGCGGATTGACGTGGCGATCCCGCCCTTGATTCCGAACGCTGACGCTCTCATGATCACGCGGGGAGCCCTGCGAAGCATGATCTCTGCCGAAATGCAAAGGGCAATTGTGCTGCGGACTACGGGGGGACAGAGCATCCTCAAGGAACTCTCCAATGAACTGGTGGCAGTTGATATAGACGATGCTCTTCGGCTGAACGCCTCTGCCCTTGCCGTCCAGGTCTACATTGGCGGCGTTCACGAGCACCAGTCCATTGGCAATCTTGCCAAAGTGACAAATGAGGGGAACCGATACGGGATTCCTACCCTTGCCGTTACAGGGGTTGGCAAAGAATTGACTCGGGATGCCAGGTATCTTGGCCTTGCCACGCGGATTTGCGCCGAGATGGGTGCTCATTTCGTCAAGACCTATTACTGCGAGAAGGATTTCGAGCGCGTGGCAGCAGGCTGCCCGGTTCCGCTTGTGATTGCGGGTGGCAAGAAACTGCCCGAACTGGATGCGCTGGAAATGGCTTTCCGGGCCATCCAGGATGGTGCGGCCGGCGTAGACATGGGCCGCAATATCTTCCAATGTGAAGATCCGGTGGCCATGATTCAAGCGGTGCGGTCAGTGGTTCACGGCAACGAGACTGCGCCACGCGCCCACGAACTCTATCTTTCACTCAAAGCTGAAAGGAGGAATAGCGTACATGCCTAAAATCGATACCACTCAGGTTGTCTGCGTTGCCGAGTTTCATGCGATTGAGGGGAAGACCGATGAACTGGTCGAGGCGCTCCACTCGCTTATCAAGTCCACCCATGCTGAAGATGGCTGTCTTCGCTACGAATTGAATCAACGCGCGGACGATCCCCGCTGGGTGACGTTCATCGAGAAGTGGAAGAACAAGGCAGTTTTCGATACTCATTGCGGCACGCCTTACATCACGCACTACTTCAATAATGTGCGTCCGGAGCTCGTTGACGACTTCGCAGTCAAACTGTACCATGAGGTCCTTCCCTAGGGGCTTTGACGGTCGATTTCCCGGACTTACTCAGGAGACCGCCTTGGAGATACAGCATATCCCGACACCGGCATTGCTCGTTGATCTCGATGCAATGGAGTCCAACTCGCGCCTGATGGCGGATTTTTTCGCCGGCAAGGCCGCGAAGTTGAGACCGCATTTCAAGAATCACAAGGCACCTATGCTTGCTTTAAGGCAATTGCGCGAGGGAGCGATCGGCATGACTATCCGTGAGGCCGAAATCCTTGTCGAGCACGGACTACTGGGGATGGAAACCAATTCGAGCCGCACACTTGAAGTTGGTCGGAAGGTTGAGTTATGGGTGCACTATAGCGACGCTACCGTGAATCTACATTCTTCCCTGTACGGAGTTCGCAATGACCATGTCGAAGAAGTTTTCCCCATTGTTCACTAGCAGTGAGAAGCTGAAGAGCCGTACATACAAGAGATCTTCCACCAGCCCGTTGGCCGCGGGGGGGCGCGTTCGTTTTCCGCGGAACTCGTGCGAGGATCACTTTTGCCTGGTTGAACCGCAAATTAATGCTGAAGGCGTCCATGTATGGAACTTCGATGTTACTTGCCCACTCGATGTTCTTTTCCTTCTCGAGGGTGGACAACAAAAAGTACGCATGAATCGCCACTCCTACTTTGAAGTACTTTATCTCTGTTCGGGCTCGGCCTTATGTCATATTCAGGACCGGCTAATCCCGATGCGCGTTGGCGACCTGGCGGTCATCGGCAGTACGCTCTATCACCGCATCGAACGCCAGTCATCCTCCCCGCTAACCATTGCCGCTCTGTTCTTTGACCCGGAAATGATTCGCTACGGCGGGGGAAACGACAGCATGGAGTATCTGACCCCTTTTCTTCTCCAGGATGCCAACTTCCCGCACGTCGTTCCTGCTGAAACAGGCATTCCCAGGCAAGTGCTCGAAATGATGTTGCGAATCCACGCCGAGCGGTCGTCGACGCCCAGGTCACGGCTTTCTTTGAAGACATATCTCAAGATGATCCTTGCCTACCTTGTGAGTTATTACGAGTCCTACTCCGGCACCGTGGAAGTGTTTCATCGACAGGAGCGGGCACTCGACCGGGTACGTCCGCTCTTCCGCTTCCTGGAGGAAAATTGCGGAACTTCGATCCAGATAAGACAGGCGGCCAGGGTGTGCGGTATGAGCGAGTCTCATTTCATGAGCGTGTTCAAGGAAGTGACCGGATTGTCGTTCCTGAAGTACCTTAATCATTACCGGGTTGAACGTGCGCAGGCTATGCTCACGCACTCCAGCGAGTCGATGAAGAATATCTGCCAGGATGTCGGTTTCTGTGACCAAAGTTACTTTGGGGCGGTCTTTCGCAAGATGGTGGGAGTTACACCCGCTGAATACCGCCGGCGTTTTAGAAGCTACAGCGGTTCTGACGCTCCCCAGGTGCATCAGGATTTTCGGGTCGAGAACGTTAGAGAAAGGCTGTTCCAAAGCGGGAAAGAAAAGGGATTCCGCAGTGGCAGCGAATATCTCGCAAGAAGTTCAATTGCTCCGGCACTCGCTGGAGACAGCTAGGAGTTGCCGGCATTCCGACGAGTTACAGCCGGTGGATCGCTGCAGATGAGGGGCGCTCTTGCGCGCTCGACCAATCATGCAAATGTGGCGCCTGTTGTTGATGCTCGAGAATGAATTGCATCACAACCTGTGGCGCACGGGCGGCTGAATCGAGTCGCATCTCACGCAACAGCGCCTAACCGGAAACCGGCGGTTCGAAAGAGGGATTTCCTTTTGATACCGTTGCCTCTCTCGCGATTCTTTCAGAGCTTTCCTACAAAAATTACCAGAATCCTTCTAGATTCTGTTTTCTCGGCAAATCTACCATCGCGCATAGTTTGGCTGCTGTGACGAATCCTCCAGAGCGCTCCACAAGAGAATGCGCCTGAGAGACATCTTGTTCACACAAAGACCGGAGGCACGACTTCCCCGTAGTGCGATTCGATCTCGCATTCATTTTATCTTTGGGCGCAAATGGTGGACTTGGAGGCGGCGACCGATGCAAATCAGGTTACCAAAGACGGTCGTCACAACTGGCAAGGCGGCTATCTTTGTTTTTTCGCTCTCCGCGCTCCTATGCTTGCCTACCGCGAGTGCAGATCCCCAGGCTATTGAATTTTCCAAGCCGGCGGGCTCGGTTGAAGCCTACGACTACATAGAGATCACCGCGACGTTGGACCATCCTGACGCCGCGAATCCCTTTACAGATGCGACCTTTTCTGGAGTGTTCCAGACCCAGGAAGGCAGTAAGACATGGAATGTCGAGGGTTTCTGCGACAGCACGGACGGAACCAAGTTCCGTATCCGGTTCATGCCCACGCAACCGGGTGATTACTCCTACAGGGTGACCTACAAACAAGGTCAGTTCCAGAAGTCGGCTAAAGGAGTGTTCCACGCGACGGATGCACACCGGCGCGGCAGTATTGCTGTTGATCCGCAATTCCCATGGCATTTCGTCTGGTCGGGGACAGGCGAACATTACTTCTTTAATGGAACGACTGCGTACTGGCTGGTGGGCTGGCGCGATGATCACGTAATTCAATACAGCGTCGACCGTCTTCATCGTCTCAAAGTAAACCGCATGCGCGTCACGATTGCGGGACGGGAGGCAAGCACATTCTTCGGCGAGCCTGTGATGACAGGAGACAACTGGACGGTTCTCATCGCGGCGTGGAAGGCAGAGAATGCGAATGATCCAACCCATCCGGGTTTCGACTACACGCGCTTCAATGTGCCCTACTGGCAGAAGTTCGACAGAATGCTCCGGTTTGCCCGCGACCGTGACATGATCGTCTCCCTCGTTCTTGACATGAATGACGGTAGGGTGCACCCTGACGCCGGAAGCGAGGATGAGCGGCGATTCATCCGCTATGCGGTGAATCGCTTCTCAGCCTACTCCAACATCACCTGGGATCTGGGAGACGATCTCGATTCGTACCGCGATGAAAAGTGGACGCATGATACGGGCATGCTCATTCAGCAACTCGACCCCTACAAGCATCTTGAAACCAGTCATCCCGCCAAGAGTAACGCTCATCAGGATCGCGCCTCCTCTTGGTTCGGTTTCACGTCCTATCAGGAATGGTCCCGCAACCAGCATGCCTTGATACTTGAATCGAGAAAATTGCAAGAACAGACCGGGCGCATCATCCCCCAGACGAATGAGGAATACGGATACGAAGATCATTACCCTCACTGGGCTGCGCCTGGCTCGGATTCAAGTGATGTTCTGCGCCGCACCGCCTGGGACATCGTGATGGCGGGTGGTTATCAAACGGCGGGCGAGACGGTGCGTCGCGGCACGAACATCGGGGCAGACATGGGCGGCGGCTGGATGAATGGCCGTGGCGACGACACCATGACCATGTTCCTTGGTTATGGACACATGGTGGACTTCTTTACAAGTTTCGAGTGGTGGAAGACGAACCCTCACGACGAACTTGTGAATGCGGGCAATTACTGCCTTGCTGACCCCGGAAAGACTTACGTCGTCTATCTCCCTCACGGCGGCGATGCAACTGTTCAACTCCAAAAGGGCACTTATCGGGCTTATTGGTTCAGCGCAACAACGGGCGAGAGGATCGATTTGCCGGATGTACGGGACTCGCCGTGGAAGTCGCCATCCTCCTCAGATGGAAATGACTGGGCAATTCTCCTGCAGGCCAATTAAGACGTCGGTTACTTAAGGATTGGTCGCTCGGAGACTTGGAGAAGTCGGGTCAGGTCGAACTCAAGCCAAGGGAATGCGGGAATACGAAAGAGACGGATGCGGACCGTACTCTCGACGAAACAATGCGCAAGCAATGTATGGAGGTTACCCCAATGAATAGACCGAATAAGAAACTCGCGCGCGCAACTAAGATTGCGTTGGCTGTACTCGCGTTCGTGTTTGCCCTTTCGGGCATCGCCCTCGAGGCGCAGGTGACGAATGGCATCAACGGCGTGGTTACAGACGCTTCGGGCTCCTGGGTTGTGGGTGCCCACATCCTGGTCACGAACACCTCAACGGGCGTGGCGTCAACTGCCGTCAGTTCTTCTTCCGGAGCCTTCATTGTCGTTGGTCTCATTCCTGGACCCTACACGGTGGCCGTGAGTGCACCGAGCTTTTCGAAGGTTGAGACCAGTGTCATCGTTGAAGTCGCCAGGATGTCTACGCTGAACATTTCGCTAAAACCAGGAGCAGTGAGCCAGACGGTTCGGGTCAACGAATCCGGACTCACGTTGAATACGACTTCCCCGGTAATCGGGGCTACCCTTGAACCGGAATTGGTGAGTAATGCGCCGCTCGAGATCGGCGGCCTGGCCAGGCAGATCGACACGTTCAGCTACTATGCTCCCGGCGTCGGGGGGAATGCAGGCTCGCACTGGATCAACGGCGGCGTCACCTATGAGAACGAAACTCAGTTCAATGGCGTGCCGGTTGCGTTTGTACAGTTTCAGGGCAACCAGACGAACATCAATCCGCCCTATGAGGCCGTGAGTGAGTTCCGAGTGAATAGCTCTACATTCAGTGCGCAGTTTGGGCTTGGACAAGGAGCTGTCACGTTCAGCATGGCGTCCGGCACGAATAGGATTCATGGTGACGCCTTTGACATCTTGCGTAACCAGCTGTTTGATTCAGATGGCTTTGTACCGACGCGTTTTTCCTCCACGGGAAAGCCCGAGCCCCCTATTAACCAGCAAAACGACTATGGTTTCACAGTTGGCGGACCGGTGCTCGTTCCTCGGCTTTACAACGGGAGAAACCGGACTTTCTTCCACTTCAGCAGCGATTGGTTCAGGCAGAATCAAGCGCAGAGTGGACTTGGGACGGTGCCGACCGCGGCCATGAAGGGAGGCGACTTTAGCAGTTTTTATGATGCATCAGGCAATCTGATCCCTATCTACGACCCATTGACCGGCCAGCCGTTCCCCGGAAACAAGATCGATCCCACGCGCTTTAGTGCCTTGGCTCAAACTCTTCTTCCTTCCATACCCGATCCGGATACCACAGGTCTCAATTCGGGATTAGTAAGCAACAAGCTTCCGGCCGTTCCCTCGATTCCGATCAGGCAGTTCTTATGGGATTACACCATCGACGAGAGCCTCTCGAATAAGCAGAGCATTCACTTCAGCCAGTGGCACGATTCTCTGAACTCTCCGTTCTTTACCTCGGCCCCAATCGTGCAGTCCTCGAACCCGCTGCAGAGTGAAGTCACCAACCAGAATCTCGGAACGGGATACCTGCTGAATTACGCCCGGACAGTGACGCCGAACCTGGTAATGACGCTAGGTATAGACTCGATCGGAAACATTATCGGTCAGCACAACGCCAACAGCAAAGTGCAGTTCGGCGCGGTTGCCGGGGGAACCACGCTTCCGCTGGTTACATTCGATGGCCAGAATGCGCCCACAACCTGGGGTGTCGCCGGAGGAGCGTACCTGGAGTGTTGCTCCGGCGGCCTCACCGTCAACAACAACCGTATGCTGGGCATTGTGGGGGTGAACAACTGGTTGTGGACCAAGGGCCGGCATTCGCTCAACATCGGCTTCCAGGTGCGGCGAACCTATCAGGATACGATCAACTGTAACTTCTGCAGCGGCACCTTCAACTTCAGCCAGAGAACTACCTCGACACCGGATTCGACTAATCCCAATTTCGGTTCGTACGGCAGTTCATTCGCGAGCTTTCTGCTCGGCCAGGTTGACGCCACCGAACGCAACTTTGCCAGTGAAGCAAAGCTGCGAAACAAGGCATTCGGCTTCTATCTCCAGGACGACTTCAAGCTCAACGACCGCCTGACATTCAATGCCGGAATTCGATATGACATCCTGGTGCCGTTCACAGAGGCCCACGACAACATCGTCTTTGTGAATCGCACCGCAGTGGATCCCGGTGCCGGTGGCATCCTGGGCGCAGCCACGAAGTTTGGAAATTGCGCCGGTTGCGCCGGAATCGATCGAGCGGCCATTCACTGGAAGAATTGGCAGCCCCGGCTCGGCTTTTCCTACCAGGTCAATAGCAAGACGGTACTGCAGGCAGGGTTCTACCTGAGCTTCCTCAACGGAGGAGCTTATGAGTACGGCACGTCTTTCGCCGCCTCGTTTATGTCCAACCTGCAGGACGGTTCGTACATCCGAGCCGCAACCGGCAGCAGCACGCCAGGCTATGGCAGCTGGGATACCCAGACTCTTCCTTTCCCCCAGCAAGCGCCATTTTCCCCGTCCCTTGGGAACGCGGCAGTCATCTTTGACTTCCCTTATGCCAAGGACAACAAATTCCCGGAACTTCCGAATGCGCGGTCGGTCGGTATCGCTCCTTACGACCAGGCGTGGAGTATTGGAGTGCAGCGTGAACTTCCATGGAATACGTTCCTGACGGCATCCTACGTGGCGAATCGCGGCATTCACTTGCCCACAACCCTGGAACTTTCTAACCAGCCGAATCCCTCCGTACTGCAATACGGATCCCTGCTCGGAGACAACATCCTCGATCCGGCTGTTGTGGCCGCGGGGTTCCAGCCGCCCTATCCTGAGTATGTACAGCAGTTTGGAGGTTCCGCGACGCTGGAACAAGCGTTGACGCCATTTCCGCAATTTGCCGGGTTCTTCCCAACCTACGAGCTGGACGGCACCGCTTTCTACAACGCCTTGCAGATTCAAGCAGAGAAACGCTTTTCGGGTGGCCTGAGCTACTTGGCGAATCTGTCACTGGGCAGAATAATGGGCAACACCGCGATTGGTTCTGGTCCGTTTTCTCCCAACGGGATGAACGCCTACAATCCGGCCCCGGAGTACGTTCCTTCCTATCTCGATCAGCCCTATACCGTGAAAGGGGTCGGGACTTACGCGCTGCCGTTTGGAGAAGGGAAGAAGTATCTCAACAGGCACGGACTTGCTTCAGAGCTGGTTGGGGGGTGGCAGGTCAGCGCCATTCTGGACTATGAGGGCGGGTTCGCATTCGGGGCGCAAAACGGCTTCAACCCGCTGCTGGTGAATAGCTTCGATCGCCCCAATATCGTTTCCGGCGTTTCGCTGAAAACCTACAGTTATAGCAAGTCGAAGGACTTCTTCACGGGAAAGACTTCGGTTCAGCCAATCCAGTTCACGACCAACGCGTTTCAAAACACAGGCCCCTGGGGACTGGGCACAGCGAAACGCGCCTACGCCGCCCTGCGTAAGCCTCCGCTGCGGGTTGAGAACATCGATGCGATCAAGACTTTCCGCATTTGGGAGAATCTTCAGGCCAGCCTGCGCGTCGATTACTTCAACGCGTTCAACCGCACTCAGTTACAGGCTCCGGATAACAATTCGCTCGATTCGACATTCGGAGAGATCACCAATCCCAGCTCCCAGATCAGCAACCGTCAGGGACAGGCAAGCTTCCGCGTAGAGTTCTGAAACGAGCTCTCCTAACGAGAAGTATTCTCTGGCGGGCAAATCGTGAACCCACGATTTGCACGCCATTTGCGATCTCGAGACCAATAGGGAGGCGATTAATTCAGTGAACGTACAGAGGGAATTCGCAAACCAGTCGATGTCCGTAGTGCTTTTTGTCGTAATTGCGGCTTCCATGGCGATTACCGCTCAAGCTGCTGCTGCGCCGCCTCCAACCGCACTTCCGGAATACCCTCTCAAGATCAGCGCCAACCATCGTTATCTGGTCGATCAGCATGAGGCGCCGTTTCTGATCGTAGGCGATACTCCCCAGGGGTTGATGGGGCGCCTGAGCGAAAAGGACGCGGACTTCTACTTCGCCGACCGCGAAGCGCATGGAGTCAATGCGCTGGGATGGATCGATGTGGAATGTGCCGGTCATGACTATCCCACGAACGCTGAAGCCACGACCTCTGATGGTATCCGTCCGTTCACGGGGTTCGTTTCGGGTGGCACCGATTTTACGCACTACGATCTGAGCAAGCCCAACGAAGCCTATTTTGTTCGTCTCGACCATATTGTCCAGCTCGCGGCCAATCACCATCTTGCCGTGTTTCTGGATCCCATGGAAACGATCGGATGGTTGGCCACTCTGCGAAACAATGGTGTGAAGGCCGCATATGCGTACGGCCAATACCTTGGCAACCGATATCGCAGCTTCCGAAATGTGTCCTGGATCAACGGAAACGACTTCAACCTGTGGACGGTGCCTTCGGATGACGACCTTGTGCAGGCTGTCGCGAAGGGAATCCGATCCGTTGCTCCGGGGCAACTGCAGACGGTTGAGCTCCATGTGCGCACAAGTTCGTCGTTTGACGACCCGCGCTGGATCCCACTCATCGAACTGAACAGTGTGTACACTTACTCCCCGACTTACATCCAGATGTTGCACAGCTATAATCAGACGCCAGTCGCGCCGGCATACCTGGTAGAGGCGCATTACGATCTTGAAGATGTCGGCACTCCGCCGGATTACGGAACACCCAATGTTCTTCGCCGGGAAGAGTATTGGACGATGCTCTCCGGAGGTACGGGGCAGTTCTACGGGAATGCTTACACCTGGTCATTCAAAGATGGATGGCAAAGCAACATCGATACTCCAGGGGTCGAGCAGATCGGTTACTGGAAGAGCTTTTTTTCGTCCATACGCTGGCAAGATCTGGTTCCAGACCAGGATCATTCTGTGGTTACGGCTGGCTTCGGGTCGTTTGGAGACGTCGATACCAAGGTGAGCGCGAGTGACTACAGCACCGCAGCGAAGACGTCCGACGGCTCGACAGTAGTTGTCTACATGCCGACTGTTCGCGCCATCACGATCAACATGTCGACTATGCGCGGCCCTGCAAAGGCCAGATGGTTTGATCCTTCGAATGGAACCTTTCAGGATGTGGCAGGAGGACCGTTTATCAATAATGGATCGCAGCAGTTCACTCCGCCTGGCAAGAACCATGACGGGGATGGGGACTGGGTTCTTCTGCTGGAGGCCTCGGCCGCGACTCGCTGAGTCCTGGCAGGAGCTCCAGGCAAAATGACCGGGCAGGCTGCGCGTAGGCGCGTTCAGCGGATGTGACGCGCTGCGCAAGCACTGATGATGAATTCGCCGGCGACGGAATGCAGCCGGAATCCAGGTAAGCTTTGGACGTCCGATGATCCGCCGACGAGGAACAGCTGCGCAACCAAAGAAGAGGCGCTATGAAAGCTGCAGTTTGGCACGGACGCCGCGATGTTCGCATCGAGAATGTGACTGAACCTCCCGGACCGCCTCCTGGTCAGGTTCAGGTTAAAGTGGCGTGGTGCGGAATCTGCGGTACTGATCTTCATGAGTATGTGGGGGGACCGCTCTACATCCCGCTCGAACGGCCCCACCCGCTGACTGGCGTGCAGGCGCCGGTTGTAATCGGGCACGAAATGTCAGGCCACGTGATCGCGGTTGGCGAAGGCGTCGACAACTTCAAGCCTGGCGATCGCGTCGCAGCCTGTCCCATCATTGGCTGCCACAAATGCCGATGGTGCCGAAGCGACTCGATGGCACAGTGTGACCAGGTGGCCTTCCTTGGAACTTCGTGGACTGGAGGAGCGCTTGCAGAGCGGCTCAATCTGAATGCGTATCAGTGCTTTCACCTCCCCGATGAGATTACGGACGAAGTTGGTGCGCTCGTTGAGCCTTTCTCTGCGACGGTACGGGCGGTCGCGCAAAGTGGGGCGACCGCCAGGGATAATGTCGCCATTGTCGGCGCGGGCCCCATTGGTCTGATGGCCTTAATGGCTGCTTGCATCCGGGGCGCCAAACGTGTCGTAGCCATCGAAGTGGCCGAGAGACGCATTCAGGCGGCCCTGCTCTGCGGTGCCGATGCCGTAATAAATCCCAGCCGCGAGGATCCCATCAAGAAGGCGTTGGAGGTCACGTGCGGTGAGGGATTCGATGTGGTGATAGAGTGTGCCGGACTACCGACCACAATCCTCATGGCAGGCAGGCTCACGCGCACGCGCGGCCGGTTGGTCATCATGGGAGTTTTTGAGCAGCCCGCCGCCCTTGACCTTAGCGACATCGTCTTTCGCGAAAAAATCGTCTCGGGAAGCATGAGCGGTTACGGGCTTTACGACGAAACCATTCAAATCATGACTGACCCCCGCTTCCACGGCGATGCTCTCATGAGCGACCGAATCGGGCTGGATGATTTGATCGGGAAAGGGTACCACGGTCTGCTGAACGAGAAGGACCAGCACGTGAAGATTCTTGTACGCCCAGAGTAGCTATAGACACAACCCCGCCGTTGTACATTCGGTGCAGCGCTGCATTGTTTCTCGCGTCGGGGTTGGGGAAGTTGCCGCCCCTGCGAGGCAGACAACGTAGATTCAATCACTTACCCGAACTAAGCCCGCACGGAATCGCGCTCAATCTCTGAATGCAAGAAAACATTCCAGCCAAGATAAGTGTTTAGCGCTTCGGCGACGCTGGTGGCGCAGTGGGCTTGCGTCATGGCTGCATGGTGTTCAAACCCCTCCTTGCAAATGTAATGCATCAGCTCTCGCAGATGAGGTACTTCCACCACGGCCTTGTTGCCGAAGGTCTCAATTGGATCATCGAGGAATCTGCCTTCGCCCACATATGCGCGAATCGAGCCAGTGAAATCGTCTGTGCTTACCCGGCCAAAGGTTAGGGGGCCGCTGGAAGTGCGGCCTTGCAGAGCGCCGTAGGTATTTTCTTCACCCAACGTGCTACCTAGAATCGGCGCTGTTCCAATCCGAATATCCGGCAGGAAGTCCTTGGCCCAGTTACCGCAATGGAAGAGGACGCATTTATCTGGATCGCTCCCATAGTTATTATTCCAGTCCACAAGAGCACTGGGCCGCCCGGACGAAAGCTGCAGCGTGTACATCGACACCACGCCCGCCACATCCACTTCGCAAGCACTTGGCATCATCCTTTCACTCATCATGCTCATGATGGTGCAGACATTGACACCAAAGTTCTTTTGCAAGGAGCTCCAGCATTGAATGGCGGTCGCATCAATGTCCAGGTCTGACATCCACTCGTCGACCACGATCGCGAATCGCGCCATACGAACGAGCGCTTCGTGCGGGACGCTCGTGCTGTCAGCGTAAGTGCTTATTTGCTCGATTCTCCCAAGCACCCGGCTGTCGGAATCGCTGATCTGTGCAGCGCGTCCAAAGACCTCAGACAAATCGATCGTATTGACGCTGAGTCCGACCTGCTCGAGAAGTTTTTCGCTATAGCGGGTGGCATTGAAAGCGTTGGGTCTTGCACCGATGGCACCGATTCGTGCGCGGCGCAAGCCCCGCACCACACGACAGACTTGCATGAACTGAGTGAGGTCGCGTTGAAAACTCGCCGACTCGATCGATACGGTGTGGTCGTGGGTCAATGTAAATCGGTATCCGTACTGCCGCAGATTGTTGCACACTGAGATTTTTCCGCAGAATGCATCGCGCCGCCGGTCAAGACCGAATTGATCAACGTCATCCGGAGATGCTTGAACGAGAATCGGAACCCTGAGAGTCGATAGGCGAATGGCATCAGCGATTGCCTTCTCGTCGCCGAAATTGGGGAGGCAGACCAGGATGCCGACGATTGAATCCGCATGCTGCTTGAGCAAATCGCCAAGTCGGATCGCATCGCGCCAGGTTTCCACCGATCCGAATTTGCCCACCGTGGCGTCCAGCATCACGGCCTCGATGCCTAATGCGCCGAGCAACTTCACGAGATCTCGATGCGCTTCGCTCACAAGCACATCCGGAAAGAAATCACGGTTGCCAAGAATGACCCCCAACTTCTCTTTTGCCATGGTCAATTCACACCTTTCACCGGTTGAATCCGTTGGAATGCCTGGAACTGGTCAACATTCGATCGCGTCACAAGTTCGCATGGAACCAGCTGGCGCTCGGGCGATTTGGTTGAGCCGGTTTTCAAGAATTCGTCAGCTTCATCTACTGCCATCAAAGCGATTTTGACGGCTGGCTGCAGAATCGTTGCATCCATTGCGCCGGAACGAATCGCATCGAGCGCGTCGGGGCTGCCGTCAAAACCCATCACCCGAATGTTCTTTCGTCCGGCATTTTTTATCGCTGCGACAGCGCCCAGCGCCATTGTGTCATTGCCGGCAATCATGCCCTGCAAATCGCCCTGTGCCTGCAGAATGGTTTCTGTCTTCTGAAAAGCTTCAGCCTGGCTCCAGTTTGCACTTTGCGCCGAAACCCGCACAAGTTGCGGAAATTGGTCAAGCTCCGCATGAAATCCTGCGGTGCGGATCTGGGCGTTTGTATCCGATTCACGCCCGAGTAATTCCGCGTACTTGCCGTCCTTCCCAATCACCCGTGCAAATTCCCGACCCAGCAGCCTTGCCCCACCCGCGTTGTCCGCGATGATCTGCGCCTTAGCGATATTTGTTGCATGGATTTCACGGTCAATCAGAAAGCAGGCAATGCCGGCTTTCGTTGCACGCCGCACGGCTGAAATTGAGGCGTCCGATCCCGCGTTGTCTAGAATCAACGCTGAAGCATTGCTGGCGATTGCCATGTCGATCAGTGTGTCCTGTGTATAGGGATCATCGTCGTGTGAATCCACGCGAACCTTGTAGCCCAACTTCTGCGCCTGCGCCGCAGCGGCCACCGCTTCTGCCTGAAAGAAGGGGTTATCCTGCGAGGGCACAATAATCACAATCGTCTTCTGGTTCGTTGCCGGGGTGCGATAACAGCCTGCAAGCAGAACGGCCGTAAAAAATCCAAAGATTGCTTTCCACTTGCATGGTGTCATCAGTCCACTCCCGCGTCTTCCTCGTTGAGCTTGATCTGGAACTGATCGAGCGCAACCGCCAGAATGATGACTGCGCCTTTGATGACCATCTGCCAGAATTCCGAAACGCCCAGCATGACGAGGCCATCCGCCAGCACTCCGATGACGAAGGCGCCAATGAGACAACCCCCAATCGTTCCCCGGCCTCCCATCAGTGAAGTACCTCCGAGTACGACGGCGGCGATGGCATTCAATTCGAAAGATTGACCAGTGGCCGGATGTGCCGACTCAAGCTGCGCAGCGATCACGAGACCCACAAGGGCGGCGCAGACGCCGGAAATCATGAACGTAAGAATTTTTACTTTGCCCACGTGAATACCGCACAAGGACGCTGCGCGTTCATTTCCACCCACTGCGTAGACGTGGCGCCCAAAGGGGGTGCGCGCAGCCATAACCCACACGCCAAAGGCAACAAGTGCCATACACCACACGGGAACGGGTATAAGCAGGAACGTGCCTTGACCGATCCAGGGGAAACCGGTGTTGTGGCGCACTGTGGCACCGGCAAGTTCGGGAAAAGTGTGGCCGTTTGAAATGAGCATGGCCGCACCGCGACAAAGATACAAGGTTCCAAGCGTTGCTATAAACGGCGCGATGGAGAACTTGGCCACGAGAATGCCATTGAACCATCCTACGAGGCCACCGGCAGCAAGTGCGATCAGCACGACAGCCCAGATCGCAAGGAAATGAGGCTGACCTCCCGGGAGTTGAACGCCATGAAAAATCAGATAACCTGCGATCATTCCGGAGAGTCCGGCAACCGATCCGACCGAGAGATCGATACCTCCGCCGATGATTACGAGAGACGTTCCCACGGCCAGGAGGCCAGTAATGGCCACATGCTTGGTGAGAATCGTAAAGTTGTTCGCACTCAAGAAGCTCGGCGCCATCACGGAAAAGACGATGAGAATCAGAAGCAGCGCCAACATAGAGCGAAAGGCCAAGAGCTGGCTCAGCAATCGCGACGGCAAACTCCTTGCGTTCGTGCTCACTTCAGAATCCAACCCAATTGATGCCTTACGATTCATGCAGGTCTTCCGTGCGGTTCTCGGATGCAGCCGCGAAGATGGCTTCGTCATTGACAAGTGCGATCTGCTCGTTCATCTGCTGTCTGCCGCGCGACAACACAAGGACTCGGTGCGCGAGCCGGTGAATCTCTTCAATCTCTGTGGAAGCAAACACAATCGACAGACCTCTTGCGGCAAGCTTTTGAAGCATTTGGTAGATCTCTTCTTTCGTTCCAATGTCAATGCCTCGGGTTGGCTGATCGAGAAGAAGCAGCTTGGGGCGATGTACGAGGCACCTTGCCAGCAGGACCCTCTGTTGATTGCCGCCGCTGAGAGACGAGACAGGCTGTTCCAGGCTGGCAACGTTGAGATGTACTTCCGCTGCAAGTTCGCGTGCGCGACCACGCTCAGCCCGGCGCGAGTGAAAGTAACGGCCAAATCGATGAAGCGATGACATACTGATGTTCTCTCGGACGGACAGATTGGAAAAAAGCGCATCGCGTTTTCGTTCTTCCGGCACAAGGGCAATTCCAGCGTCCAGTGCGTCTGCTACGGAGCGAAACCGGCACAATCGGTCTTGCAGAGCGAAATTGCCCGAAGTCGCCTGTCGCGCGCCACCAAGAACTTCGAGCAGTTCCGTCGCGCCAGAACCGAGTAACCCGTAAATGCCAACAATCTCGCCGCTGGCGACGTCGAAGCTAACGCGAGTGAATACACTTCGCCGGTTGCTCCGAATATGCGAAAGCTCATGGACTTTCAGGAGACAGTCATTCGCAGAGCCCTGGGTTCGCGGAGAATTCGGTACGAACGACTTCCTTCCAGTCATTCGTTCCACGACCCAGCCGCGATCGACAGCGGAGCGATCGGCTTCGCCAACTACGCTACCGTCCCGAAGCACAGTGAAATAGTCACCAATCTCCAGCAGTTCCTGTAGACGATGCGAGATATAGACGATCGAGACTCCCTGGCTGGTTAAGTCGCGCATCGCACGAAAGAGGTATTCGCATTCGGTGGCGGTCAGGGCCGATGTCGGCTCATCCAGAATCAGTATTCGAATACGACGAACGAGAGACCGGGCGATTTCAACGAGTTGCTTGGCACCGAGGGGAAGTGCAGCGAGAGATCCCGAAACGTCAAGGCGCACGCCAAGTTTTATTAGCGCCGCATTGCTGGCGGTTTCCTGTCTGCTGAAATCTGAGAACTGATGCAGGCGGCGAAGCTCTCGTCCAACGAAAATATTGTCGGCAATATTGAGATTCGGAAAGACGCTCAGTTCCTGGTGGATCATGGCAATGCCCTGGCGCGCGGCTTCCGCTGGATCGTCAAGTATGACAGGTCGTCCCTCGAGGATAAGGTTGCCGCTGGTGGCATGTTCAGCTCCAGCGAGGATCCGCATCAGAGTGGATTTGCCCGCGCCATTTTCACCAATCAGCACGTTTATCTTGTTCTTCACCACGCGAAAGTTGACGTTCTTCAGCGCAGTTGTGCCGGGATACACCTTGACGATGTTGCGCGCTTCCAACGCGGCTGCGGGTTTCGGCATAACGTGAGGCATGATGACCTTCAACTTCTGGACCTTGAGTTTCAGAATCGGGCATGTACTGCGGCTGATCCGCCTGGGTAATTCGATCGCGCTCTGGCAACGGCGTTGTGCCAGTCGTCTCGCAATTGAGTGACATCGCCATGGGTGCGTCCTGGTTCAAAAACATCCGTGCCCGGTGCCAGTGCACTCAACTCGGCCAGGGAACTCCAAAGTCCGACCGCCAATCCAGCCAGCATGCCCGCGCCCAGCGCCGACAACTCGGCAAAATTAGATCGCTTGACAGGTACTCCAACGAGATCCGCCTGAAACTGCATCAACGCATCGTTGCGCGATCCGGCGCCATCAGTGTAGAGCGCGGTAATCGTTTCCGGCGAAGCCTTTTGCATCTCGTCAAATACGTCGGCCACCTGGTGCGCAATGGACTCAACGGCCGCATGTGCAAGGTGCGCCACGCGCGACTTCCGCGTGAGGCCGTAGATCAGGCCATGCGCGGTACTGTCCCAGTAAGGGGCTCCGAGTCCGTTCATCGCTGGAACGAAATAGACGCCACCTGAATCGCTTACAGAGGTGGCCATCTCAAGCGCGGTTTCTGTTGGCGTGGAGGAATTGACGAACTCACCTACCCAGCGAAGGCCGGCGCCGCTCATCGTGATATTTCCTTCCAATGCATATTGGACGGAATCACCTAGTTTCCAGGCGATGGTGCGAGCCAGTGAATCCTCGATCTTTGGGAGCCCGGGAGTGAGCGTCATCAAAGAAGACCCGGTGCCATAGGTCGCTTTCACCGGCCCGGCCTCGAAGATTCCATGCCCGAAAAGTGCTGCATGGGAATCCCCGATTGCCGCCGCGATCGAGATCCCAGGCGGAATCTTTTCAGTTTCCTGAGTGGTGCCGTAGACGGATGCCGAACCGGAAACATGCGGGAGCGCGGCGATTGGGATATCGAAGAGCTGAAGCATCGCTGGATCCCACTCTACTGTCGACAGATTGAGCAGTTGAGTTCGCGCCGCATTGCTCGCGTCGACGGAATGTATTGCGCCGCCGGAAAGCTTGAACAGAATCCAGCTGTCAATCGTTCCCATGCAAACTTCGCCCGACCGCGCGCGCGATTGCAGAGATTCGGATTGATGCAGAAGCCATTCGGCCTTCGAAGCGGAGAAGAGTGGATCGATGCGAAGGCCCGTGATCTCGGAGATCCTCTTTGCTCGCCCCTCCCTTTCGAGGGCACGGCAGCGCGTTGCAGATCGTCGACACTGCCATGACACTGCCGGTGTTACGGCATTTCCCGTGCGCCGGTCCCAGAAGAGTACAGTCTCACGTTGATTCGAAATGCCGATCGCCTTCACATCCAGAGGGGTCACGTTTTCGAAGCATGCTTCCAGCACCTGCACAGCGGAATGCCAGATGACTTCCGGAGCCTGTTCGACAAAACCTTTCTCTGTGGTGCTGATTGGAACGGGAGCGGAGGCGCTAAACCGAATCTGGCCCGATGCGTCAAGCACAAGAGCTTTGCTGTTCGTCGTGCCTTGGTCAAGGGCGAGGACGCATGGATTTGCCATCTTCTTACCTCGACGCCAGCATTTCTGTTGTGGCCGCGCTGATGGATCTCGCGGTCAATCCAAAATGCTCAAGCAGAAATTCCGCCGATCCTGTTGGAGCAAACACGGAGGGGATACCCAGGATGCGCATTTTCGTGGGAACCGTCTGCGCAAGCACCTCGGCGACCGCCGAGCCTAAACCACCAAGAACAGAATGTTCTTCTACCGTAACAACTGCACCTGTCTCACGCCCAGCGTCAACAATTGCTTCTCGATCGAGCGGTTTCACTGTCGACATATTGAGCACCCGCGCCGAGATGCTCGACCGCTGTAGCAAGTCAGCGGCTTCGAGGGCGCGGTGGACCATCACCCCATTGGCAATTAGAGTCACATCGGAGCCTTCACGAAGGCGGATGGCTTTGCCAAATTCGAACTTCGTTCCGGCCGGGAATATCTCCGGCACGGGCATGCGGCTGATGCGCAAATACATTGGCCCCTGATGCGTAGCACTCATCTGGATCGCCTCTCGCGTCTCTTGCGGGTCTGCCGGAACAAGAATAGTGAGGTTCGGGATGATCCTCAACCAGCCAATGTCTTCAATAGCGTGATGTGTAGGGCCGAGCTCGCCGTAGGCCACGCCAGGCGAGATGCCCACAAGCTTGACGTTGTATCGCGAATAGCCCAAGTCCACTTTGATCTGTTCTAGGGCACGAGCGGTCAGGAAGCAGGCAGCTCCACACACATACGGGATCATGCCCCCATTCGCGAGTCCTGCGCCCACTCCTACCATATTCTGTTCAGCGATGCCTACGTTGATAAATCGATTTGGAAACTTGCGGGAGAAACTCGACAGCTTCGTGGAGCTGACAGAATCGTTGACGACCACAGCAATACGAGAATCGGTCGCAGCAAGCTCTTCGAGCGCGCGGGAGTACGCATCTCGACAGTCGAACATCTTAATCACTGCGCGTCTCCCCGCAGCTCCTCAAGTGCGGCCTTCAATTCAGCATCGGTCGGTACGTGGTGATGCCACTCGGGCCGATTCTCCATGAAGCTCACGCCCTTGCCTTTCGTCGTATGTGCGATCACACAACTGGGCTTGCTCGTCTCGAATGGCAGCGTTTCCATGCATGCCAGAATTGCGGGTATATCGTTGCCGTCGATGTCGCGGACCGCCCACCCAAAAGATGCCCACCGGGCATCCAGGGGCTCCATTCGAATCGTTTCCTCAGTGAAGTTGCCTTGCTGAATGAGATTCCGATCGATGATCAGTACCAGGTTATCCAGCTTGTAATGCGCAGCCGTCATGGCTCCTTCCCAGTTGCTGCCCTCCTGCAGTTCGCCATCGCCCACCAGGACAAACGTGCGCCAGGATGAGTTGTTCATCTTCGCGGCTAGAGCGCAACCGACTCCGATGGGAAGACCGTGACCGAGCGGTCCGGTGTTCGCCTCGACACCAGGAATCTCGTTGCGGTCTGGGTGGCCGCTCAACCTCGAGAGCGGCTGCATATAGGAATCCAACTCTTCCCGATCGAAGAAGCCGGATTCTGCGAGGGTTGAGTAAAGAGCTGCGGAGCAGTGTCCCTTGCTCATGATGAAGCGATCGCGCTCTGGAGTCCGCGGATTTTGTGCGTCGACACGCAGGATGCGCCCATAAAGAGCGGTCAGAATATCAGCAGAAGAAAAGTCGCCGCCCGGGTGCCCCATTTTCGCACGATGAACCATTTGCAGACTCTTCATTCGAACTCGGCGCGCACGTTCGATCAGTTCTGAAGCTGCCGATGAGACAGATGCCGTCATCGGCCCGTCGATTTGGATTTCTCAATGGATCATCGTACACGGGTACATGAATGGATGCATATTGATGCAGTAATGATGAACTCCTGTCGTTAAGCCAGGCGAGCATCGGGAAATAAACGCATCGCTAGAGCCTGTTATGAAGTTTGCACCAAGATAGTTGCTTACCTTGGCGGCCGATCCTGTCCAGTATGGAAGGATGGCAAGCAAGGGGAAAGTCGGTTATCCGGGCGATGTTTCGGATTAGGAGTGGGCGTTTGTGCTGCCTTATCTGCTGTTGAGCCGCGAGGACAGCGCCCATCGGGAACATGATCTGCGATCGGTTTTCAATGGTGTTCGCTACATTGCGCGGACCGGCAACCAATGGCGGTTCATGCCGCACGATTATCCTCCGTGGCCCGCGATCTATCAGCAGATGCAGCGCTGGATGCGGGCGATGTTCGAGCGTCTGGTCGAAGACACGCGCATTCTGTTGCGGGAGTTTGCCGGACGCAAGGGCCAGCCAACGGCAGCGTGTATCGACAGTCGCACGCTGCAATCTACGCCCGAGAGTGGTGCGCGGGCAGGCTACGACGGCGCCAAACGGCGCAGGGCTCGAAGGTCCACATCGCTGTGGACACGCTGGGGCGCCTGCTTGCACTGTCGGTGACCTCGGCCGATCAGGGCGACCGCGCCCAGGTCGAGGCACTTGCCGAAGACATGCAACAGGTGACCGGAGGCACGGTCGAGATGGCGTATGTCGATCAGGGCTACACCGGGTCGACTGCGGCGGAGGCCGCCCAGAGCCACGGCATCCGTCTTTGAAGTCGTCAAACACCCCATGGCTAAACGCGGTTTTGTGCTGCTGCCGCGCCGATGGGTGGTCGAGCGCAGCTTCGCCTGGGCCGCTCGCTTCCGCAGACTCGTGCGCGACTACGAACGGCTCGACACTACGCTCAAGGGATTTCATTACGTAGCCTTCGCATGCCTCATGATCGCCAATATGTTCAAACAACTCGCATGAACTTCATAACAGGCTCTAGTGACCAGTGCCGGACCGAGGCTGCTACTTGTTATCAACGCAAGCTGCGCGATGAACCCGTCGCGTGGGTGTATAAAGTGGATGGAACCGTTCCTGAAAATAATCAGAGCTGAAGCAACTTACTTATTTCACCGGAGGCAGTATGAAAACCTTATCACGCCGCGATCTTTTGAAGACCAGCCTGCTGGCACCCGCGCCGTGATGGCCGCGCATGAGATGGGCCCACTCGCCGCTGCCATGAACAGCGCCGGTCAGGATCCCGTTCCGGCGACCGCCCCCGCGAAGCAGCGGGACCCGGCGCCGGACGCGAGCGCCTGCTCCTTGACTTCGGCTGGCGCTTCCACTTCGGCCATGCCGACGACCCCACCAAAGACTTCGGCTTCGGCAGCGGACGCACCGGCAACTTCCAGAAGACCGGAAATTTCATGCCGCCGGCAGCATCGCCTTCGACGATGCCGACTGGCGACCCCTCGATCTGCCCCACGATTGGGCCGTCGAGCTGCCCTTCCAGAACGATCCCGCGTCTGCAGCAAGGGCTTTTACCCGCTTGGCCGCAACTACCCCGAGACCAGCGTTGGCTGGTATCGCCGCGTCTTCGAGCTGACCGCCGAGGACGCCGGCAAGCGCATCACGTCGAGTTTGACGGCGCTTATCGCGAAACCATGGTCGTCTTCAATGGCTTCTATATTGGCCAGCACAGCGGCGGCTACGATCCCTTCAGCTTCGACGTATCGGATTTCGCCATCCCGGGTAGCCGCAACGTGCTCCTGGTGCGGGTCGATGCCACCGGAGCGACGGCTGGTTCTACGAGGGTGCCGGCATCTACCGGCACGTGTGGCTGGTCAAGACTCACCCGGTCCACGTCAAGAAATGGGGCACGCTCGTTTCGCGCCGAGGTCCGCTCCGGAGAAGCGCACTTACGATGCTGCACTGAAATGTCAACCACGACATTCCGGCCAGAACGTTCGCGTGGTCTCGACGATCCTTGATCCGTCAGGGAAACCGCGTAGCCAAGGACGTCTCGGCCGCCGCCACCATCAATGTCGGTGAGAAGCACGGCTTTCCCCCAGGAGGTCACTGTATCGCCGGCCGAAGTTGTGGTCGCTGGAGGATCGCAACCTTTACAAGCTGCTGACCGAGTCCAGTTCGACGGCGGGCGGTGGATCGCTACGAAACGCCGTTCGGCATCCGCACCGTCCAGTTCGATGCCGAGAAAGGGTTCTTGCTGAACGGCACGCCCGTGAAGCTAAGGGCACCTGCAATCACCAGGACCACGCCGGACTCGGCGTCGCGCTTGCCCGACTGCCGTGCAATATTTCCGCGTCGGTAAGCTGCAGGAGATGGGCTGCAACTCGCTGCGCACCTCGCACAACCCGCCCACGCCTGAGCTTCTCGACGCCTGTGACCAGTTGGGTATGCTGGTCATGGACGAGACGCGCATGATGTCGTCGAACTCTGAGGGTCTGAACCAGTTTGTAGATCTGGTTCGCCGTGACCGCAACCATCCCAGCGTCTTCCTGTAGTCCCTGGGCAACGAGGAGCCCAGGCCACCACCCCCAAAGGCGCCAACATTGTCACCGCCATGCAAGAGGTTGCCAAGCGCCACGACGGATCGCGCCCCACCACCATTGATGGGATGATCAACGGTGAGGCGGCTGGTAGCGGCACCGGCGGCCTTTCGCGGTTTGCGACGTCATCGGCTATCACTACGCTGACCCGCAGGCCGAAGCCTTCCACAAGGCGCATCCTGAAAAGCTGGTGCTCGGCACCGAGACCGTCAGCGCAGTCTGTACGCGCGGCGC
>CAVQZQ010000002.1:0-9766 GCA_963718435.1 uncultured Acidobacteriota bacterium | reverse complement strand
GTTATGTTATGTTAACCCTTAACCATCGTATTATTACCAGAACATCGCTGTCAGCAGGCCCAAGTAAGTGACTGGAGGCCGATCATTTACAAGCTCCTCACCGAAGTGCAGGTCGACGGCAAAGCGGTCGATCGCTACGAGACCCGCTTCGGTATCCGATCCCTGCAGTTCGATGCCCAGAAACGGTTTTTTTCTGAACGGCGCGCCGGTGAAAGTGAAAGGAACCTGCAACCACCAGGACCATGCCGGAATGGGTGTCGCCCTTGCCCGACGCCATACAGCATTTTCGCGTCCGTAAACTTCAGGAAATGGGCTGCAACCGCTTCGCACCTCGCACAACCCTCCCACGCCTGAACTTCTCGACGCCTGCGACGAGCTCGGTATGCTGGTCTTCGACGAGACACGCATGATGTCGTCGAACCCCGAGGGTCTGAGCCAGTTTGAGGATCTCGTGCGGCGCGACCGCAACCATCCCAGCGTCTTCCTGTGGTCCATGGGCAACGAGGAGGGCCAGGCCACCACTCGAAAAGGGCGTGCACATTTGACCGCGATGAAAGCGGTTGGCCAAGCGCCACGACGGTCGCGGCCCGTGCCGTGCGCCCACCAGAGGCATCGGCACCGGCGGGCTCGCGGTTTGCGACGTCATCGGCTATCACTACGCTGACCCGCAGGCCGAAGCCTTCCACAAGGCGCATCCTGAAAAGCTGGTGCTCGGCACCGAGACCGTCAGCGCAGTCTGTACGCGGGCATCTACATCACAGACAAGTCCAAGGGCTTCGTCAGTTCCTACGATCCCTATACCAACTCAGGCCGCGCTTCTGCTGAAGGCTGGTGGAGCTTCTGCAACGCGCGCCCATGGCTTGGAGGCGGCTTTGTATGGACCGGCTTCGATTATCGCGGCGAGCCATCGCCCAACGGATGGCCCAACGTCAGCTCACAATACGGCATCATCGACATGTGCGGCTTTCCAAAGGACTCGTTCTTCTACTACCAGTCGTGGTGGACCGCGAAGCCGGTGCTGCACCTGTTTCCGCACTGGAACTGGCCCGGCTACGAAGGCAAGAAGATCGCCGTCTGGGTCTATCTCAAACCTTGACAAAGTAGAGTTGTTTCTCAACGGGCAGAGCCTCGGCGCAAAGGACGTGAAGAAGGATTCGCACGTTGCCTGGACAGTGGAGTATGCTCCCGGGTCATCGAGGCGCGCGGATGGAAGGACGGCAAGCAGGTGATGACCACGCGCCGCGATACCACAGGTGCTGCGTCAAAACTCGTGCTGACCCCCGATCGCGATTCCTTGTCCGCTAATGGCGAAGACGTGGCCATGTTTGCTGTC
Source organism: uncultured Acidobacteriota bacterium (assembly GCA_963718435.1). GTDB lineage: Bacteria > Acidobacteriota > Terriglobia > Terriglobales > Acidobacteriaceae > Telmatobacter. The sequence goes on along the minus strand of CAVQZQ010000002.1, from coordinate 8,433 downwards.
GAGGTCCAGGATGCCAACGGACGCTCTGTGCCCATCACCGACAACCTCGTTACGTTCCGAATCACCGGACCGGCCAAGCTCATCGGCGTAGGCAACGGTGATCCCACCGATCAATCGTCAGATAAAGGCACGTCACGAAAGGCATTCTCGGGATATTGCATGGCGCTCGTCCAAGCGGAGAAAACGGCCGGCACCATCAGCGTGGAGGCCACATCCCCAGGTCTCACTGCTGCCTCCGCTGACGTCTCGAGCAAGCAGATCGAACTGCGGCCGCAAGTCGCATACGGCAGCGGCCAATCCCCAAAGGCGCGGGCATCACAGGATTGTGGTTTGCCGTGTCGGGCCCCGCACCGGGCTCGCAGCTTCGGCGCTCGGCTCCCCGCAAATCTTCACGCTCACGCAGGAGGGCGGCAAACTCACCGGCGCCGTGGAAGGCCCAGGGGGTTGGTTCGGCGGCGACGATGCACCTGCGCCAATTCATGACGGCGGCGTCGACGGTGATCATGTCTCCTTCAAATCCGGCATTAACGTCTTCGATGGCAAAATCAAAGGCGGCGAAATGGAACTTCAGCGCACCGTTAATATTCCGTTCAGTCTGCCCACTCCAAGAAACAAGATCCTAACGCGCCTGTCGTCGGTCCCGCGCCCGACGGCTCCGATCCTTCCTTTGACCCTTCCGATTCTCTGCTCCGGCAGCATGTCCGTCGTGCTCAGGAGGTCAGAACGCTGAACCCATACCTCGGCCGCGCGATCGAACCATGATCGGCGCAACCAGCTAGCCGCAAGGAGTCGCGGTACCGAGTGCGAACCTGAGCGGTCCCAGGGAACTCACAACGAGTTGGGAACGCCAGGTCCATTTTGAACCCCGGATAGGATTGTGGCGAACTACAACTCGGAAATAGATGGCGCATCGATCACTAAGTTCAATTTGCCGCCGTCGCCGGTCGCACCATTGAATGTATGTCCTCGCATAGTCAGATAGAAAAGTAGCTCGATGCGGCTTGAGACGCCCAGCTTTCAAAGGCATGGAAGAGGTAGTTCTTCACCGTATGCTCGCTTAGGTTCAGTTCGCTGGCAATCATTTTGTTGGTTTTGCCGGTCGCTGCGAATTGCACTACTTGCAGTTCACGCGCGGTCAAGGTAGCGGAATCGGCGGAAGTCAACATGTTGGGCGACGGAATGCTCTTCATTGCAGAAAGGAGATGAGCGGTTTCTGCGGGTCCGGCCCAGATGAATCCTTTGCCCACGCGCTCAACGCAATCAAGGAACTCGGACATAGGCAACTGACGGGAGAAGACGCCCATTGCCCCGGACCGGAACGCGGCGATGACCGAGTCGTGGCTGGCGTTGTCGAGCAGCATCCACACGATCGAAACACCGGGATGAGCACGCGCGACGCTTTGCGCAAGATTGAAACCATTACCCGGCTTGAGATCGATCTCCGCCCCGATGACGACGAGGTCGACATCACTGGCCGAAAGCACATTCAAAAGATCGCACGACTGGACGACCGCGCTCTCGAATCCGCAATCTCTCGCCAGCGTATTGGCCAGAAGGTCGCTGGTCATCGAGTCGCGATCGACGATGAAGACACGGAACGAAACGCAGCCTTGCTGGCCGATTCGTACGACATTCTCGCGCTTGAGCAGCTTGGGCGAGATCCAGCGGACCGGCGTCGGAGACTCTGCCACAGAGTGGGATGAGTTGTTTAAAGGCACTGTCAACTCGAATCTATCTCCCGTTGGGGACACGGAAACATTCGGGACGATTTGGCCTTTGATCTCACTGACCTTTCTCCAATCACTAGCCTCGGTGACTTCGGAATCGGAAATTGAATCACCGACTGGAAAGGTCCTTGCAGGAGGCTTTCTTAACCTTCAAAACCGCAAGTGCAGATCAACGTGAAGAGCGTGGCAACTAAAGTGAAGCAACCAACCAACTTATTCTTAATTTACATATTCCCGTCGATTTTGCAAGCAGAATCCCTATCCCGGCTGTTTTTCGCGCCTTACGCACCGGCTGCCATGCTCGAATTGCCAGGTGCGAGCGTGTAGGGAAAGAAAATAGAAGACTCCTCCAGCGCCTAATACATACTTTCTTCTCTGTTATCGAGGTCCGACCTTCTCTATGGATTCACATGGTGGTCTTTCCCTCATGCGCGACTTCCTCTTGAGAAGATCGCGGAGGATCCCCGAGCCAATCGACTCACCCAAATTTCAAACATTCGGCATCTTGCTGCGCGTATAGAAGAGCCGTAGCCTGATTTTCACCTATGGGTCACTCCCATATACTCCGACGCCCGTTCCAGCGCAGGGCTGCAGTAAGGTACAAGCTGCGTCTTCCGGTGATCTTCTATTGGAATGACGGAGTCGAACATACGTCGGGAGGTTTTACCAGCGACGTGGCTTTGGACGGCGCGCTGATCTTGAGCAGTGAATGTCCACCGGTTGGCTCAGAAATACGAGTTGAAATTCTCCTTCCCCTCTCCTGAAATAGAAAATGAGGAACTTCGTATTGGGTGTTCAGGAAGGGTCATTCATTCATCGGAAAAAGCCGGCTATTCGGCCTTTGGGTTCCATGGCGTGTTCCAGGACGACCAGCTTACACGTCACGTCCTGCACTTTGAAAGCAGACGTTAGAAGGATTTCTCCGGTGTTGGCGGGCTAAGGTTCGGAAGTCGATCCGGGACTGAGAGGGCGAAGCTATGTCTGGCACCATCGAAAGATGTCGAGGCGAAAAGACACCTGTTCCAGCCCTATGTTTGAACGGAATCAAAGACCGTCTGGAAGGTTGCCGTGCCGACTCACAGTGGTTTGCCGTATGGACTCGATCGCGCCAGGAGAAAGTCGCTGCCGCCATGATCGAGTCGCTCGGCGTGGCGAATTACCTTCCGCTCAAAACCGAGTCGCGGCAATGGAGCGACCGCAAACAGAAGGTCACCATACCGATTTTCAGCGGCTATCTCTTTGTCAGGATGCATTTGCTGGACGGCAGCAAACTCCGCGTTCTCAAAGTGCCGGGTGTCGTGGGCTTTGTCGGAAACAGCAGCGGTCCGCTGCCCATTCCGGATCAGCAGATCGAGGCCGTCCGCACAGTGGCAGCGCAAGGAATGGAGTGCGAGATTCATTCACTTCTCGAAGAGGGCAGCCTTGTGCGGGTGGTGCGCGGCGCGCTGGCCGGCGTTGAAGGCCGGCTGATTCGCTTCAATTCCGAATCCCGCCTGGTGATATCGATCGAGATGATTCATCGCTCCCTCTCGGTGAGCATTTCGCGCGATGATGTCGAACCTGTCCGCAGTTGTGCCGCGTGACTCACCATCCGTTCCACTCCCGGAGTCCGGTGTAAGCCGCCGATCCAGAAGACGGAACATTGAGATCACAAACATTGTCATAAGGAACCTTGGAGGACTTGTCCATGATGAAGCAGAGAACTTACCCAGCGATCGCAATCGCGTTATGCGCGGCGTCGTCGATCCTTTTCGGCGGAGGTGCTGTCTGCCGCGCGCAATCGGCGAACCACCCGGTCCTCGAGGAGCGCCATCCCCGCTACATTCTGCAGCGAGAGGATGTGTTACTGATCAGCTTCCCGCTCTCGACTGAGCTAAACCAGACCGTCACTATCCAGCCGGACGGGTACATCAACCTGCTCAATGCCGGCAGTGTCTACGCGCAGGGACTCACTGCGCCGGAACTCGTGGATGCGATCAAGAAGACCTATGCCGGCATCCTTCACGATCCGGTCGTGAACATCGACGTGCAGGATTTTCAAAAGCCGACATTCACCGTAACTGGCCAGGTGGGCAAACCCGGCCAGTACGAGTTACGGTCCGACATTACTGTAGCTGAGGCCGTCGCAGTGGCCGGCGGCATGACCATGCAGACAGCCAAGACGCAGATCTTTCTTTTTCACCGCTCCTCAAAAGACTGGGTGGAGGTGAAGAAGGTGAATCTGAAAGATGTGCTGAAGGGCAAAAACGTCAATGAAGACGCGATGGTGATGCCCGGAGACATGATCTACGTCCCCGAAAAGTTCATCGCCAACTTCAGAAAATACCTGCCCTATACCGTGGGCGCGCTCGCCGGTTCGTATCTGCAGCCCTAGCCCGATCGCTCGTCTACACGCGCGAATTGCAGCCGTTCAAAGAAGGGGAGGAATCACCGCCATGCAAAGGAAAATCGCTCGAAACCAGGTGAAGTCGGAAGATGAAGGCATCTCGCTGCGCGACCTGATTGCACCGCTATTTCGCCGCAAGAAGATACTGATCATGACCCTGGTCGCGGCCTTCGCGGTACTGGTCCCGCTCGGGCTATTGGTGCTGTACAAGTTCAAGTCGCAAATGGCGATCCTGGTCAATCGCGAGCGCGTCGACTCCCCGGTCACTACCGGCGTGCCGAACCAGATGATTACCGAGCAGATTGCCGTTGCCGAGGAAGAGATTAACTCCGAGGCGGAGCTCCTGCTCAGCCAGGACATCCTTCAGAAGGTGGTGATCGCCAACCACCTCCAGGACAATACGCCATGGCTCATCTCGATCCTTCCTGGCCATGATGAGGCCTATCGCATCGCGACCGCTGTCAAGACTCTGGCGCGGAAGATCAAGGTGAGGCCTTCGACGAAGGCAAATATCATCGACGTCTCCTACAGCTCCGACGATCCCAAGCTCTCCTATTCAGTGTTGAACTCGTTGGCGGGCTTCTACCTCGAGAAACACGCCGAAGTACATCGTCCGCAGGGCTCGTACGAATTCTTCTCCGCGGAGACAGACCGCTACAAGAAGGCGCTGGATGATACGGAGGCGCGGCTGCGTAGCTTCTCACCGAACCGCGGGCGGAGCGGCGCCGGACATCGAGCGCACCGACCTCGACGGGCAGTTGGCCAACTCCATCGGCCAGTTACACACCACGCAGCAGGCCATCGCCGCCGATGAAATGCGCATCCGTGACGACAAGGAGCAGCTGAAGTCCACTCCACTGCGCTCGACGACCCAATTGGCGTCGGCGCCGCCCGACATGCTGCTTCAGAACCTCGGGTCCACCCTGCTCGCAGCCGAGACGAAGAAAACCCAACTGCTATTGAAGTACGATCCAAGTTATCCGCTCGTTAAAGAGGCTGACCAGGAGTTGGCTGAGGCCAAAGCGGCCTACGATAAAGCGGCAAACACCAAGTACGTCACGGAGAACACGAACGTCGATCCCACCTACGAGTTGCTGCGTGAAGATCAGGCCAAGACCGAGGCCGATCTGGCCGCGCAACGCGCCAGCCTGGCCGCAAACCAGGCCAGCATTCGCAGTATGGAGGGGCAGATGACCCAACTGGCCGGGAAGAATCTCGACCAGGCAGATCTGACCCGCGAGCAGAAGGCTGACGAAGAGAACTATCTCCTTTACCTGGCAAAGCGGGAACAGGCCCGGACCTCGAACGCACTGGATAAGACCAAGATCGCGGATGTCGATGTCGCCGTTCCACCCAACATTCCAGTGCTGCCTGTTATGTCGCCCGCCATGGTAATTCTGCTGGCATTTGTGCTAGCCGGCTTCGTGGCCATCATGACCACCTACGCCTTCGACTACTTCGATTCGTCCTTCCACACTCCGGACGAGGTCGTGGACACGCTGGGTATCCCGGTGGTCGTCACCATGTCGAAAAAGAAGATCGCATAGGAGCCGTATGGTCGCACGTCATTTCAATCTCCGCGAGCAGCCTTTCGGTGTTACGCCCGATCCGCGTTTCCTCCTGGCCACGGAAACGCACCGCGAGGCGCTTGCGGCTTTGCTTTTTGGCATCGAGTCGGGGCTGGGCTTCATGACCCTGATCGCCAGTCCCGGCATGGGCAAGACCACAATTCTCTTTGAAGCACTCGCGCGGCTGCGCGATAGGGCAAGGACCGTCTTCCTCTTTCAGACGATCCAGAATCCCATCGATCTGGTCCGTGCGCTGTTGATCGATCTGGGGGAAAAGGACCCGCAGGGAAGTCTCGTCGATCTGGAAACACGGTTGAACGAAATACTGGTTCGCGAGAGCGAGAGCGGCAAATGCCTCGTGGTGGTTCTGGACGAGGCCCAGAATCTCAGCTATTCAGTGCTCGAAGCGGTTCGTATGCTCTCGAACTTCGAGACGGCCAGCCGCAAGCTCGTGCAGATTGTTCTCTGCGGTCAACCGCAACTCGCAGACCGGCTCGCCGAGCCGCGACTCCTGCAATTGCGGCAGCGGATTTCGATCTTTGCACGGTTGAAGCCGCTCACGCCGATTGAGACCGGCCAATATATTGAGCACCGGCTAAAGGTCGCCGGTTACAACGATTCCAGATCGCTCTTCACAGAGGAGGCCGTGGACCTGATAGCCAGCCACAGCGGCGGTATTCCGAGAAACATCAACAACCTTTGCTTCAATGCTCTTTCAGTCGCGCGTGCGCTCAAGAAGGGCGAAATCGGCGCGGACGCCGTTCGGGAAGTCATTGACGACCTGGGTCTGCGCCGGGATGAGATCGTCGAACGCATCACAATTACGAAAGCCGATCAAGCACCAGGCAGGCCTGGTGTCAGGCCGCCGCGGCTTGCCTGGTCAGGCCAGCTTGTCGCCTCCATCGCGGCTGCCCTCTGCGCCATCGCAGTCGTGGCGGGAAGGCTTTTCCTCTTCAACTCTCCGATAATCCGCGCTGGCAGCGAAGTGGACTCCGGCGGTTTTGTCGCTGCGCCCGTGCTTGACCCGGTTCTTACCGGCGGTGCGGTTGCAGCCCAGGTTAAGGATCCGGTTCAGCAATCGGTCTCCGCACACTACATCTCATCCGTTCAGCCTTCCAAGCCTCTTCAGACTCAGCCTGGGAACGCCGCTCTTGATTCGCCGATCCCAACTCACACGCCGGGCGAGCGGGGCAGAAGTCAGGTTCCGACTCTTTCGCTGGATTGGTCGGCGAAGACGGGTCAGGACGTGCGCCTTGTCGAAGTCCACTCGGGGCAGTCGCTGAGCGCCATCTGCATCGAGCAATTCGGCGAGTGTCGCGGGACTATGCTGAACCGAATTATCGAACTCAATCCGCACATCGTTGACCCTGACTTCATCCAGGCGGGCAATCGAGTGATCGTGCCTGTTGCTGATAACCCTCCTGTGGGCAGGAGTCGTGGGCCGACCGGTGATTAGTGCGGCTCTTCTAAGAGTGCAATGGGAGCTCGTAGGATTGGCCTTTTTGAATGAAAAGCCGCATTGCACTATACCAGTGATCCAAATGAACTGAGAACCACACCAATCTCACCAGCCGAAACGAGAAAGGTACACCATGAGCAAACACTTTGAACTGATGCAGCAGATCGAGAAGGAACGCATCTTCGACCTCGAACCGGATGCCCCTGTGACCGTCGCCGCCCGGAACGGAAACCGCGCCCTTTCTGAGGACGTATGGGCCAGCGAAGAGGCGCTTCGCCTGGTTCAACAGATCTTCGCCCTGCAGGCGCAGGAGCCTCCACACGTAGTGGTTTTTGCTGGAATCGATCACGGCAACGGCTGCAGCCGGATTTGTGCGTCAGTGGCCGAAACCCTGGCCCAGCACGGCCGCGGGCGGGTGTGCCTTGTCGAGGCCAACTTTCGCTCGCCGGCGCTGCCCGAGATGCTGGGCGTGCCCAACCACTTCGGTCTCACCGAGGCATTGCTTCGCGAGGGACCGGTAGACAGCTTTGTCAAGCCGCTCCGCCAGGAGAACCTGTGGCTTCTCTCCTCAGGCAGTTTGGCGATCGACTCGCCGAGCCTGCTCACTTCCGAACGCTTGCGCGCCCGCGTCGGCGAATTGCGCCTGCAGTTCGATTTCGTCATCATCGACGCGCCCCCGCTGACCCGCTATTCAGACGCAGTCGTTTTCGGCCAGCTTTCGGACGGCCTGGTCATGGTCATCGAAGCCAACTCGACCCGCCGCGAGGCGGCCGCGGCAGTCACCGAAAGCCTTCGCACCGCCAAGGTTCCCATCCTGGCCGCGGTCCTCAACAAGCGGACGTTTCCCATTCCCGAGAAAATCTACGGCTGGCTGTAAGGGAATCGTGCGGCGCGTCTTCAACCCGCGCCGCACGATATGCCGGCGGGCGGCCCTAGAGGAACGGCTGTATGCATTGCTTGCGCTGGGGCAACGAGGGCATCTTTACCTCAACGAGTGGCAACTTAGTACGTGTTCGCAAACCGCATTCCGTTCGCACCGAGTGAGCCGCGGAGAACATCCATGAATTACCGTCGCCGATTGACGATCGGCCTTCTGAAGCTGTTCGATCTTTTCCTGGTCATGCTAGCCTTCGCATTGACGACGATCAACCGCGTCAACGTCGAGCATAGCGTTCCGCTCGAAAATTTCCTGTCCATGCGAGCAAAAGTATCCAACCTCGCCATCCTGCTCCTTGCTTTCATTGTTTGCCACACAATATTTAGTCTCTGCGGCCTGTATCGCTCGCGCCGTCT
>CAVQZQ010000001.1:0-32423 GCA_963718435.1 uncultured Acidobacteriota bacterium | reverse complement strand
GACCATCGTGATCACGATGACATCGTCAATGGAGCAATGCAGATCCGCGTCACCATGAATGACCGCCGCGTCTTCCCCGCCAAAGCTCGTCGGCGTCGACAAGCTCAACGACCTGGCCGTCATCAAGATCAACGCCACCGACCTGCCCAGCATCGCCTGGGGCGACTCCACCAAGCTGCATCCCGGCCAGACCGTGCTTGCCTTCGGCAGCCCCTTCGGCTACTTCCAGTTCTCCGTCACCCGCGGCATCGTCAGCGCGCTTGATCGGCCCAACCCCTACCCCGAAGACCGCCGCAAGCCCGGCGACTTCATCCAGACCGACGCCGCCATCAACCCCGGCAACTCCGGCGGCCCGCTGGTCGACGCGCATGGCGAACTGGTCGGCATCAACACCTTCATCATCTCCGGCAGCGGCTCCTTCGCAGGCGCGGGCTTCGCCATCCCCTCCCAGATCGTCAAGGCCACCGCCGACGAGATCATCAGCACCGGCACCGTACACCACGGCTATCTCGGCATCACCATGAACGACGTCACGCCTGAGAACGCCAGCTTCTTCAACCTGCACGACGCCTCCGGCGCAATCGTCAGCCAGGTTTCGCCCGACTCGCCGGCCGGCAGGCGGACTCAAAAACGGCGACGTGCTGCGCGAAATCAACGGCCAGAAGATCGTCAACGGCGGCGCACTCCAGGTGGCCGTGAGCGAGATCTCTCCCGGCAACACCATCCTCCTGGGCATTCTGCGCAATGGCAAGCCCGAAAACATCAATGTCAAGGTCGGCGAGTTCCACGCCAATACCGAGGTCGCGGAAAATTACAATTCGGCCCGAAGCAACACGGAAAGCTCGGCTCGCCGTCGACGATCTCTCCCCGCAGTCCGCCAGCAGTTCAACATCCCAACCACGTCAACGGGGCAGCCATCGAGAGCGTTCGCCCCGCCAGCCCGCAGAAGAGGCGGGTCTCGCCCCGGCGACGTCATCCTCGAAGTCAACCGCAAGCCAGTCGACCATGCGGAAAATTTCGTTAACCCCGTCCACGCTTTTCCCGCCGGCAAAGACATCCTGCTCCTCATCTGGTCCAGGGGCGGAACCACCTACCGTGTCCTGCACACCGAAGAAATCAACTCGCAAAAAAATGCATGTAGTGGAATGGGTTCCTCAAGGCTCCAACATTTTGAGACCTGTTATGTAATCATGCCCACAACCTGGAGTGCTTATTGAGTTGTCGGGTGGGAGAGCACGAACCCCTGTCAGCCCTTTGTTCAGTACCAAACGGGGTCCCCCAGGTCTCGATTTTTGAGACCTGGGAAAACACCTAACTGGGTGGTCGTGGGTACTTCGCCAGCTCCTTCCGCAGCCCCATCGCGGTGAAAGGATGGGAGACCATGACCCCTGGAGCCTTCCGCAAAAAACCTCTCCCGAATTTGCAGATTATTTCCCCCGTCGGCGCACACAGGCCATAGAACGACGAACTCCGAAGCCGGCTCACAATTCAACCAGCCGCCGCGCCGTTAGCGGCCTCGCGCTCCAAGAACTACCGCGCAAAAGCCGAAAACAAGGCATAAAAAGCTGTGAAACTGTACACGGGTACTCCAACCATTTCGCTTTCATCAACTTACCTAAACAACCTTCACAAGGAATACAGAAAATTCAACGACCAAATGCGAGCAAAACGCGCTTAAATGCTGCCAAAAGCCACTCAAATCTGACCAAAATTCCAAGGCGACATGCGGCCCGGCCCCGCCCTGAACCCCATTTCGTATTTGGTTTTTTCCTCCACCTCCTGCAATTTCATAACCCATGGTAGGTTGCCCCTGTTGTCGCTGCTGTACGCCGTTTCGCGCGCACAGGTGACCTGGGTCTAAATGTCGGATTTTAAATCCAAGTTTTCTTTATGCCCGCGATACAGCCATTGCTGTCGCGGGTTTTCTGTTTGGTGAAAGGAAAAAATGACTGAAGTTGTTCAAGTAAAGAGACCAAGGCCCAACGTGCGGAACGCCTGAAGCGCGAAAAGAACCCCTGGGAGGCCTTCGACGAGGTGCGCGCATTTGCCCGCGCCGGCCGCTCCAGCGTCGTTCCCGAGTGGGCTTCGATCTACTTCAAGTGGTGGGGCATTTATACCCAGGGCGACGGCGTGGGCGCCATCGGCGGAAGGGCGGCGAAGGCCTCGCCACCGACTACTTCATGATGCGCATCGGCATCCCTAACGGCATCATCTCCGCGAGCCAGCTTCGCACCATCGGCGAAATCACGCGCAAGTACGCCCGCAACCTCGCCGATATCACGGTGCGCCAGAACATCCAGCTTCACTGGCTCACCATCGAGTCGCTGCCTGAAGTGGTCGATGCGCTGGACGCCATCGGCCTTTCGCCGAAAGGCGCCTGCGGCGACGTGGTCCGCAATGTGACCGGATGTCCGCTGGCCGGCGTCGCTGCCGATGAACTCATCGATGCGTCACCCATCGCGCGCGAAATCGCGCATCTGCTTACCGCCAATCCCGAGTTCTACAACCTGCCACGCAAGTTCAAGATCTCCGTCACCGGCTGCCCTCGTGGTGCTCCTATCCGGAGATCAACGACATTGGCCTCACCCCTGCGGGCACGATGGACAGGTCGGCTATTCCCTTCGCGTTGGCGGCGGTCTTTCGAAGAGCCGCATCTCGCCGTTCGCCTCGACGCATTCGTCCTTCCGGATCAGGTTCTCCGCGTTGTCCGCGCCGTCGCGGAGATCTTCCGCGACCAGCAGGTCCTGCGCGAGAGCCGCGACCGCGCCCGCATGAAATACCTCTTCCTGAAAGACGGCTGGACCGCCGAGAGCTTCCTCGACGAACTCCAGTCGCGGCTCGACTTCAAACTGCGCCCGGGGTGCCGGAGGATACCAGATGACATGTACCGCGACCACGCTGGCATCCATCCTCAGCGCCAGCCCGGTCTGAGCTATGTGGGCGCTCCGTGCTCCGCGGCCGCATGACCGGCGAGCAGCTGGAAGCCGCGGCCGAGCTCGCCGAGCGCTTTGGCAGCGGCGCTCCGCGCCACGGTCTCGCAAAATCTGCTCTTCATCGATATCCCCAACACAAAACCGCCGAACTCGCGCGCGAACTCGGCCAGATCGGTCTGCACGTCGAGGGCACCACTTCTGGCGCGGCGCCGTCGCCTGCACCGGCACCGAGTTCTGCAAGCTCGCAATGACCGAGACGAAGGGCTTCACCGCTGGCCTGTCGATGAACTCGAGGAACGCCGGCCGGATTCGACCAGCACTTGCCTCCACGTAACCGGCTGCCCCAACGGCTGCGGCCAGCACTGGATCGCCGACATCGGCATTGAAGGCAAGAAGATAAAGCACGAAGGCAAGCTCACCGATGCCTTTTACTTCTGCCTTGGCGGAGCGGTCGGCCAGCCCCGCTGCCCCGCGCCGCTGGTTCCCAGGCCGTCGGAACGCCTTCTTCGCCAAATACATGGCAGATCGCCAGCCGCAGAGAATCTTCGCGCATGGTTCGGCCGCCACAACTACGGAGACCAACTCGGCTGCTTATCTCTGCCCCCCTTACCCGGGTGGAACGCGACCTTCCCACCGCCCGCGTACCCCACGGCGTGGCCGACTGACAGACACAAGAATTGGGCTGCCCGAGGCGCCGTTTTGGGACCTGGGAAAGACATTCGGAGGAACCAAAAACTTCCACCCTGTGGATAGCTCACATGCAGCTGGAAACCTCACCTTCTGAGCCCTATTGTGAAGGGTGGGAGACCACAAGCTCGGATTCGAAAAACAGCATCTTGCGGAAAGACTCGATTTTTGAAAAGGGACGGCTTTAGCCGTGCCGAAAGAGGTAAGAGCGTGGGCTTTAGCCCCTGAAGGATAGCTCCCATGAGCCTGTTGCCCATCTTCCTCAAACTGAAGGCCGCCCCGCCCTGCTGGGCTGCTGACCAGCAGGGCGGGGCGGCCTTCGAGTTTGAGGAAGATGGGCAACAGGCTCATGGGAGCCATCCTTCAGGGGCTAAAGCCCACGCTCTTCCTTCTACCTTTCGGCACGGCTAAAGCCGTGCCCTTTAAAAATCGAGTCTTTCCGCAAGCTGTAAGCCGAGTGCTGTTTTTTCGAATCCGAGGCTTGTGGTCTCCCACCCTTCCGCGATAGGACTGCGGAAGGGTGGGGCACCCGGCTCATGTGAGCTATCCACAGGGTGGAAGTTTTTGGTTCCTCCGAATGTCTTTCCCAGGTCCCAAAACAGGCACCTGGGGCACCCAATTCTTGTGTCTGTCAGTCGGCCACGCCGTGGGGTACGCGGGCGGTGGGAAGGTCGCGTTCCACCGGGGCGAGCACTTCACCGGCAAGATGGGCGCGGAGTTCGTCATTGGTGTGGCGGCCGAACCATGCGCGAAGATTCTCTGCGGGCTGGCGATCTGCCATGTATTGGCGAAGAAGGCGTTCGACGGCCTCGGGAACCAGCGGCGCGGGGCAGCGATAGCCGACCGGGCGAGAGATGGCTGCGTGCTGGCCGACCGCTCCGCCAAGGCAGAAGTAAAAGGCATCGGTGAGCTTGCCCTCGAACTTGATCTTCTTGCCTTCCATGCCGATGTCGGCGATCCAATGCTGGCCGCAACCGTTGGGGCATCCGGTTACGTGAAGGCGGAGTTGCTGGTCGAATTGCGGCAGGCGCTCCTCGAGCTCATCGACAAGCCAGCGGGTGAAGCCCTTGGTCTCAGTGATGGCGAGCTTGCAGAACTCGGTACCGGTGCATGCGACGGCGCCGCGCCAGAAGTTGGTGGCCTCGACGTGGAGGCCGATCTGGCCGAGTTCGCGCGCCAATTCGGCGGTTTTAGTGTTGGGGATATCGATGAAGAGCAGATTTTGCGAGACGGTGGCGCGGAGTCCCCCGCTGCCGAAGCGCTCGGAGAGTTCGGCCGCGGCTTCGAACTGCTCGCCGGTGATGCGGCCGCGGAGGACGGCGGCGCCGACATAACTCAGTCCGGACTGGCGCTGGGGATGAATGCCGACGTGGTCGCGGAAAACATCGTTGGGGACCTGCTCCGGCACCCCGGGCAGGAGGGTGAAGTCGAGGCGCGATTGGAGCTCGGTAAGGAAGCTCGCGGGGGTCCAGCCCTCTTTCATGAAGAGGTATTTGAGGCGAGCGCGCTCGCGGCTTTCGCGGAGGCCCTGCTGGTCGCGGAAGATTTCAGTGACGGCGCGGACGGTGCGGAGAGCCTGATCGGGAAGGACGAAGGCGTCGAGGCGAACGGCTAAATGCGGCTCGTTGGAGAGGCCGCCGCCGACGCGCAGGGAGTAGCCTACCTGTCCATCACGGACCGCAGGGGTGAGGCCAATGTCGTTGATCTCGGGATAGGAGCACCAGGACGGGCAGCCGGTGGCTGAGATTTTGAATTTGCGCGGCAGGTTGTAGAACTCAGGATTGGCCGTGAGCAGGTGAGCAATTTCGATGGCGAGGGGCGAGGAGTCGATGATCTCATCGGCGGCCACTCCGGCGAGGGGGCAGCCGGTGACGTTGCGGACTACGTCGCCGCAGGCGCCTTTGGGCGAGAGGCCGATGGCATGGAGGGTATCGACTATTTCAGGAAGCGATTCGATGGTGAGCCAGTGGAGCTGGATGTTCTGGCGCACGGTGATATCGGCAAGGTTGCGGGCGTACTTGCGCGTGATTTCACCGATGACGCGGAGCTGGCTGGCAGACACGATGCCATTGGGGATGCCGATGCGCATCATGAAGTAGTCGGACATGAGGCCTTCGCCGCCTTTGCCACCGGTGGCGCCGACGCCGTCGCCCTGGGTGTAGATGCCCCACCACTTGAAGTAAGAGGAGGCCCACTCGGGTACGACACTCGAGCGGCCTGCACGGGCAAAGGCGCGGACCTCGTCGAAAGCTTCCCACGGGTTCTTTTCGCGCTTGAGGCGTTCGGCGCGCTGGGCCTTGGTTTCTTTTGCTTGAACAGCTTCAGTCATTTTTTCCCTTCACCAAAGACAAAAAACCCGCGACAGCAACGGCTGCATCGCGGGCAATGAAGAAACCTTAGGAGGAACGATCCGACTCTTAAACCCAGGTCACCTCTGCGCGCGAAGCGGCGTACAGCGGCGACAACAGGGGCAAGCTTCCATGGGTTAGATTCTCGCAGGAGGTCGAAGAAAATGCAAATACGAAATGGGGTTCAGGGCGGGGCCGGGCCGCATGTCGCCTTGGAATTTTGGTCAGATTTGAGTGGCTTTTGGCAGCATTTAAGCGCGTTTTGCTCGCATTTGGTCGTTGAATTTTCTGTATTCCTGTGAAGGTTGTTTAGGTAAGTTGATGAAAGCGAAATGGTTAGATACCCATGTACAGTTTCACAGCTTTTTATGCCTTGTTTTCGGCTTTTGCGCGGTGATTCTTGGAGCGCGAGGCCGCTAACGGCGCGGCGGCTGGTTGAATTGTGAGCCGGCTTCGGAGTTCGTCGTTCTAATTCGATTGTGCGCCGACGGGGGAAATAATCTGCAAATTCGGGAGAGGTTTTTTGCGGAAGGCTGCGGGGGTTATGGTCTCCCATCCTTCCGCGATGGGGCTGCGGAAGGGGCACCCGGCACCCTAGTACCCACGACCACCCAGTTAGGTGTTTTCCCAGGTCTCAAAAATCGAGACCTGGGGCACCCATTTTGGTACTGAACAAAGGGCTGACGGGGTTCGTGCTCTCCCACCCAAGCAGAGCTTGGATGGGGCACCCAGGTTGTGGGCATGATTACATCGGTGTATTCCCAGGTCTCAAAATCGAGACCTGGGGCACCCATTCCACTACATGCCGTTTTGCGAGTTGTTTTCTTCGGTGTGCAGGACACGGTAGGTGGTTCCACCCCTGGACCAGATGAGGAGCAGGATGTCTTTGCCAGCTGGAACGGAGTGGACCTGGTTCACGAAATTCTCCGCATTTTCAACGGGCTTGCGGTTCACTTCGACGATCACGTCGCCTGGGGCAAGACCAGCTTCGTCTGCCGGGCTGGCGGGGCGAACGCTTTGAATGGCCGCACCGTTGACGTTGGTTGGGATGTTGAGCTGCGAGCGGAGATCCGGGGTCAGGTTATCGACGGCGAGACCGAGCTTTCCGTGTTGCTTCGAATCCGAACTGTCATTTTCCGCGACCTGGTTATTGCCGTGGAATTCGCCGACCTTGACGTTGATGGTTTCAGGCTTGCCATTGCGGAGAATGCCCAGGGCGATGGTGTTGCCGGGAGCGATCTGGCTGACTTCGACCTGGAGAGCGCCGCCATTGACGATCTTTTTGCCGTTGAGTTCGCGAAGCACATCGCCGGCTTTGATTCCAGCCTGACCGGCCGGCGAGTCGGGGGTTACCTGGCTCACGATGGCGCCGGAGGCGTCGTGAAGTTCAAAGAAGCCAGCGTTGTCGGGCGTGACATCGTTCATGCTGATGCCGAGATATCCGTGGTGCACGGTGCCGGTCTTGATGATGGAATCGGCAGAGGCCCGGGCGATCTGGGAGGGAATGGCAAATCCCGCACCGGCGAAGGAGCCATTGTCGGTGATGATGAAGGTGTTGATACCGATCAACTCGCCCCGGGCATCGACCAGCGGTCCGCCGGAGTTGCCTGGGTTGATGGCGGCGTCGGTCTGAATGAAGTCGCCGGGCTTGCGCGGATTATCGGAGTAGGGGTTGGGACGATTGAGGGCGCTGACGATGCCGCGCGTGACGGAGAACTGGAAGTAGCCGAAGGGACTGCCGAAGGCGAGCACCGTCTGGCCGGGATGCAGGCGGGTGGAATCTCCCCAGGCGATGCTGGGCAGGTCAGTCGCGTTGATCTTGATGACCGCGAGGTCGTTGAGTTTGTCGACGCCGACGAGCTTTGCAGGAAAGACGCGGCGGTCATTCATGGTGACGCGGATCTGCATTGCTCCATTGACGACATGGTCGTTGGTGAGGATGTATCCATCGGGGGAGATGATGATGCCGCTCCCGATGCCATGCTCGATCTGAGGAGATGGCCTCATGCCTTGACCTTGTCCCTGGCCGGGTCCCTGGGGTCCGAAGAACCACTGAAATCCAGGAGGCATAGCGCCCTGAGGGGCACCGGAGCCGCCGCCTTGTTCATCGTCGGACACGGAATTCTCGCCGGATGCGTGCGCGGTGACGGATACGTTGACGACTGCGGGGGTGACGCGTGCTGCTACAGCTTCGACGGCGTCGTCGAGCGACACGAGCGGGGCGACGCTGTTGTTATCCAGCGGAGCCGCGGCGCTTGCGGCGGCGTGCGCTGAGTTGTGACCGAGGCCAAAGGTCAGGCCGAGAAGAACGGTTGCGGCCGCGACGGCAGGGACCCCGAACCTTCTGGTCATTGCGACTAATGAATTAGTTGATGCGGACATTTTCTACCTCACGATGGGTTTGGAGTTGGTGTTTAGAGTTGGAAAACGAGCCAGCCGGCGCGGATGGGCAAGGGAGCGGGCTGGTTCAAGTTGGAATTGAGAGCAATGACCCTGAAAATCAAGCGGGTGATGGTGATTTGAGTCGTGGGCTGGCCGCTGTTTTGAATTGCGGCCGGGGCGTTCGGCCGGGCATTTGGACGATCTGCGGAATTGCTTGTGTCTTGCACGGAATTGCTTGTGTTCTGATCGGTGCGCTGGTCGGAGTCATAGTCAGAGGAAAGCGGCACAGCTCGACGGGAGGTCTCGACCTGTTCCCAGGTGGCCAGCACGATCCATTGCTGTACGTGGGGCTGGTTTGCTCTTGGATCGGGCAGTACCGCCTTGAGCATTTCTGCTTTGGGTGAGTTTGAGGCGAACTGGGCAGACGAAATGTTGAGTTCTCTTGCGCCGGTCAAAGAACGCTGCAAAGAAGCCTCAGTCGGAACTGACGGACGGCCGGTTGGCAGAATGGCTTTGGTGTTCCTTGCGCGAAACCCGGAAGAAGCGCGAACCGTGCGGGGTTTGCGAGCAGGAACGTAGGCTGTGCTTATAAGACGAGGCGGATCAGAGTGGACGAGCGCCTGGGTTACCTGCGGGGGCTGCGATGGGACGAAAGCGATCAACTGCGGGCAGCGCGCAAGCTCCACCGAACCGAAGACGAGGCCGCAACTGAGCGCGCCAAACAGAGCCCGCGTGGCGAGCGGGCTTAATGCGTGACCGCGGCCCAGGATGCTGTGCACGCGGTTGACCAGCTCGGGGCGTCGCTGCCAGGCTCCGAGCGACAGCGCTTCGGCACGCCGCGAAAGACCGCGCTCGGCGAGGCTTGTGAGGCAGGCTGCATAGGCGCGCGGTGCGTGCGTGATCCGGATGACTCCGTCATCGCAGGCCATTTCGCGTTCGGCACACAAGCGGCGTTCCATCCACCAGAGGGCGGGATTCAATGGGAAGAGAACCAGGCAAAGCTTCTGGAAAAGGTTGGTCCAATCGTCGCCGCGGCGCAGATGTTCGGTTTCATGGAGCACGATCTGCTTGAGCTCTCCGGGAGTAAGCCGCGAGTAGAGCCACTCGGGAATGAGAATGCGGGGCGCGAAGAAGCCGATCACGCTGGGGCGGTCGAGTTGCTGAGTGGTGCAGATATGTACCGGTGCGCGGCCTGGCAATTGATGAATATGAGGGAGTGCCGCGACCGAGCTGTCGGCGAGATCGACGGGGAGTGCGGTCTTCCAAAGCTTGCGGAGGCGGAACGAGTGAATTGCCAAATCGACGGCCCGCAGGATGGACGCGGCGACCCAAATGGCCGCGATGGCGAGGCTCCAGCGAATATCCAATTGGAGCCAGGGCCTGACTGGAGCTTCGGCGAGCCCAGTGGAAACGCCGAGTGGGGCGGCGGCGAAAAGTCCTGCAAGCAATGGAAAGAGCGGAAGGCTCACAAGCGCGATAAAACCCGAGAACCAGATGGCGAAGCGATGCGCGGCAGAGATGCGGGGCGCGACGCGGAAACAGATTGTGAGGGCCAATGCAACTGCGGCGCCTTGCCACAGAGCCGTGACGACGAGCGGGGCAGCCGCTTGAGAGAAAGCACGAAATCCGGGCGTAAGCGCAAGGCCAGTCGCCGGCGATGATGAGAGGAGCGCTTGGAGAGCGGGGACCAGGTGCATGCTCTAGACCTCCCTCAGAGTGTCAGAAGCCGGTTCGTCGGGCGCCGCATTGCGAATGGCTTCCTTGAGACGCTGCAATTCGTCGGGCGAGATTTCCGCGTCGCCGAGGAGCGAAAGAAGAAGGCGCTCGCGCGAGTTGCCGAAGAAACGGCCGAGGACGTGGCGGACCTCGGAGCGGCCGGCGTCCTGTTCAGCGATGCAGGGGCTGTATACAAAGGCCCGGCCCTCTTGCCGGTGCTCAACGTATCCCTTTTGTTCGAGGATCCGGATGGTGGTGAGAACCGAGTTGTAGGCGAGAGGTTCGCCCTGGGGCATGGCGGCAACCAGGTCATTGACCGCCGATTCGCCGCGCCGCCAGAGGATTTTCATCAGTCTGAGTTCAGCTTCAGTCAGCGTATTGGACTTTTTGGGTGGCATCTCTGGTTGTTGTATCCGGGAGGATCGTGCCTTGGCCGGCATTTTCCTCACATCTCCATTGACGGACAACTAAAGTATTAGTTAGCAGAGTTGGCGGGGTTATTTCAAGGGGAATTTGGATGTGGTGGCACGCGCGGGAGAGCAAATGGGGCTGATGAGAGGGGGGTGGCGGCGAATTCGGAGAGAAGAAAACGCCCTCAGGAGCTAAAGCCGGCCTCATTTTTTCAGCCTTTGCGGCACGACTAAAGTAGTGCCCTTTCAAAGGGATCGAGTTTTCCCCAAGCTATGAAATCGCGCCCTGTTACAAAGCCATCTGTTACAAATCCGTATCCTCCGCCGGAACGACTTTCTTTTCTTAGCACCCTCGATCCAGGAGTCGCAGATCCCTGGGGGAGGAAGCAGGACCCGCGGGCAGGACGGGCGGCCTTAAAATGATGTTGCGCTGCAGGTTGTTCCCCAGGAGTTCATCGAAAATGAAGCACTTTCTGCGTTGCAATTGCCAGATTCTTGAACTTGCACTGTGTTTGGTTGTTTGGCTTCCGCTCGCGGACGCAGCTTTTGCGCAGGAAACGGGTGCGAATCCGGGCTCGCAAGGGCAATGGATGCCGGCGCTTCATTGGAGGATGGTGGGGCCTTTTCGCGGAGGGCGGACACGAGCTGCGTGCGGGGTCGCGGGAGAGCCGAATGTTTTCTATGTGGGGCAGGTAGATGGAGGGGTGTGGAAGAGCACCGACTATGGGCGTACCTGGAATCCGATCTTCGATCACGAATCATCGCAGTCGATCGGCGCGATTGCAGTGGCCAAGTCTGACAGTAGCGTGGTCTATGTGGCCAGCGGTGAAGGATTGCATCGGCCTGATCTTTCGGTGGGTGACGGCATTTACCGTTCAAACGATGCGGGGAAGACCTGGGAGCATCTGGGCTTGCGCGATGGCGAGCAGATACCGTCGCTTGCCGTCGATCCGCACGATCCGAACCGGCTTTTTGCCGCGGTGCTGGGTCATCCTTACGGTCCCAACGAAGAGCGCGGGATCTACCGCTCGATCGATGGAGGCAAAAGCTGGAAGAAGGTGCTCTATAAGGATGCGAACACGGGGGGCTCCGATGTCGCGATCGATCCCGTGCACCCGGAGGTGGTGTACGCGGCGCTTTGGCAGTCGCGGCTGGGGCCCTGGGAAGACGGCAACCAGTACGACGGCACCAATGGAGGCCTGTTCAAGTCCACCGATGGCGGCGAGACCTGGCGGAAATTGACCAAGGGGTTGCCTGACAACCTGGTGCAGATTCAGGTGGCGATCGCGGCCAGCGATCCGAATCGCCTGTATGCCACGCTATCGACGACGCTCGAGGGGGGCTATGCGACCGGTGCGGGACTCGGAGTGTTTCGCTCGGACGATGGGGGCGAAAGCTGGACCAAGGCGACCGACGATCCGCGGCCGGCGATGAAGATTGGAGGCGGCGATCTGCCGATTCCCGCTGTGGATCCCAAGAATCCCGATGTGGTGTACAGCGCGAGCATTGTGACGACGCGTTCGACGGATGGCGGCAAGACGTGGACCAGCTTGCGCGGCGCACCGGGCGGAGACGATTACCAGAACCTGTGGATCAATCCCGAAAATCCCGACATCATTCTGCTGGTCAGCGACCAGGGTGCGCTGGTGAGCGTGAATCGCGGAGAAAGCTGGAGTTCCTGGTACAACCAGCCGACGGCGCAGCTTTACCACGTTGCGGTGACCAATACATTTCCTTACCAGATGTGCGCGGGGCAGCAGGAGAGCGGGTCAGTATGCATTTCAAGCCGGGGCAATGACGGCGAAATCACGTTTCGCGATTGGCATCCGGTGGGCATCATCGAATACGGATATGCGGCGCCCGACCCGCTGCATGCTGAGATTGTTTACGGGGCGGGTCGCACACAGGTATCGAAGTGGAACAGGATTACGGGAGAGGTGCAGAACATCACGCCGATTCCGGTTCACGATGCGGAGTATCGCGCCGACCGCACGGAGCCGATTCTTTTTTCCCGGTCGATCCGCACCTGCTTTTGTATGCGGCGAACGTGTTGTTTGAAACGAAGGACTATGGGAAGACCTGGGAGAAGATCAGCCCGGATCTTTCGCGTGAACATACGGGCCAGATTGCGTCCCTGGCGCCGCTCCCGACCAAGGATGCGGAAAAGCGGCGCGGTGCGATTTACTCGGTCGCTGCCTCGTTCAAAGACGTGAACACGATCTGGGCGGGAACGGATGACGGGCTGGTGTGGATTACACACGATCACGGCAAGAACTGGAAGAACATTACCCCTGCGGGGATCACGCCGTGGAGCAAGGTTACGCAGATCAGCGCTTCGCATTTTGACGATCAGACGGTGTATGTTTCGGTGAGCCGCTTCCGCATCGACGATCTGCATCCCTACATTTATCGAACGCATGACGGAGGGACGACGTGGCAACCGGTTGCGACCGGCTTGCCGGATGATTCGCCGGTGGACACGGTGCGCGAAGATCCGATTCGCAAAGGGCTGCTTTTTGCGGGGACCGAGACGGCGGTGTGGACGTCGCTGGACGACGGCGATCATTGGCAGCCGTTGCAGTACAACCTGCCGCACACTTCAATGCGCGATTTGTGGATTGAAGGGAATGACTTGATTGTGGCTACGCACGGGCGCTCGTTCTGGGTTCTCGATGACATTTCGCCACTGCGCCAACTCGGAGGCGTAGATGCGAAGGCAGAGCCTGTGTTGTTCAAGCCGGGAACGGCGTATCGCATTCGGCGGGACACGAACACGGATACGCCGTTGCCGGCTGACGAACCCGCGGGACAGAATCCGCCTGACGGCGCGGCAATTGATTATTCATTGCCGGAGTCGGTGAAGGGTGCGGTGACATTGGAGATTCTGGATGCGGGCGGGAAGGTGGTGCGTCGCTACTCGGGCACCGATGCGGCCGAGTCCACGATGGACGAGTTATCGAAGCAGCTTATTCCGCTTTATTGGATTAGCATGTCGAAGACGCTGCCTGGCGATGCAGGAATGCATCGATGGGTGTGGGATTTGAGATACACAACGCCGACAGCCACCCATTATGAGTATCCAATCTCCGCGGTGCCGCATGAAACGCCGCGGATGCCGCAGGGGCCAATTGCGCTGCCGGGAAGTTATCTGGTGCGACTTAGTGTGAATGGGAAAGAGATCACTGCCCCACTTACGATCAAGATGGACCCGCGCGTAGCCGCATCCAAGGCTGATCTGGACGACTTGTTCAAACTGGAGTACGAACTTTCAGGGATGCTGACAAGCAGCTCTGAGGCGGCAATGCAGGCACATTCGATTCGGGAACAGATAGAGAAGTCATCGAAGAGTGGATCGCCGGAACTCAGGCGGACGTTGGAGAAATCGATCGAGGAATTCACTGCGTTGCTCAACGGGAAAGAGAAATCCGCCGGGGGCGAGGAAGCGCCGGGCCTGGATGAAGTAGCCGGTGAAGTTTCGGCGCTCTATACCGAGGTGGGACAAGTGGATGCGGCACCGACCGCTGCGCAACGAACGGCGGCAGAGCACGTCAGCGAAGAGTTGAGTGAATCGCTGCGCGCCTGGGGGCGCCTCAAGAGCACCGCGATTCCAGAGTTGAATGACAAGTTCAGGAACGAGCATCTTCCGACTCTGAATCTCGATCAAAGGCCGGAGACGATGCCGGAGAGCGGCGATGAGGATTGAATGAGTCCGAGGTCCGCACGTGCAAAGTCTAAATTGAAAGGCGGAATATTCGAATGCTCTTTCGTGAGGGATTTTCGTATCGAATTCCAGGTTTCCGACGGCATGAATTCGGATTTTGAATTCATGCTTTCCCATGTCCCAAAAGGGGGACATGGGGCACGCATAGCTGGTGCGGCATCAAGCGGTCGGAGACCAAGTTTGGAACACTTCGGCTACTTAGCGTGTCATCGCGTAGTGGACTTGCTCTTCGATGGCGGCGATCTGCAATGGCGGGCGGTTGGCGCGCTGCAGGGCCGTGTTTACGTCACTGAGTGCGGTCGTCTTGAATTGCTGCCACGACGCTATGTCTTTGCGGGCGGACGTGCTCATCGCCGAGAGAATCTCGAGCGCCTGCGCGGGAGCGGCGCGATGGCCGCTCTCAACGACGTTCAATACGGTTGACAATCCGGCATTGGCTTTGGCAAGTCCGACTTTGTCTTTGATTCCGTCGTCGTCGTCACCGCCTTTGATCTGCCGCAGTTTGGCAAGAGCGCTGTGGATGGCTTGGGTAAGATCGGGTGGATTGTTCTGACTGATTGAGTCGAGCTTCATCAACTGAGTTTCGACGCTCTCAAGTTCGGCCATGGCTTTGCGACTGGACAGGGTTTGCGCATAGATGGATTCGCCGAGGGTGAACTGCCGGTCAACGGTCTGAGGAGGGGCATCTACGCGCGGATCCATGGTGACGTGCAATGGTCGGTCCAATTGGACGCCATCCACTGTGAGGCGCAGTTTGTAGGCGCCCGGCGGTACGCGCGGCCCTGGCGGCGCAGCGGCCGAGTCCTCGTCATCGTCGATTCCCGCAGCGGCGCCCCCTGCCGCGAGATCCCACAGAAAGCGATGGTGTCCGGTGCTCGTTTCGAGGGCCTCTGGTTTGGGAAACCAGCGCTCGGCGATGGGAAGAAGCGGGCGATTTACGACGACCTGATCGCTGTTCGAAAAATGGCGCAGAACGTGGCCTTGCGTGTCGAGAATTTGCAGCGTTACCTTGGTCGCGTTGGTCTGAAGGTAGTAGTCGACGATCGCTCCGTTGGGAGGATTGTCTGCCTGCGGTTCTTCGGGGGGCAGCGGCGATCCGAGGAAGCCGTCGTTGTCCACGCGCACGGCCGGGGGCGGAGTGTATAGAAAGGCCCGCTGATTCTGAGCCTCTGCGGCCTCGCGAAGGGGCGCAATGTCATCGAGCACCCAGAAAGAGCGCCCGTGCGTGGCCGCGATCAGGTCGCTGCCATTTAGATTCAAGTCGCGTATCGAGCTCGCGGGCAGATTCAGGTTGAGCGATTGCCAATGATCTCCGCTGTCGAAAGAGACATAGATCCCGAACTCTGTGCCCGCGAACAAAAGGCTCGGTTGCTCCGTGTCCTCGCGAACGGCGCATAGAAAGTGACTGGGTGCGATACCGCTGACCGAGAGCTTCCAGGTCTTGCCGTAATTGTGCGTGATGTAGAGGTATGGCTTTTGATCGTCGAGGCGATGACGATCGACGGCTGCATAGGCCGTCGCGGGGTCGAAGTGCGAAGCCTCGATGAGAGAGATTTTGCTCCACGGAGAGAGGCCGGGAGGCGTGACGTCACTCCAGGACTTGCCACCGTCTGTGGTGAGGTGAATGCGACCGGTGTCGGAACCGGCCCAGAGCTGATCCGCTTTTAGCGGCGATGGCGCAATGGCGTAAACCACGCCGTAGCCCTGTTGCTCGGCGTTTTCAACAGTGACCGGCCCACTGTTGCCGGCTCCGTGAGCCGCGCCGGTAAGGTCCGGGCTCATTGTCTGCCAATGGAGACCGCCGTCGATGGTTTTCATCACGTACTGGGTGCCGAGGTAAAGAGATGTTTTGTCGGCCGGAGAAAAGACCAGCGGGGGTGTCCATGGGGCGCGATATTTCCGCTTGTTGATCTCGGTTCCAAAACCGCCGAGAGGCCAGGGCGTGACGTTTTGACTGAAGGATGTGCGCCGGTCGAAGCGTTGCACGTCGCCATAGGCACCGGAGAGATAGATCACGTCTTCGTTCTTTGGATCGATGGCGATGTAGCCGCTCTCGCTGCCGCCGGGCAGAAACCAGTCGCGCGTGTCGATATGCCCGTGGTCGGTGCGGCTGTGCACGGCGATGGAGCCGCTGTCCTGCTGCGCGCCATAGATGGTGTAGGGGAACTTGTGGTCGGTGGTGACGTGGTAGAGCTGCGCGGTGGGCTGGTTGTACCAGGTTGTCCAGGTCGCGCCGCGATCGAGACTGATGGTTGCGCCTTGATCGACGCCGAGTGCGAGGTGCGATGAGTTTTTGGGGTCCACCCAAATCTGGTGATAGTCGTCGCCGCCGGGCGCTCCACGGACAATCTGGATCGTCTTGCCGCCGTCTTCGGTGCGGTAGAGCGCAATGTTGGGAATATAGAGGACGTCGGCATTGGTTGGATCAATCGCCAACGCACTGAAGTACCATGCGCGACTGATGAGGCGGGAGTCGGTGTTGACCAGGGTCCAGGTATCGCCCTGATCGTCGGAACGATAGAGCCCCGCATTACTCGGGGTGTCGATGGTGGCGTAGACGCGACGGCCGTCAGCACCGACCGCGATGCCAATGCGTCCCCACGTGCCATCGGGCAAGCCGTGACCTGCGATTGCGGCCCAGTGCGCGCCTGCGTCGGTGGAGCGATAGATCGCATTGCCTGGACCTTCGAGAGGCGCGTAGGTGCTCCATGGAGGGCGATGGGCGTTCCACGTAGCGGCAAACAGCACTTGCGTTTGATTGGTTCCCATCGCGATGTCGGCGATTCCAACATCGGGCCCTTTGTCGAGCACGCGCTGCCAGTGCTCGCCACCGTCTGTTGACTTGTAGACACCTCGTTCTTCGTTTGGGCCGTATGCATGTCCGAGGGCGCCGACATAGAGCGTGCGCGCGTCGGTTGGATCAACCAGGATGCGGCTGATCTGCCGCGAGTCGTCGAGGCCGATGTGCTTCCATGTCGTTCCTCCATCATCGCTGCGGTACATGCCGTCTCCCGATGCCAAATCGGACCGGATGTCGGACTCGCCGGTGCCCACGTAGATGACCTTGGGATCAGAAGGAGCAACGGCGAGGGCGCCGATGGAAGCGACGGGCTCCTGATCGAAGATCGGCTGCCAGACGGTGCCGGCATCCGTGGTCTTCCACACGCCGCCATCGACTCCGCCGAAAAAGAAGTCCTTGTCGCTGCCGGGCACACCGCTGACCGCGACCACGCGGCCTGCACGAAAGGGGCCAACCAGGCGCCAGCGGAGACCGTTGAACAGCTGGGGTGAGAGCTCCTGCGCGCGTGCCAACATGAGTGCAGGCAGGCAACACAGGAAAACAACAATGGTCAACAAAAGCTTTGAATACCGGGCAGGAAAGCGATGGAATGGAGTCATCGTAGATTCGATTGTGAAGCCGAACCACCGGATGAGCAAGAAGATTAAGCCGCGGGGCACTGGAAGCCTCTGGCGCATGAGGCAGAAATCGGAGATGCTGGAAAGATGAAGCTCGCTTTCCGCGCCTGGCGAATCCCCTTCCTTTTTTTCTTACCTTCTTGTTTCATGGTGTCGCTTGCACCGGCGCAGACTCCGGATACCGCCGCATTGCGGGGCATTGTCAGAGGGCCCAATGGCGCACCGCTCGCCGGCGTGCGGTTGATGATTGAAGACGCGAAGCACCGGGCGATCTGCTCTCTGCAGACTGGAGCCGAGGGCAACTTTGTCGCGGAGGATCTGCCCGTTGGCGGCACACTACAACTGAAGGCAACTTACCCCGGACTGTCTGAGGTGCAATCCGACGCGTTGGTGCTGACGGCTGGTGCGACTGCAAGCCTGCAACTGCGCATGGAGTTGGCCGGTGTTGAAGCCGCTGTGCGCGTGACCGGAACCGCCGGAACGGTGCGCTCGGACGAGCCGCAGCTTGGAGATCGGCTGAACGCGGCACAAATGGAGAGGATGCCACTGCTGAACCGGCGGGTCACAGGGTTGCCCCTGTTGCTGGCTGCCAACCGGCCAGCCATTAACCAGGGAGACATCTTTATGAACCAGGAACTCTTCACCGCCAATGGAACGGGGCGCCGGCAAACCTGGTTTGAAGTGGACGGCGCGAGCGGTAATGATGCCTGGGGCCGGCAGACAATATTTACCAACGTGCCGCTCGATGCAGTGGCTGAGATGACCGTGCTTGAGAACGCTTTCGCGGCAGACTATGGATTTGGCGAAGGCGCTGTGGTCAACATTGTCACGAAGAGCGGCAGAGACAAGTACCACGGTGACCTGGTTGGCCTGTGGCGGCCTTCCGGACCTGAAGCGGCGCTATCGGGGTTTTCCGCGAGCACTGCCACCAGCGGGAATGACATTACGCGGGACACACTTGCACAGGGTGCTGCGACGGCATCGGGACCGCTCGCGCGGCAAGGGCATACGGTGTTTCTGGCTTCGGCGGAATACAGCTATCAGAATCGCGCCTCTCCTATCATCTCGCCGCTCGATCCTGGCAATTACATTGGGCATTATCGCGACTGGCTTGGATTTCTGCGCATCGACCACACTTTCAAACCGGGGAATCGTGCCTTCTTTCACGGCGGCGCCGACAGCTTTTTCGACACGAACCCCAACGGGATCGTAGGGGGAAACACATTGCCCAGCGTCGCCCGTGTCTTTCGCAGGCGGACCTATACGACCGAGCTGGGCGACACGATGGCACTGGGGACCTCGATGGCCAATGATGTGCGACTGCAGTTTCAACTTGCGTCGCCGATTACGCAATTTGCGCCAGTGGTTTTTGGAACGCAGTATTCCGTGCCGATTTCATCGGGCGGCACTTTTACTTCCGGAACTTCGCAATCGGCTCTGCTGCTGAACCGGCAATTTGAAGTAATGGATTCGCTGGTGAAAACGTGGAGCCGCGACGAGCTGCGGGTGGGCGCTGAAGTTATCCACGCGCGCAGCGGCGGCAACAGCAAGGAGTTTGGAGGGCCAATCTACGACGGCGCGCTCGTATACAAGAGTTGCACCGGCACAGCGGCCTATTGCGAGAGTGCGGCTTACCTGGGCGATATTGCCAACGTGCAAAGCTATACCCAGAGCTATGGGAATGCGAGTTATACGGTCGGGGACACGATGACCGGGGTGTTTGCGCAGGACGATGCGCACCTGACTGCCGACTTCACGCTGAATCTGGGTCTGCGTTATGAGGTGCAAACGTTCACGGATTCGCGGGCAGATATTGCTCCGCGCGTGGGCTTTGCTTACGACATCGGCGGCAGAAGCAGAACTACGGTGCGCGGAGGGTTAGGCTTCTACTATGCAGAGGTTGTCGATAACTCCGAGGCGAATTACGCGCTGACCGGGCCCGCCGGTGTCTTTAATTACACAGCCGCGCCGGGCCAGGCGGGATTTCCGGCCAATGTTGCGGACGTGCCGCTACCGGTGTTTCCCTCGACTGCGATTGCGCCGTTGCGCAGTCTTTATCTGCGGCCGGGGCGCGCGAGCTACTACAACCGGTTCTTTCCGACGAGCACACTCGTCGGGTATCCGGATGCGCTGAAAAACCCATACGACGAGCAGTGGATGTTCGGAGTGGAACAGCAACTGGCGCGGGAATGGGTGCTGAGCGCAGACTATCTCGGATCGCACACGGTAAGAATTGTGAGGCCGCTTGATGTCGACGCGCCTTCTTCGTTTGTACGCGCTGCGCCCGGGGAGGTGCGGAGCGCGCAGGCGGCGAACTGTACGCGGCCCTATTGGAAGGCTTGGTTTGCGGAACAAGGAGCAACCTGCAATCCGAATAGCGCCACCGGGCCACGGCCACCTTACAGCGTGATCCAAAGCGATGTGAACGATGGCGCGGGATACTACGAGGCGATGGACATCAACCTAAAACATAGTGCGGCAAACGGGTCGGAGCTGCTGGTGAGTTATACGTGGTCGCACACGATGGATACTGTTGATCCGGACGTTCCGAGCCAGAACCCGAATGATGCTCTGAACGCCGGCGAGGCCGAACTGGGCAATGCCATCTTCGATCAGCGGCACCGCCTTGTGATGGGCGGAATCTATGCGGCGCCATTTGGCATTGCGGCGGGCGGTATTGCAACCGTCGCCGGCGGATTGCCTTACAACATTGTGACTGGCGTAAACAATAGCGGCGATACGGGCGCCACCACAGACCGGCCGGTAATTAACGGCGCCGTCGTTGGCCGGAATACCGGGCGCGGCACTTCTCTATATGACTTGGAGCCGTTTGTGGAGAAGCGCATTGGGTTGGGGCGAACCGGGAATGACACGCGAACATCAGTGAACCTGCGGGCAGAAGCATTCAACCTGCTCAATCATCGGAATGTTGTCGGGTTCAGCGGTACCTACGGCAATGGCGCGTTGCCGGGTCTGGGCTTTGGAGGCCCACTGGCCGGGGTTACGAACCAGTTGGCCTCGCGTGAACTGCAATTTTCAGCACAGATCGAGTTTTGAACGACTCTGATCCAGCTCGCTGGTTTAACAACCCGGGTCTTTGGGAATCTCTGATTAAGTTCGAAAGGGGCCCCCACAGTCCCTCAGGGGCCCAGCGATTTATGCGACCTTTACGGCACGGCTGAAGCCGTGCCCTTTCAAAACTGGTGATATGGAACGACCCTAGATTCTCAGCTATGTGGCGTGGTGGCAAATTTCTGTGCTAATTTTGCGCTTTACCCGACCGCAAAAACCGAGAGTACCCGTTTCTGCAGATGAAACTTCCGCGTAGGCGGTGATACGACCGCGATACTTAAAATCACATCATCGTACTGTCATCACCGGTCCCCAACTGCGAGGGACCGGTGGCACCCTCATCCGGGTTGGGACAAATTCACCGAGACCGTGGCCACCCGCCAGATGAACTTTCGCGTAGACGGTGATACGACCGCGATACTTAAAATCACATCATCGTACTGTCATCACCGGTCCCCAACTGCGAGGGACCGGTGGCACCCTCATCCGGGTTGGGACAAATTCACCGAGACCGTGGCCACCCGCCAGATGAACTTTCGCGTAGACGGTGATACGACCGCGATACTTAAAATCACATCATCGTACTGTCATCACCGGTCCCCAACTGCGAGGGACCGGTGGCACCCTCATCCGGGTTGGGACAAATTCACCGAGACCGTGGCCACCCGCCGACCTTTGCGGCACGACTAAAGTCGTGCCCTTTCACAAAACCATTTATGAGACCGTTTCTGGACTCACTTCCTCGGCAGGACCTTCCCGCAATTTCCGGACCGCGGACCACTGGTCCGCTATGATGGAGCGCGATGACGAGGACGCAGGAATTTCGCGGCAAGTGGGCACTGGTTACGGGAGCCAGTGCGGGGATTGGCGTGGCACTGGCGCGGGAACTGGCCGCCTATGGCGCGAAACTCATTCTGACGGCGCGACGCAAGGAGCGACTGGAATCTCTTGCGGCCGAACTCACCGCGAAGGGAACTGCGGTGCGCCTTGTTGTTGCGGACCTGAACGATCCTACTGCGCCGCAACTGATTCATGACGCGACCGAGGGGGCGGGCATCACGGTCGACATTCTGGTGAACAATGCGGGGCTGGGGCAGTTTGGGCCGTTCTACCAGAGCCCGGTGGAGCAGGAGGTGAGCCAGGTGATGGTGAACTGCGAGGCCGTGGTGCGGCTGTCTCGGCTCTTGTTCCGCACATGGTGGAACGGCGTCGCGGCTGGGTGCTGGTGGTGGCCTCGACGGCCAGCTTTCAGCCGGTGCCGTATCTCACAACCTATGCGGCGACCAAAGCCTTTGACCGATTTTTTGCGTTGGGACTTGCCGCAGAGGTGGCGCGGTTTGGGGTGAAGGTGACGGCATTGTGCCCAGGGACGACGGAGAGCGAGTTTTTTGAGGTGGCGCGGTCAAATGCGTTCAAATCACGCGGGGCACAGTCGGCGGAAGATGTTGCGCGACAGGGGATTGCCGCCCTGGTGCGCGGCCAGCGGACCATCATTCCCAAATTTGGCGGGAGGTTTGGGGCGTTTCTCGTTCGACTGCTGCCGACCGGGCTTATTACGAAATCCATTGAGAAAGCTGTGAGGCGAAGGGCGAAGCTACCGTGAGCCAGTTTGCGCCAAGCGGCCGAAAGGGACCAAACAAGCATCTAAAGGACATATGGAAGCCTTTTCAAGGCTAGAAACTAGAAAAATAGCGAAAAAAGTTTTGCACAGACGGCCAACTGGACTTGCAACCTTTTCGAGAATCCGGCATCTTACTGAATAACAAGCAGAGGCTTCCCCGAATTATGACCCTTCCGAGAAAGGTAACTGTTCCTTCTTGAAGGTCCGGCAACGGACCCCTTCTCTTGACCCCCTCAGGACCCCCCTCCAACTAACGCCTCTCGAGCGGGCCTGCCGGAAGGCAGGCCCATTCGCTCTTGGCCGAACCATCGATTTTACCCTCCCAGAAAGATCCTTTCGGCCTACCGCTACAATCTAGCTGTGACGCGGCCTGCTCCATCCCCGAAAAAAAAGTCCGACGCAGATCTCCGAGAGATTGACACAGTTTTCGACAAAGCCGGCCTGGTGCGCAAGCGCCATGGCAAGTCCGCCGGAATCACGCGACAACTTCGCCTGGAACGAGCCATGCCAGAGGAACTATCGACCGTGGCGGCTGCGCCGCGGGTTGCGGCGAACGGCGTTGAATGGTTGCCGGTTGCGGGTTGGAAAAGACGCCATGGCTGTGGTCCGGCTTCAGCACGCGCAAAGGCGGAGGAAGCCGTGCGTACTGTGCGGAGGGCGTGGCGGGAGAGTTGAATCTCGGCTTTACGGCGGAGGACAGCCGGGAAGTGGTGACCGGGAATCGAAGGCTGCTGGCCGAGGCGATTACCGGAGATTCCGCAACGCCGCTGGTGACGCTCCGCCAGATCCATTCCAATCTTGTGGTGCGGGTGGGCACGGCGGATGCACTTCGCGAGCGGCCGTGGAAAGGGGACGGTCTGATGACCGCGGAGCCGGGAATTCTGCTTGGCATTCAAACCGCGGATTGCATTCCGGTGCTGGTGGCCGACCGAAAACGACGTGCGGTGGCGGCGTTCCATGCGGGCTGGCGCGGAACCGTGAAGCGCATTGTTGAGAATGGCGTGGGAAGAATGCGAATCGAGTTTGGCTCAAAGCCAGAGGACCTTGTGGCGGCGATCGGGCCGGGAGTGGGCGCATGCTGCTACGCAGTCGGCGAAGAGGTGCTCTCCAGCTTCGAATCGCAGTTCAGCTATGCGCGGGAGCTGTTTTGCGAAGTCTATGACGCTGACGCAGTGCGGAAGAAGTATCCGATGCTGTTTCTAACGCAACGCGCACCGGGGCACTCACCCATCGGGCCAGGCTTGCACCTGGACCTTGTGGAAGCGAATCGCCGTCAACTGCTGGACGCGGGGCTCAAGGCAAGCGCCATTGGGATTGTGGGCGGCTGCACAAGCTGCCAGACGGAGCTATTTTTCTCGCATCGCGCATCGCAGGGACACGCGGGACGCATGTTGGGCGTCATCGGCATCCGGCAGCGTTAAAAGCGCTTTCGGCAGGGCAATCGCATTGAACGATAACTCGATGACAATTTCGCCATTTGCGCCGCCCCTACGGGGCTGACTGGCTTTTGGCGGCCGTCTTCCCCACGCTGAAGCGCGGGGCTAACGACCGTTGCGCCTCCGGCGCGATGGAAATCGGAACCAGTCTGGTCAACAAATTGTATTCATGCGATTGCGCCGCCCCTACGGGGCTAACCGGCTATTGGCGGCCGTCTTCCCCACGCTGAAGCGCGGGGCTAACGACCGTTGCGCCTCCGGCGCGATGGAAATCGGAACCAGTCTGGTCAACAAATTGTATTCATGCGATTGCGCCGCCCCTACGGGGCTGACTGGCTTTTGGCGGCCGTCTTCCCCACGCTGAAGCGCGGGGCTAACGACCGTTGCGCCTCCGGCGCGATGGAAATCGGAACCAGTCTGGTCAACAAATTGTATTCATGCGATTGCGCCGCCCCTACGGGGCTAACCGGCTATTGGCGGCCGTCTTCCCCACGCTGAAGCGCGGGGCTAACGACCATTGCGCCTCCGGCGCGATGGAAATCGGAACCAGTCTGGTCAACAAATTGTATTCATGCGATTGCCCTGGCACCTTCGGAATATACGCAGCCTTTTTGAGCGCTGCGAAGGGCGGCGGCTTTTCCTGAGAAGCCACTTGATGCGTTTTTCCAGACTACACATTCCGAAAATGCTAGCGGCAATCCCTGGATACAGGATTGGGTTGTGGGTTGAATTGGAGAAGCTCGGCTGAGGCGGAAGAGTCCTCACGAGGCGTGTGCGGTTTCTCCCGGGTTCACCAGATCGCGCAGTTCTTTTGAAGGCTTGAAGTAAGGGACGCGCTTTGCGGGGACTTCCACGCGGTCTCCGGTCTTGGGATTCCGGCCAATGCGGGGATTGCGCTGGCGGATGCGGAAGGACCCAAAGCCCCGAATCTCGATTTTGTCTCCATTTTGAAGCGCGCCGATTACGGAATCGAAGACGGTTTCCACAATGACCTCGCCGTCTCGACGAGTCAGGTCACCCAGGCGGGTGACCTTCTCTACCAGGTCTGCCTTTGTCATGATCGTTAGGACCTCCCCTCACAGCATAATCGGATTCTGGGGTCTGAAGTGTCAAAAAAACAGGGTTCTCTGTGAGAATTGGGCCTTTTGGTTCAGCAGGTTGGCGGGAAGGGACGGATTCCTGCTATTCGATTGGGCCATCTATGACCGCTGGGGTTATTCTATGCAGAGTCTTCCCCGAAAACCGGTACGAGAACCAGCATGGGGCGGGAGCGTGGAAGTGGCGCAGTTTCCCAAGTACAGCATTGTGATTCCGGCTTATAACGAGAGTGCACGCATTCCCGCGACGCTCGAGGCGGTGTTGGCATGCCTTCGCGCCAACGCCTGGGACGCGGAAATTGTGGTGGTGAACGACGGGTCGACCGACTCAACTGCTGAACTGGTGCGCGACATGGCGCGCGAGGCGCCGGAGATCCGGCTGTTGGAGAATCCGGGAAACCGGGGCAAGGGCTACAGCGTGCGTCACGGGGTGTTGCAGGCGCTGGGCGAAGTGGTGATGTTTACCGACTCGGATTTGTCTGCGCCCATTGAGGAAGCTGAACGCCTGTTTGCGGCGATTGAGGGGGGCGCGGATATTGCGATCGGGTCGCGCTGGATGGCGACGAGCCGCCAGACGCACCGCCAGCCGCTCTATCGGCAGTTCTTTGGCCGCTGCTTTAACGCGGTGTGCAGGATGGTGATGCGGCTCCCCTTTGCCGATACGCAATGCGGCTTCAAGGCCTTTACTCGCTCAGCCGCCCAAACCGTTTTCCAACTGCAGACGATTGAGCGCTGGGGTTTTGATCCCGAGATCTTGTTTATCGCGCTGAAGCGCGGATTGAAGGTGGTCGAGGTTCCGGTGAGCTGGGCACATGATGCGCGAACCCGCATGAGCTATCTGAGGGATGGCTTGCAGATGCTCAAAGAACTGGTCATCGTCCGCTGGAATGCGCTGACCGGCAGGTATAGCAAGCGAATCGAGACTCCGCTGCGCGCGGGATTGGAAAAGTAGCGGAGCTCAGCTGTACAGGGCGCCACTTCTCGTCAGAGTCTTTTCGTGGAATTAAAAGTTCACTCCCAGCGAATCCAATAACGATAGAAACGAGGGGTTCGCTTGACGCGCGAATGTTCGTGCTACTTGACCATTTTTCCCTCTCCCGGTTTCACGCTTCCACAATCGGAGCCGAGGTAATGCGAGACCAGTGCTATGTTGAGCGTCATGGGCTGCGGAAGGTTCGGCATTGCGATTTTGGTGAGAACAGTTCCGTGTGCGTGATCCGAGCCGTCGATGAGAATGTCGACGTGCGATTGGTTTGCGGCGCCTCCCACGCAGATTTCGTCGAATGAGATCTCATGAGCGTCCTGATGGACGTTACTCAGCGTGCAACTATTCTGCTGCCTGGCGTTGAAGCCCTGGATATCGCTCTTCCACTTTTCAGGGGTAAGGCAGGATTGGGTCACATGCGGGCGGCCGAGAGATGAAGCCATTCCGGCCATCGGCGTATTTTCGACTCCGGTCACGGTTGAGGTGGTCTCGGTTTGCCAGAGTCCCATGCTGACGGGTGGCGTCTCGGAGAGCTGGGCGATGGCGGCGACGGCGAGGATGGCGAAGGAGAACAGGATTGGCAGTTTGGACCGCCTTGCGATTTGATTCTTCATCATTGAGATCTCTTTCGGATGAGATGGCCTGCATTCCGGCAGGTGGCCCGCGGTGCTCAGGTTTATAGCACACTCTGAGAGCTGGTCGCCAGAGATGCTTTTGTGAAACTCCCGGCGCGGGTTCGAGGTGGCGAAGGTTGCTTCCCGGCAACTATTTGCGCGGAGGTTCATACAGCAATATCAAACAACGGGAGAACGCTTTTGGAGCCAGATCAGGCCGTTGCTGCGCTGGCGACTCGTTGCAGGCCGCGCGCTTCGATTTCGAACTCGCGAATCTTGTACTTTTGAATCTTGCCGGAGAGCGTGGCAGGGAAGTCGTCGACGAAGCGGACGTGCTCGGGAATCTTGTAGTAGGCGATCTGGCCCTGGCAAAAAGTACGAATCTCTTCTTCGGTGGATTCAAGGCCAGGGCGCAGGCGAACCCATGCGACGACGATTTCGCCGAGGCGGGCGTTGGGGATGCCGACGACCTGGACTTCACCCACTTTGGGATAGGTGTAGAGGAACTCCTCCACCTCGCGGGGGTAGATGTTTTCGCCGCCGCGAATGATGACGTCGCGGGATCGGCCGGTGAGGTGGATGCAGCCGTCGATGTGCATCACGCCGAGGTCGCCGGTGTGCAGCCAGCCGTCGGGCTTGATGACCTGGGCGGTGCCGTCGGGGTCGCCGTCGTAGCCTTTCATGATGGCGTAGCCGCGAGCGCAGATCTCGCCCTGCTGGCCGATGGGCAGGGTTTCGCCGTTGACGGAGGACACCACCTGGATCTCGGTTTGCGGCATTGCGCGGCCGACGGTGTTGACGCGGATTTCAATAGAGTCGCCTGCGTCGCTCATGGTGACCACGGGAGATGTCTCGGTTTGGCCGTAGGCGATGACCAACTCGCCGATGTGCATTTCGTTGAGCACGCGCTTCATGAGTTCGACGGGGCAGGGGGCGCCGGACATCATGCCCGTGCGCAGGCTGGTGAGGTCGAAGGTAGCGAAGTCAGGCAATCCGAATTCCGCGACATACATGGCGGGCACACCGTAAACCGAGGTGGCGCGCTCGTCGTGGACGGCCTGCAGAGTGGCATGTGCGTCAAAGGTCCAGTTGGGAAAGATGAGGGCGGCGCCGCTGTTGATTGCGCTCATGGTTCCGATGACGCAGCCGTAGCAGTGAAAGAGCGGCACGGGAACAACGATGCGGTCCTGCTCGGAGTAGTGGAATCCCTGGGCCAGAAACTGGCCGTTGTTGACGACGTTGTGGTGGGTGAGCATGACGCCCTTGGGGAGCCCGGTGGTGCCCGAGGTGTACTGGATGTTGGCAATGTCGTCGATGGCGACGTGATCGGGCAGGCGGCCATCGGCGTCGAGGAGGGCGGTCCACTGGGGCGAATCGAAATAAATGGTGTGCTCCAACTCCAATGTCAGCCCGTGACGCGCACGGGCCAGAATTTCTTCGTAGTCGGCGTGCTTGTCCTTGTGCCAGAGGAAGAGCGCCTTCATGCGCGAGCGAGTCAGGGTGTAGCTGAGTTCGTGAGAGCGGTAGGCGGGGTTGACGTTGACGAGGGCGGCTCCGGCCCGGGCACAGCCCATGTGCATCATGACCCACTCGATGCAGTTGGTGGACCAGAGTCCGACACGGTCGCCGCGGCGGATGCCAAGAGACCAGAGTCCGCGGGCGATGCCGTCGGCCGCATCGCTGAGCTCGGCCCAGGTCATACGGCGGGACTGGTGGCGCGAGACTACTGCGAGGCGGTCGGGGAAGCGGCTGGCGGTTCGATGCAACAGGTCGCCGATGGTCAACTCCAGAAGCGGACGGCCGGGGCCGGAGCTGTAGCTCAGAGCAGACATGATTTGGTCAACGGGCATACGACAGGCTAATGGACGACAAGCGGAAGTGTAAATCGCCAGACGGCCCCCGAAGTGTGACCCACTTCACAGCGCGGAGGGGTGAGCGGGGGCGATTGTGTCACCATGTCCAACACGCGTCGTGAATTCCTGCAGTCGAGTGCGGCACTGGCGGTCGGCCTCATGGGCGGTACGGCAAACGGCATGGGAGCGGAGCCGGGTGGTGTGGCGGCCCAGGTTGGTACCGCGGCGTCCATCCAAATTCCGAAGATGAAGTTTGGCAGCGCGGAGATCAGCCGGCTGGTGCTCGGCGTGAACCCGATGTATGGGTTTGCGCACTACAACAACAACTTCAGCAAGGCAATGGCGGATTGGTACACGCAGGACAACGTCTGCGCGGTGATGCACCGGGCGAACAGTTTCGGGATCAATGCGTTCAACTACGTGAACATGGGACGTGCGCCGCAGGACCTGGCGCGGTTTCAAGGCGAGGGCGGCATGATGCACCTGATTATCCAGGTGACGGCGCACGACGACGAAGCGGTGCTGGCCAGGGACTTGAAGCCACTGGCGCTGCAGCGGCGGGGCGAGGAGGTTGACGCAGCTTTCCAGAGCGGCACCATGGCGAGCGAACGGGAGTGGTGCAAGCGGGCGCGAGACTTAGGAGTGCTGGTAGGCGTGGGTACGCACAAGCCCGAGGTGATCGAGCTAGTGGAGGAACAGGGATGGGACGTGGATTTCTATTCGGGGTGCGTCTACAACCGCACGCGAACGGAGGCGGAATGGAGACAGGTTCTGAATGGCAACCTGCTCGAAATGCCCCACGAAATCTATCTGCAAAGCGATCCGGCACGCATGTATAAGGTGATGCGGCAAACCGCAAAGCCTGCTTCGCGTTTAAGATTCTGGCCGCGGGGCGCATTGGCGACGATGGGGTGGCGCAGGCTTTTCGAACGGCGTTTGAGAGCATCAAGCCGATCGACGGCGTGTATGTTGGCGTGTTTCCCCGGCGTAAGGATGAAGTGGGAGAAAATGCCAGGATTGTGCACGGGATTTTGACGGGCGACCGCGCCTAAAACCCGTCCTACTGCGTTTTCGGCTTGGGTCCTTACGGTTGAGAAAGGTGTCTGCGGCTCCCACCCACTGTGCAAAGAACGCCCAATGGATGGGGCACGGAGTTTTGTTAGCACTTGAATCGAAAATGCTCTAGTGTGGTGAGTCTGAAGTTCATCGAAGAACAACCGCAGATCCTTCGACTCACCACCCCCGAACTGAAAGACGTTCGGGGCCCCGTTCGCTCAGAACGACAGCCAGTCTTGTGTTGCGCATTTCATACTCAGCTAATTCATGGCGCGGAATTGCTCCGTCCCATGGTTTCGTCCAAGGGCGCCGGATCACACTTGTGGCGATTCCCACTGACCTGTTTCGCCTGAGCGGAAGATGGCTTCGATTACGGCCATGTTGTTGATTGCGTCCTCCAGCGACACTGGGACCTCTGTGTTTTCAAGAACAGCCTTGGAAAAGTCGTCGCCCTGCATCGTGTATTGGTCGCCTACCGGAAATGTTTCGGTAGTGATTCCGCTGCGGGTGAGATCGCCCGTGGAGTCGATGAAGAGGCGGGTTGGCCGATCCTTGGGGGCGTTGAAGGGAATCTCAATTTCAATGCGGCCTTTGGTGCCAAAGAACTGGACGCGCTGGTAGGGGATGAGCTGCGTACTGCACGTGAAGATGGACTGGCCGCCGGGGAAATCGAGAATCGCCGACGTCAGCCGGTCAGTGAGCAACGCGGGGTCGCGTTCGATTTTGGCCACCACGCGTGTCGGTTCCTGCGCGAAAGCATAGCGCGCGGCCTGAATGCAATAACAACCAATGTCATAGAGCGCGCCGCCGCCGGACTCAACCTGGTTGCGGATATTGGCGGGGTCGTTGTTGAAGTAGCTGAAGAAAGCGACGACGGAGCGCAGTTCACCAATGCGGCCCTGGTTGAGCAACTCGCGCAGCCGCAGCCATTGGGTAAAACTGCGGATCATGAACGCTTCACCGATTTTCACTCCGGTGCGGGTGCGCACGGCGAGCAGGGTTTTGGCTTCCGCTACGGTGAGGCTGAGCGGCTTTTCGCACAGAACGTGCTTGCCTGCTTCGGCCGCCTTGACGGTCCAGGGCACGTGCATCTGGTTGGGCAAGGGATTGTAAATCGCGTCGATATTGGGGTCGGCGATCAGCTCTTCATACGAACCGTAGGCCTTGGGAATGCCGAGAGCGTCCGCGGCCTTCCTGGCTTTCGCAAGATCGCGCGATGCGATGGCATCGACGGTGGTGAACTGGCCTTTTTGCATGGCCGGCAGTACTTTCCTGAGGCCGATATTCGCGGTGCTGAGAACTCCCCAGCGAAGCTTCTTTGGCATGGCGGTAATGATAAAGCAGCGAGCTGTTAACTGCTGTGGAACCAATCATAACCCGAAGCACACCGAACCTTCCGGAACACTATTGACTAAGTCGTATTTGTGGTATGCTCTTCGCAGTTTCCGGCCGAATTCCGTTCCCCCACTAACCCCAGGGCCCACAACATTGCGGAGCAATGCTCTGCCCAGGATGGCTATCAAATGAAGGCGCTGTCTCAGCGGGTCGTGCCCGCTCTCGGACCGCTGTGGCTTATCGCTTGTCTGCTCCTCGCGATGACACCGCTTCAAGGTCAATCTCCTGCGCAGCTTTTGCAATCGCGCGTCACTGGACCGGTGGACGACTCTTCGCGCGTCACGCTGCAAGGCAACACACATCCGTTTGCGCGACCGCAATATGACAGCGGCGCCGCGCCGGTGTCGATGCCCGCGGATCGGCTGGTGCTGGTGCTCAAGCGGAGCAAGCAGCAAGAGGCAGACCTGCAGACCTATCTGCAATCGGTGCAGGACGCTCACTCGCCGAATTTTCGGAAGTTTCTGAGCGTCGAAGACTTTGGCAAGCGATTCGGCGTTGGAGATTCCGATCTTCAGACCGTACAGACATGGCTTTCAGGCCGCGGATTCAAGATCGGCAAGGTTTCCGCGGGTCGGATGACCATTGAGTTGTCCGGCACGGTCGGCCAGGTTGAGAGCGCGTTCCATACTTCAATCCGTAGCTACGTAATCGATGGAAAGCAATATTGGGCGAATGCAACCGACCCGCAGATACCAGAAGCATTGGCTCCGGTTGTGGCCGGTTTGGCGTCTTTGAACAGTTTCAAGCCAAAGGCGCAATACATCCGGGGACCAGGCGGAAGATATGACTCTAAAACGCACACGATCACTCCTACTTACACGATTGGCAGCGCTACCTCGAGTTACTATATCTTTCTTGGACCGGCAGACGTAGCCACTATCTATGACACTCCAACGGTACTCAATCCGAGTTATACCGGCACCGCGCTAGACGGCACTGGCGTAACTATTGGTCTTGCCGGAGACTCGAATATCGATGTGACGCAGAACGCGAACTATCGCGTGACTTTCGGGCTGGCTGCGAAGGCGACGACGGTTGTGGTCGATGGCGCCGACCCCGGTGAAAACGGCGACGCCGTTGAGGCGTATCTGGATACGGAGGTAGCGGGCGGGATCGCCCCCAATGCCAGTATCATCCTCTACACGGCATCAAACACGAGTTACCAATCGGGTTTATTCCTTGCCATTGCGCGAGCCCTCGATGATAACCAGGCCGATATTCTGAACGTAAGTTTTGGCGGGTGCGAATCGCAGATCGGGGCAGCGGGAAACCAATATATCTCAGACTTATGGGAACAGGCTGCGGCGCAGGGCATCTCGGTGACTGTTTCCACGGGTGACGCCGGCTCTGCCGGATGCGACAATCCGAACCTCGAGACAGTGGCCGGTAATGGATTGGCAGTGAACGGGATTGGTGCAACGCCCTTCAATATCGCCGTTGGCGGAACAGACTTCGATGCCCTCATTGCCAACTTCCCTACAAGCTTTACGACCTATGTAGATACAACTAACTCCCTGCCGAACCATCGCAGCGCGCTTAAATACATTCCCGAGGAGCCGTGGAACGATTCCACCACGAAGAACGCGTCGATCGCGGCGAACATGCCTCTCTCCACCATGACGGGCGGCACCGATGACATCGTAGCGGCCGGAGGCGGAATCAGTTCGGTTTACCCGCTGC